>JADQBR010000133.1 GCA_016278515.1 Bacillota bacterium
GGAAATTGTTCATCTATTGAGGTCCTCATAATTAAAAACCGCGAAACTACGCCTTCTTTTCATACCTGTATCTAAGCTTCTGATTGTACATCATCTTTACTCAAGAACTGTAGTTCACCGCTAATGGCAGCGGTTCTGTGGCAAGTACTGAAGCCAATGCCTCAATTTCCGCTTCTTCTTTCAATTTGCCAAGGCTTAATTTAAAACTGCCACCAGTTATGGGTTCGTCCACTATAGGTGCCAATAATACCTGACCGTCTAAATAAATAGGAAGTTGCTTCTTTAAGTTCTCTTCTGTCAATTGAGCCAGAATCTTGGAACCCTCTTCAGTTAGTTTCAAAAGAATGCTGATTCGTTTAACGTTACCGGGTCTCTCCACTATCACCTCAACACTTTTCAGTTGACTATTGTCTATTTTTAGATCTCCATGGCCAATCTCTACCAGTCCTCTGCTGCTTACAGTTTTCCAAGGAATCTCTTGTTTCCAGTACGCTTGCTCCACCCTAATGCCGCTGCCAATGGTAATTATCATGTCTTTAACGCCTAATTTTTTTAGCCTTTGCTGCATTATGTCCGCAGTTTCTGTAAGTAATTCTTTTGTTCCATTACTGCCTATAATGGTAAAAGCGGCAGCCTGTTTGATGAGCGGGTCTGCATCTTGTTCAGGACCAGCAAGTATATCTTGCTGCCACTCTTCGCCGTAGTAAATTACATTCAGACCTTCCTGTTTTATTTTGATATCGGCCTGCCTTAATAAATATTCCGTATAATCTTCCCATGCATTCCATGTTAGAATACGAAATTGCAGGTCCTGAACTTCTGGATGCTTCTTCCCTAATTCTTCTTGAAACCATTGATATAAGCTGTTTCTAGAGGCGCTTTTTTGAAAATCCAGCAAACCATCCTCCATACGTTTTTCCCAAGAATTATAGCCGAGTCTTTTCGCTGCTTTTTCGTTTATTGCTTCCGTTTCATCACTCAAACCCATGCTATCCCAATTCGCTAACTGCTGCTTTTTAAATTGCTGATACTTATCCTTGGCTTCTTCCAACGAAATAGCTAGTCCCTGCCTTCTAGCTTCCTGATTTAATACTTCTTCCCGAACCAATAAGTTAAATGCCTCATTTGGCGTCAAGGTGGAATTATTGCGGTTTATGTCGCGCTTTGTCCTGTTGTAATAACGTTCTTCATCTTTAGTCATATTGGAAAGATCCAATCCTGAATGGCTTAGGTACTCGTCTAAGTCAGTTTGGCTTGGTCCATTGGGCGCACGCATTCCTTCATTTTCCAGAAGTTTTTCCACTTGCTTTTGCACCTCCAAATTAACATCTTGTGTGGCAATTTTTTGCTCAATAGCATGCATCGTAATTTCCTGCCCATTAATTAACGCCGCAACAGCATCGCTTTCAGTCTTTTCTGTGGAAGAACTGCATGCAGTTAACATTAAAGTGAAAATGCAAATCATCAATATTAGTCTAAAGTTCTTGCCTGCTAACATTCTCGCACCACTCTTTTCTTTTTTACCTTAAAAATTTCCACGCATATCACGTATGGTTGATTTTTCTCAAACTATTTGAAATTACGTCCTCAATTCGAAGCTTGAGTCATTGTTTCTGTTGCTTCAATTCTACTGTCTCTTGCCTTTCATCCCATTTTATTGTTACGGCGTATTTGTCATCATTTTGTGGTGGGCTGCCGTTACTCATGTTCAACCCGCCGAATTCGGCATCTCCATCAAAGTTAGTAGTATTGAAAGTACCCTTACTGATTTCTCCCATATCATTAATGCATTGAATCTTGCCCGGGAAGTTGTTCGCGAGAAACGTCTTTCCCACCACCTGAACATCCAAAAAGAATAATAGTTATTATAAATAAGGAACCACCTAATTAAAAACAGCACAGTGGAAAACGCTATCCAAGTTTCATAAACTGCTTCCCTCCAGCCAAACTTATTACATATCCGCATTAATAAGTCTTTAGACTGCCAATCTGGGAAAATATGATTTCCTTACCGTCTTCGTTGACGTTGAGAAAATGTTTTCCGTCATAATGTAATTCACTATTATTAAATGGCAGCACTTTATTCTCTTCTGTTGTTACGTCGTAAATAATAACAAACTGATCCCTTTCTGCATCTCGCTCCTTATAACCCCTGACAATCAGTTTCGTAGAATCACCGCTCCACAGAATTTCCGAGTCAAAAAAGCCCAGAGAAAAGTCTTTGCAGTTTAAAACTTGAAGACTATTGCCAGAAGGATCTATCACTTTGATTGTTTGTGGGTAATATAGCGATTCCCCATTCATTTCCACAACCGCAATCTTAGTACCATTGGGTGCGGCTAGTGGATTATGGGCATTCTCCACTAGCTTTTGAGTACCCCCTGTATTTATATCAATTTTGTAAATGTCGGAGATTTCTCGGTATTGTTCACGCCAGTTTTCTAATACTACCGCATCATTGCCCAGCCAGGTAAAATTGACGGGCAGTAAACTTGGCACGTTGTTATTAAAAAACGGTAAAAGGTTTGTTTTGAATTTACTTAAGACATTTTCCCCATTACTGTCCATAATGTTTAAATTAAGAGGTATTCCCATGTCGTCGATGGTATTTTTTTCATGGTGATAAGTAAAAGCTGCTATTTTTTTATCATCTGGCGAAGGCTTGGCACCTAAAATTCTTTCGTTTGCCCCAGAGCTTATTTCTTTCACTTCCCAGGAGTCCAAGTCAAATAAGTTTTGTTGGTTAATGACGACTTTGGGAGAATGATTAAACCAAAAAGTCTCCGCCCAGTCACCCCAGACCTGCAATACTACATCCAGCTCTTTGATTTCTTTTGTTTCGGTATTATAAAAACCAGGAATGCCTGGAAATGCTTCACCGGCACTACGAAGGTTTCTAATTAAAGAAATCCATTTTTTATCGGCAGAGTAATTGAAACCAGTGTATTCACTGCCAGCAAATGTTTCTAAAATATTCTGTTCTCCTGTTTCGAGATTCCAGGAAATTATATTCCTGGCATAGACATAAGTGCCGTTTTCTAAAATCTCATCGTTAGCAACAGCACTTTTTGAATACTTCACTCCATCTTTATCCCATCCATCAGCAGAATAATAGTAGTCTTTGGTTCCCTTTAAAACACCAGAATAGCCAGCAGAATCAATATCATAAATATATAAATCTGTAGTATAGTAAGGTCCTCCCTTATTTGCATCCGGTATCGCGTCCCCGCGTCTGGTAAAGCTTAAATAGTCACCGGTTGGAGACCAAAACAGTTCCGACGAATTTTCAATTGAGCCTACCCCTTTGACATTAATTAGGTCAAAAATATATTCTGATTGCAAAATTACGTATTTTTCTTCGGGAGACCAGCTTACATTTGGTGAATCGCCTACATATGAAATGTGCTTTATCATGGTAAATGTATCTTCGCTTTGGCAATAAAAGTTGTAACCTTCATTGTTTTTAATCAAGGTAATCTTATAATTTTTTGAAGGAGAGACAAAACTCTCTACAATTTGGTTTTCAAATTCTTTTTTTAGTTCATCCGGCAAATACCATTGTCGGTTGCTATCTCCATCCATCTCTATGTGAACGTACTCCAATACCCCGTCCTTCTGCCAGTTCAGGGGCTTATAGTATTCCTTTTGGTTACCTTCTTTTAATACCTTAGTTTCCAGGCTTTCAACGTTATACATGACCAAATCTACTGTTCCGTCCAACTCCCACTCTATAGGTGGTTCAATGGAACGTACCTGCCCTAGTGCCAACCATTTTCCATCGGGGGACCAGACCGGTTTGCCAAAGTAATTAATATTTGCCGTCTTGGTGCAGTTTATGGCATCAACAATTATGCCCAAGCGGAGAGAAGAAGTTCCCGCATCTGCAATGATATAGTTGCTGTCGGGAGACCAATAAAGTGTATCTATCCTCTCCTTGACTGTTGGGACAACTTTAGGCTCCTTTTCGCCTGTCTTCCAAATATACAATTCACCTGTCTCTTTCAACTGATCAAATATTACATAAGCAACTTTTTTCCCATCAGGAGACCATGTTTCGGAAAACACGGAATCAAGTTCATTCAAATACGCTTTTATGAACCATGGTTGGTAGTTAGATGGGTCTGATGACTCTAGTTCTTCTGCTGCTTCTGATTGGACGGGTGTATTGTCTTCTTTATTAGGTTCTTGTTTATCGGTTGCACAACCAAAGTTAAATGCGGTTATTAGAATTAAGATAAATAGCAACCGCTTCATACTATCTCCCTTTCTTTTCCTACCGTTATTTTCGTTTTTGTTGGCATTCAATTACCTGATCCATTTTTCCCTCAAGCTTATCTAGTTTTTTCGAATTGCTTCTAAAATGCTTTACAACTGCTATAACAGCAAATATTATCAGTCCTAACAAAGCCAAATTAATAAGTTGAAATAATGCCGCAGTCATATTAAAGTTCACTGCCTATACCCCCTTAGCATAAATTTTTAATCATTCCCACTCGAATTTCACATTGGTAAATACCATATTGCCAGTATCTCCATCAATATAGTACTCAATTGTTATCATTTTTCCGCTATTGATAAAATGGCTGGTGTCTCCTTGGGTAATTAAACCTTTAATAGCATCAATAGTACTCATACCGTTTCTCATTTCATCTCCCTTTTGTTCGATAACATACTCCATCGGTTCGGAGTAAACCCTTCCGGGAACAGGTACGAAATCAATTGGGTTAAATTCATATTCCGGGATTGAATATTCTTTTAAAACTACTTCATCTATGTTTTTTTCATTTTCTCTGTATGATTTTTTATTTACCAATTCATAAAAGCAGGCACTCGTATAGCTCCAACCTGCTGCTGTGTAGGTATCCCCATTTAGCCGCCATTCTTTTGTGGAAGAATGGTTCAAGCTCTCCACTAAAAAGTTTTCCTTTGCTACTTTATCAACATATTCCGTTGACATTTCGCTATATTGCCAAAAGTCTTTTCTGCTGAAATAGGCATACATTAAAATGCTTCTAAGGTCAGGCGGGCTGTTCGGCGAAACCTCGGGTAGTTGATCAAAGCGGAACCGCAAATAGGCTATTACTTAATAAAACATGAAAAACGTCCGGATACAAATAAGTACCTAAAGGAGTGTATACGGAAACTAAAAACAAACTAACATAAGCCGTCGGAAGTCCGATAGCAATAGATTTTATCCAGTCCCATTTCCATATGCCCTCTTTTTTAAGTTCATTTAAGAGTTTTGGCATCCCAATTAAAATACCAATAAAAATAGGATATAGTGTAGAAAAAATAGCCAGGGGGTAAGGATTAAAAGTGGTCTTAATTTCTTGTCGTACAAATACCAAATGGTATTCACCCCAGCCCGCTGCTATTCCAATGATCAAAACATGTAGAAATAGTTTCATCAAGCGTTTGAAATTATTTATAGTAATATCCTCCTCTCCGTTTTTCTTCCACCTATCGTTTAGAAGTTACCTATTGCTTTTATAAGGTATACTTACCAATAGATACCCGAATACGATACCGCTAAAAGGAATTAATACCTGGGTTTTATAGGTCATTAGAAAGAATACCGGCAGTTCGGATGGCAAGTGAGGGGATAGATATGGTAAGTAGACAAGCAGTGGATATATCCCTAAGAAAAAAGCCGGGATACCTATGGCTAAAAATTTTACCCAATCCCATTTCCAAAAACCCTCTTTTCTTATCTGGGCTAACAACTTAGGAAGTCCAATTAAAATACCAATGACAATCGGATAAAGTATACGAAACCCTATTGAAGTATAATAGTTAAACTTAGCTGCGGCTAACCTGTGCAGGTTCATAGAATATTTTTCTGCCCAACTAAACACATAAGCAATAAATAGAGCATAAAGAAAATATGCAACAAAGCGTTTTAATTTATCCATAACTATTTCTTTACTCTCCTCTCCCCCGCAATTTCTCCACAAAAAGGGTATTTTCTTTAATGGTTTCCGAGATAATTCAAAATCCCCGTGATCATCAAATAGATCCAAAGAAGTATAGAAAACTGAACAATCTCTTTTCTTTTGTCTTTATCATCCATTTTAAATAATGGTATTTTATTTATTAAAGATTTTATTGTAGCACTCATAGTTGTCTGTCTTTCGCCCATAATAAACCCTCCCCCCTCATTTCTACAATCCATACTACGATTTACAAGTGTAACCGGTTTGAACCCATCTACCTCTCTTATTTCAACAACTCTAAAGTTTTTTAAAAAAATTTCTTTAAAAACAGGAACCTGTTCAAGGTAAATTTATCTAATTATTGGATGCGCTTCCAGTTAGGATCAATGGTTTCAAGAACAATTAGGTAAGAAGCACCCGGAAGTTCAGAACCTGCAATTTCGTATTCTTACAGCGAATACAACAGAACCTGTTACCTTTTTACGGTAGCCTTTTGTATTTCACTCCAAAGCTATCTTAATTCATATTTATATATGGTATTGTCGCCAAAAAGAGGTGACTCGTTTGCAAAATATAAAATAGTATCGCTCTTTTCTATAAGTTGTAGGCGATCTCCTCTAAACGGTGTATCGTTGAGTTCGGCATATTTTTGTTCATCCTGATTTAGTAATTCTTTATACAATAATACCTCTGTTTTATCAGAAGGATATATCAATGTTAGTAACCCGCTTCCGTTAGGCCGAACTAAGAGATAGTTGTCCCCAACATCTTCTATATAGTAAGTGTCTTTCTCTAATCCTAATTCTAATAAATTGACTGTTTCAGTCAATTTACCTGTGTCATCATCTATGAAGTAAACTATTTGCCCGTCAGTTAGGACTACGTTGTTATCATAATATTTGACATTATGTTGAAGCCTGACTTTATATTGCACCTGCGTTTTACGCACAATGCTGCTATTTGCATTAATGTAAGTGTAAAAATAATGACTAAATATATGAGGCGAACCATAGTTATCTTCGAATGTTAATAGGATATTATCCTTTGGAGTCGTTTCCGCTTGTAAGAAACCATGGCCAATTATACGGTAATTCAAATCTGCAATTTTCTTCGAGGATCCTGTTCTTTTATCAAATAAGATAACCTCCCCTGTATCCTTATCCCATTTAAAAACCTTTTCGTCTAAAGAACCTATTATGTATTTACTAACTATGTGTGCAGTCTTTGTTCTTTCTTCCCATGTAACTTGCTCACCCAATACTTCAGCAACAAACCGTATAGGCACAAAAGTTATATTGTTAATAATTTTAGCCGGCACATCCATTTGTACTTGTTTATCACCGGTATAGGCGGTATTACTTCCTATGCTTAGTTCTACCTCTTTCTCTAATCCTCTTATAGTTACGGTTTTAGTATTACCATTCCATAATACTTGAAGGCCAAATGCCTCTGAAATAGTTCTAATAGGAACCATAATTCTGCTTCTTTCAGTAATAGGTTTTATCGTGTCCAAACTCAACATGTTATTGTTGATAACAATATTAATAGGCTCAACAGCCAGAGCTGGGATGGTAAATCTTAAAGTGAAAACCATCATTAAAATTACCAATATAAATTTTTTCAATCAACCATACCTCGCTTTCTATTTTTGTGTGCAAAGACTTAATTATTAGATTATTCGTTAAGTCTTTGCACCAGATATGCTTATACTAATTAATAAGTATCATTGTCTACAACTACAGTAACATTGTATTCCGGAATCCCCATGTTGAACATAAGGGCTCCTTCCTTCCGGCAGCTTTGAAACAAAAACCTCCATCCAATTAGTACCAGTTATATCAATTTTGTTACAGTGTTAACCAAAAAAAATTTCTTTCTCTTTATCAAATAAAGAGAGACTTCCATCTAGAAAAGTCTCCCTGGCTTAAAAATACATGTTTTTGATTCTTCATGAGTTCTCTATCTATTTCTCTCTATAGTATATTCATAACGCAAAACCTTCTTTTTGAACTTTAGCTATTAACTCCTTAATCACTATTCGGTAATAACTTACTGCTGCAAATCTAAGTGCATCCAAATAGTCCCATGCCTAACTTGATGCTGTTTGAATTTGTAAAAATCCGCATGGTTCTCTTTATCCATTGCTCCGGATTCTACAGCACATACTATTTTCATTCTTAGGAGAAAGGGGCGCTTTTTATGGGGTGTTCTAAATCAAAAGCCGAAATCTATTCTTGTATTCAGGAGAACTATTGTAGCGACTGCAGTACTACGGATTGTCCTGGTGAAGAGGAGTATAAGGAGCAATTTGCAAGTGAGATTTGCGAGGACTGTATCGAGTAGTAGAGCATCTGTTGGGGCTTTTTTGATTCTTTATTTAAACATGGCATAAGAGATCTGCGGTTTTCGCCATTTTTGAAGGGATGCATGGTTTCCCAGTCTCAGAAGAAAAATAACAGCAATACTTATTTTTTAAAAGGGGCGTTTAAATTGAAGGACAGACTAATAGCTGGTGGGTTGGCTGGGTTAATCGCTGGCGTAATACAAAATGCATATGGAGCAATCGTTAAAGCAGTTGGAATTACCGATCGGTCGTTTAGTGATTTTGCCGAAGTATTAGTTATGAACAAAACCGCCCAAACTATAACAGGCGGCATAGTTGGTTTTATTGGTCATATCATTGTAGGCATAATGTTTGGTGTTTTATTTTCCTACATCATCTTTCTAACTTCACATAAGTATAACCTACTCAAGGGAGTAGGGTATGGAGCAATACTATGGTTTTTATTGATGGGGTTCGGCACCATTTTTAACCTGACGCAATTTAAAGATATACCGCCTGTCCCCGCTTTAACAACGTTTATCGGGGCGTTGATTTATGGTGTTGCCTTAGCATACAGCTTAAAAATGATAGATCAAAAGACCCGTTTACTTTGAGGTGTTGGGTACGACTATACTAAAAAAATGTTACTCGCTCCTAACGGACAGTAGCACTGTTAATTAAGAGGCCCATATCGAGTAATAGAGCCCCAGTTGGGCTCTGTTTTTTATTTGCCTAACCCCCCAGGCATGATAAATGCAAAATTAAGGATAGGATCTATAAGGAATTGCAGAATTTATATATCTTCCATTTTTTTGAACCGCGGGAGGATAGCGCAATATCATTATAAAAGAAACAGTCACACCATCTGCTGCGTAGAAACATAATATATAACAACAAATTATTTGGCAGGTGTCACTATGAATAATTTTGGCAAATAGGACTGTTTGAGTGTTGCATGATACTATTTAGGACTGCAAATGTTCCAATTGGACCTGAAGCTGAAGCAAGGGGTACTGCCCTAGTTTTTCAATCACTTGGCGGTGGAGGTAATGTTCTAATATCTGCTATTGGACTTCCTGATCCACAAACTTTAGGCGGCGAAAGATATGTTGCTTGGATTCGTGGCACACCCAGTAGCCAAACAGTTCCTGTGCAGCTATTGCAAACTGGTCCAGTTGTTACAGAGCCTGGGGTATGGGTTGGAGCCTTTGTTTTTGGTCAAGGTGAACAAATTGCACCTTTTCAGGATGTTATTGTTACTGCTGAGGGACAACTCCCTTTCATACAACCATCACTAAACCGCATTGCGCTGATCGGTTTATTTAATCAGTGCCGACCTCAATAATCACCCTGCCATTCCTGATTACAGAAAATATAAGACCTGTTCCAGTATTACACGGTAACAGGTTCTTTTTATTACTACACTACACCTTTATCCAATTTGTTCTTACCTAGTCACTAATCTCATTTATTTTATCATATCTCTATTAAATTTTTGATCTATCCAAATCCTTTACGTCGCTACATCCTTATTATAATGTTTAATCCATTGGAAATAAGTCGGCATTGTCATTAACTCTTGATTAAAGGCCAACTATTTCTTTGACAAAAAATTATGACATAATTCCTCTTTTTTCCTCTTCTTACTACTATTGTATTATTGTTTTTGACCGTATTTAAAAGCCCCAATCAAACGATTGAGGCTGACAAACAATACTTTTAGTTGCGTCGCTGTAATAAAAAACTGCGACAATAAAAAATAACCACTATCATGTACTTCAGCTATAAAAAAATGCACCTACAAATGTTAACAGGTATCTAACATCTGTGACGCACCAGTACGTGGAGATTTGCTACTATTTATTTTGTTGGTAAAGGGCATCCCAGTACGCTTTATTAAAAAACTTGTCTCCAAAGATTACTTTACCTTTGTAATCTCCAATTTTAACAGGTATAGGCGTTTCAACATAAGCTCTATTATCCTGTAAACTAAACATGGTTAAGAAATCAAATCCTTGTTCACTTCTTATATCTCCGTAATAGTAGACATTGGCTGTATCAGGTGAAATGAATTCTTTAAAAATACCCTTTCCCGTAAAATCGTAAGAACCTTCCCCGTAAAAAACGGTTCCTTTAGCAATTGCTGTTTCTACTGCGCTACTTAACTCTATTTTCACATTCGTTTCTTTTGCATCTAATTTCTCCAAATTGCCAAAACCATTGGGAACTCCCTGTTGAATTGATTTTTCACTAAATTCCATCATAACCTCAATGTTTAACGGAACATATAAGGTATAAGTGCTTTCATCTTGTTTTATTACTGTTCCTTGGGAGTTACCTTGAGTTGCACAGCCTGAAAGTGCAAAAATAACAATTAAAAAAATAACTACAAGCAATTTCTTCAAGACCATCATCCTTTTTGCAAAATACATTTAGTTACTTCGCTTCTATGGAGTTTCTGGTCTAACATACGTTTTCCTTGCGGTAAATACTGGAGCAGTAGTTATTAAAGTCCAGCCAAAATGTTGATTCCTTAGTGATGTTTTGTCGTTCCATCCCTTTACTATTCCAGTAAGTAAAGCCAGCAGCAGAACCGATTATTGCGGTAACTGCACTGGCTTCTTTTATGCTGCTCTCATAAAATTTAACGACGAAAGGACTTCATGATTTTTTTCTTTACTTGATAGAAAAA
>JADQBR010000119.1 GCA_016278515.1 Bacillota bacterium
TAATCATCTTCACACCTGTAGATGCAAAATTTCCAATTAAATTTCAGACATTTTTCCATACTATACCAATTGATAGCCTTAACTTCTCTTTAATTCCGAGAGGCTATTATGATAAATTAGAAATTTAATCTTAACTACTTAGCCGCCCACAGTCCATGTACATTGCAATATTCACGCACAAGTTCAACCTTAGACCCGTCAACAGCAAACTCCGCTACCGGTTCTTGCCCCGGTTTCAATTCCGCACGTAATACCTTATCAGCGGTAAGGACTTCTATAAACTTTATATAATGCTCATCTTCCATTGGATGATGTACGTCTCCAACTTCCACCTTAATTCCACCATTAACCGCGGATATAACAGGTACATGCTTCTCCTTACCTTTGTCCTCATATTTTGCTGCTAATTTTTCCATGGGTTGGCCACAGCAAACTAAAGCATCAGCTCCCTCATGTAATAACTCCACCACATTGCCGCAAATATCACATTTGTACACTTCTCTTAGTTTTGTCATGATATATCTCCTTTCAAACATTCTGTAATCCTTCTGAAGTATCCCCGTCCGTTAATGACTTGATTAGTCTACTGGTTCAAACTCATCTTTTCCTACTCCGCAAAGCGGGCAAACCCAATCCTCAGGTAAGTCTGCAAAAGCAGTCCCCGGCTTAATACCGTTATCCGGATCTCCCTCAGCCGGATCATAAACGTATCCACATGCAGTGCATTCGTACTTTTTCATTGTTAAATTCCTCCCTTTTTATTAGCTGCTAAACTAGCTTAATATTAATAATAATTACTATTAGTATTCCTGTCAAGGGTTTCCTTAAAAATAGTTCTTATTTACTTATGCGCTCGATAATAAGCATATGTCAATGGCTCATCATTCCCAAAACTTTCGCCGCCAATCACCTGTCCCACAAAAATTGTATGAGTACCAACGTCCAATTTATGCTCAACCTGGCATTCCAAGTAACCCAAACATTCTTTAAGTACGGGCGCTCCAGTTTTTTTGTTAACAAACTGCATATCTTGAAATTTGTCTACCTTACGACCGGATTGAAAACCAAAATGCTTGATACTGTCTATTTGGTCTTGGGATAAAAAATTTACGGTGAAAACGTTGCTTTCGTTAATATATTGCCATGTCAAGTTATTTTTGTTGATACCAATGGCAATCTTAGCCGGGTCACTAGTTATTTGAAATGCAGTATTAGCAGTTTGGCCATTTACCTTATCTTTACTCTTGGATCCAATGACAAATAACCCATAAGAGAATTTATGTATTGCCGGCTTAGCCTGCTTCTTTTCCTCTTCAGTCATCAATTCTATTGTTTCTTCTTCAGTCACTTCTTCAGTCACTTCTTCAAACAGCTCCGGGCCGACACCGCAGACCGGACACTCGTCGGGAGGAGTATCACCCTTATGAATATAATTACAAATTGTGCAACGCCATCTTTTAGTCTTTGTCTGTTCATTCTTCTTTGGCTCGTCTGCCACCTCCTCAAACATTTCCGGTCCCACACCACACACCGGGCATTCGTCCGGCGGTTTATCCCCTTGGTGGATATAACCGCAAACTGTGCAAAGCCATTTCTTCATTCCATAGCACCTCCGAGAATAGTATCTGTTATTAATTGTATTATAAACCATCTCGAATGTAAAACTCGTGATTCACACCACATTTTCCCTCTTTGGCGAAAATATACTCCTTAAGCTTACCAGTAAGGGGTATAAAAAACATTTTATTTACCTCTGCCAAATGGAGATATTTCCAACAATTCCAACAGACTTTGAACTGTGCCCATTAAGTCTCAATTTAATGAAAGGAAAACCTATCTAGTTTGGTCACCCCTTGCAATCAACAACCTATTAATCCTGGTGGCACCCATATCTTTTACCTGAAAACTATACCCTTCCCATTGGACTGTTTCTCCTTCTTCCGGCAGATGCCCTAATCTCTCCAGCATAAAACCAGCAATAGTTTCATACTCCGAATTAGATTTAACTCTTTTTAAATCTAACGCTTCAAAGACATCATGGATCGGCGTGTCCCCTTCTACTAACCAGTCCCCGTGAGGGGTTTTGCGAATCAGTCTTTCTTCTTGAATTACATCGCCGATTATTTCATCAACTAGATCCCCTTTTGTTACCAATCCTGCAGTACCCCCGTATTCGTCCACAACAATTGCCATCACTGACCCTTTCATGCGGAATTCCTTTAGCAATGCTACCGTAGGCTTTGTTTCGGGAACAAACAGTACCGGACTCATAATTTCCGTAATTTTTTCTTCCTGGTTTATCAATGCTTGGCTGACAATATCACGTAACCTGACTATACCCACGATGTCATCGTAGTCTTTTAGATAGACGGGAAAAGCAGAAAAATTTATATTACAGATTTTGTCTAGTGCCTGCTTTACAGTATGAGAAACATGCAAATAGACAATTTCCGTTCGCGGTACCATCACTTGTCGAACAACTTGGTCACCAAAATTAAAAACGCCTTCAATCATACTTTTTTCTTCGGCCGGTAACGTTCGGTGTTCTGCTATGTAAAAGCGAATTTCATCTTCAGTAACTTCTTTTAACGGTTGTTTCGGGTTCCCACCAAATATACGGACAATAAGATTAGTGGAAAAGGTTAAAAAACGGGTAATAGGCGATGTTACTTTGGCAATAAAATCTATGGGACGCGCTACCTTTAGAGCAAGTTTTTCTGACCACTGCATTGCCAGCCTCTTTGGCGCCAATTCCCCAAAAATCAAGGTTATATAGGAAATTAGAATTGTTACAAAAAATACCCCTAACGTCTTGGATAATGCTGAGGGAAGGCCGATGCTAATTAATAATTGAGTCAGTCCTTTGGATAAACCTACGGCTGCAGTCGCACTAGCTAAAAAACCTGCGAAAGTAATGCCAACTTGTATTGTCGCAAGAAAAAGACTGGGATCGTCTATTAGTTTAAGGAGCACCGCAGCTGCTGTATTTCCTTCTTCTTTCAGTCTCTGAATTTTAACCCGCCGCGACGAAATGACGGCTATTTCGCTTGCCGCAAAAAACGCATTAAGCAAAACCAAAAATAGTATTAAAAGTATTCCGGCCCAATTGACCTGCAAACTAATCCTCCCCAAACTTCAAAAAAGAATGTCTTTTAATTATTTTTTCTCCAAATACCCTTACTAATATTCCAGCCATTGCATATCATTTAATATTATTTGTCAGGCAACAATAATAGAGAACAATCAGAGGAGGTCAAATTTAAAAATGAAAATAAAAACTAGATTGACTTTTCCAGCCTCAGATACCATGCCCGGCCCAGCCACCTACCAGGCAGAAGCGGAATTTGACGATGTTTCAGAAGAATTTATCCCTCTAGTCTATGTGGACGATATAGATGATGAATTAGGAGCAGGAACTGCCAAGGATGTTTCTTCCACATCTTTGGTGCCGGAACACCCATAAAAAATCCTCACCTTTAAATAGGTGAGGATTTGGTCTAAACTGCGTTTCTACTTTTCATAAGAAATCTTTGCATTTTTTCTATAGCCTTATAAATGTTTTCTTGGGAGTTAGCATAGGAAAAACGCAAATACCCTTTGCCTGCTTCCCCGAAGGCAGCACCGTCTAGTACGGCCACGCCCGCCTCTTCCAGCAAGCGGTCTGCTAAGACCCTACTGTCATAGCCGGTTGCCTTTACATTGGCGAATGCATAAAATGCCCCTCTGGGTGTAGGACAGCTAAAACCCGGTACATTGCGCAAGCCTTCAATCAAAATGTCTCTTCTTTCCCTAAATTCTCCAACCATCTTTTCCAAACTACTTTGTCCTTCTTTTAATGCTTGTATACCAGCCAACTGAACAAAGGGCGGGGTACAAGAATAAATGTTAACTGCCAATTTGTTAAATTTCTCTACCAGTCTTTCAGGCATTATCCCGTATCCCAATCGCCACCCGGTCATAGCATAGCTTTTAGAAAACCCGTCGATAATAACTGCCTGGTCTCTTATTTCCGGAAAAGCCGCAATAGATACCGGCTGTTCACCGTAATATATGTCGCTATAAATTTCATCAGATATTACGAGAATATTTTTATCTTTCAACATTGATACTATAGCAGCCATATCCTGCCGCGGAATTATCCCACCGGTGGGGTTATGGGGTGAATTTAAAATAATTGCTTTGGTCTTAGGTGTAATAGCACGTTCCAATAAATCTAAATCTATAGTAAAATTATCATCTTTTTCTATTATAGGAACGAGTTTAGGCACGCCTCTAGAATATCTAACCACTGACTCATATATTGGAAAGCCCGGATCAGGAATAATTACTTCGTCGCCAGGGTTAACACATGCTTGCACAGCAAAAAACAAAAGCGGCTTTGCACCAGGCGTCACTATTACCTCCTCCGGAGAAAATCTTACTCCTCTTCTTAACCCCGCATGTAAAGCAATATATTCTCTCACTTCAGGCAGTCCAGTCGGAGAACAGTATCTTGTATACCCATCATTCAATGCCCTTATAGCAGCTTCTTTTACTATATCCGTCGTATTAAAGTCCGGTTCTCCTATCTCCAAATGAATTACTTCCATGCCTTGAGCCTCTAAACGATTTGCTTTCTCCAACACCGCAAAGGCCGATTCTGTATTTAAAAATTCTACTCGCTCCGAAAATTGTACGTCTCTCAACTCAGTGTCCTCCCCGTATGGATAATTGTTCCCTCTGTAAATACAAATATATTTAACATTTTAGGTCTTTAGTGCATGTTTGTCAACCATCTTTTCTTTATAATTTCATAAAGAGCAAATTACAGAGGTGCTTAGTTTTGGAAATAATCTCATAGGGAAGCAATATTAAAAAACGCTGCTTAGACATACTACTATGTTACTTAAGCAGGAACGACGTTTTTGATTATTCAGTATAGTTCTGGTATTCATAGGCTGTAAGATAAGATAGCATTAATGCCTGCTTTCATTAGAAAAGGGCTGTCTCTGCAATATAAATCAAGCGGTCACCGGCCTGCACAACTAAATCGTCCGGCGGATTGGTATGAACTTCATCAGCATGATAAATGCCAATCAATATGCCGTTTCGCTCTCTGATTACCCGTGCTGCCGCTACAAAAGTCTGGCCCCCCATGTCGTAGGGTACTAAGCTTTCGTAAACCTCATTACCAAATTTATTTGTAACCAACTCCCGAATAAGCCTGCTGCCGCCGCTGTAAAGACCTGCCCGTACTATTAAGCTGCTAACCAGTTCACCGGAAGAAATAATCTCATCTGCACCAGCTCGTTGGAAATGGGAAATGTTTTTGGGGTTCAGGACCTCCGCAATTATTTTCGCCTCTGGATTTAAATGACGTACTGCCAAGGTAGTTAGGGCAGAGTGAGAATCCGCTAAAGATTCGTCCACAGAGCTTTCCGCCAACACTATCACTAGCCGCGCATGCTGCGCGTTGGCCTTTTTTAAGTCATCTTCATCAGTGCTTGAGCCCTTTACAAAATGTATCCTACTACCGGGAATAGGATTTTCCTCCCGCTCTGCCAGCAGTACAACTTTCGCTGTCGGTTCATCTTTTAAAAGTTCTTCCACAATGGCATGAGTTTTATGACTATAATCACATATTACATAATGGTTACGATAGTTTGCCGGCATTAACCCGCGCCCCCTTTTCAAAATATCTTCTAACAACGACCCTGCCAAATAACCGAAGGTACCAATGCCTGCTACCATTACCACCAGCGCGATAGCTCTGCCGCCAAAGCTAAGGGGGAATTTATCCCCATAGCCCACGGTAGTAATGGTTACCAGCGCCCACCAGACACCGTCACCAAAGGTATGAAACTGATCATTACCTCGTTCAAAATATATGATTGAAGCAGCACCTAATAGTACTACAGTCATCAGCACTATGATGGATTTACCGTAACGTGTACGCCAATGACCGAAAATATTTAAGCGTCTAAATATAGTTATAAAGAATGACAATCTACTCACCCCTTACTGCATTGCCTTACCAGTTTTCCCAAGCCTGTTGATAGAGATCTATTATTACAGGATGTATCAAAGTATTAACAACTTCATCAGTAGATTCTGTTTCATCTTCAGGGAAAACAAACATACCAGGCAGCATGTCCTGATTCAAATATCTTGTCGCTACCTCCACCTTTACCCTGCTTGTATCGACGGCGTTATCCGAGGCCAAGGTAAAGCCCCACTCCCCAAAGCTGGGTACATAGGTATGATATGGTACCACATCCAGTCCCGCCGCTTCTACTGTATTAACTATGGCCCAAAAAGCCTCATTGGCATAGTAAGGTGAAGTCGACTGAACAGCTACAGCTCCGCCCTTAGCTAAATGCCGTCTCACCAATGTATAGAATTCCCGGGTATAAAGTTTTGCTAAAGATTCGTTGTTAGGGTCCGGCAAATCAATAATGATCACACCGTATAAACCACTGGCCTGCTCTAGAAATTTGTACGCATCTTGATTAACTACCTGCACCCTAGGGTCGTCCAAACTACCTTGGTTAAGCCGGGAAATGACCGGGTTAGTACGGGATAATTCTACCACTGCAGGGTCTAAATCCACTAAGGTTACTTTCTTTACATCAGAGTATTTAAAAATCTCCCGCAGTGCCAAGCCATCACCGCCACCTAATATCAGCACATCTTCCCGATTGGCCGTCGAACTCATGGCAGGGTGTACCAATGCTTCATGATAACGGTATTCGTCTATGGACGAAAATTGAATATTACCATTGAGAAACATCCGTAAGTCTTCACCCTGCTTGGTAAGATTGATATGCTGAAAAACACTCTGTTCCTGATAGACTATCCGATCATTATAAAGCTGCTGCTCCAAACCTGCCACAGCTCTTTCACCGAAAGCCAATCCCAGCATCAGTAAGAGAACAATGACTGCTACCAGTCCCTTTGTAACCCGGCGAAAGCGTGTTGACAATTCAGTTTCAAAAAGCTTCATGGCTAGGATCACAACGCTTGCATTAATCAAGCCCATCAACATTGTCCCTTGCACCAGTCCTACGGCTTTCATCAGGTAAACGTAGAGGATTACTGCCGGTACCGCACCTAAAAAATCAAACAGTGTAACCCTGGCCACCAAATCTCCAAAAGACTCTCCCGCTTTCCGCAAGATATGCATAAAAAGGGGTACCTGAAATCCCAGAATAAATCCGTTAACAGAGATATAGCCTAAAATAACCACCTGGGCAAAACCCATATAAACGTTCAGTGCATAAAGAATAAGGGTGGAAAAGCCGCCGACAAAGGCAATCACCAATTCATTAATTACTATCATTCTTTCGTGCTGTATCACATACCTTGAGCAATAACCGCCTATTCCCATAGAAACCATCATGGCAGTAATAGTCAAGGCCCACTGAATTCTACCGTCACCCAGCAGATAACTGGCCATGGCCCCCAGAAAATATTCGTAACTCATGGCACTGGTCGAAATAGTCAACAAAGTAAGGATTACCAACATTGGTGTGTTTTTCTGTATATAGTTTTGTATTTTTTGATTTAAGACCGCCAAGCGAATCCTCCTCACCAAATATAAGTACCCCATTAATTGTAACACTCTGATGACAATCTTCCACTATCTAATAACTGCCAAAAAGAAACATTGGCGTATGCCGTCTCTTTCGGTTTAGAAAAACTTGGCTTGCGCCAAGCCTTGGCGCAGGCGGAAGCCTTAGTTGCACTTATGCAATAAGAAAATTATACTTTCTGACATGTCAAGAAAAAACCCTTCAAACGAAGGGTTTTTTAATCATGTAAGCGCTCCACTGACCACAAGGGCTACAGCAATAAACAGCCCTGCTATTTTATATCCCACCAAAAGGTTATGGTCGTCAATTTCCTGGGATATTTTTTCAGGAGTAATCAAATCATAAAGGAAATATGAAACCAACATAAGTACAAATCCCAAACCACTGTATATTAAGGCATTAACCAGGCTTTCACTATGTGCCATGGCATTATAAATAATTATACCAATACCAATGAGCAGTCCGCCTAATACTGCCCCCAATGCACCGTTTTTCTCCTTAATCTCCTGACTCAGTTTATAAGGAGTTACCAAATCAAAAATTTTAATGGCCACAACCATTACTACAAAAAATATGGCCCACCAGATTATCGTGTCTACATAAGGGTTTATTAAAACCATACTTACACTCCTCTCCTAAATTTTTCTACTTACCGCCAAAAATCCCGCCGCCCCGAGTATTACTCGAACCCACCGAACCATCCCGGACGGTTTTCCCGTAAGAAGGCACTGTACTACGACCGGTATACTGCGGAATATTTGAGTTCGTATAGCTACGCGGCCCATTAAAAATATTTCCGATTATCGTAGCTGTCAAATACCCTCGAAAAAAACCACCGGAAGAGTAATGATCGCGAATATACTGCTGAGAGGCTACCTCAGCCATTGTTTGACCTTCTTGGGAGTAGATGTCAACTACCAACTTAGGATAGACCAATACTCTGCGGTCTTCAGCCGTACCCTTTTCAGTCATGGACTGGGGCGGATACTTAGCCGCTAAAAAATCTGCTGCCTCGTCAACTGAAACCGGCATCTGATACACCTTAGCCGCATCATTGGTCCCGTAACGGCTCTGCTGCACATCCACCAACGGGTAATCCTTGTCCAGGTAACTCTCTACTGTTGCTGCAGAACATCCTGCCAATATAAAAAGGCTAATGGTAATGAATAATATTACGAACCAACGCTTCATTTTTAAAATCCTCCTGTAAAAAGAGGAGAAGTATTACTCCTCTTTTTTGCTCTTAAGCTTCGCCTTTAATGCGGCCAATTCATTATCTACGTCAGACCCGCCTAGGCTGTCCAATTCTTTATCCAAGCTGGTTGAACCGGAACGCAGTTCATTAGATGCTTCTGCTTCACTTTCAAGCGTCATTACTTTTTCTTCCATCTTATCAAAACCCTTACGTGCGCTACCGCTGCCGATACCGCTAAAGGCTTGATTAATGTTTTTCTGTGCTTTAGCTGCTTCTGCACGGGCCTGCAGGGTCTGCTTCTTACCCTTTAATGTCTCATATTCATCCTTCATCTGCTGCAGTTGACCCTTCAACTTGTCAGCGTTTTCCTTAGCTACCTGCCATTGGGCCTGCAAATCATCTGCTTTAGACTGGTGGCGTTTCTTATCTTCCAATGCCTTACGGGCCAAGTCCTCGTTTTCCTGTTCCAAGGCCTGCATAGCTTGAGTCTGCCTCTTCCCCACCATTTCCTCCGCCTCGGTCAATTGACGGTGCATCTTTTTTTCCAGGGCAATCTGTTTAGCCACTGATTTCTCTGCCTCAACAATATCCTCTTCCATATCTGCCATGTACTGTTCCAACATTTTCACCGGGTCCTCAGCCTTATCCAACAGATGATTAAGCTGTGACATACTGATGTCTCTCATTCGTGAAAATAATCCCATTAAAAAACCTCCTTATTGATAATATAATAACTATTCCATTAGCTTCCTGCCATAAAGCTTACTTCACGCGGATCTATTTCATAGCCGTAGCTAAATTCAAAATCCCCATCCCACTCTTCTATGGAAATAAATCTTTCATCCTCCTCATCACAGTAATCCCAGTAGCGAACATTGTTCCCAACTCTGGCACCAACCTGACCTTCTACCACAGTAATACGGGCAGTACTCGTTTCATCCAGTTCAAAGTCAATACCATCATATGTGATTAGCTGCTGAGGCTTTTCCAACGGCATTTTAATCTTTTCGAAAATACCCATGTACAACTCGTCATCCTGTTCCACGGAAAGCCAGATATGCTTATCATCAGACTCAAGGTGATAGTCCCGCCAGACCCAACCTTCGTCATTGTATTCCAGTACACCAATAACCACGTAATCCTCCAGGTCATAGGAGACAATGTCACCTACCTGTAAATTTAATGCATTGCGTTTAACAATCTGCGGTTTTTCTTTTCCGCCGCTGCCAAACATTTTTTTCAAAAAGCCCACACGCATCTCCCCTTATTCCCAACCGAACTATTTACATTTTACCATATCCAAGTGTAGATTTGTTAAGCAAATCAATCATAACACTCTCCACTTTTTTACACAATTAAATATTCCACATTTCATTAAATTCTCCTGCATTGATTGCAGCTATAGTTCTGGTAGTAATTTCCAAGGATTGGCTATGAGCAGCACATCTACTGGTTATATTTAGGATCGTTATCTATCTTGACCGTTAAAAACAATGATAATTAACTCCCCTTAGGAAATATTAGTTATAAGGGAAATTCTAAAGGAGTGAATGAAGAGTGGTTTTTACAATAAAAACGAAAAAAACAGAAGCCAAGGAAAGTTTAATTGATGGAAGAGAAGCCTTTAATCTTTGGGATATTCTCCGTTCTAAATATGTAGTATTAGAGCGAATAATGCTATGGGAAAAATGCGCTAAAGATACTGATTTAGTAGTATTAATACAATTACTTCGACGGACCTTACAGGAAAATGTTAATATTTTGGAAAAACAAATGTTTAAGTACTCGGTGAAATCTCCTGACCAAAACAAATCTGGAGCAAACTTCCCTGGCAGCTCCCAGGCGATTACGGACCAACTAATCGCAGGTGATATACTGATATATATGCAGGAGCATGTTGAAAACTTATTAAAAGGCTTTACGACATCAATGACTAATGACAATATACGAGGACTGTTTCAAAAACTTACTGTGAAAACTATCGACCAGCTAGAAAAGCTCATTCAATACTTAAAACTTAAAGGTTGGATAGAAACTCCGCCGCTTTATCAGCATGTGGACCCAAACATTAATGAAAGTTTAACCACTGTAGAAGCTACTTCTTTGTGGGACCATTTAACTCTACGGTACGATAATCTACAAACCACTGAAATTTATATGGTTTTTGTGCATGATGGTGACTTCAAGGCCACTCTTGAAAAGGGAATTATAACTTTAAAAAAACAAGTAAATATCCTAGAAAAAGAACTTCAATATTTCGGCATACCTATGCCCAAAAGACCATCCAAGGTAACTATGAAACCTAATAATACGGAAATCCTATTTGATGACCATATGTACCGAACGCTGCTAATTGGATTACGGACAGTGGCTGTTTTGCATGCGAGAACTATCAAGGAAATAACATACAATGATAGAATTAGAGGTGTTTTTCGCAAGATGGCTACTGACGAGTTGAGTTATATTGATAAATATTTTTTGTATGGTAAAACCAAAGGTTGGTTACATACTATTCCAAAGTATGGCAGGTACTAAACAGTTATAACTTTAACTATTTAGCACACCCTGCCATAGTATTGAAGTCCAGTGAAATAACTGCTAACCTAAGCAGAAACCCTGTTTTTTTCCAGAAAACAGCCTGCTTTTTGCTTTCTCTACCAAGATATATACCACAGGAATTATAATTAAGGTTAAAAAGGTGGCAGCCAAAATACCGCCAATGACAGTAACCGCTAGTGGAGAAAAACGTTCCGACCCCAGGGCCAGTTCCGAGGCCAGCGGTGTCATGCCAGCGACATCAGATAGCGCAGTCATCATAATAGGTCTAAAACGAATGTCAACCGCTTCATGCACAGCCTTATTAATAGGCAGACTGTCCTGCCTACCTAAGTTAATCTGATCAATCAAAAGAATGGCATTGTTGACAACCGTCCCGGCCAATAGGATAAAGCCAAGCATCACCGGCATGGAAATTACCTTGCCAGATAACTTTAGTGCAATTAAGACCCCAATTAGCACCAAGGGAATCGCTGCCATAATTGTCAATGGATGTGTCGCTGACCGAAATTGTACCATCAACAACAAGAAAACACTAACCAAGGCAATGAGCATAGCAAAGGCTAAATCATTTCGTGAGTTTAACAATTCGGCCTGGTCACCAACAACAGCTAATTCATAACCTTGAGGAATGGTTATCTCCTTCAGTACCGATTCAACATCAGAAACTACATGACTTAAAGGCCGCTGATGAGTAAAGCCTAATAAATCAATTGTATAATTGAGATTTTCTCTGGTGACCAAGTTAGCTCTGGTAACTGTTTTTATTTCTGCTATATCCCGCAAAGGCACCGTTACCCCATAGCTTGTAGTAATAACCGTCTCACCCAACAAATCTCTGTTTTTCCGTTTTTCATCCGGGTACTGTACAAAAATCCTTAAGTCGTCAGAATCATTTCGCTTTAGTTCAGAAGCAGAGACACCCTCAATGCTTTGAAAGACCTGATTTGCCACCGCCGCGGCATGTAGCCCAAGATCTATCATCCGAGATTGATCTAACTGCAGCACCAAAGTTTCTGTATCTCGCGACCAACTGTTATAAAGGTTGACTACACCGGGCACAGCATTAACCTGTTCTTTAATATCTGAAGCAACCTGTTCCAGCACTCTTTGGTCAGGCCCCGAAATTCTTATATCAACAGGTGCTCTTGAGGTAGCAACTGCAGTACCGCCTTCTTCTTTTACCACAAAAATTTTAATGCCAGGTATTCTGGCAATTTCTTGGCGTATATCCTCTTCTATCTGCCATATTGTACGGTCCCGTTCTTTTCTTGAGGTGAGAGTAACAGCAATATTACCCTGATTAACTCCCATAGCACCGTTTTCTCCCATATAAGTAGTGCCTGTTTCGTAACCTATCTGACTATAATAGTCTGTGACTTCGTTATTTCGATCCAACAGTGTTTCTACCTGCCTAACTATTTGCTTGGTCTTATTTAAGTTATAGCCAGACTCCGTCTCTATCCAAATGGAAAAATTACCGGTATCCATTTTAGGCAATACGTCCATACCTATACCTGTCAGGACTTTCGCTGATAAAACCAGCAATAGCCCTACAATAACCAAAGTGCTTTTGGGCCTAGCTATGGCTTTATCTAGGATACTTAAATAAAGAATCCTTAACATATTTATACCCATTGCAAATGGTTTCCCAATTCTTCTAGCCCATTTGTCTCCAGTTGCAAAGTTGATTTTTTCTGTTAACACTAAAAAGAGAGGTATGACGGAAAGGGAAACAATCAAAGACGAACCAATACTAAAAATAATAGTTTTCGCTAACGGTCCAAATACTTTTCCTACGAATCCTTCAATAAATATCAGCGGTAGCATAACCACTAAAGTAGTAGCAGTTCCCGCCATAACGGACAGAGTTATTTCACTAGCTCCGTCAATAGCGGCCTGTTTTAGACTCTTACCCAGTTCTTCATTATGTCTGCTGATATTTTCCACTACCACAATAGCATTATCTACCACTATACCTATGCTTAAAATAATAGCCGATAACGTAATCAAATCCAACTGTAGATTAAAGATGTTCATCAAAGCAAGCGTCAGCATATAAGATAATGGTATTGATATAGACACCGCTAGCGCTTTATGAAAACTCAACACAAAAAGCATTATTATCAGTACTGTCAAAGAAATTGCGATACCTATACTACTAGTCATGTTACTAATAACTTGGGTAGTAAATTTAGAATCGTCATCTGCTATAGCAATATTTACATTATTAAAGCGGTTCGCTACCTTATCTAGTTCCTGGCGCACGTTTTCAATAACCTCGACTGTATTTGCGCCATCTTTTTTTATAATTTGGACAGCTATAGTTTCACTACTTTGATAGCGAAAGCTGCTGGTTGCTTCTTGGCTGGTCTGTTCAATCTGGGCAATTTCCCCGAGAAAAATGGGCCTGCCATTGACTTTAGATACCATAATGTTCTTAAGTTGGCTTTGATTCGTAATGTCATTATTGATTCTGATATTAAATTGCTGCTTATCATTTTTTATCTTACCACCTGGAAAAGATAAATTGTTTTTGGAGATAGCTTGAATGACTTGTTGGGTGCTTAGGTTGTATTGGCGTAATTTTTCCGGCAGAATGTTTACAGACACCTGTTCCTCATAGCCGCCGAAGGCATCTACCGCAGCCACTCCTGGTACCAGCTGCAGCATGTTTTTTATTTCATTACCCGCCAGGCTTCTTACTTCCATTAAACTTAACTGCTCTGAAGATAATGCCAGCGTCATAATAGGCTTATCACTCACATCAACCTCCAGGACCTGGGGCTCTTGAATATTATTCGGGAGCCTATTTCTAATACGGCTAATAACATTTTGAATATCCACTGTGCCTGACGAACTGTCCGTACCGTATGCAAATTCTACAGTTACTAAGGATAGTCCATCTTGGGAAGTGGACTTAACGGTCTCTACCCCGCTGACAGTAGTTACTTCTTCTTCTATAACTTCGGTGACTTCAGTAGACACGTCCTGGGCAGAAGCACCCGGGTAAGCCGTAACAACGTTTACAATGGGCGGTGCCGTATTGGGAAACAATTCTATAGGAATATTCATTTTGGCTAAAATACCGAAAAATACTATAATCACTGCAAAAGCAATCATTGTATATTTACGGTTAACGACGTATTCTTGTAGTTTCATTTACTTCTCACCCCCAATAGGGTAAATCAAGTCCCCATCCTGCAGGCGGTTTGATGCCCCGATTGCTATTATGTCACCTTCTTCAAGTCCAACAACTATTTGTATTTTTTCAGTGTCAGATATACCGGTAGTAATTGCCTTTAGCCTTGCCGTATCACCGTCTATTACATAGACCCACTGCGCGCCGTCCTTTTCAACCACTGCCCCCACGGGGACTACCAAAACATCCTTTTTCTCTTCGGCGATAAAGGAAATTTGGGCCGCCATGCCCGATGCCAACTCATCATCACTGCATTCAAGTTCCACAATCGCCGTATTCGATTGGGGATCTAGGGAAGGTAGCACTTTGGTAACTTCCAGTTCCAGCCGTTTTTCTCCTATGACAGCGTTTGCTTGAGTGCCAATAGTAATAAGTGTTAAGTCGCTTTGGGCCACAGGTACTGTTATTTTGTAGGCACCTTCACCAATTAAAATCATCAAAGGTCGACCGGGAAGAGCAGTCTCTCCCTGTGCGGCTTGAATGTGACTTACTACTGCACTACGGGGTGCCCTTACATAAAAATCCTTTATATTTGTCTTAATTTCCGAAATATTTGTGGATATTTCCTTTACCTGGTTTTGCGCCAATTTGAATTGTAGATCAACTTCCGAGTACTGCTGCTCAGATATGGCTCCTTGTCGATATAGCTGTTCAAATTTTTCATGCTTTTCCTGCCAAAAGGTTAGATTAATCTCCGCTGTGCCTTGCTTAGCATCTAGGGTTGCAAGCTTAGCACTGAGCTGATTATGGTCAATTTTAGCCAATAGCGTGCCACGGGAGACCTTCTCCCCTTCTGTTACCTGGATGTATTGGATTATTCCGCTGACGTTGGGTGCGATAGCAACCTGGTAATCAGCCTCTACAGTACCACTGTAAGTAAATTCACGCCGCAAATCGCCAGATGTGACTTTTACTGTTTCTATAGGTACAGGTTTCGGAGTGGATGCAACTGTAGTTTCCGCATCCACGTTTTGTGGGATATTAAAATATACGCCAATACCTATTAGAGCTATAAAAATTAACAATATCAGTTTCTTCATTAAAATCCCTCCTGGCTTTTTAGACTGTGGATAAACATTTTTACTATTTCTTTACAGTCATCATGGGAGGCTTTTTTCTTATGGAGCACTTGCATCATGACGGTATTCCCGATTACAACAGCTAAAAAATATTTTGCTGCCAAGTCTCCCACTTTCAAGCCCAGCTTAAAATTTCTTTGTAAGTAGGATGATAAAACCTTCAAAAACTCTTGTTGGATAGCTGCAAATTCCTGTTTAATATCCTCATGAAATTGCATTTCATAAAGATGTAGTAAAAATAACTTTTCTGTATTTGAAGTGGTTACCAACCTTTCTATTAGAAACTCTTCCAGCAATCGGCCATCATCAACCACCGTGCAGAAGCGCTCGACAAACCCTGATAATGGTTCCTTCAACTGAGAGATTACCGCAACAAACAGCTCCTTTTTGGAATTGAAATTTCTAAATAGCGTCACCTCGGCTATGCCTGCAGCTTCACTA
Source organism: Bacillota bacterium (assembly GCA_016278515.1). Lineage (GTDB taxonomy): Bacteria > Bacillota > JADQBR01 > JADQBR01 > JADQBR01 > JADQBR01. The sequence continues at coordinate 16,045 of JADQBR010000119.1, forward strand.
ATTTCTTTGGTTGTTGCTGCTGAGTAACCTTTGTCACAAAAAACTTGTGTCGCGGCTGTTAATACTTTTTCCCTTGCACTGGGTCTATTCATTGTAGCGCCCTCCTTTTTATGCTATGTTAGTACTTACTAACATTTACAATTATATATTACCTACTTCTAAAGAAATGTGATATTCATCACATTTCCTAACAAAAATATCATCCATGGTTTGTTAAATATTTCTGATTTTAAGAAGGATACTCTTGGTATAGTTTCTGACCATATTGAATTACTCTGCAGAAAAATCCTCTCATCCTACTCTTAACAACATAAGATAATTCCAAAAAGATTACCCTAACATCGACTACGAACTTCTACTTGGAGATTACACAGAAATCGAATAATGAATCGTGGAAGGGCGTGCGGATTTCTTAGATTACTAGCATAGGGAGGCACATCATGCCAAGGTAAGATAGGGCACCTAAACTTAAAATTACTCCTGAACTGACCAAGTCTGTTACAACCATAATCGTCTTCCGATTTAGTCTATCTCCAATCACTCCTGCAAAGGGGGAAATAAGAAGTACTGGTAATATCCAAGCGATATTAAAAATATTACCTCAAAGCTCCCTATGGAGTTTGATGATGACGGTGAGGTAATTCAAACTATAAATAATCAATTTGATGTAAATGTGAATGTAAGTGAGCTAAACCGCGTAGACCTTGATGGAGATGGTAATGAAGAATTCCTAGCTTTCGTCGTTGATGAAGATAATAACTTTTTTGCTAAATGTCTTGTGAACTCAGACTATAAAATTATTTCAAAGACGGTAATTTCAATGGTGACCAGATTATTAACACTACTCTAAAACCTTGATTTCCTGAAATAAACATCACTAAAACTTAGTTAATCAAAGAGATAAAAAAGCAACGATACATGTAAGTGAGGATCGTTGTTTTTCTCTAGTAAAGGTTGGTAATAGAAAACTGAATACTTAAGCAGCTCAGCAGTATATAGTTTTTCCGAAGTTCATCCAGTAAGAAAACATTGAATCAATTTATCAAGGCCGGCATTCGTTCTTCCGGAATACCAATCAATAAAAGCCTTGCTGTCTCGAATATAGCTACTGATAGTGTTAACGCTGAGTTCTTTGTCCTTGAGATATGCCTCAAACCCGCAAATCAAACATAAAAACACACCCCACTTCACATTTTCGGACATGGCAAAACTCTCGTTTTGAGCCACAGCTGAAATCAGCGTCAGGAGCATCTCCATATCTCCATTAATTTTAGTCTTAAAAAACAAAGGAGTGCAAAAACCATCCAAAATGGTATTTACCACTCCTCTTGTAATACGTAAGGTGTCTAACCCCGAATTTCAATCATCTCTCCATCTAAACCTCGAAAAACTGCTCTCTGCCACCCCTTTTCATCCTCTGTCCTAGCATCAGTCGGGTGGGGTGCTTGGGCTATAGTGACTCCATCTTCCTTTAATCGTTGGAAATCTTCCTCAAAGTTATCCGTGACAAGACAGAAATGGTACCCACTGTTGTTTTCACCTTGAGGCATATGCACCAGTTCTAAAACAGTATCCCCTAACCGCAGGTAGACAATTTTTTCTATTTCTTGCCTTGGCACATCGTGCTCAAAATAGGTTTTAAATCCGAAATGTTTCTCGTAAAATTCAATAGATTTCTTTCGGTCCTTAACAACAAAAGCTATATGATCAATTCTTTGAAACATAGGACTCCTCCTTAATAATTTAGCGAACGCCTATTTTTTATGAACACAGACAGTCTAAACCGTGAATAGATCTATGCAGTTCCCCAAACCTTTTAGTTCCTTTGACTAACTCCCTCAAGATAAGGACTTTCCACTTACTTCCTATCAAATTTACAGTAACCTCTACTGGGCAGGTCATTTTTCTCCTCCTGTTCTCAACTATATCTAAGATCTAGTAAGAAAGTAGTTCAACTAAAGAGAGGTTACCACATAATAATTGAATAACTCAAGGGTCTTATTACTAATTTAACAGCTAGATAAACAATTCATTGTTTTTAAAGAGATTTTAAATATTCCACTAAATCTCTTTTTTCTTGTTCACTAAGATTTAACTCCAGAACACGGTCATAATGGTTTACCACTTCAATTAGTGTTGCAAAGCGCCCATCATGATAAAACCCACCTTTTTGGTGTGTCCAAAGCCCTTTTAAAGGAGACGTACGATACCGCTTTTCAGGCGATCGGTCGGCTTGGAAGCTGTCTATACCTATTTCTTTTGGTTTATGCATGTTATATCCAGGTTCGCTAAATGTTGGGGGTACATGGCATTTGTTGCACCGCGCCTTTGAATTAAAAACTATTTTGCCTAGCTGAGCTGCTTCTTGGTCGTATGAGCCCTTAGGTGGTTTTGGAGCAGGAAGAGCTAGCTGGTAAAAATGGAGGGCAGGTAACTTCGGAGAGACCAGGTCCGGTTCATTAATAACATTCCAAAGACCATTTTGGGCGGCTATAGGATATTGGATGGGATCATTTAGCCTTGGATCAAAAAATCTTCCCTTCCCATGCATTTCTAAAACCGCTACAAAAGCATTCCAGTAGGGTATTGAGCCAAATCCTGTCCAAGTATGGAGATTTACTCCTGCAAGGCCAAATGCAGGCGGGATCAGGGTAGCCGCACTCTTACCATCGGGCCGAAAAGCTTTACCATCTAATATTAGTTCAGCATCGAATTTGCCGGGACCCCAGCTTAACAAAACATTACGCACAGTTTGTTCCTCAACCCCCAACAGGTCTGAAAAAGGTTTGAGGTTTGGGGCAAGTGCAATGATTGCACCAACATTTAGGTCCCGATTAGCCCAACCGTCAAGGCGGCGGCCAATTCCCTCCCCCAACGAATTGTCTACAGTTGAATGACAAAGGGCACATTCAATGCCAACAGATCGCAATTGCTCACTATTGTCAAAAAAACCTTTAATCCCAACAACTGCATTAAGCTTAAGCAACTCGATGGTTGTTGCAGGATCACTAAGATCCACCTGGCCTTCCTTTAATTCTTCAATCAAAGAAGAAGGTAATGCTTCAGAATCCACCTTCAAACCAAGCGACAAAGCAGCTTTAGGACTTAGTCCTGGGCCAACGCCGCCTAATTTACTACCTTTAATCGCCTCATGAAGTCGCAGCGTTTTGCCCCAAAATTCCTCGTCGCCGAATGTTGCAAATCGGAAAGTTTCTTTTCCCTCACGAAGCATTCTTTCCGCATTCTGAGTCACCTGCTCATCATATGTTCCATTAGTCGGTGTTACCGTCCTTAGACTTAACCCCTTATATAGCAACAGTATGATCAGAACAATCAGGATTAGAAATATGATCTTTTTGATCCATGATGATTTAATTAACAAAACAAGACCTCCCTTTAAATGTTTTCTATTTCAAAATATTCATTGAGAGGCGAAATTAGACCTCATGGGGAATCTTTCTCCCTAATATTGCGTTGAAATTCCCAATATCTTATGTGGAAGAAGGATCTTGTTTAATTGTGTAGAATGTTATCGATAATATTTATCGATGAAAGATTGGTATTATGCTCTATGGTGGTTGGTCATTAGAGAAGCGTTTTGCTTTATTAAGTTTTATTACATTAGTGTGCTTAGGCATTGTTATATTTCCGACAAAGACGCAGGATTTTGTGGATCAATTTTATTCAAAAGAATATGGGCGATCATCACCGCATCTACCTGGCTTCTGACAGCTTCCTTGAAAGGGATAAGTTCAAAACCCCTGAGCCTGGGAGCCTGTCCAGGTTATTATTAATGACTGGCAAACCAACATGGGAGTCAACTTATCATCAATTGTGCGCCTCCCAAAGCCATACCCTCCCAGTTGCCTGTTACTATTTAATAGTCTTTCCAACTCTTCGGCAAGGAAAAACTAAAGCCATACTTGTTATTTCTATAAACTACATTATTAGCTTCTTGGTAAGAACCTAGGGTGACGGCTGCAATAAGCCAGCGATCCCCGGTCTTTTTTACTATGAGTGTTATTGGACGTTTTGCAGCAATTCCGCCTTTAACTTTCTCGGTACTCGTTATCTCAATTATGTCTCCTTTAACTTCGTATGCCTGTTCGGACATTTTATCTATGGTTTTAATTTCTATACGATCGGGCCAGGGACTTGAAGTCAATCTCCCAGGAGCATTTTGAGGATCACTTGCCCACTTTTGCAGAAGCTCTAGAGATACAAAATCACCATAGTTCTCCTGCATACTTTCTTCCACTCTAGCCTTAGGAGCTAGAAGCGAAACTTTTTGAAGCTGTTTACCAAAATTTTCAACCAAACTGGTAACCGCAGCCTTATCACCTCCATAAATTTCTGATTCTTCCGGGTGACTGCTCTTCACATTTGTACATCCAACCAAAGAAACACTTACTAATAAAATGAGTATAGAGAATATTATTTTCTTCATATTGCACCCCTTTTAAAAAACTTTATCTGGCTTTATTGACGCCGTTAGCCTCCCATTGGTTCCACATTAGTAATATTACAAAATCAATAATCTCAATTTGAGCATTTCTTTATTGCCTCCCATGCAAAATCCAAAAAGGGTTTCCACCATATGGCTCAATATGGTGGAAACCTTTATAACGTCATGTTTTTTGATGTTTTAATTGGGCTGAACCCCGACTACAAGGGCCGCTGCCCAACGAACTAAATGTTCGGAGGCAACGGCCTTTTTTTAACATTATTGGAATACGTAATATTTTAAGAGGCAATCGCCGGCTCCTAAACACTAGGAATACCGGCGAAAATTGGGCTTAAAAGTGTTTAATTGCAATATTAACACATAAACGATAGACAAGGTTGCGGTTTTACATTTACTTCTTAAATGCAGACATCGAGGTCGCTAACGTCGAGTTGGCCTTACTAAAGTAAGTGATACGTAGTACCTCGGAAATTTCCTCGTCACTAACTCCCATCTCCCTCAATGTATTTGATACAGCTTCTACTCCCCCAGCAGCACCTTCAGCAGCATCTACCGCTAGAGCAATCATTAACTTAGTCTTAATATCGAGCTCGCTTTCAGAAAAGACCAGTTCCTGCAACCCTTCCATTAGTGCATGAAATTTTCCATCTCTTTCTTTAATTGCGGCAATAAACGGCAATATTTCCATTGCAAATCCCTCCAAATTTTTCTTACTTAGTATGTTCTATAAATCATATATTTAACCTGCCAATTAATCAACTATTCTATATCGCTGAGCGCTTTGTTTAACAATCAAAATGAAAGACGACCTGATCTTTCAGTAATGGATTCTTTATTAAAGACAAACAATACTATTTCGTGCGATATCTTTATTATTGCATTCTTTCGTTCTATATAGTATAATTTTCGTACGAGGTGATGAATATGAGCGATACCACAAAAGTTATTACAGCTACTGAGTTTAAGACAAATTTAGGCAAGTACATTGACTACGTAATTGAAGACCACGAGGTTGTTATTACGAAAAACGGCAAAAAAGCCGTACGACTTACGCCTTACATTACAGAAATCGAGCGATATTATACGGTCAAGGAAAATACGAAGGATTATCAGTATGGCGGCAAAAAGGTATCCTATGAAGAATTTATGGAGATTTACGAGAAAAGCGACCTAAGAATGGAATATATTAATGGTGAAATAGTTCTTTTAGCATCCCCCAGCACCTTCCACCAGAATATTTCCGGGAATCTTTATACCAATATACGAGCATACCTAAAAGACAAGGAATGCAAGGTTTTTTATGCGCCTTTTGATGTCCATTTCTACAAAAAGGAATTCAATACACCTGATGTAATGCAACCAGACTTACTCATTGCATGTGATTTAGAGGATAATATTAATAAAAAAGGGCAATATATGGGTATACCCACACTATGCATTGAAATTTTATCAAAAAGCACCCGCTCAAAGGATATGGTAGATAAGCTCAATACGTATATGTTATCAGGTGTGAGGGAATTCTGGATCGTCGACCCTAATAAACAGTCAGTTCTAGTATATGGCTTTAAGGATTTTGAAATCGATGAGTATACTACCTATAAGCTTGGAGATACTTTAATCTCTTACTTTTTTGAAGGTTTAGAGATCGTTGTAAATGAAATTTTTGAGGCTTAACATTATAAGATGCCTGGTACATCGGGATATTCATTTTGTAGATAATCGCGAAAGTCCTCGTATGATGTTTTTTATCCCTGTGCCCGATTAAAAGGAACCAATGATGTAACTTCCTTGGTTCCTAAGATGATAACTCCTTTATTAACTTTTGTATTGCCTTCTTTTCTATCCTAGATACATATGACCTGGAAATACCCAACTTTTTTGCTATCTCTCTCTGGGTCTTTCTTAAACCGTTAAAAAGGCCGTATCGCCATTCAAGCACCTGCTTTTCTCTTTTATTTAAATTCTTCACCTTCTCAAGCACACGCCTGCGTTCATGTAAGTTTTCTACTAACTCTGCAACAACATCGGCATCAGTACCCAATACATCCTCTAAGCAAATTTCATTTCCTTCCTTATCAATACCTATCGGGTCGTGCAGTGAAATCTCACCTCTGGATTTCTTTCTTGATCTCAGGTGCATGAGAATTTCGTTCTCAATGCATCGGGCTGAATAAGTTGCAAGCTTTGTTCCCTTATTAACATCATAAGTGTTAATTCCTTTTATTAATCCTATTGTTCCAATCGATATAAGGTCATCCAAATCTTCACCGGTATTCTCGAACTTTTTAGTTATATGTGCTACCAATCTTAAATTGTGTTCAATCAAGACATTCCGGGCTTCTTCCTTACCCCGAGCGAACTCTTCCAGATAAAATGCTTCATCCATTTCGGATAATGGGTGAGGAAAAGCGTTGTTACTTAAATAAGCAGCAATTAATGCGATGGTTTGCAGCAATAACAAACTACCAAAGGTGGCTAACCCTGGTATCATTTGGACACCTCCTGCATAATCGGTACTTTATACTATATGGATGCCGTCATTAGATGTGCATATTTTTTTGAAGAAATTTAAATTTACCCATTCATAAAATAGGATACAAGGTTATAGAAATGAGAGGGCTTTATTGTCAAGTGTCAGGTTATGATTACAAGCAAACAGAAATACCATCGGATTTAACATAAATGTATGCAAAAAGATGGTTGTCTTAGACGCTCAGTTTTTAGGCTCAGTCATATGAATATCATGGAAGTAGTAAATATCGGAAACCTTTCAGAAACGCAAAAATAAAGAGCCTTTCAACTCTTTGGAAGAAGGCCCATAGATCGATGTTATATTTTTATCTTTTTCCTTTATCGAACGGCTCGCCGGCAGCTTGCGGCGCTTGAGACGTTTTAGAGAAGACAACTAGTGCAATTAAGGTGACCACGTAAGGAAAGGTTTTTAAGAGTATTCCAGGAATTTGCGCCAGGGCAGGTACAACCTGAGATACATTGGCAATAGTGCTTGCAAAGCCAAAGAATGCGGTAGCTCCCAAGATTCCCAAGGGTTTCCATTGGCCAAAGATCAATGCAGCCAAAGCTAAAAACCCTAATCCAGCCGCGGTGCCATTAAACTCTCCCGAATACGTGACTATCACTATAGCTCCCCCCAGTGCCGAAAAGGCGCCGGAGACCATCACTGCAATATAGCGCATGCGATGCACATTGACCCCGGCAGAGTCAGCGGCATGCGGATGCTCACCACATGCTCTCAACCGCAAGCCAAAGGGGGTCTTAAATAAAATAAACCAGGAACCCAACAAGAGAACCAACACCAGCCAGGTGGTAGGATAACTCATGGTAAAAAACAATTTCCCCAACACCGGAATATCCGATAAGATGGGAATATTTTTTCTCCCCAAACTGTATAAGATTTGGATGTTCCCACTACCTGTTATATTTCGAGCTAAAAAGGTAGTCAATGCACCGGCAATCATGTTAATAGCAATGCCGCTGATAACTTGATCGGCATTCAAGGTAATACAGGCAAAAGCATGCAGCAGTGAAAAGATAGCCCCCACTATAATGGCTGCCAATAAACCTATCCAAATGGCGGTACCGGGAAACACGGTTTCTAATTTTGTAATCGTGAAAGCTCCAGTAAACATTCCTACCACCATAAGGCCCTCCAAGCCAATATTGACGATGCCGCTCCGTTCGCTAAATAGGCCTCCTAAGGCAGTAATCAACAGGGGAATAGTATAGGCAATGGCATAGGGGGAAATTAAAATAATAACATCCAGCATTTCACTTGGCACCCCCTATTTTTTTCCTCAACTTATCCCACAATCTCTGCATAAGGATACTAGTGGCTGAGAAATAAATAATAGTAGCAATAATGGTGTCGGCAATTTCTGGGGGAATACTAGTCATGGCATTCATAAAACCTTTCCCTGTGTGCAGCAGTCCAAAAAAAACGGCTGCGCCTAAAACTCCCCATGGCGAATTAGCTCCTAATAATGAAACAGCAATGCCATCAAAACCTTGCGAAGGTAAAATCCCAATTTGGATATTAGAGGCATAACCGGCGTAAAAGGTGACACCGGCCAGACCTGCCAACATACCTGCAATGGTCATGGAAATGATAATACTCCTATTGACATCGATGCCCGCCGCTTCAGATGCATGTCGATTAAAACCAACGGCCTTTAACTCGTAACCCAAAGTCGTCCGGGTTAGAACAAAAGCAATCAAGATTACGATTATAATTGCTATAAAGATGCCCAGGTTAATGTAAGAGTCATTAAAAAGATCCGTGAGCCATTGGACCTTCAAAGATGCATACTGGGAAAGACGCTGGGACTCAGTTTCCATAAAACTACCTTTAAAATAGGCAGGAACAGTATAATAGACTGTCCAGTAGGCAATCCAGTTCATCATAATGGTAGATACAACTTCATGAACATTAAATCGCGCTTTTAGCCAACCTGGTACTGCGGCCCAAAGACCGCCTCCCAGGGCGGCAGCACCGACCATCATCGGCACCAGCATCGGTTTTGGCCAAGCATAGGTAAGACCGATGGCTGTCGCACAAAGTCCTCCGATCAGCATCTGCCCTGCAGCACCAATATTAAATAAACCGGTTCGAAAAGCAAAGGCCACGGAAAGGCCTGTTAGAATCAACGGTGTAGCAGTTGCTAGGGTATTGCCAATGCGTTCAATATTCATCAATCCACCCTGGAATAGATAGAGATATCCATCCACGGGACTACTCTTGGCGACTAGCATCAGAAGACTTCCCGCCATAAGCCCTAAGATAACTGCAACGATGGCCAGTATCAAATCTTTGTTTATTTTCAAGCGGAAACACCTTCCTTTACGCCGGCCATCATTAAGCCTACCTCATTTTCATTAGTTTGGTTCGCTTGGACAATACCCACCAGTTCCCCATTGTTGATGGCGGCGATTCTATCGGAAACGTCCAATATCTCATCTAATTCCAAGGATATCAAGAGCACTGCTTTGCCTTTATTTCGTTGCTCTACTAATTGTTCATGAATATACTCGATGGCCCCTACGTCGAGACCCCGGGTGGGTTGTACGGCGATCAAAAGATCTACATCCCGAAAGATCTCTCTGCCCACGATGGCCTTTTGCTGGTTGCCACCTGATAGGGAACGAGTAGAAGAGGCAGCACCCTGACCGGCGCGCACATCGAATTGCTCGACAATCTGCTCCGCATACTGATGAATCTGCTCCTTATTTAAAATACCCCGTTGCGAAAATGGCTCCTGGTGGTAGACCATCAGAATCAAATTCTCCCGCACAGTATAGTCAAGAATCAGTCCGTGCTTGTGCCTGTCTGCCGGAATATGAGCAACCCCTTTACCGATACGCTGGCGAATGGAATGGTTGGTGATATCTGCCCCATTAAAAATAATTTTGCCCGCTTGAGCCCGCTTGAGCCCAATGATGGACTGCACCAGTTCTTCCTGCCCGTTTCCGTCAACACCGGCAACTCCCACAATCTCTCCCCGGCGCAGCTCTAAAGAAAAGTCTTTTAGGCCAAGAACTCCCTGAGTATTTCGCACCGACAAATTTTCTAAGCGTAATACCACTTCGCCTGGTTCTTTATCTTCTTTTTCAGTAGTAAAAGAAACATTCCGTCCCACCATCATCTCTGCCAGTTTTTCTTCAGAGGTTTCCTTAACATACACCGAGTCAATATACTTACCACGGCGAATTACAGTGCAGCGGTCAGCAATGGCCTTAATCTCTTTTAGTTTATGGGTAATTAAAATGATAGATTTCCCTTCGGCAACGAGGTTTTTCATGATGTTCATTAATTCTTGAATTTCTTGAGGCGTTAGAACCGCCGTAGGTTCATCAAATATTAGAATATCAGCATTACGATACAGCATTTTTAGAATCTCCACCCGTTGCTGCATTCCAACAGAAATGTCGGCAATTTTTGCAGAAGGGTCTACTTTTAGACCATATTTTTTGGAAAGCTCCCGAATCCGTTCTGCTGACGAACGAATATCTATAACGAGGCCCTTGGTAGTTTCAATGCCTAAAATGATGTTTTCAGTGACAGTGAAATTATGCACCAGCTTAAAATGTTGGTGAACCATGCCAATTCCCAGATCATTAGCGGCATTAGGATTGGCAACGCTAACTTCTTTCCCTTTCATACGAATGGTGCCGTTGTCAGGTTGATAGAGGCCAAAAAGGATGCTCATCAACGTAGACTTACCAGCACCGTTTTCACCTAATAAAGCGTGGATTTCGCCCTTTTGCAATTGGAGGGTAATATCATCACAGGCCACGATGCCGGGAAACTCTTTTCTGATCTTCAGCATTTCAACCACGTATTCGTATTCCATCAGATCCCCTCTTTCTCATCCCAAGGGATTTCATAAATAAAATGAAAGGGGCGGATTAATCCGTCCCTTTCATTAAGTTGTCAAAAGAACATTACTACTTAATCAAGTCCCCTTGTTCATCCGAAACTGTAATTTTGCCTGCTTGGAGGTCCTTAAATACATCTGTAATCTGCTTTTGAACATCATCACTTAAATTGGGATTTTGAACCGGAATACCTATCCCATTGTTGGTAGAATCAAATACCAAGGTTTCCCCGCCAGGGAAGCTACCTTCCTTTTCAGCATTGACCATATCATAAGCGGCCTGGTCAATGCGCTTCATGGCAGATGTTATAATAATGGATTTATCCCCTTCATAGATGCCTTCAGTAAACTGGTCCACGTCAACACCGATAATCCATACTTCCTGGCCAGTTTTGGCTCTTGATTTAGCTTCATTGATAGCGCCAACGCCAACGCCGCCGGCAGCGGTAAATATAGCCTTTACTCCCTTGTCATACATTTGAGCAGCCAATTGTTGTCCGGCAGCCACATTATCGAAGCTTCCTTGATATACTACGTTTTCGGCTTGCATGGCTACTTTTGTATCAAAATTGTCGTTAGCATACTGAATCCCTTGTTGGAATCCCCAATTATATTTCTGCACGGCAGGGATTTCCATTCCCCCAATAAAGCCAACCTGGCCTTCTTGTAGCTGTAAAGCTGCAGCCACACCGGCTACAAAACCGGATTCATGCTCTGCAAAAAAGATGGAAACAGTATTATCTTTAACCACCGAATTGTAATCACCGTTGTGAGGGGTGCCATCAATTAAGACAAATTTTGCATCAGAGTATTTGTCTTGAGCTTGAAAGATTGCTGTTTCAAACTTATACCCAGGAGTAACTATCATTCTGTATCCGGCATCATATAAGTTGCCTATTTCTTTGATATAATCCGCTTCGGTGGTGCCATTAGGCTTTAAGTATTTAGTTTCCAGGCCAAAGTCTTCTCCTGCTTTAACAACGCCTTCCCACGTTCCTTGGTTAAAAGACTTGTCGTCAATAGTACCGGCATCGGTAACCATACCTACCTTAAATGCAGCTGTATTTTCAGTTGATGCTCCACCGCCGCAACCCGCAACAACAAGACCAACCATCAATAATCCTACTAATAAAACGCTAATTCGTTTGTTAAACATTGTTTTATCCTCCTCTAATACCCATCTCGTAACTATTCTTAAGATCAACCCTGAAACTAGAAGTAAAATTGTACCCATTTTGGCTAAACAGAAAGAAACAACTCAATTAAGTTATCATGACAATGCAGCAAAGCTAAACAGATCTTACTTCTATAGGATCATCTCCTCCCTTGAAATTGTTAAACTACCAAGTCTCCACAATCTTAACACCCGAGCTGGTTCCTATTCTGGTAGCACCTGCTGCTACCATAGCCATAAGTGTCTCTTTATCCTTAATTCCACCAGAGGCCTTAATGCCCAGTTTTTCACCTATAACGTTTTTCATTAAAGCTACATCTTCGATAGCGGCCCCAGAGATATTAAAACCTGTGGAAGTTTTAACAAAATGAGCTCCAGCTTCCGCAACAAGCTTACATGCAGTTCTTTTTTCTTGATCGGTAAGAAGACAAGTTTCAATAATCACTTTTACTGGTGCCCCATCGGAAGCCTTAACCACATTTTTTATCTCGTTTAAATTATATTCAGAGTCTCCATCTCTCAGTGCTCCAATGTTAATAACCATATCAATTTCAGTGGCTCCATTTTTTATGGCTTCTTGAGTTTCAAAAACTTTTGCATTGGTCGTAGTAGCTCCTAATGGGAAACCAACAACTGTGCAAACCTGAACATCAGTACCCTTTAATTTTTGAGCAGCTAAGCCGACAAAAACCGGATTGACACAAACCGTTTTAAATTTCCATTTTGCTGCTTCGGTGCACAAACTCAAAATATCAGCTTTGGATGCTTCTGGTTTTAAGTTTGTGTGATCAATTAATTCTCTCACGTTAATGTCTGTCAATATTTTACACCTCGTTTTCTGTTAAACCATCAAGTTTCATCACCATGCGTGCAGTGGTTTCATCGGTTACAAGCACATTGAGGTATTTACCTCGCAAAGCCCCTAGAATTCCAGGAGCACAGTTAATCCCTCCTGCAATCCCTATAGCGTATTCCTTCTTTTTTATTGCCTGCAAGTCAATACCAATAGTTCTGGCCTCTAAATTTCCAAAAACCTCACCATTTATCGTAAAGTGTCTCGAACAAATGTCACCCACAGCTCCCTGCTGCCTTAAATTTTCAATCTCATCAACGCTGAAATAACCAGCGTCCACCAAAACTGATTTTTTACTGGGATAACCGATACTGAATACAGCAATATTCGCTTTGTAACCTAACTCCAATATTTCTTTTACCATGGAATCTGCAACCAAAGCTTCCTTTATTTTCTCATTGGTTACAATTGTAGGTACTGTTAGGGAAAAGGGTTTGGCTTGCAATTTAGATGCGAATTGCACCAAAATATCCATAGGATTTATTTTTGCATTGAGTCGACCTACACCTCCTTTAAGCTGGACAACTGCAACTTCCTTTAAGTTCTTAGACTTAAGTGAAAAAGCTACTTCTTTCAATGTGGTCCCCCAAGAAATACCAATTATATCCCCATCCTTGAGTATCCGGTGCAGAAAACCGGCGGTAGTCCTGCCTAGCTGCATTTTAATCATTTTCTCGTCGTCGCTTGCAATTGGAACTATAATAGCTCTTTTAAGGCTATAAATTTCTTGAAATAAAGATTCAAGCCCCGAGCATGATGAAAGGGGATCATTAATTGATATCTGAACAATTCCATGCTCTTTGGCATAGGATAGATATCTCGATATCTGTGGCCGAGATATCTTCATTTCCTTGGCGATTTCGTGCTGGGTATGACCTACTTCATAATAAAGTCGAGCCACCCTTACAATAGTTTGCAATCGTTCTAAATCATCCACGCTATTTCCCTCCGCTGAACCTAGTTTCAATAACTATGAACATTTGTAATGCTCTTGAACATTTATTCAATAATTAATTCGTTAAATGTTGAAGGAATCCTCCTTGATTTTTATTTTTTTTCAAACTTTTCAGAATAACCTTTACAAAAGGGCACAGATGCAAAAAAAGGAAGCCTGTGGCTTCCTTTTTTTCTTGCCGAAAAGCTCTATTTTATGATAGAAACAGTTTGAGTTTCCTCATCCCAACTGACATTGAAGCCCAACACTTCGGAAACTGCCCGAACAGGAATAAAGGTTCTTAATAATCAAGACTTCAGCCAGGTAATTAATCTTGAATCCTTCAGCCATTCGCAAATATCACGACGCTTAAACAATCTACCAACAGAAGTTCTTCAAAAGCTCTTTAAAGACCTAACCTTTAAGGTTATAAAAGAGACCGGCGTCAATGCTTTCAATGAATCTTTTCAACATCTTCATCTAATTGATTCTTCAACTATTAGCCTGTGTCTCTCTGACCATCCTTGGGCAGATTTTCGTAAAACCAAGGCCGGAGTGAAGCTTCACCTGTGTCTTAGGTTTTTTGAAAAAGGGGTTTTGCCGGAAAAGGTAGTTGTTACCCAACGCTACTGAGTCAATATCTATTCAATACCAGTCGTTATATTGTTCCGGTGATTCTCCTTTAGCTTCAACAATTTCAGGTTTTGTTGGCAGTACCGAATCCTTATCAATATTTATCAGTTCAACATCGAATTTCCAGTTATCACCGAAATCAAAAAGATATCTCAGTTTTTCACCCTTATATAGATTCAAATCTGCAATTGTCGTTTCTTCTGCAGTTGCCCCTTCATCTTGAGCATCAGCACAATAAATAGGTTTTCCGGTGCTTATAGTTCCACCAATGAAAAATGCATAGAGATGATCGTTATCAAAATCAAAAGCTTCCTGGATTGTCAGGTGTAAATCATCAAGAGAATGTTTATGGGATACGCTTATTTTTCTCCATAGTTTTTTTGACAGGCTAACCTTAAATGTATAAACACCCGTCCTGTTAAATTCATGTTCTGCAATGACTGTTCTTTTAACTTCTTTTGGAAACATATCTTTAAAAACTTCAAAGGGATTTTTATCTTTCTCAGGTTCAAGCTTCCTTTCATGATCATCTGGTAAAAAACATATTACTTCTGAATTCATAATCGTTAAAGCTTTCGCTAAAAGAAATTCACTGGAATATATCCCAAGTTTTTCGGGAATAAGGCTTTTAATCGTCTCTTCACATCTTCCTTTAGCTCCTTTTATCAATTCAAGCTCTCCAAATCCAAAAAAACTTAAATGGTGAAAACAAGGGTTTTACCTTCGTTGAAGGCATCAAAGCTTAGATGTTCCATGAAACTAAAGCCGTTGACAGTACTAATTGCTAACTTTGCACCAAATTCTACATCAGCATTGGCTTTACCCCGAACAATGGGTCGGATAAATGGCATATGGAGGCTTACTATCCTGTCTTCCACCTTATGTATGCGATGCTTATACAAATCGTGTTTATACATAAAATCAGCCTCCAAGGTGCAAGGTTTTTGTAGGGAAGATGCTGTTTCTTATGTACTTATTATATCATAAACACGGCAAATATTCAGTGTTTGCAATGGTTTTGGGTTGTTCAGCAGCCCCTAACTTATACTTTCTGATCTACTAAAGAAAAAAGGGAAGTACACTGTGCTCATCTTTTTGGGCTCAGTGTACTTCCCTGGTTTGATTTAAATAAAAGCTACAGTCTGTACGTAAAGTCTCCTGCCTATAGCTACTACGATTCGCATCTTATGTTCTTTCTGACCCTTTACACCTGTTCCAGAAAATCTGCAAATGCTAGCAGTTCTATGCGCACCTGATTGAAAAGCAGTCGTAATTGTCGAATGAGGCGATCAATTCGTTCTACATCAAATTTGAAAGCGTAAACATTACGTACAACATGTCTAAAACGCAGGTATTCATCCAGCCCTTTGATCGTATTCGCAGAAATCACCAGAGGACGAACTTGTGATAAAGCAATACCCATTTGCTGCAATAGATCGCGGTGCCACTCCGATCCGCTTGGGAGGCTCTTGTCCACATCCGTCGCAATATGACGAAAAATGCGTTCCAGCCCACCATAAAAGTCGTGCAGATTCAGCGCTGCAGAATCGAGATAAAAGTCGTGCTCCGTGGAATTACGGGCTAAACCCATGGCCTGTTCGGCCCGTGTTACAACTCTCTCTAAATCGGTAAGTTCCTGTTGAATACGACTAGCAACTACCAGATAGCGCTCAATCATATCTCTTGCCCCTCACGCTCGATTACTGTCCATAAGGTGGGGCGACACGCATCCATATCCACGAGGTTTATCTCAATATCCTCAGCCAAGTCCATCACCGCTCCCATGGCCCGGAAGGTGTCTTCGGGGCGAATACCCCAAGCAGCGATGTCCACATCGGACCATTTATTAAAACATTCCGAACGTAGGAGGGAACCAAATACGACTACCCGCTGGGCTCCAAAATCTTCCTTAAGCAATTTGGCCGCCCGCCGCGCCGTTTCCCAAGCTCTTTCCCGTTTTACTAACAGGTCTCTTTCATCTTCCTCCTGCCGCTGCTGGGCGGTAGCCCTATATACCGCCATATCTTCTTCACTTATCTTAGGTAAAGAAGCCTTGGTCGTGTTTCGATGTAGTTCATTTCTTGAGACGCCCACCGTCATTCCCCCTTTTGGGTAAGGTTATTGACATAAGAATATTTGCGAAAATACTAGCTCCCCTTTATGTAAGATTATACCATAAAATCCCCCTAGCCTCAACTCAAGGCAACAGTCAGACAGGGGCAAATCCTTCCGCTCGACATCACTTGCCAATTTTTGCAAGTATTTAAGGACCTATGTCACATTATTAAAGTCAACCTTCATTTTAATTGGTGAATATAGTTTTAGCCTTTTATAAACTTCTGTATACCTCTTCTGCTTTAATTTTAATAGGTTTGTAAATTAACCATTTTTTAGCTTTTCTAATATTCAAGATTACGGGAACAATAATTATAGGAGGTGAAAAAAATTCATGGCTATGTCAAATATTCATTGCACAATCGACAATTGTCACTATTGGGAGACTGGAAACATCTGTCATGCTTCAGAAATCCTAGTCAGCAATGACAAGTTTGCAAGTAACCAACCTGACAACGTTGACGCTACTCAGGCAGCAACATTGGAAGCTACTCCAGCAAATGATTGTATGGACAGCGCTTGTAAGACATTTGTTCAAAAAAACTCTGCTAACATTCAGGCCGACGGCATAACTAAACAATATTCGCCAACAGTTGGTCGAGCTCCACAGTATTAAAAGAAAAAACAGGGACTAACTTTTTAGGTTAGTCCCTGTTTAATGTCAACTGACTGCCCGGCAAAAGGTACGCCAATGATATCAGCAATATCCTTATCCAACGCACATAGGTCCTCAAGCCCCACATCATGCACATCTCGTTTACCCAAGGCACGCACTCCTTCTCCCATTTCGTCTGCACAGGACATTAAATATTTATAGATCGCTTGAGTTCCTTTTTTTACACTAAATTTATTTGCCTGTTTACCATCTGCGAAGGCAACTTGCGTAGGTGGCTCGAATGGCAAAGATTTTAATACCTGATCATGAGAAACCGCAAACAAGGCCATACTGCCAATGTAGACTGCATCAGCACCTAATGCCAGTGCTTTGAGAAAGTCTCCAGGCTTAAAGAGCCCGCCAGTAGCAATTAAACTAACTTTATTTTTTAGGCCGTTTTCTTTTAAATACCTCCCCGCTCTACTTACGGCATAAAGCGTTGGTATCCCGAAGTCATCCTGTATTATTGGTGGTGAACCATGCGTGGCCGCTTCAGCACCACATATTGCTATAAAATCTACTCCGGCTCTTATCGCTATATCCAGGTCAGCTTCCAGACTCTGGCTCGCAGCAAGCTTAGCCCCAACAGGGACCCCGCCGGCAATGTGTTTAAGTTCCTCAACCAATTTAGGAATTTTATTGGGTTTATCCATGTCGGGATAGCGGGCTGTGGAAATGACCGCTTTTTTGGAAGGAAGAGGCATTTCCTTTGCCAAGATTTTTAACAATTTTTTGTCTTTTACTGTATGTCCTATGCCGCCGGTGGCACCTTGGCCCATGTGCATCTCTATAGCATCCGCTTGTTTTAGATATTCTGGTTCCTTATACCAAAGGTATTTCGTATATTGAATGACAAGTTTTTTGGCTGCATTCCTTTCCGCCTGGTAAAAGGGCCCTTCCCCACTGTTTGTGGACGTGCCGGCCATGCCCGATCCTTTGGCAAGTGCTATCTTAACCTTTTTACTAAGTGCCAGTCCGCCTGCCATACCAGAGATCATAATAGGCATACTAAGTTCCAATGGACGTGCGGCCTGGGGGCCAATTATTGTAGTTAGATTTAAAGGTACTGACTCGTTTTCCGGTAATGATTTTAATTGGGCAGTACGGAACATTAATTCGTCCATGCGAGGAAACTTCTTAGGACTACCTAAAGGTCTTTGAATTACTTTACCTTCTTCAGCTCGCAAATTTGTTTCTGCGATATTTTGTACCCCTACGCGCATGGATGCCGAAATGAATTCCCATAGGTTCTCGTGATAAGGATCTATCATTATTCTTCCGAGAGCCTTATCAAACTGCCAATTGAACAAACGTCGACCAAACATAATTCCGCCTGCCGCCATGGCAGCAGCACCTATCAAATATTTCTGCCAATCATTATTGTTTTTTCTCATATTTACCCTCCTACCCACTGGCCAACATTCTTAGTATTAGCAAATAAATAGAAAAAAACCCGACTTCACATAGTTATATTTATAGGGTTTATAGAAATACTATCTAAGACAAATAACAATTTTATGCAGGAAATGAGCGGCTTTTCTTGAAACAAGTAGATTAGGGTATATCCCTGAAAGGATGTGGTTTAGTTTTCCTCTGACTTCAGTTTGAATATTAGTTGAATAAGAACGTGCTGTTGAAAATTTTGTAAATATTATAAGGATGGTGTTTTAGGTATTATTGATAAACAAGAAGTACTTTCAAGAGTTAAAGAGGAAAATGTAGAATTCATTAGATTACAGTTCACCGACATTTTTGGTGTTCTAAAAAATATGGCGATAACAGTAGAAGAATTAGAAAGGGCTTTTAATGGAGAACTAATGTTTGACGGTTCTTCTATTGATGGATATGCGCGTATTGAGGAATCAGATATGGTTTTGCTTCCCGACCCCAATACCTTCGCTATATTCCCATGGAGTCCGGATGGCGAAAAAACTGGCAGATTGTTATGTGACGTTTATACTGCCAACAATGAACCCTTTGAAGGCTGCCCAAGAGGCAATCTAAAAAAGGTGATTAAAGAAGCAAACGATATGGGCTTTACCCTCAACGTCGGCCCTGAAGGGGAATTCTTCTTATTCCAAACTGATGAACGAAATCGTCCAATATTTGACATTCATGACGAAGCAGGTTATTTTGATTTGTCCCCAACTGACCAAGGTGAAAAAGCTAGGCGAGACATGGTTCTAGCTTTAAAAAAAGTTGGTTTTAATATAGAAGCATCGCATCACGAAGTTGCGCCTTCACAGCATGAAATTGATTTTAAGTATGATGAAGCGCTGAAAACGGCTGATGCCTTCATTACTTTTAAGCATGTGGTAAGAAACATTGCTCATATGCATGGCCTATACGCCACATTTATGCCGAAACCTTTAGCAGGCGAAAATGGCTCTGCCATGCACTGCCATCAGTCGTTATATGTAAATGGAGACAATGCTTTTTATGATCCAAAAGATCAGTATCAATTAAGTGACATCGCTAAGTATTATATCGCGGGGTTGCTGGAACATGCAGATGCAATCGCTGCCATAGCAAACCCTACAGTTAACTCATATAAGCGTCTGGAGCCCGGCTACGAAGCGCCTGTTAATGTGGCATGGTCTACCCATAACCGTAGTGCTTTGATTCGGATACCTGCCGCTCGTGGCAACGGAACACGCTTGGAATTACGTAACCCCGATGCCACCTGTAATCCATATCAACTTTTCGCCGTGATGTTAAAAGCAGGTCTAGATGGTATTAAGAAAAAACTAGAACCGCCTGCACCCATAGATAGAAATATCTTTGATATGGATCAGCATGAAAAGGAAGAGGCGCAGGTAAGCTTGCTTCCGCGAAATTTACGAGAAGCTCTTTTGGCATTGGAAAATGATGAGTTAATTTGCGAAGCTTTAGGGGAACACACCGTTAGTCGCTTCCTTAATATTAAGCACAAAGAATGGCAAGACTATAGCGGCGAAGTTCATCCCTGGGAAATTGAAAAATACTTTAGGAAGTATTAATAAAACTTTGGCTTACACCGTACCCTTTTACGGGGGCGAAAGCCTTAGTTGCATTTATGCTAATCAGAAAGTTATACTTTCTGATAGTATTAAAAAATATTGATTAAAAAAACGGTCACAAATGATCGCTTTTAATTCTGGTAACTTTAACGGAAAATCCAGTCCAAGCTATGCTGACATCTCTTCGCCAGCATAGCTTTTAATAAGTGACTGTCTGCTTTATCATGCAGGCGCATAGCATGTCGGTAAATAAAAAATTGCACCTCAGTTTGACAACACGTTTTCTGGTTCATAGCTATCAGCACCCTCGCTAATTTTTCGAAACATTAAATATTCACCAATCTCTTTAAACACGGGCGCCGCAACTTGGCCCCCATAAATCCCACCTTCCGCCAATACGCTAATAACATATTGAGGTCGCTCCGTAGGAACATAACCCGTAAACCAAGCATTGACAATTTGATTGCCAGCCTCATCCAAGGCACCCGTCTCTGCTGAGCTGGTTTTACCGGCAGAGCCCCCTTCAGGTACCCAAGCTTTTGTTCCTGTGCCTTCCTTTGTAGTTAATAACATCATTTGCTGTAATATTATTGCAGTGTCTCTCTTTATCACTCTTTTAGTCTTTGATGGAGGCAAGACTGTGACAATTCTCCCTTGGTCATCCACTACCGTATCTATCAGACGCGGTTCCGTCCACATACCGCCCGAGGCAATAACGTTAGTAAGAGAAGCTACCTGCAACGGGGAAATCATGACCCCTTTTTGTCCCACTGCGGCATTACCTAAATCACCGGGTGAATAACCTATCTTTATTGTATTATCCCCAGTATCGCTAACTACCTCGGAAGCTGCCAAATTGTACCAACCGATCAGAGCCTCTTGTTCCAATCCAAACTTATCAACATATTCAAGCAATTTTTCTTTGCCTAGTCGTAGAGCCACTGATATAAATGTGGGATTACAAGACTGGGCCAACGCTTGAGCAAAAGTAAGTTTGCCATGCCCGTCTGTCTTCCAGCAGGGAATTTCTAAACCCGAAGGGAAAATATAACTACCAGTACAGTTAAACTCTTCATCAGGGGTAACTATTCCCTCTTCTAGAGCGGCTACTGCAACTACAATCTTAAAAATTGACCCGGGATGGTAAACTGCCATTACCCTGTTAAATAGAGATCCATCATTTTTTAAAGCTTGAGAGATTTTATCCTGTTGATAATTAGGTCTGCTGGCTGCTGCTAAAACTTCCCCACTGCCGACTTCCATTACCACAACCGCCCCTTTTTCTATCTGCTCATCCATAACCGCTTCTACTTTTACCTGCACGTCTAAATCAAGGGTAGTTCTAAGAGACAGTCGATCATCCGAGGACTTCTCCTCCACTTTTTTGAAACTTAAACCTTTAATTAAATTACCACGAGCATCAAATAACAAAGACCAGTTGTTTTCATTGGATGCACGATTGAGTTCGGTTTGGTATCTTGCTTCCAAACCCATGGCTCCGACCCCTTCATTCAAATGTCCAACTAGATGACGCGCCATTGACTGGGACCCGTATCTAATTTTCATAGGCACTACAAATAACCCTGCTATGTCTAGATTGTTAATTATGTTCGATTCCTGCAAGGTCAGGTCCGGTTGAAGAAACACCGGTTTACTGCCTGTCGCATAACTTTTATTAGGTAAAGATAATTTACCAACAATATTTTCTAATTCGCTAACCTTATCAGGATCATATTGAAATAAACTTGGGATTAAAACTAGCGATAATTTTAATCCGCCATCCGTAATACTTCGATAATTACGATCCAATATATTACCTCTTGGGATTGGTTCTTCCGGTATATGTCTCTCCTGGAGATTGGCAGCTTGTTGAGCATATTGAGAATAATTGAGAAGCTGCAAATTTATTAACCTACCAACTAAAGATAAAAACATAAATAAAAAGATTAACATAACAGCATATAACCGCCGATTATTTAACATTGTCATCACCAATTTACTGCTTTTCCTAATATTTTTCACCTTAGCTAGCAAATATATACAAAACAGGTTATTGTTTTTTGGGGGTACCTCAGTATAAAAAATAGTGCCTGCAAAGGCACCTTATCTATTAAACTAGGATTAGGATTTTAATTTTGAGTAGTTAGCGGGGTCATTTGCTCCTGAAAACTCTTAAAGAAACTATCCGCCTCTTCAAACAGTTCTTCTGCCTGGTTAACAATGTTTGGATCATCCGTATCTAGATAGTGCTGCAACTCTTCTATCCCCTGTCGGTAATAAACCAGGCTAAAATTTAATGCGTCCTTTACAGCGAATAGCTGGCCCGGCGCTTCAACTGCCTTAATATTTTCAATTAACTTGTCTAAGGTTTTACGAGAATTAATAAACATTCCATTGACTTCATGTTTATTAATACGACCCGCAAGAAGACTATCTAAAGCTTTTTTAATTTCTTTATCAACACTAGTGTATTGCATCTGAATATCCTTGGTTTGGAATACAAAAGTTTCTTCCTCCAGCGGAGTAACAGCACTGCCGGAATAATCTTCCTGAGAAACAGCACAACCCGCAAACGTTGCTACTGACATTATTAAGACTAACCCCACCAAACGGTTAACCATTTTAGTCCCTCCAAAATTCAACTTAACATTCCTCTACTAAATCTTCAACCGCAATGTGCACCGGAAAACCTCTTAAAATTTCTCCAACTTCATCTTTTGTGTCAGGCGTTACATTAATCTTAAGCAAACCCAAAAGCGGATCCACTGTTGTAACCCAACCCAGGCCATCATACCCTTCCATTATTTTGTTTAAGAAGTCTATATCTTTCGGATTAACTCTTACTAAAAAGTACAAAGGTTCACCTCATTCATAACTATTTTTTCTCCGCAGCAAAGAATGTTTTGGATAAGCTTTCTTGCTGGGAATGCGTACTATTTGCTGCGGATGCGGCGCTACATCAATTTCTTCGCCTTTATCGCTGTATAATGAAACAACTTCTAACCGGTCTAATGCCCCTTTAGGTGGAAGAATCTCCAACAGGTCTCCCTTTTTAAAATTATTCCTCTGTTCAACAACTAATTGTTGGCCTAGTTCATCATACTCCTTCACTACTCCAATAAAGTCAAAATTTCTCACATATTTAGAAGTAGCATAATTATGGTCTTCACTTTCAGGCCTTTTAAAGTAAAAACCAGTAGTATAGCCCCTATGACTAACCTTTGAAACTTCCTCCAGCAGTTCTGGGGGCACGCGATATTTATCAGGGTTTTCCATATATTTGTCCAGCGCTATACGATAGGCGCGCACCACTGTAGCAACATAATGGACACTCTTCATCCGTCCTTCTATCTTGAAACTGTTTAGACCTGCTTCAACCAGTTGGGGAATATGCTCCAGTAAACATAAATCTTTTGAATTAAAGATATACGTTCCTCTCTGGTCCTCCTCTATTGGCATTAATTCCTCCGGTCTCTTGGACTCAACCAATTGATAACTCCAACGGCAAGCCTGGGCACACTCCCCCTTGTTAGCATCCCTGCCAACCATATAATTACTTAGCAAACATCTGCCAGAATACGAAATACACATTGCACCGTGTACAAATGCCTCCAGTTCCATGTTAACCTTTGACCTAATTTTTTTGATTTCTCCAAAAGACATTTCTCTTGCTAATACCACCCTCTCCACTCCCATCTGCTCCCAAAATAAAACACTGGACCAGTTAGTAGTATTTGCTTGAGTGCTTAAGTGCAAGGGAATATCGGGTACTACTTCTTGAGCTATTCGTATTATCCCCGGATCAGAAATAATCAATCCGTCTACCCCTAGCTCATTCAAATTCTTTAGGTACTCTGCTAACCCTTCTAAATCCTGATTGTGTGCATAAATATTAGCGGTCACGTAAACTTTAGCTCCTTGTTTATGGGCAAAAACGATACCTTTATCCAACCCTTGTAAGTCAAAATTACTGGCATAGGCTCGCAAGCCGAAGTTTTGTCCAGCACAGTATATCGCATCAGCCCCAAAACGAATTGCAGTTTTAAGCTTTTCCATATCGCCTGCAGGCGCGAGAATTTCTGGTTTATTCAATGGGATTCCTCCTGTAAAATACTGATAGCGACTCCATCACCCAAAGGCAGTACGACTGAAGTAAATGGTGGTTTTTGTATTTCTTTGAGATATTGACGCAGTCGCTTAACCATCGTTTTCTTCCGTCTAGGAAATTGCGTGTCCGGAAGCACCAACCCCCTGCACAAAACATTATCAGCAACCAAAATACCTCCGGGATTTAAAAGTTTTCTTAAGTAAGGAAACCAATTCAGGTATTGACCTTTCGCCGCATCTACAAAAATTAAGTCATAGTTCCCTTCAAGCTTAGGCACTATATCCCCAGCGTCCCCGAGTAAAGGTTTTACAAACGCACTCACTTGTTCCTGTCCAAACACTTCTTTAGCCCTCTCATAGCGCCGGGGATGCCGCTCAATAGTTGTAATACCTCCACCCCACTGTTTTAATTCCATTGCCATCCAAAGAGTAGAGTAGCCGATGGCAGTCCCTATTTCCAAAACTCTCTCAGGTCGCTTAATCTTAACCAATACATTAAGCAGCTGCCCTACTTCTCTTTTGATTATGGCAATATGTTGTTCTTCTGCCTCTTTCTCTAGCTTTTCAAGTGCCTGGTTATTAACGTCGATGTGGCTACGCAGATAGATTTCCAACGTTTCTTTAAGTAAATGACCCATAGTTACCTCCAATGCAATATTTAAGGGACCTAGACATCTGTTACCACGAACCAGTACCTAAGCACGTTATACCATAAATATCATAAAAAAGTGTGGCTCTACGCCACACTTTTCTTTATTATTATACCATAATATTAATCTTAAATTAGCCTCTATTTGATAGGATAACCATTTTTTACTAGTATATATACTTCCGCTTATCTCTATTATGTGCCTGCAAAGTAGTATTAAACTCGTGACTGCCATCTGGTTTAGCAACAAAATATAAATAATCCGTTGCAGCAGGGTTTAAAGCCGCTTCTAATGCAGATTTTCCAGGCGCTGCAATAGGAGCCGGTGGAAGGCCGGAATTTTTATAAGTGTTAAAAGGCGAGTCAATTTCCAGATCTTCATATAACAGCACCTCTTTTTGCTCTCCTAATGCATATTGCACAGTAGCACAAGACTGTAACGGCATTCCTTTTTTCAGTCTATTGTAAAAAACTGAAGCTATTACAGTCTGCTCTTCCTTTATCCTGGCTTCACGCTCAATAATTGAAGCCATCGTTACCACATCTTTGATGTCTAGATCCAGAGCCGCCAATTGATCCTTATTTTTTTCCACAAAGACTTCCTTAAACCGCCGCAACATCAAATTAATGATTTCCTTCTCACCAAATCCTTTGGGGATTTGATAGGTATCAGGAAATAGGAATCCCTCTAGACGAAATCTGGATTGAGGTAGGTCTCGCACAAAATCATAATCGAAATCACCTTGATTTATTAAATACAAAAACTTATTTTTATCCACAAGACCCTTTTCTGCCAATAATTCAGCCGTTTGGTCAACCATATATCCTTCTGGAATGGTAAATGAATATGTTGTCACTTGGCCTTCAGTAATCTTTTCCACGATTTTAGGAAGAGGTTGGGATGCGGAAAACTCATATTCACCTGCTTGTAGTTTGGTATCTAAATTATGGTACCTAGCGTATAGTTTAAATAATAACGGACTGCGGATTAAATCTTCTTCAGAAAGTAAGTTTGCAATTGAAGTTGTACTAGACTGAGGTGGTATATATACAGTTTTGGGTGCCACTAAATTGTCTGACATTGGTGCCATAAGCTTATTGGCCTGATAATATCCTACAATCCCTAATACGGTGATCAAGACCAGTACTGTTAAGCCGAGCCCAAGCAGAGATTTCTTCCAATGTTTCTGCTTAGTCGGTTGATTTTGTTCTTTTTGTATCATCTGACTCGCATTTGTAGCCTCAGCCATGTAGATCCCCCATTAATTACTAGTTTTCTATTTTATTATACAGTTTTCTCAACGACCTGCCAAGTCTTAAACGTCATTTAGTGTCTTCTTCCTTAGTCCCCACCCTGATTATCTCGTTTTTAGCCGGATACCTATCTTCGGAAATTACTTCCGTTGACAAGGCAGCACCATCCTTAATAACCGATTTCTCTACTCTTACGTGATAACCATTTGTTCCTTTTTGTTCCGTAAAAGTCTTACCTTGCAATATCCCCGGATCTTCTTTCACTATGGTTTGATACGGAATTTTTCTTTCTACAATACTTTTTAGTTTCACCTCTACATCGACAGGTCTACCAAACAGCCTAATGGTGAGAGAATCTTCAGCAACTTCAGCCTTTAGAATTATATAGCCATCGGTGTTATTTAAGAATTTAAAATCTATATAATCGTATGCTACCGTGGCATCCAATCCCAAAGGTACATAGTTTATCAGCAGAGAATGGCGGCGGCGTTCTTTCACAGGCAGATTGGCTCGCAGCACACCATTATACAGAGTAGATGATACCTGGCAAATCCCTCCGCCAATCCCAGGCACAAAATCATTCCCCACAATAATAATGGCTTCCTCATAACCCCGTTCCTCTGTTCTGGGGCCTACTATGTCATTAAATGAAAAAACTTCACCAGGAGGAATTTCCGTCCCATCCAATTGAGCGGAAGCCACCCTTATATTCTCCACCCGTGGCTTATTATAAGGGTTAAACTGAGTTATGAACTTAGCCATTAGGGTACTTACGCCCTGCTTTCGAAGAACGGATGTGGTAACTTCCGGTATTTGCGGGATCACTGTCACAGGGGCGTACCCTCTACCTTGTAGTGGAATTAGCCTTATGATATCTCTGACCATCTGCTCTACATCCACTTTTTGTCCTAACAAATGTGGTACTACCTCTACAGTATCACCATTAATTTCCCTCATAGCATTCTTAGGCGGACTGTCAACAGCCTGAGCGATTTGCTCTACTTGTTTTCTGATATTTTTTTCATCCCATTCGAAGGACAGGTTAATCTTCTTGCTCCCGGCATGAAGCACCCACCATTCTTGTATCCGTCTAAAAAGGCTGCCTCTGTGACCGTAAACAATTATTTCTTGCAGAATCTCTTTAATAGGAATAGTTACGCCCAATTCTTTAAATGAATAAACAAAGCTCTTATTTTCATAAAATAACAATACCTCTTTTTGTAAAAGTTGAGAAGTCTTTGCTTCTAACTTTTCCCTAGCCTCTTGATAAGTCAATCCGCCAAAATCCATATCGTCAACGATAATGCCGTCAATTACAGTTTTCTCTGACTGCGCCCAACTTACTGCCATAATCCCCCATACTAAAATGGTCAGCATTATTATAAGCATTATCACCAACATTATTCTAAACTTATTAACCAAAAGCACCACCCCTCACCTAAGTTGCCTTGTTATTATTTTATTCAATAATAACAATTCCATGTTAGGTAAGGCAGCGGATAAAGCGAAACTAAACTTATCACCTTTCCTTAACTGAAGCGGGAGTATTAGTTGCGGTTTGCTATCGGATAAAGTAGATATATTGCTATTAAAAAAATAATAACCACCCTGCCGGGTGGCCAAACACTACTGCATATCTTTTGCAATAACTTCTTGCCATGCTTTAGCAACCATATCCCACTCATCATCATCCCGAATAGGGTACAGAAACTTTTCTCCATCTTCCTCTTCCCCAACCTTAAGAATAACTGCTTCGTCCTGTTCACCGTTGTCCGGCAGGAGTATGGCGTATTGTTCTTCATCAATTTCAAGCATATCAATCAATTCAAATCCATGTTCAGCACCGGTTTCATCGGCCAAAACAACATGATTATTTTGCACCTGTTCAGTCATCTAAATACATCCTTTCCGCGTAAAATATTTTACTTATAGTACGTGTTCAAAAAGTCCATCGTAGCAGGAGCAAGAAGTTCAAGGCCCGAAGGGTGTCACCCAAGGGCATTAAGGTCGACTACGCCAACAAGTTGGCAAGTCTTCTTTAAGTGACGCGGAGCGTACATGTGGCGTACGTGAGCAGTCTCACAGACTGAGAATTACAGTAGACTTGGCTTATGCCGAGCGAAGCGAAAGCAAAAGCCTTAGTCGCACTTAATGCCGACTCAAAGGAATACCCGCCTGCCGGGTACGCAGAAATTCGCCGCTCACCTGCGGGGGACTTTTTGAACATCCTCTTATAACAACTTGTCTGTCTGATGGTTTGCGTCTAAGTACCCCTGGAGAATAAAAACTGCTGCCATTTTATCTATCACTGCTTTCCGTTTCTTTCTCGATACGTCGGCCTCTAACAATGTCCGTTCCGCCGCCACTGTAGACAATCTTTCATCCCATGTTTCTACAAGAATACCAGTACGTTTTTTAAGTTTCTTTTTAAACTTAATGACTTTTTCCGCTTGGGGTCCCAATGTGCCATTCATATTTTTCGGTAATCCTACAACTATCTTATTTACCTCATACTGCTTACATAGTGCATATAATCTTTCCCAGTAGCTTTTATGAGGCTCAATACGTATTGTCTCAATTCCTTGTGCAGTTAGGCCGAAAGCGTCACTTATTGCAACACCTATAGTTTTATCACCTACATCAAGGCCCATTATCCTCATCCCAACACCTCATATCAGTTCTATTATAAGTTCAATTTTACCATACCAGTTAATCATAATAAAGGCAAGTAATCTAAACCATATTAAGTACCTTTTAAACATTATACCCGAAATAGCTAATTCTTAAATAGAGTATGGTGACTCATTGCAGTTTATTCCCAGAATATCCGACTGCCGAACCACAACATTATAGGAAATTATCCATAATCATCATCTTCTGGTAAACAGAGAAAACCTCATATCAGAAGATATGAGGTTTAAGTTTTTATGTTCATTTCAGATATTCCGTTACTAGTTCTTCCAATAATTCGTCTCGCTCCAGCCGACGAATTAAGTTTCTCGCATTATTATGACTTGTAATATATGCGGGGTCCCCGGATAACAAATAGCCAACTATTTGATTTATGGGGTTATATCCTTTTTCCTTAAGTGCCTGATATACATTAACTAAAATATCCCGTGCCACTAATTCTTGCTCTTTATCTACTTTAAACATCATGGTTTCTTCAAAAGAATCTTTAGACATTATTACCACCCCCGAACTATCAGGCTATACCTATTTTATTCGATGTTACTTTATATATTCCTCTAATCAGCTCATAAAAATACCCAATAATTTGTAAATGTTTCTTTACCGCCCAAGTTGTGGTAGAATACCCACGAGGTGTATATCCTGTGGATCTGTTAAAGAGAACCATTATCCTTATATGTTTAGTTATATCCCTCATACTATCTGGAGTATTATTATATGTTATCGTTGAGGATTTTACTCCTTTAGACGCTTTATGGCTAACTATTGTCAGCCTTACAACAGTAGGCTATGGCGATGTTGTTCCCCAGACGGTGGCAGGGAGACTGCTTACCCTCCTCTTGATTATGGGAGGCGTCAGTTTTCTTACCTATGTTCTTGGAACAATAGTAGGAATTTTTGTTGAAGGAAAATTAACGGATATAGTAGGGAGACAGAGAATGGAAAAAAAAATTAGTACACTCGAAAACCATATTATAGTTTGTGGCGCAGGTAGAATTGGCAAACAGGTAATTCAACGACTGATAAAGGAAAATGTTCCTTTTGTGGTTATAGATCTTAGTGAAGAAAGACTTTTGGCTTTGACTGAGGAAAATGTCGTATTCGTGGTACATGGAGATGCCACTGAAGATGAAACACTGCTGCGTGCCGGCATCCACAAAGCCACCGGTTTAGTCGCTTCCTTGCCTGAAGACAGTGAAAACGTATTCGTCACTTTAACAGCAAAAGGAATGAACTCTCATATTAAAATAGTTGCCCGGGCAAACCAGGATTCCTCAATTCAAAAGCTTCAACGGGCAGGGGCCGATAAAGTAGTTTCACCCGCAGTAATTGGCGGCCGTAGAATGGCGATTTCCATCTTAAAACCTGCCAGCGTTGAATTCATAGAAACCTTGATGTATGAAAGCGGATTGGAGTTTGAAATCGAAGAACTAAGCATTGACCAAAATTCGGACTTAGATGGTAGATCTTTAAAAGATTCCCGCATCAAGCAGGAATCTGGAGCTATGGTAATTGCCATCAAGAGAAACCAAGAGATAATCCACAACCCTACGCCGGGCACGATAATCAACGGTGGCGACTTGCTTATCGCCTTGGGGACCCGCAATCAGTTAAAACTGCTGGAGAGATTAACTACAAATGAACAAGTTTGAAAAAGAACCGGTTCCCTATATAGGTAACCGGCTTTATCTCTTATCGTAGTTGTTCTTTTACTACTTCTATTGCCTTCTCTAATGCTTCTTTCATCTTGTCTGGAAGTTTCCCCCCGGCTTGGGCCATATCCGGCCTTCCGCCTCCGCCGCCATCGGCTACTTTAGCTACTTTCCCGATTAATTTTCCGGCATGCAGCCCCTTGCCTAAGAGATCATTAGTTACCGTCGCGACAAAATTAATCTTATCCTCATTGGCTGCACCCAGCACAATCACTCCCGAGCTCAATTTATCTCTAAATGTGTCTGCCATAGATCTTAGCACATCCATATTGGCAGCCTGAACCTGAACAGCCAAAAGGGGTACCCCATTAATATCTTGTACTTGATTTAGTAATTCTTCCGATTGATAGCTTGCCAAACGGTCCCTTAGCATGTTAACTTGTCGTTCTAAGTCCTTCATATCTGAAACTATCTGTTCTGCCTTTTGAGAGATTTCGTCCGGCCGGGCTTTTAGTGCTTGAGCAACTTTATCCGTGGTATCAACCTTGTTATTCAAATACTCGTAAGCCCCGGGGCCTGTAACTGCTTCTATACGTCTCAAGCCTGCTCCTACCCCTGATTCACTAAGAATCTTGAAGATACCTATCTGGGAGGTGTTATTTACATGTGTTCCGCCGCAAAGTTCCATGCTGTAGTCACCCATTTCCACAACACGTACATTATCACCGTATTTTTCACCAAACAACGCTACCGCACCGTGTTTGATAGCTTGCTCATAGGACATTTCTTTTGCGTCAACCGGTAAATTGGCGAATACTTGCTCATTGACTCTTCGCTCTACTTGTTTGATTTCCTCTTCGTCAGGCGCGTTAAAATGGGTAAAATCAAACCTTACTCTGTTATTGGCCACATATGATCCAGCCTGCTCTACATGTTCCCCTAATGTTTCCCTTAGAGCCTTATGCAAAAGATGGGTGGCTGAGTGGTTGCGTTCCGTATTACGCCTAATGCTGTCAATTACGTTCACCTTCACCAGGTCCCCAACAGCAAATTTGCCTTCTTTCAGCGTTACTTCATGAACGATTTTGCCATCAGTCAGCTTCCTGCAGTTAGAAATTTCTCCGGAGGCTCCATTCCCTGAAACAATAGCCTTATCGGAAATTTGTCCGCCGCCTTCAGGATAACATGGTGTCTCAGCCATTACCATATTAATTACATCTCCGGGTTTAACCTGATCAA
The DNA here is from genome assembly GCA_016278515.1 of Bacillota bacterium. GTDB lineage: Bacteria > Bacillota > JADQBR01 > JADQBR01 > JADQBR01 > JADQBR01. The sequence continues at coordinate 47,854 of JADQBR010000119.1, forward strand.
CCATTTTACCATCAACTATCAGAGCTTGTATTTTTGTATCAGCTTCCAAGTTACTATAGCCCACAAACTTTGAAACCCCTTCATCCTTCAACAAGTTAGACAGAACAACTGCATCATCCCAATCCTTAACTTCACCTCTTGCAGCTCTAGCCCTCTGACGCTGAACTTCCATTTCCTTTTCAAATCCTGCCTTATCCAAGGTCAACTCGTTCTCATCGGCAATGTCCTCTGTAAGGTCTACTGGAAAACCATAAGTATCGTAAAGGGTAAATGCTTCCAAACCACTAATACTGGTTCGCCCCTCCTTCTTAACTTTCTCAACCATTTCGGAAACTACCTTCATACCCTCATTTAGAGTAACCTTGAATCTTTCTTCCTCAATTTTAATAATTTTGGCAATCTGCTCCTGCTTCTTAACCATCTCAGGGTAAGCTTCTCCCATTACCTCCACTACTTTGGGTACAAAACTAGATAAGAACGGTATCTCCATATTCAAAACTTTACCAAATCGAACTGCACGACGTAGTATTCTGCGAAGCACATAGCCTCTTCCCTCATTTGAGGGCAATACACCGTCATTTATTAAAAAGGAACAAGCTCGGGCATGATCAGCGATGACCCTAAAAGGAAATCCACGAACATCTCCATGGTAATGCTTGCCGCTCATTTCTTCCACAGCAGTTATTAATGGCCTAATCAAGTCCGTATCAAAATTACTATCCACATTTTGCAGTACAGATGCTACCCTCTCCAAACCCATGCCTGTATCGATGCTGGGTCTCGGCAAAGGGGTCATCTTGCCAGTTTCATCCCTGTTATATTGCATAAAAACTAAATTCCATATTTCCAGCCAGCGATCACAATCACATACTCCCAGTGCACATTCTGTCTCATCGCAGCGATATTCCTCACCCCTGTCGATAATAATCTCACTGCAAGGACCGCAAGGGCCGGTATCCCCCATGGCCCAGAAATTATCCTTTTCACCTAAGCGGACAATCCTCTCCTTAGGAATATCAGTGAGTTCCAACCATAAGTCACTGGCCTCGTCATCATCTAGATAAACAGTCGCCCATAGTGTGTCTGGATCAAGTCCCACTTCTTCAGTAAGAAACTCCCATGCAAAGGTTATAGCCTCTTCCTTAAAGTAGTCGCCAAAAGAAAAATTACCCATCATCTCAAAAAAAGTATGATGTCGTGCGGTCCTTCCCACCGTATCCAAATCATTATGTTTGCCACCTGCCCTCACGCACTTCTGAGCGGTAGTTGCTCTTTTATAAGGCCTCTTGTCTAACCCTAAAAAAACATCTTTAAATTGCACCATGCCTGCGTTGGTAAAAAGCAGCGTGGGGTCGTTGGCCGGGACTAGAGCAGAACTCCGTACTATGGTATGCCCCTTCCCTTCAAAATATTTTAGAAACTTTTCTCTCAGCTCATTGCCTGTCACAAAAAAACACTCCTTCCAAATAGAAATTAAAAAAATTCGCCCCAAGTTAGGGACGAATTATTCGCGGTACCACCCTAGTTATTGGCAAAGCCAATCACTCTAGTTTAAATTGCTTAACGCACAATAACGGACAGCTTTTCTCGCTGCCAGCTCCAGGGCGGCCGTTATCTGCATGCTTGGACAACCTTTCAGCCAGGGGTTATCTCTCTATCCTAAAGCATTTGAAACAAACAACTCTTCCCCTTCGTCACCTTTTCCTATTCGTTCTTAAATTTGCATTAATTATACATAACGCGGTACATTTTGTCAATTTCTACATTTTAATTTACCTTTCCATATATCCAAACCATCTGCTGAAGAAATAACTTAACAAAATCCGGACTACCGCTGTTGCCGGGACAGCCAATAACATACCGATAATTCCAAATAATTGACCGCCTGCCAGTAAAGCAAATATTATCACTAACGGGTGCAGTCCCACGCTGTCTCCCAGAATTTTTGGTGATATTATGTTGCTTTCGAGTTGCTGCACTAAAAGCATTACTCCTGCAGCATATAAGGCTTGATACTTTGAATGAAGCAATGCAATGGCTATTGCTGGTACCGCTCCAATAATTGGACCAAAATATGGTATAATGTCAGCTATTCCTGCGAGAATACCTAACAAAAGTGCAAATTTGACACCAATCAATGTTAAGCCTATAGCCGTTAAAGAACCTACAATAAAGACCACCAACAGATGGCCTCGAATGAATTTGGTTAATACTAAGTCCATTTGGTGAAATAGATAAGCAGCTTCTTCTCTCCAACCGGTTGGAAACAAACTAAACATATATCTACCCATTATGTCCCAATCTTTTAACACATAGAAGCTCAATATAGGTGCGATTACCAAGCTTAGCAATTGGGAGAATAACCCTAGAATGGCATCCGCAATATTCCGAACCGTAGATATGAGCAGTTCTTCCGCCTCTTTAATAGTTTCATCAGTCACCTGGCGAATGCTTTCGGGAATATTAGTCTTACTATAATCCCGATGAGCAATCTTAATATAATCCTGCACTTGTTCAGTGTAAATTGGTATGGCATCAGCAAAATGATTGAGTTCTCTCAACACTTTTGGCACGCCGTAAAAAACGACTAAAGATACTACCGTAACCACTGTCATGTAAACGACCAATATAGCAACCACACGGGGAATTTTTAAGCTTTCAATAGTTTCTACCAATGGATTTAACAGATACGCTATAATGAGTGCAATTATAAAAGGCGGTAGAATCACCCTAACTAGATATACCAAATATAATCCTAGAAATAATAGTAATAATCCGATCAGTCGCGAAAGTAAGTTGCTGGGTACTTGCAAACGCATCACAATAACACCCGCCTAATCAAAAAGTGAGGCATAACCTCACTTTTTCCACATAGCCGAAACACTGTCTGAGACTTCATCCACCACATCTTTCGCTCTTTCCTCCAACTTGCGACTCTTTCCTCGCAACCTTTTAGGTGTTATTGTGTCCATTAAATCCGTTTTTTGTTCTGGTCTTATAAACATAGTAGCTATGGCTCCAAGAATCCCACCAGCTAAAAATCCATTGGTAAATCCACGTTTGAACAACTTAAAGTCACCCCCGTTTTGAGTTATGTCAGCGTAACCAATTCATCAGCAACAAGTGTACCGTCTTCATCTACAAAAAATATTTCATTATTATCGTTAAATTCAACAAAGCAATCCCAGCAGTAGTATTGATTAACCCCTATTTTCCCGATGGTCTTGCTGTTACAAGAAGGACAACGCATGGTGAAGCTCCTTTCGTCAAAAAATCCGTCATCCATAGTATTGACAATATTTCAAAAAAAAATGCGTGCTTTATATCGCACGCATTTTTAGCAGGTATGAAAGAGAAACTATTAACCTTACAAACCACTATTAACCTTTCAAGCCTGTAGTTAATAGTTTTACTATAGGGTCAATTAAACCAGTTAAAGAATAGTTTTTCTTTGACAGTACCCAACTGGTAGCAACTTCGTCCAAAGTTCCGAACACCATTTTTCGTGCTGTTTTAATATCTACCTCAGAAATGAATTTTCCCTGCTCCTGGCCATTTTTCACAACGTGTTCTATAACTTGAAAATATTTCTTTAACGGTTCAGAGATACCTTCGCGTATTTCCAAGTTTGCCTGCCGCAATTCAATTTGAGTAACAATCGCTAAACTCTTATCCGCTTCCAAGTGGTCAAAATGATGTCTTACCAGGATCAGTAACTGCTGCTCTGAGTCCGTTTCATTTTCAATAGCCTCTGCAACTCTTTTGATAAATTTGCCCATTTTTTCTTTAAATAAAGAAATTAATATGTCTTCTTTATTTTCAAAATATAAGTAAATGGTTCCATCGGCAACTCCGGCTTCACGAGCTATTTTATTAACTTGTGCTCCATGATAGCCATATTTGGCAAATACTTTAACCGCAGCGTTTATAATAGCGTCGTATTTTTCCCCTTTTCTTTTTGGCATGTAAATCCCCATTTCTAAACTTAAATACGGCAAGCCTTCAATTAGAATAAAAACTTAATCCCGTTAACATCCTTTAAAAAACTACAAAAACTAGTATCATACTAATATATCTCACATTAAGTGTCAAGAAAACCCGGCCACAGCTGTCAGTCCCCTTAAATATCCCTATTCTTCATTACATGGTTCGCTGTCTCTGTGGTACAGGTTGGCTATCTGTGTGGTTTAGCGAGAAAATAGAAATATCTTGGGGATTGTACATACTGTCCAATAAGTCACTGTATTTCTTAGTAACAACCTTTCTTTTTATTTTAAGAGTAGGCGTCAGTTCCCCATCTTCCTGGCTAAATTCCTTAGTCAGCAGTTTGAATTTTTTGATTTGTTCATAGCTGGCTAAGTCCTTTTGCAAATTATCTATCCTTACATTTATTTTTTCTTGTATTTTACGATTGGCAGCCAACTCTCCCACAGAGTCATAGCGAATATTTCTCCTCCTAGCATATTCTTCAAGGTTCTCTAAATTTAACACAACTAGTGCAGTAAGATATTTTCTTTTATCTCCATAGACAAAAACCTGGCTAATGTACTTATCTGACTTCAGTATATTTTCAATATTCTGAGGGGCAACATTCTTTCCACCAGAAGTTACGATTATATCTTTTTTTCTATCAGTAATCTTTAAGAAACCGTCTGCGTCCAACATACCGATGTCACCAGTATAGAACCAACCGTCTTTAAAACTATCCCCTGTTGCTTGTTCGTTTTTGTAATACCCGGCAGCAACGTTAGGCCCTTTTGCCAGAATCTCTCCATCCTGGGAAATTTTAATTTTAACACTGGGAAGCGGATGACCAACAGTCCCAAACTTTAAGTGCTTAGTAAAATTTACTGCCAGTACAGGCGCAGTTTCAGTCAAACCATACCCCTCGTAGATCGTCACACCCAACTTATAGAAAAATTCCCCAATCTCCTGTGCTAAAGGGGCACCGCCAGAAACGAAGTATCGCAGGTTCCCGCCAACCTTTGCTCGAATTTTTTCATATACAAGACGGTTAGCTATCTTATGCTGCAGTCTGGTAAAACTGCTAGGTTTCGAATCACATCGGTAACTCTCCCCAACAGAGAGAGCCCATGAAAAAATTTTTCTCTTTAGCCACGACCCGTCAGTAATACTCTTTTTAACGCTCGCAAACATTTTTTCGTATAATCTAGGTACACTAACCACCAATTCCGGCTTTACTTCTACGAGATTATTAGGAACTTTCTGAAAGCTCTCTGCAAAAGCAATTCTTACTCCTCCAAAAAGCATTAAATAGTACCCGGCCATACGTTCCAATACGTGGCTGAGGGGCAGAAACGAAAGACAAGTATCACTTTCCCTAATATCCATTACTTGATAGCAGTCTTCTACGTTACTCATAAAGTTTCTGTGAGATAGCATGACTCCTTTGGGGTTACCTGTTGTTCCAGACGTATAAACAATAGACATGATATCATCAGGGCTTAGGGATGCCCCCAACTGATCTAGTTCTTTTTTGCTGCAGCTGTTATTATTACCCAGCGACAATAATTGCTCAAAGCTTATTATCTGTTCGTCACCTTCACCGTTCCATCCGTAACATACTATTACCTTTTTTAGTTGTGGCATTTTGTGCCGAACGGCCAATATTTGATCCAGTGTTTTCTTACAATCTGCAAATATAATATTAGCGTCACAATCATTCACTATATACGAAATTTGTGAACCCACGTTCGTCTGATAAATCGGTACATTAATTGCCCCCGCAGTAATAATTCCCAAATCGGCCATTACCCATTCCGGGCAGTTTTCAGACATCAAACATACTCTATCTCCTGAAACCACTCCCAATGCCATTAAACCCAAGGCTACTTGGTTAATACGTTCGCCCATCTCTTTCCAAGTAATATCTTTATAAGTCCCTTTTTCCTTGTATGATAAAACCGGTTTATCTGAATATTTAGTTATTCTTTCCCGTACCATAGATGAAATAGTTCCGTTCTCCACCATATCAACCCCCCTGTGCTCATTTTTTATACAGCGTAAATATTACATTGATCAAATCCTCCAGTGATTGAACAGTCATTCATTACTTACTAAAATAATATAATCATTGATCTTTGTCAAGTATTTTTTGAATATTCTATATCGTAGCAAAATTAATCACAGAAAGTGGAAGGTTGGATTCTACTGGGAAAGGTTAAATGCCTAACCAACTTTCCGCTAACCAACTGAATTTCTTAGCTGTGATTTGCTAACGGATAAAAGATAAAAACCTTAGTTCCACGAACTAAGGTTTTTGGGTATGTTATTTTAGTGCTTCCTCTATTGTTCCTCCACCCACCACGACTTGGTCCTGGTAAAAGACTACAGCCTGGCCGGGGGTTACCGCCTTTTGATTATCTTTAAATTCCACTTTAACCCTACCGTCTGACATAGGTTGAATTAAAGCCGGCTCCTCTTTGGATTTGTATCTGATTTTAGCCATTACCTCCGTAGGTTTATCCAGTTTATCAAATAGAATATAGTTTACATCCGATGCAATCAAGCCTCGGCTGAATACTTCCGAATTGCTGCCTACAACGACTGCATTTTGCTCCGGGTCTATATCGACAACATAAACCGGTTCTCCCAAGGCCAGACCTAAGCCTCTTCTCTGACCAATAGTGTAATATGCAATCCCTTTATGCTGACCAATTTTATTTCCCTGGGTATCTAAAAATGGCCCTGGCTTTATTCTATCGCCAGCCTTTTCCTCAAGGAAATTACGGTAATTATCGTCAGGAACAAAACATATTTCTTGGCTTTCAGGCTTATTGGCTACCGACAAACCCATTTCCTTTGCCATTTCCCTAATCTGCGGCTTTGTGTAATCAGCTAAAGGCATTAAGGTACGCGATAGTTGTTCCTGGCTAAAGCCATATAGCACATATGTCTGATCCTTATTACTGTCTTCCGCCTTAGCCAACAGGTATCTATTACGTTCTTTATCAAAATATATTCGGGCATAGTGACCTGTGGCAATAAAATCAGTTTCCAGTGCCATTGCTTTAGAAAGCAATGCTTGAAATTTCACATGTTGATTACAAGCAATGCATGGATTTGGCGTTCGTCCCCGCAAGTACTCTTCAATAAAATAATCAATTACTTTTTCTTTAAAGTAATCTCTAAAGTTCATTACGTAATAGGGGATATCCAGTTTTTGGGCAACCCTTCGAGCATCATCGATTGCCGAAAGAGAGCAACAGGAACCTTCTTGATCCGGGTGCGGTTGGTCTTTAGGCCAAATCTGCATAGTTACACCGATAACATCATATCCCTCTTGCTTCATCAATGCAACGGCGATGGAACTGTCAACACCTCCGCTCATTGCTACTAATACTTTTTTAGGCATCAATCCCACCCCTACTACAATCTTTTTAAAAAACTTAAGGGGCTTAACCGCCCCCTTTTCCTTAGCTTGCTTGTTTAGCCTGGTAATCCTCGATTGCTTTGTGCAGTGCGTCCGCAGCCAAATTAGAACAGTGCATTTTTGCCGGTGGCAAGCCGTCCAAAGCTTCAGCTACAGCTTTATTTGTGATTTTCAACGCCTCTTCAACAGTTTTCCCTTTTACTAATTCTGTAACCATACTACTGGTAGCTATTGCAGCTCCGCAACCGAAAGTTTTGAACTTAACATCAGTGATAACATCGTCCTTAACAACAATGTACATCCTCATAATATCGCCACAAGTGGTGTTGCCTACTTCGCCCACTCCACTAGGCTTCTCCAACTCACCTACGTTCCTCGGGTTTGTAAAATGATCCATAACTTTTTCACTGTACATGCTCATAACACTCCTTCTGCTGACAAGCTTCTTTTCGTTGATACAACGGAGACATACTGCGCAAACGCGTTACTATCTCCGGTAAGACCTTCAATACATAATCAATATCTTCTTCGGTATTGTCACGGCCCAAGGTCATTCTTAATGACCCATGAGCAATCTCATGCGATAAGCCAATTGCCAATAAAACATGGGATGGATCCAGCGACCCGGAAGTGCATGCAGACCCGCTGGAAGCAGCAACTCCTTTCATATCTAAGCTTAATAGCAAAGATTCGCCCTCAATATATCGAAAACTGATATTTACATTACCGGGCAATCTTTTTGTACGATGGCCGTTTATACGAATATCAGAAATGTTTTCCTCAATACCCTTTGTCAGTTTATCTCTTAGTGCTGTTAGTCGTTTCATTTCACTTTCAAGTTCTTGTCCAACTATCTCAGCCGCTTTACCGAAGCCAACTATTCCCGGCATATTTTCCGTGCCAGGTCGACGTTTCTTCTCCTGAGCACCGCCATGGGTGAATGAAGGTATTCTAACACCTTTGCGGATGTACAAACAACCTGATCCTTTAGGCCCGTATATTTTATGGGAGGATGCCGTCAACATATCCACGTTAAGCTTATTTACATCAACAGGAATCTTGCCGTAGCTTTGCACCGCATCCACATGGAACAATATACCCTTCTCCTTGGTAATGGCACCAACCTCTTCAATGGGTTGAATAGTACCTATCTCATTATTAACGTGCATCATGCTGACCAATATCGTACTGTCCTTAATGGACTCGCGAAATTCATCAACACTAATTAAGCCTTCTTCATCCACCGGTAAATAGGTTACTTCGAAACCATTTTTCTCTAAGTTTTTAAAGGAATCCAGCACTGCATGGTGCTCTACTTGGGTTGTTATCAAGTGATTACCTTTTTTTTGTCTGGCGTAAGCGCCTCCAATAATAGCCATATTATCTGATTCTGTGCCGCCGCTAGTAAAAGTAATTTCTTCAGGCTTGGCTCCTATTACTGCTGCTACCTTCTCTCTTGCCTCTTCCAAACCTTTTTTCGCTCTTCTACCAACACTATGAATACTGGATGGGTTACCCCATGCTTCAGTTAAGTAATAATTAATGGTTTTTACAACTTCAGAGTGGACTGGAGTTGTTGCACTGTGATCTAAGTATACTTTTCGCAATGTGAATGCCTCCTTATTTAGATATAGTACATATAGCAGTCATTTTTTTGCCTTTCTAGTTCAGCCTCGTCACACATATCCTGTAGCGTAATAGAATCCAGGACCTCGCTAATACTATCACGTACTTTTCGCCAAATATTTCGGGTAATACAGCTGCCGCTCCGGGAACACTCTTCGGGATCTTCTTCATTAACACAATCCATTGGTGCGATTGGCCCTTCCAAGGCCCTAATTATATCCCCTACTTTTATGTTTTCCGGTTCACGTCCCAGCATATATCCTCCCTGAGCACCCCTAACGCTTTTCACCAGACCGACTTTTCGCAATACTGCAATCAGCTGCTCTAAGTAATGCTCAGAAATTTCCTGGCGCGCCGCGACACTCTTTAACGATATAGGTCCTGAACCATGTCGCTGAGCCAAGTCAAACATAGCCCTAAGCCCGTATTCTCCTTTAGTAGACAGCTTCATCACGTCACTCCTTTTAGTAAACCCAAGTAACTTCCTCGGTATTATTATCATAGCAAATCAGTCGGTCTTTTGTCAATCATTAATTCCAACCTTCTAGCTCTGTTTTTTATAACTAGCTTACCGCATGGCAAAAAATTATATGCATGACACTACTCTGTGCCATGCATATGTTACCGCAGTAAGTCTTTCTAGCTAATCTTCTTTTAAGTCAAATAAAAATTTTTCTATCTGCTGTTCTTCTCCTTGATTACTAGGACGGTAGAACGTCTGCTTAACCAAGTTATCTGGAAGGTATTGTTGATTGACCCAATGCTTTTCAAAATCATGTGGGTATTTGTATTTGTTTCCGTGCCCCAACTTTTTAGCACCTTTGTAATGACTATCCCTCAAATGGGCAGGAACCGGCTCGGCCCTTTCTTCTTCCACTGTAGAAAACACCGTCTCGATAGCTTTGATTACCGAGTTACTTTTAGGAGCAGTGGCAATGTAGATTATAGCTTGAGCAATCGGTATTCTAGCCTCAGGCATCCCCAGCCATTCTAAAGCGTTGGCTGCAGCATGAGCCACCAGCATGGCACGACTATCCGCAAGCCCCACGTCTTCGGATGCATGCACTATCAACCTTCGTACCAAAAACTTAGGATCTTCACCGGCATGTATCGCTCTAGCGAACCAATATAGGGCAGCATCGGGTTCGCTACCCCTGAGGGATTTAATAAAGGCTGAAATTACATCGTAATGGTTATCTCCAGCTTTGTCATATTTTAAAATTCTCTTCTGAATAGATTCCGCTGCAATTTCCAATGTTATATGTCTGACGCCGTTTTTAGGTACTGTAGTCATTACTGCTAGTTCAAGCGCATTTAAAGCATTTCTTGCATCTCCATTAGCTGTTCTTACCAAATGCAACAAGGCTTCGCTGCCAAACTCTACTTGGTAGCGACCTAATCCCCGTTCTTTATCAGCTAAGGCCTGCACCATAATTTTTTCTATATGCTGGTCAGTCAGCTCCTGAAGTGTAAAAATTCTAGACCTGCTTAACAATGGAGAGTTTACTTCAAAATACGGATTCTCTGTGGTAGCGCCGATTAAGATTATGGTTCCCTCTTCCACGGCAGGCAACAGAGCATCCTGCTGAGACTTATTGAACCTGTGAATTTCGTCTAAGAATAGAATAGTCCTGCGTTGGTAATACTTGAGGTTTTCTTTGGCAGTATCGATTGTCTGCCTTATTTCCTTAACTCCTACTGTTACAGCATTTAGCCGCACAAAAGAAGCTTTTGTCATTTGTGAAATTACCATGGCCAAAGTTGTCTTGCCGGTACCTGGCGGGCCATAGAAAATCAAAGAACTAAGCTGGTCTGCCTCTATAGCCCTTCTTAACAATTTCCCAGGCCCAACGATGTGTTCTTGACCGATAAATTGGTCCAGGGTTTGAGGTCGCACGCGTTGAGCCAATGGTTCTACCTTTTGTTTACTATCGGTGAAATCAAATAAATCGGTCATATTATCACCCTATATGTATTTTCTTTAGATTGTGGAAATAACTTTTTCTGCAATATTTATAGCTTCATCAATTTGTTCTTCATTTACGTCATAATGAGTAACAAATCTCATTCTACTACTTGTAACCGCGTTAGCCAGAAGTCCTGCCTCAGCCAGCGAAGCAGCAAATTTATACGCGTCTTGTCTTTCATCTTCCAAGTCTGCCATAAAAATATTCGTATCTACTGCGGATAAATCAACTGAAATCCCTTTTATATTTGTCAATCCTTTAGCCAACAATTTCGCCAGTTTATGGTCTTCTAACAACTGTTCACGCTGCTCTAAAGCGACTAACCCTGCAGCGGCCAGCACACCTACTTGTCGTAAGCCACCACCTACCATTTTTCGCCATTTCCGTGCCTTCGCAATCCATTCTTCGGACCCAACTAACAGAGACCCTACAGGTGCCCCCAGTCCTTTCGACAGGCAAAACATTGCCGTATCAACTTCCGTTGTCAATTCTTTCACCTCTAAGTTCATAGCATAGGCCGCGTTAAAAATTCTTGCCCCATCTAGATGAACAGGCAAACCTTTATTCCTGGCCCATAATGCGGCTTCCTTCATACGGTCTACCCCGATTACTTTTCCCCCGGATCGGTTATGGGTATTTTCTAAACAAAGTAATCCAGGCGTTGGAAAATGAATGTTTTCCGGTCTCCAAGCCGCCTCTAAAGCAACCGGATTGTAAAGGTCACTTCCGCTGTCCACAAGTCTGGGTATAAAGCCTCCCAAAGCCGACATTCCACCTGCTTCGTAGAAATATATGTGGGATTCCTTATCTAAGTAAATCTCTTGACCTGATTGGCAGTGGGTAAGTACAGCTACTAAATTACCCATTGTGCCGCTTGAAACAAAGAGCCCTGACTCCTTACCTGTCAACCGGGCACCTAATCTCTCCAATTCTTTAACCGTAGGATCTTCTTCGTACACATCGTCACCCACCGCCGCATTAGCCATTGCCTGCCTCATTGCAGCGGTGGGACTGGTTACAGTATCACTTCTTAAATCAATTGCCATTTAAAACCCTCCTGTATCTGTCTGCTTCGTTTTGCATAGTAAAAAGTGGTTAGTTTAACTAACCACTTCTTAGAAGACTCACTTTTCGAAAAAGCTATAGTTAACTAAATAACCTTTTTAACTATTTCAGCCAGTTCATCTTTAGTCTTATAGCCTAATGAACGTTCTGCTTCTTCACCGTTATTAAACAAAATCACCGTTGGAATACTCATGATTCCATACTTGGCAGGTACTTCACCATGTTCATCAACGTTTAATTTACCTACAACGATTTTGCCCTCATACTCACCAGCCAATTCTTCTACAACGGGAGCTATCATCTTACACGGGCCACACCATGATGCCCAGAAATCCACAAGCACAGGTTTATCAGACTGCAAAACCTCTGCATCAAAATTATCTTTTGTAAATACCTCTAGTGACACTTTGATCACTCCTATTTAGTAAATTTTGCAATGACTTCAACAAGTTCCTGAATCATTGCTTCCTGATCATGCTTATCTCCCTTTTCAAATGCCGTTTTTAAACAACCCCGGGTGTGGTTTTCGAAAATAATGGTACCTACCCGGTTGGTAGCGGCACGCACGGCTGCAATCTGGATAAGAATGTCTACACAATACTTATCTTCGTTAACCATCCGTTGTATTCCTTTTACCTGACCTTCGATTTTTCTTAAGCGACGCATTAAGTCATCCTTAGAAGTTTCATATGAACTAGCCACAGCTCAGCCCCCCATCATACCCCGTTATGGTATTATTATTACTTATTTCACGTTTCTTTATTAAATCCTGCTGATTTAGTCGTTTTATGAAAAAAAATAAGGAACTAAGCTTCTGTCAATAAATCTCTCACTACGGCGCTTGCTAAAAACAATCCGGAAACAGATGGAACAAAGGAAATACTTCCTGGTATCTGCCTTCTAACGGTACACGATCCTTCTCCGCCAGGGCAAATACAGTAATCTTTACAATTAACACTACTTTTATCAGGTTTTATAGGCGGTTCTTTTGAATAGACAACTTTCAGTCCACTATTAATTCCCCTTTTCCGAAGCTCTTTGCGCATAACCTTTGCCAGAGGACAGACACTGGTCTGGCTAATATCCGCAACTTCCAAACGAGTTGGATCCAGTTTATTACCTGCACCCATAGCGGATACTATGGGAATATTGCGTCTAAAGGCCTGTTCTATCAAATCCAACTTAGCCGTCACAGTATCAATAGCATCAATTATGTAATCAAATCCAATATTCAACATTTCATCAGCGTGGTCAGGCAGATACCACTGCTTTAGAGCCCTCACCTGCATATCAGGGTTAATATCTTTTATTCTATTTTTCATGGCTTCTACTTTGGAATCACCAGTTGTTGAATGTAAGGCATGTATCTGCCGATTAATATTGGTAATACATATATCATCATAATCAACCAGTGTTAGTTTACCAACACCAGCCCGTGCCAATGCTTCGACTGCATAGGAACCCACACCGCCGATTCCAAAAACCGCCACGTGAGATTGGGCTAGGGAGCGCAATCCCCGCTCACCAATAATTAACTCAGTTCGTGAAAATTTATGTAGCAATATTTCTCTTTCCTTTCTTTCTCCTGTATCCTGCTCTTTAAACATAAAACTACCCCACAAATGCCGTAAATCAGTCGTAGTTTTTTAAACCCGCTCTCAGCAGGGGGGTGCCCTCCCAAATGCTTTTTGTGTCCCTATAATACAGGGCCTACAAGCCACATTCAGAGCCAGGCTCCCATTGTATCGGTGTTGGATTAAAAACTACGATATATTACGTACACAGTAGGGTTTTAACTGATTCAATAGTACCATACGGGCACAACCCTTTTCAAGTGGCAATAATTTCGTCTTGACTTTAATATCTGCAAACTGGGCTTATTTATACACTTATCTGCATGCCAAGCACACAAATAGCAAAGTTACTCGGCTTTACTGCCTGATGCCTTTTTTCCCACAATATTTGTTTTTAAATGAAGTTCTTTTAACTGATGCTTATCCACCAGCGAGGGAGCTTCCGTCATCAGGTCGGTGGCACTTTGTGTCTTAGGAAAAGCAATGCAATCACGAATAGTTTCTCGCTTAGCCATAAGCATAACCCAACGGTCCAAGCCAAATGCTATACCACCGTGCGGTGGTGTGCCATATTCAAAAGCATCCATTAAGAAGCCGAATTTCTCGCGCGCTTCCTCATCACCTAAACCTAAAGTTCTAAACATTGTTTCTTGAATTTCTCTGCGATGGATACGAATACTTCCGCCACCCAATTCTACACCGTTTAATACTAAGTCGTAAGCTTGGGCCCTTACTTTACCCGGGTCTGTATCCATTAATGAAATATCCTCTTCCACCGGAGAAGTAAATGGGTGATGAAGTGCAAAGAAACGTTTTTCCTGCTCATCCCATTCTAATAACGGAAAATCAACCACCCAGACAAAGTTAAATTCGTCTTTATCAATAAGTTTCAGGCGTTTAGCCAATTCCAAACGAAGAGCGCCAAGACTAGCTGCAACTGTACTAGGCTTGTCTGCAACAAATAGCAGCAGGTCTCCCGGTTCGCCGCCCATCCGCTTAACAATCTTGTCCATTTCTTCGTCGGAAAAGAACTTGGCGATAGCTGACTTTACCCCATTCTCTTGAACGACAACCCATGCTAATCCCTTTGCCCCATAGGTACTGACAAACTCAGGCAAATCGTCAATCTCTCTGCGAGTAAAACTGCCGCAGCCTTTAGCATTGAGGCCCTTAACCTGACCACCATTTTTAACTGCCGCTGCAAACACCTTGAAATCTACTTCTTGGGCAATGTCGCTAATATCGACTAGCTCCATTCCAAAGCGCAAATCCGGTTTATCACTGCCATAACGTCCCATGGCCTCACCGTATGACAATCGACTAAAAGGTGTTGGTATTTCAATATTTAAGGTTTCTTTAAAAACATAGGCCACCAACTGTTCCATTAAGGTAAGTACTTTTTCTTGATTGACAAAAGACATCTCAACATCAAGCTGAGTGAATTCTGGTTGTCGGTCGGCTCTTAAATCTTCATCCCTGAAACACCGAACTATTTGAAAATACTTTTCCATCCCGGACACCATTAATAATTGCTTAAAAATTTGCGGTGATTGTGGTAATGCAAAAAATTCCCCGGGATGCTGACGACTGGGTACCAAAAAATCTCTTGCACCTTCGGGAGTACTTTTGGTCAGCATGGGCGTTTCTACTTCTAAAAAGTCTTTCTCATCTAAAAAGTCCCTCATTGCTTTAGTTGTTTTGTGTCGCATAATCATAACCCGCTGCATATCGGGCCGACGCAAATCAACATAACGATATTTAAGCCTTAAGGCTTCATCCACATCTACATCCTCAGTGATATAAAAAGGCGGCGTTTTAGCCCTATTAAGAATCCGCAGCTCGCTGGCATAGACTTCGACTTCACCCGTCCCCAAGGCTTCATTTAGGGTTCCTTGGGGGCGTCTGCGCACATCTCCCTTAACTGCAAGGACAAATTCTCCTCGAACAGCTTCCGCCTTTTCGAATGCCTTCTGATCCACCTCATGGCTAAAAACCACCTGGACCACACCAGTTCGGTCCCTTAAATCTACGAATATTAAACCGCCGTGATCACGGCGCTTGTTAACCCATCCGTTCAAGATTATTGTTTCTCCAATTTGCTCGGTGAATACTTCCCCGCAGTTTACCGTCCTCAATAATTCTCCTAATGCTTCAGCCATTATTTATTCCTGCCTCCCTGACACTTTTTCTGCAATGTATTGTGCAACTCTGTTAAAGTTGACTTCTTCCTGATCGCCCGAAGCCATATTGCGCAGCAAAGCCATCCGCTTTTCAACTTCTTCCGCCCCAATAATTAAAGCATATTCAGCTCCTAGCTTGTCCGCCTGCTTCATTTGGGCCTTTAAGCTGCGTCCTATTACATCATGATCAGCTTTTACATGCCAGGACCGAAGCTGCTGCAAAATTTTAAACGCTTGTTCTTTGCCAATTTCTCCTAATGTTATCAGGTATACATCAAGGTTAACTCCGTTTACTCCGGCTACGCCCTGCTGTTTCATAGTAGCAATAATTCTTTCTAGCCCTGAACCGAAACCGATACCTGGGGTAGCAGGACCGCCGCATTGTTCCACCAAGCCATCATAGCGTCCTCCTCCAGCAATAGAACTCTGTGCACCTATTCCCTCAACCATAATTTCAAAAGCCGTATTGGTATAGTAGTCCAAGCCCCTAACCATTGTTTCATCCACGACAAAAGGAATATTAACCGCGGTTAAATAATTCTGTACCTGTTCAAAGTGACCTGCGCAATCTGGGCATAAAGTTTCTGCAATAGTAGGAGCACCTTTTATTGCATCTTGGCAATCAGAACTTTTGCAATCAAAAATCCGCAAAGGGTTTTTTTCCCGCCTACCCAGACAAGTCTCACAAAGTTCTCCAATCTTGGGCTCTAGAAATGCTAACAACCGTTCTTTATGAGTTTCTCTGCAGCTAGGGCAACCCACACTGTTAATATGAAGTGCTAACCCGGTTAAGCCTAACCGCTGGAAAAAGTCCATGGCTAAGGTAATAACTTCTGCATCAACGGCAGCATCTTTTGAACCGAAAACTTCTATCCCAAACTGGTGAAATTGACGAAAACGTCCCGCCTGCGGTCTGCCGTAACGAAACATGGGACCAATGTAGTAAAATTTTGTAGGTTGGGCATTTCCATAAAGCTTATGCTCAAGGAAAGCTCTAACTGTTGGTGCAGTTCCTTCGGGGCGCAAAGTAATGCTTCTATCTCCGCGATCTGTAAAAGAATACATCTCCTTCTCAACGATATCAGTGGTCTCCCCAACCCCACGCAGAAACAATTCTGTATGCTCGAAAATAGGTGTTCTTAATTCGTGGTATCCATATTCACTGCATATTTGATGAACTGTTTGTTCTAATTTCCTCCAAAAAACAGTTTCTTCGGGCATAAAGTCGTTAGTGCCTCTGGGTCTCTTTGTCAGCATTAATCATCCCTCCAAGGAAGGCTATTTTATCTATTTTTTCTCTAATCAACCGGGGTAATCTTTCCATATAAATAGTTATATCTTTTGGGTTATAAGTAACATCAAGCAACTCTTGGTTAAAAACCCATTTAGACCCACTGCCAACACCCAGTCCGATCACAGTTTCTCTTTCCTCTATCATTAGAATATTATAAAGACTTTCTTTTCCCGGTAAAGAATACCCCACATTTTCCAGTTGGCCAAGAGTGTTTTTCTGCCTGTACATATAATACGGCTGCTGTCCCATTTCTTGTATACGACGGCGGGCGAAGGAAACCATCTTATCAATCTCTTTATCATCCACCCACTGTTCTTCTTTTGATTGTCGCATTTTTGCAGCTTTTTTTAAAGCCAATGTATGGACCGTAATATTATCAGGATGGAGGTCTTCCAACCGGTCTAAGGTGTATTTAACTGTATCAATATTTTCCCCAGGTAACCCAATAATTAAATCCGTATTTATTATATCAAAGTTTAGTTGTCGCGCACTGCAGTATGCCTTAATAAACTCATCTACAGTATGGAGTCGACCAACTTTTCTCAGGGTTTCTCCCGAAAGGGTCTGGGGGTTTATGCTTATCCTGTCTACGCCCCAACTCTTTAAGAGCTTGAGTTTTTCCTCTTCCAAGGTATCCGGTCTTCCTGCCTCCACTGTATATTCCTTAACATCTGCGTTTAAATGATGATCAATCGTGTTCAATAATCGGCCTAATTGACCGACGTTTAGTACCGTAGGGGTTCCACCGCCAATATAGATAGTCCGCACATTTAATCCGTGCTCTTGCACCGCTTCGAGCGTTGATGTTACCTCTTCACAAAGGGCCGTCAAATAATGCTCCACCAATTTGGCATGTGACCCAACCGCTACTGCAGGAAAGGAACAGTAGGTACACCTGCTGGGGCAAAATGGTATTCCTATGTATAGATTAACACAATTATTTGAACTATTTTTTAGTATAGTCCTTTGACTATCAGTCACATCCAAAAGTAACTGCACTTTATCATAACGCAATGCATAATGGTCGTGCAAAACTGCTTTAATTGTTTTCTTAGCCCAACCCTTATCCAACATACGATTGACAATTTTCGTCGGCCGGACACTTGTCAAGGTACCCCAATACCCCTTGGTTTCCCCGACAGCTGTTTCCAGCAGCTGCAGTATTGCTAACCTTACCGTCCTTTTGGTTTCATTAACCGGATCCGTATCACCTAACCACGGCAACTTGATATTATTGCGTTCAGAATGCTGCCTATCACCTGAAAGCTCAGCCCAAACCTCCGGTCCATCAAAGTTTTTTTTAACTTTGATACATAATACCACATCTGCCGCGCTTTCGTCACCCGTCTGTTTGTGTCCCGGAAAATATAGGTGTAATAATTCATTAATTGTATTTCGGTATTTTTTGTCAATATCTACATGTATAAACACCACCGCAACGCCCCCAGTTACCGGAAAAATGGATTAGAAAGCTTTTCTTCTTTTAAAGTTGATGCCGGCCCATGGCCAGGATACAGCGTATAATCCCCTTCAAGAATTAACAACTTTTCTTTAATAGCGTCAATGATAGTTTCATAAGAACCGCCAGGCAGATCAGTTCTACCAATAGAACCTGCAAAAACCGTGTCTCCCGTAAAAATAACGTCTTCAGCAGCTAAACAAATACCACCCGGCGTGTGACCCGGCGTATGAATTACTGTTAATGTTATAGTATCTCCGATTTTAATAGTATCACCATCTTCTAACAATCTATCTGCCGCAGGGCCAGTGTTGTTTTGACCCATTAAACCGGATAAGTTTTTGCTCGCATTTGTTAAGTAATCAGCGTCATCCTTATGTATCACTAATTGAGCACCGGTTTCTGATTTTATCATTCCGTTAGCACTAATATGATCCATATGGCCATGTGTATTTATTATCTGTTTGGCTTTATAGCCCACTTCATTCAATACCGCCAGTATTTTTTCACCTTCTTCACCGGGATCAATAACAGCGGCCTCCTTTGTCTTTTCACAACCAACTATGTAACAGTTAGTGGCAATGCTTCCAACTACCATACCATGCAAAAACACAATATCAGTCCTCCTTGATTAAAGTATCTTCTTACTGTCTAACAAAAGAGTTACCGGACCATTGTTTATTAGTTCAACATCCATCATGGCCCCAAATTGACCTGCTTCCACTTTTATACCATTCTCTCTAATTTTGTCGTTAAAAATCTCATAGAGCTGATTACCCAATTCTGGCGGCGCTGCTGCCGTAAAATTTGGCCTTCTGCCTTTACGGCAATCACCGTAAAGGGTAAACTGAGATATGGACAGTACAGAGCCTGCCACATCCACCAGCGAGAGATTCATCTTACCTTCTCGGTCAGGAAAAATCCTTAAATGGACAATTTTATTTGCCAGGTAAGCAGCATCTTCTTCCGTATCTTCGGGCCCGACTCCTAATAGCACCAGCAGCCCTTCCGCAATTTTTCCTGTTACTTTTTCATTTACTGTTACTGATGCCCGACTTACTTTTTGAACTACTGCACGCATTATATTAATCACCTTTTCTTTCTCATTAATTACGTGTTCAAAAAATACATCGTAGCAGGAGCAAGAAGTTCCAGGCGCGAAGGCTTTGTAGCGCGGAGCGTACTGTAGCGTACGTGAGCAGCTTCAAAGACTAAGTAATTACAGAAGACTTGGCTTATGCCGAGCGAAGCGAAAGCAAAAGCCGTAGTCGCGCTTAATGCCGACTCAAAGGAATACCCTCCTGCCGGGTACGCAGAAATTCGCCGCTCACCTGCGATGTAGTTTTCGAGCATCCTTATGAAGGTGTAATCCTCTTAACCTCCAATACATCCTTAACCCGATTTATCTTACCCATTATATAATGTAAATGCTCCAAGCTGCGAATTTCCAACTTCAAATCAACTACTGCCAGGCTGTTCTTCTTAGCTCTAGCGTGAACTGAATTGATTACTGTTTTGGTGTCCGCTACCGTATTCATAATATCCATAGCTAACCTAGGCCTATCAAAGGCAATCGCTTCCAACTGCACCTGGTAAACAGAATCTTCTTCGCTTTCCCATGATACGGGAACCAATCGTTCTTCTTCGTTTTGTTGGGCATAAACAATATTTGGACAATCCTGCCGATGGATGGAAACACCGCGCCCTCTCGTAATGTAACCTTGGATTTCGTCTCCCGGCAGCGGATTACAGCAATGGGACAATCTAACCATTACATTGTCTATTCCCCTTACTCTTATCCCTTGAGACGCCTTTCCGTAGCCATCCCAAGGTTTTACAATGGCTTTTTGCTTAGGTTCTTCTTTTTCCTGGTCAGGTAAAGAATCTTTTATTCGGCCAAGTGCCTGTAAAGCAGTTATACCACCGTCTCCAATAGCCACATAGAGATCTTCAATTGAAGGAAGTCTAAATTTTTTTGTAGCTTCAAGCAAGTATTCCGACTTGAGTACCAAGTTTATATCAAGTCCAGTCTTTTTAACTTCCTTTTCCAGCATTTCCCTACCCTTATCCAAGTTTTCTTCTCGTTTCTGCTTCTTAAACCAACTACGTATCCGGTTTCTTGCCTGCGAAGTCTGAACCAGAGACAGCCAATCCCTGCTGGGTCCACTGCCCTTGGCAGTTAGGACTTCAATAATATCGCCAGTTTTTAACTTATAGTCTAAAGAGACAATCCGACCGTTAATCTTTGCGCCTATGCATTGATGCCCGACTTGAGTATGTACCCTGTAAGCAAAATCAAGGGGCACGGAACCTACCGGCAGTTCCACCACATCTCCCTTAGGCGTAAATACATATACCCGGTCAGAGAATAAATCTATTTTTAAGCTTTCCATAAACTCCCTGGCGTCGCCAGAATCTGTCTGCCATTCTAATATTTGACCCAGCCAACTTAGTTTACTATCAAAGTCTTTATCTCCGCTTTTTCCTTCTTTATACTCCCAGTGGGCGGCAATACCAACTTCTGCCGTCTGGTGCATATCCCAAGTACGAATCTGTATCTCAGCCGGTTCCCCTGCCGGTCCAATGATGGTTGTGTGCAGGGACTGGTACATATTTGGCTTTGGCATGGCGATATAATCCTTGAATCGACCAGGTATGGGTTTCCATGCTGAATGAATAATTCCCAAAACCCCGTAGCAATCCCTTACCGAATCGACAATTACCCTAATAGCAATCAGATCATATATTTCATTAATGTCTTTTTCTTGATTAACCATCTTATTGTAGATGCTGTAAAAATGTTTCGGCCTGCCTTTAATATCTGCCGAAATTTCCATTTCTGCGAGCTTCTTATTTAAAATATTTATTATTTCGTTAATATAGTTTTCTCTTACCTTCCTCTTAATCGATATACGGTTAACAAGCTGATA
Source organism: Bacillota bacterium (assembly GCA_016278515.1). Lineage (GTDB taxonomy): Bacteria > Bacillota > JADQBR01 > JADQBR01 > JADQBR01 > JADQBR01. The sequence goes on from JADQBR010000119.1 coordinate 69,342, forward strand.
ATAGCTTTCGGGCCTTAAATGTTTAAAAGCTAAGTCCTCTAATTCCCCTTTCATTTTAAAAATACCCAACCGATGGGCAAGGGGTGCAAAAATTTCCAGAGTTTCTTCCGCTACTTCCTTCTGTTTATCAACGGGCTGGTGTTTCAATGTACGCATGTTATGAAGACGGTCGGCCAATTTAATGAGTATTACCCTAATGTCCTTAGCCATAGCCAAAAACATTTTACGTAAATTATCAACCTGGCGTTCTTCTTTAGATTGATATTCTATTTTACTTAGTTTAGTAACGCCGTCAACCAAAAGTGCAACTTCCGATCCAAATTCCATTTCTAAATTTTCCAACGTTACATTAGTATCCTCCACTACATCATGGAGCAAAGCAGCGGCTAGGGTAACCACATCCATCTGCAATCCAGCTAAAATACGCGCAACTTCTAGCGGATGAATAATAAAGTTATCGCCAGATTTTCGTTTCTGTCCTTGGTGAGCACTTTTGGCATACTCATAGGCCTTCTCAACCAACCTTACATCTGCTTTTACATTATAACCTTCTATTTCAAGCAATATCTGGTCAATTGTTTCCAGCGCAGCCACTAACTTCCCCCCTCTCTACATTTATCATAATAATTATTTCTATTAATCAATGTTAGCCCCTGTACGCTAGAGCCATAACGTTTTAAAATTTTATCAATGATTTAATCACATAATCCTTTAATCTTTCCCTACCAGATAAATAGGTTAATTCAACTAAAAATAATGCTCCCACAACTTTTGCTCCGCTTTTTTCTACCAGTTTAATACAAGCTTCAGTAGTTCCCCCGGTGGCAAGCAAATCATCAACAATGACTACCTTGTTGTCGGGTTCTAATGCATCCTTATGCATTTCTAGAACATCAGTGCCGTATTCTAAATCATACTCTACTTTATATGTGTCTGCAGGCAGTTTCCCAGCTTTGCGAACGGGGATAAATCCCTCACCTATATAATAAGCTAAGGGCGTGCCAATAACAAATCCCCTTGCTTCCGGGCCGACTACCGCATCTGCCCCCAATTCTTTTGCCATCTCTCCTAGTTGATTCGTGGCTGCCCTTAATGCATCCCCGTCTTTCAATAGGGTCGTAATATCCTTAAACCTAATTCCTTCTTTAGGAAAATCGTGTATGACTCTTATTTTTCCCTTTAAGTCCACGTTGGCCCACCTCTATCCATTATTAATCAATCTGTTTGCAGTACTTACATCTTCTTCAAACAACTCATTCAGCATTGCGAATGCATCAAATTCCGCTGTTCCCTCTACGAAGCGCCAATTATTATTAAGTTCTTTTTTTTCGGCCACTGGCAAAGTTTTTACGCCTGCAGACTGTTTCTCAATCAGTTGCAATTCTTCCAGCACCATTAATGCAGACTCCACCAAGCGCGGGTTAGTTATACCGTAAGCCCTTAAAGCAATTATTATCTTAGCGATGTTAACATAACTGCTTGCAGACTGCTGTTTCTTAATAGCATTGTAAACTAAAAGTACCGTTTGTCGATTTAAGAATAGCCTCAGAAGAATTTTATTTTGTTTAGACCATGTGCTTTCATTAAAGCTGCTGTACACATTCCCATGTAAGGGTTGCATACTGCCATAATCCTGTTGATTAAAGGGAACATCGGTGATTACCACATTGATTGGAAAGTCAATAAATAAAGGAAAACCATGGGTGGTAACAATCACTTTAACCAACCCCTGTTTAAAACCATTGAGTATATGAAGCTTTTGACCCAAGGAAAGACTCTCACTATATGGCATGACTGGCTCTTTAATTATCATTTGAATCTCCTTCGCCAAGGCCTCTGCTTCGCTGGGCAGACCGGTAAAAACTACCCCCGGCCGTTCCGCATAAATGGCTGCTATCGGCTTGGCTGCGTCTAAACTACTGCTCTTGCACCATTTAATTTTCTGTACAAAAGGTGCAAGATGTATTACTTCCTCTAGCTGATCTTCATAATCCACCCAAAAACACCTTGAAAATTTTGTTTCTTTCACTTCATCTTTATTCCTTATGTTAACCAAAATCAGAGCAGCTCTTTCACTAAGGATGTCTTGAAAGTGAAGAAAGGCTGTAAATGACATAAACAGCATCTGCTTTGCGGCCAATTCATTAACAAATTGTTCAGCATTATGGGTTTCTGCACTAAGGAATTTGGCATCCGAACCATCAATAAAAAGGCCTGCCGTATTATATAGCTGCTTGCTGTAACTGGCAAGGGGCGACACTACTATGACCGGACAAATTTCGGACAATGCGGCTGCAGTTTCAATAGCATACCACTGCTGATACGAGGCTTGATTAACGGCAAGACTACCATTCTTATATTTGTCGACTAGATGGTAAATCTGCTGTCGTTCCGTTTCCATAGTTGATGTAAAATGATAGCCCCCCTTATCTAAGGCAACAGATTGAGCAAACCTTATATCTCTAACATTTAACTGCAACCTTACTTTACCCTGCCAGTAGTTTTTTTCCGGGACGAACGCTAGATCAACCGCTTTATTGGCCTTCCCATATGGCTCTGCATTTAGATTAAACGCGATCCCGTCCCGAGAAACACTACCGGAAGATAAAGTTACTTTAGCATGTTTCTTGTCTCTACCTACTTGTTTCCAATCTATTAAATTGACATTCCTTGCACAAAACAAAGGACTGGGATTGCCAAAACCATGCGGCTTTAATAACTCCAACTGGTCCACCAACGGCTCGTCCAATTGGTGAAAGAACATTTCACTATCCAAATTAATTAACGGAGCCATTTGCTCTTTACTCAAACAGCTGTCTGCCAATTCATTAACTGATTGCCGAAATGAATCAATATTGTGAGCCTTGATACTAAAGCCTGCTGCCTGTTTATGTCCACCATACTGCTCCAGCAGATGGCCGCAGTGCTGCAAAGCTTTAAACAAATGAAAGCCAGGTATACTCCTGGCAGAAGACTTACCCACTTCCCCTTCCAAGGCAATCAATATAGTGGGCCTATGATATTTCTCAACAATTTTCGAAGCAACTATGCCAATAACCCCTGAGTGCCATAACGGTGAGCTGAGAACAATCACTTTCTCCCGCTCTAGATCAATCTGACTTTCCACTTGGGTCACTACATCCTCAAAAATATGCTTTTCTACCGTTTGTCTCTCTCGATTTTCGTTATCAAGTATTTGGGCAAGTTCTTTAGCCCTATCCAAAGACGGCGTCAGCAGCAGTTCAACCGCCAAAGAAGCATTTCCTAAACGCCCTACTGCATTAATACGCGGCGCCAAGGTAAAACCAACATTTCCACAACCTATTTCCTTTCCCGACAGGCCTGAAACATTAATCAACTCCTGCATACCAGGGCGGGCGGAGTAGGGCAAATATTCCAGACCTTTCTTGACGATTATACGATTATCCCATAACAACGGCACCATGTCTGCTATAGTACCTAACGTTACCAAATCAATGGTTTCCCAAACCTTAAGACTGTCCTTTCCTAACTTGCTGCACTGCTCTTCTAAAGCCTGGGCTAACTTAAATGCCACACCTACCCCGGCTAACTCTCGACAGCGCATCTCACTATCAAGTTTTGGGTTAATCACTGCTAGAGCATCAGGTAAGATATCAGATGGTTCATGGTGGTCCGTAATAATTACGTCTATCTGAATACTCTCGGCAAACTCCAATTCCTCTACGGCACTAATTCCACAATCTACCGTAATTATTAAACTAAACCCTTTCTCGCCAGCCCACTCAATAGCATTGACATTTAGACCGTACCCCTCTTCCATGCGGTCAGGGATGTAATAGTCTACTGCCAAGCCCATTCGCTCTAAAACAGATACTAGTAGAGCAGTTCCGGTGATTCCATCTACATCATAATCACCATAAATCAGAACTTTCTCATGATTTTCCGATGCTTCCATGATGCGTGAGACAGCCTTCCCAATACCTGTTAGAATTCTATGGCTTACCAGCTTGTCAACGCTGGGATAAAGAAATTCTTTGACATCCTCGTAATCTGTCAATCCTCGATTGATCAGTAATTGGGCTACCAACGGCGATATGTTAAACTTATCTACCAGTTTTTTCTGTTCCGCCAATTGTGCACTGGAAACACGCCAGCGCTTTTCCAGTTTCATATCTTAACCTCCGCATTTTGTCCATACTGTTTGAAAGTTAAAAAAGTTGGAAGGTTGGACAGTTGGTAAGCTGGAAAGGTTTGAAATCCTAACCAACTTACAGCTTACCAACTGTCCAACTTAATTATCTGTCTCTCCGGTTTCGTTTATTTCTACATTTGATTCCTCAACGGAATTGACTGAACTAACTTCCTCTTCCAACCGGATAATATCATCCGATAATCTTTTATTTTCCGCTTGCAATTCACGCTGCTTACGGTACAAACTTAATTGTTTCACCATGCCTAATAAGAACATGAACACAGCGCCAACTATACTGGAACCCAAAATAACCAGAACTAGTGAAATTTCCCTGAACTTCCATGCCAAGAAATTGATTGCGACAAGCTCAGTATTTTGGACGGCAAAGATAGCAACTAACAACGCAAAACCCAAAGCTATAACTAAAAAGATCAAGAACCACACCTCCTCGGATTTCCTGACTAACAATTCTCTTTATTCGGACCAAACTCCTGCTTTTAGCATTACTTTCGGCACGTTTCGATGTTACAATCAATACACTCCTCTTTACATGGTTCAACATGCATCAATACTTGAGTAGCGGAAAATTGTATTTCAATATCCGCCCTAATGTGATTGACCAAGTAATTAACTTCTTCAATATGTGTCCCTTTAGGTACAACCAGGTGCAAATCTATGTGCCGCTCCGGCCCCGCTTTGCGGGTACGCAGCTCATGAAATTCAATAAAGTCTTGTGCGTGGTCGTTAATTATGCCCTTAATTACTGCTTCTTCTTTTTCAGGCAAACTTATATCCAATAATGGCATTAAGGCCTCCCTGGTTAGTTCCCATGCGGCTTTAATTATCATCAAAGCAACAATTATTGCTACGATCGGGTCTAACCAACTATAACCAGTTATATACATCAGCAGCAATCCAAAGAATACGCCAGCCGTAGTATATACATCTGTTCGGAGATGCATTGCATCTGCTTCCAACGCAATAGAATCCGTGCGTTTTGCTACCTCAAACAATCTACTAGACACTATCCAGTTTACGATTCCTGCGCCGCCCATAACCAGAAGGCCCCAGCCAATGCCCTGCACTTCAACTCCCAACATGATCTTATCTACAGCTTCATATATAATCCAAATCGCAGCAAAAAAAATCAAAAGTGCTTCGATAACTCCCGAAACATTCTCAATCTTACCATGGCCATATCGGTGCAGTTCGTCAGGCGGTTTTTGGGACTCGCGCACGGAAAAAAATGCAATAATAGCCGCTACCAAGTCTAATAATGAATGTATAGCCTCAGATATTATACTGACCGAATGAGTAATCATCCCAACAGCCAGTTTCGCCAGAACCAATAACGTATTAGACAGGATAGATAATTTTGCCGCTTTCATTTTTTCATCCAATTATATTGCCCCCTTTAACCCCACATCAGGAAAATATAAAGCGAAAACTTACATCAGATGGGGTTTTATAACCAGCTGTTGTCTAGTTAAGCCTATCCAGGAGCTTAGCGCCTCTTATCAGTTAAGGAAAGGGGACACCTGCTGAAGTTCATGTCATCCTTTAAGGACAGGAATTTCCCCGATGAAAGGATATTAGTGGCGTTTAGCTATCGGATAAAGTATAAATGTGTTACGAACATTATACCATGTTAACATGTTGTACTATAACCATCATTTAGCCTTTTGTAATTGTAACATAAAAAAAGGTGGAACCCCTTGAGGGGGTTCCACTGTTGGCTGTCTTATTTTTGGGCAAATCTTTCACGTAACCCAATCCATATTGGACTGGCCGTAAAAATAGAGGAATAGGTACCGGAAATAGCACCTATTAACAGCGCTAACGAAAATGTCTTAGTGGTTTCTCCACCGAGGAACAACAATGAGACTAATACCATAATTACTACTAACGATGTATTTATGGAGCGCCTTAAAGTTTGATTAATACTAAGGTTGACCACTGTATCCAAATCGTCCTTCTTCTTAATTCTTAGATTTTCCCTAATTCGGTCAAAAACAACAATTGTGTCGTTAATGGAATACCCGATAATTGTCAAGATAGCCGCTACAAACGCACTATCCACCGGAAAACGAAATAGTGAGAATATGCCTAAAGTAACAAGCACATCATGCAATAGTGCAATAATGGCTGCAATGGCAAACCAAAACTCAAAACGAATGGTAATATAAACTACCATGAAAATCGAAGCAATTATTAGTGCGATAATGGCGTCTCTAGTCAGTTCACCACCAATAACCGCGTCTACTTTTTCATTTCTTAATACCTCCAACTGCCCTAAGTCTTTCTTAAAAGCTGTAATTATTTGTTGATTTTCTTCTTCTGTTAGTATTTTCGTTCGAATTAAAAATTGGTTTCCTTCGGTAGCTTGTACCTTGCTTTTTTCCAGACCAAATTGCCCCAAAGCACTGCGGACTTGTGCATCGTCAACTTCCTGCGCAAATTGTATTTGCATTAGATTGCCGCCGGTAAAATCTATACCATAATTAAGGCTCTGGATGAGGAAGGAAAAAAGACCGGGGATAATTATTACCAAAGAAATAATATACCATATTTTACGTTTGCCTACGAAATCCAACATTATTTTTCTCCCTCCTACGCACCATAAAGCTTGGTGTTTTTAAAAATTTTAGATTCAGCAACCGTTCGTAATAAAAATCTGGTGAAAGTAATTGCCGTAAACATGCTAGCTATAATACCAATACCCAAAGTGACAGCAAAACCGCGGATTGGCCCAGTTCCGAAATAGAATAATACTGCAGCTGCCAGCAATGTTGTGGTATTGGCATCAAAAATCGTCCAAAATGCTCGCTTAAAGCCCGCTTCGATGGCAGCTCTGATTGTCTTTCCGTTGCGCAGCTCTTCTTTAACTCGTTCAAAAATAATAACGTTTGCATCCACGGCAAAAGCCACCGAAAGCAGCAAACCCGCAATCCCCGGTAAAGTCAATACAGCATTGATGGCTACTAGTGCGCCCATAACAATTACTGAATAAGCCAACAGTGAAAATGCCGCAATTAAGCCGGGAACTTTGTAATAAAGAATAATAAATAACACTATGGCAATAAAAGCATAAATAATTGCATTGATACTCTTATCTAAAGAGTCCGCCCCTAGCGTTGGACCTACTGTACGTTTTTCCATAATTTTTACACTGACAGGCAATGCACCGCCTCTCAACAATGCAGCAATATTACTGGCTTCCTCAAAACTTCTATTACCGGTGATAACAGCCTCTCCACCGCTAATTACCTCGTTAAGAACCGGGTTGGTGAGTAATTTACCGTCCAGGTAGATCCCTATAGCTGTTTTTGGGTGTTCTGGCCCATACTGTTGTATAAGTGACCGTGTAAGATCAGTAAATTTTTGAGCCCCTTCAGAGTTAAACTGCAGTTGAATCTCTGAGTCGTTATTTGTTGAATTAATTACCGCCTTAGCATTTTTAATATCTTTACCTGTCAGGACAGTTTCTTCGTCCGAGTTCTTAAACTCCAAAAAAGCTGTTGTGCCGATGAGTTTAACGGCTTCATCAGGATTGTCTATACCAGCTAATTCAACAATCAGCCTATCCTGACCGGATAGTTGTATGCTAGGCTCAGTCACACCCAACTCATCAACCCGCTCCCACATTACCATTTTTAATTGTTTCATATCCTCTTTGGATGGTGTAGTGCCATCTTCGTTTGTGGCATTCAAAACTACATGAACCCCTCCTTGAAGATCCAACCCTAGAACAATGTTTTTAACGATTGGATTGTATAGGAGGGCAGCCACAACCAGCACTAGAATTATTACAAATGCTAGTTTTGTCAGTTTCCCCGAGTTCATCTTCATACTCCTCCTCATGTTAAATCTTAGATATCATCATCTAATTATTATAAACCTCTGCTAAAAGTTGTGTCAATTGAAGGACCTGCCAACATTCCCATAAGATACAAACTCCTGTAGCTTAATCCAGACACCTTAAAGCAAACGAGCGTCATTAATTACCAAGCCAAAATGACAGTCTAGAAAACTGGCCGCCCTGCGACACATAACCATTCGGGATAAAAATATCTCAAAGTATTCCATCACAGTACTTATTTCCAGGTCAATGGTCAGTTCCATTTTAATAGATTTTTCCTGCTGGGATACCCTTAGGAAAGAGTGCTCTACTGCATAATTGACTCGGTCATGTATGTCAAAAGTAGCAATATCACGATTGCGCACGCGGGAACGATGAACATCTGACTTATCTGCCAAAATTAAAGCCGCGGCCAATTCGTTAACAGCATGTCCATACTGTTCCTCGTGATTGCCAATTGCGGAAATAACAATAGCAATTTCATCCGGTGACATTCCTAATCTATTTAATATTGTATAACTTAGCACAGCGCCAGATTGCCCATGGTCATGACGACTAATGACATTCCCTATGTCATGCATATACCCGGCAATTGCCGCTAATTCGATAAGTCTCTTGTGATAGCCCAACCGTTCTAAAATATTTTGACTAATGTTAGACACTAAGCTAACATGTCTGTAGCTATGCTCGGTAAAGCCCATTGAACCTAAATATTCGTTTCCCTTTCTGATATAAGTATCTATTTCTTGATCCTTTTTAACCATCTCCAGTGTTACCATGGTCTACCCCCTTGGATGTCAAACTTCTTTTCAAGAATATAGTAAAGGTCATTAATGACACACCTTCAAACAACATTCTATAGATTTCTGCTTAATTAAGCAAATTCCTCTTTCAGCTAATTATTTTCGAAAACAAAAGGCAGAACCATCAATTCTGCCAAAAAACTTTATGTTAAGGAAGATCTGCCTAACTGCCTTTTAGAACAAAAAAAATCGCGGCAGAAAACCTTTACCGCTTACCTATCCTATCTTCGATTTGCTGTAAAGCGCTTAAACCTAGGCTAATTTGTAATGCTTCATTAATTTCCTTTCTTATATCTGTATTGATACTTCCCAAATAGTTATTTTCATGAAATTTTTCCTTACTGAGAGTTCTTATTTGTGAAAAAAGGGCAACATACTCACTGTTCAAACCCGTTTCCTTATTTCCTGGTATTAACACGCCAAAAAGCACTTTCCGCGCATATTTTTCCGGCGTAAGAGGTACGACTATTATTGAACTGCACAGTCGATTCCCAATGTCGTTTTGTATTACCAAGACTGGTCTGATGAAAGGCCTGTCCTTTTCGTCACTTCCGAGCCTAACTGCATGGATATCACCACGTTTAACCTTCCAAGGATGATTCCCCGTTTTCATATTCATCACTCTCTGCCACTTTTCTCAAATTCCTGCATTAGAAGAGTTTCCTCATGTGACACTAATGCGTCACCGTTAAGATCCCACTGGGCAATAGCATCGTAATCAAGCGCCAATCTCTCTTCTAAAGCATATTCCTTACATTTCTTTACAAACAATCCCATAAAGCCACGAAGAACTTTCATGCTATCAGTCTCCTCAAAAATCAGGTAATTTATTTAACATTCCCCTTTATGAAGACTATTTTGACAAAGCCAATAGCATTCCCTTTAGCGATAGATGTCGCTTATTGAGAAGTTTTGCTACAATAAGAACATAGATAATCTAGGTTGCCATAAAGTCTTTGCCACAGGTGAACCTTAATGTCATTATGCAGTCTGGAGGTTATATTCTCTATCAAATGAACAAAAGCATTTCATGCCTTTCGGCTTGAAGCGGTAATGCTTTTGCACCCAA
>JADQBR010000150.1 GCA_016278515.1 Bacillota bacterium
GGGCACGTGCGGTTCGATGAGGGGGGAGCCATGTGAATGGTTTCCCTACTCTATAATTACAGATATTTACGTGTCTTTAAGCAGGAAAAAGTAAGAGTATAACGAAGTAATTGTATACAGCAAAAGCATCATTTGTGGCGGGGGGCATAGCATGGGATATATATATCGAGATGGAAATAATGTTTCGGATAATATTGGTTTGTTAATATCAATTTTAGTTCGTTATCCGGAAATAGGATCTATAAACTTGGATTCCCATAATAAAAAAATTAAGTTTACATTCATAGTGGCTGAATTGTTAGATAAGCACTATATACAAGATTTTTTCTTAAGGTTAGAAGACTGTATAGACGCTTTTCTGCATATTAAAGGGAATGAGATTCATGACTTTGAATATAACTCATGGGATCACAGTGGATTGATAACCCTTGAGATTAGCCGAGATGTAGAAACTATTTCACAGGACGAAATTGCATTGGTGGTCGCATTAGTAAATGAAATGTTTGGCGGAATGTTGATAATTGACGTATCAGGCCACATTGAGGAGGATATTGATTACCAGGAACAGTTGATTGGCGATATTCTGAAAAAGATCCCAACCACAGTAAACTTTAAAAATCTTTATGCTTACCGAGACGAAGGGAAAGTAATGGTTTTTAATAAGTGAATTTGTTTATGGGCCTGGGCTTACTTTTCCTCCAAATTGGGTTAACTCGCAGAAGAATTAAGAATATTTGTGAAAAGGGACCTAAAAAAAAGGAATTTTTTTGTTATTATAGAATAGATAGGTAACAGAGTCTATCAAACATTGAAACAATTAAGGAGGTCGCAGCATGGAAGTATTGAAAGTTTCAGCAAAATCAAGTCCAAATTCTGTTGCAGGTGCTTTAGCTGGTGTTCTAAGAGAACGGGGTAACGCCGAAATGCAAGCTATTGGAGCAGGCGCATTAAATCAGGCAGTGAAAGCTGTAGCAATCGCCAGAGGATTTGTTGCTCCTAGTGGGATGGACCTAATCTGTATTCCTGCATTTACTGACATCCTAATTGATGGTGAGGAACGGACCGCTATAAAACTGATAGTAGAGCCTAGGTAAAACGCTTTTTAAATGATTATATGAATAAGTTGAAGCTTACAAACCTGCTTACCTTTCTAAAGGTGAGCAGGTTTGTAATTATTTAGCGCCTCTGATAAGATTGTCTATAAATGTAATATTGTTTTTAACTAAAAAGGCGGGTGATCGTTAGTATGGAACATATTAATTTACCCAAATTTAGTGTTGACACTCATTGTGATTCAATTTTAAAAGTAGCTAAAGGGTCAAGATTGCGGCACTCTAATGGACATTTGGATCTTCTGCGTATGAACGGAATTATTAATTTGCAATTTTTTGCACTATTTGTAGAAGAGAGATTTAAACCAAATTTTTCCTTGGAACGAACACTAGAATTGCTTGACCTATTTCTATTTGAATTAGAACAGAATAAGGACTTAATAACTCTAGTAACATCGAAACAGGAATTGGAATTATTGTATGGAACACCAAATTCTCAATCTGGTGCCTTACTTGCATTAGAGGGCGGTGAGGGGATAAAAGATATATATATATTACGGCTATTATTTCGATTGGGAGTACGATGCATTGGATTAACTTGGAACCAGCGAAATCATATTGCAGATGGTGTTTTTAGCAGCGACCGGCCAGGTGGTTTAACTAACTTTGGAAAACAATTGATATGTGAGATGAACAAATTGGGAATATTAATAGATGCAGCTCACTTAGCGCCAGCTTCTTTTTGGGACGTTTTAAATCATTCTCAAAGCCCTATCATAATGTCTCATGGTAATTGCCGCTCACTATGTGACCACCCACGTAACTATACAGACTTTCAGTTAAAAACATTGGCTTCCCAAGGGGGTATTGCTTGTATTACTTTTGCAACACCGTTTTTAAAAGGATATGATGAAACCTCAATTGAAGATGTGTTAGATCACATTGCTTATGCTGCTGATTTAATAGGAACACAGCATGTAGGGATAGGTTCCGATTTCGATGGTGTTGACCAACTACCCAAAGGTATTGAACATGTGGGCGATTACACAAGGCTATACAGTGGTATGGTGAAAAGGGGTTTTAGTAAGGAAGAGGTTGACGCAATCAGTGGAGAAAATGTTAGAAAATTATTGTATAAAATCTTGCCTTAAACTAAAGGATGATGGCAAAATGCGCTTTGATTTACATACACATACAACTGCTTCTGATGGATCGTATCATCCGAAAGAGCTAATAGTTAAGGCCCAAAGTATCGGGTTAGGCGGTATCGCAATTACTGATCATGATACCACAAGTGGACTTGAGGAAGGGATTAAGGCAGGCACTGATCTTTCAATCATGGTTATCCCTGGGATTGAATTTAGTACTGATTGGGGTATTGATGAGGTCCACATATTAGGTTATTTTATTGATTATAACAATAAAAGGTTATTAAAACTACTAAACGTTTTGAAAAGGGAACGCTGGGACCGAGGAAAGAAAATTGTCGGTAATCTTAACTCCTTTGGATTAAAAATTTCATGGAATGACGTTATAACCGCCGCTAAGGGTGGTGTGGTTGGACGTCCCCATATAGGACAAGTCTTGATTGATAATAAGTCTGTTAGCAGTATGAAGCAGGCCTTCGATCTTTATTTGGGAAAAGGAAAACCTGGATATGTTTCTAGGTTTAAACTCACTACTCAGCAAGCAATTGAAGAAGTTAAGTATGCAGGAGGGGTGCCGGTGCTTGCCCATCCTGGTTTATTGAAACAATCTGAAATAGTTAAAGATATGCTAGTGTGGGGGTTAGAAGGAATTGAAGCCTTTTACCCGCAACATACTCGAAAACAACAACGCCTTTTTAAAAAAATGGGAGAATCTTACAACTTAGTTCTAACAGGAGGATCTGATTTCCATGGAGAAAAAAGATATAGTAATCAATTGGGATCAATAGCGATTCCTCTAAAAACAATTTTAGCATTAAAGGAGAGGCGAGGGGGAAAGCAATACTATGGAAATAGCTAACCGAATAGCAAATCTATCTACGGCAATATTTTCAGAAATGGAAGAATTGAGAATTGAAGAAGAGAAAAAAGGGACTAAAATGATTAATTTAAGCATTGGAAGTCCGGACTTGCCGCCACCGCCTCATGTGGTGCAAGCACTGGTAGAGGGAGTAGCAGATCCAAGTAACTATGGATATGCATTGACCAAGGGAATGACTGAATTACGCCATAGTATCAGTAAATATTATCTGGAACGTTTCAATGTTGTGTTGGATCCGGAAGAAGAAGTTCTTTCTTTGATGGGGTCGCAGGATGGTTTGGCCCATATATATTTGGCCTTTCTAAACCAAGGAGACTGGGCTTTAATTCCTGATCCAGGTTATCCAATCTATAGTTTCGGTGTTCACTTGGCGGGAGGGCAAATATACTTTATGCCGCTTTATAAAGAGAATAGTTTTTTGCCGGATTTGACTCAAATACCGAAAGAAATAGCTCTTAAAGCAAAAATAATGATGCTGAATTATCCGAACAACCCAAATGCAGCAGTAGCTAATGAAGATTTCTATCAGGAAGTAGTGGAATTCGCAAAAAAATACAATATTTTAGTTTGCCATGATATTGCTTATGCTGAATTGGCATTTGACGGATATAAACCTATCAGTTTTCTATCTATTCCCGGTGCAAGAGACATAGGTGTGGAGATGTACTCGGTATCTAAGAGCTTTAACATGGCTGGCTGTAGACTAGGCTGCATAGTTGGAAACCGTAATGCTCTTAAAGCATTGGAAACAATTAAATCTAATATTGATTATGGAATTTTCAAACCGGTCCAGATGGCTGCCAAAGCGGCGTTAGAGGGGTCTAATGAATGGACACAACAATTAGCTGACGTTTATGCTGAACGTAGGGATGTGTTGGTCGATGGTCTCAATTCATTAGGTTGGGATGTGGATAAGCCAAAGGCTTCAATGTTTGTTTGGGCGCCCATTCCCAATAATTATAAATCTTCTAAGGAATTCGCAGTGGACTTATTGAAAAAGACGGGTGTTGTTGTTGTGCCTGGAAGTGCATTTGGCATACAGGGAGACAGGTATGTTCGTTTTGCATTAGTTTGCAGTAAAGAGAAGCTTCAAAAAGCTATAGCGATAATTGGCAAGTATTACAACTTAAAGGTTTAGCTATGACTATTTTTTCCTGCCGCTGAATATAATAACAGTAAGGTGGTGGGACTATTGGTTCTAGAAGAAGATTCCTTAAAAAAAAAATTCTTACCTTGGAAGAGAAAGTTGAGCACTTAAGGGTTAGCCGTAGAGTGTTAATGAATTTAGTAGAACGATTAGAAAAAGAGAAACAAGACGAAATTGGACGTTTAGAAAGATTAAATCTAAAATTAAGAAAATCTAATTCTCGTTATGCTAGGTATATACTTGATAAAAATAAGAAAATAATAGAACTTAAAGAAACCATAGAGTCCAAGACTGCAGGGTCATAATTACCAACATTTGCTAAGATGAATTTACCGCTTGGATGCAATATTTAACTTACTTTTTTGGAAAGCTATCACTAAAGTTGTTAAAAGGGGGTAAATTTGTGGTAGATGATTTTGCATCCAGGATTCCTATTTGTCCAGAACTATCACTTAAAGAAAAATCTACGGAAGAAAATGTAGATTACAATGAATTTTTGAACCATTTAAAGAATCAGAAAAGTGACCAGGAAATGGCTGATGAATTAGGAATAACTCCGAAAACTGCTGAACATCTTCGAAAACATTTTGAGACTGTCGGAGTCCATAGTTTATTGGGGCAGGATTAACATCCTGTCCGTTTATTTTAAAAAATATAGTATTATCATCTTTTCTATGTCTGCATATAGTATAAACACGAGGAGAGATGATAATGGATAGAGCTATTCTATATAAAGTTCTTCAGTACCCATTGGTACAATATATAACCTTATTAAGAAGAGATTTAATCAAAGTTAATGACATTTTCCCTAGTAAAATTAAAAAGGATATTAGGGTTAATCTTTATACCTCAGAAAGAACCTTGAAACAAGCATACCTTCCACCAACAATTCCAAAAGGTCAAATGCTGTCAAATATTAAATTTGATGAAAGGTTTGCAGTTATAGCATATAATTATGATATTAAAGACTTAAAATACCGGACAACACAAATTACTGTAATTGGTAAACCTACACCAAATCTATATTATTTATTTTCCATTGATAGAAGGCTTTTTTATCGACATAAGGTCTTCTTTAGATGTTTTGATATGACCGGTGATAAAATAGATATACCTTTTGAGGTCTATTCGATACCCCTTTCTCAAAAGTAGTAAAATAAGTTTGACCTTTCTGGAAAAACAATGCTAAAATAAAATATAATTATTATAAAGGGTTGATTGGATGTTTCCATTGTTTATGGTTTTATTTATAATTGTTCCTGCGTTAGAGTTGACTATTTTAATAAAGCTGAGTCAGGTACTGGGAATTTTATGGACTTTTCTTCTAATAGTTTTAACTGGAATTTTGGGAGTAACATTCGCAAAGAAACAAGGACTAATGGTTCTTAATATTATTAGAAACCAGCTAAATAATGGGATAATGCCTTCAGATGCAGTTATTGAAGGCTTATTAATTTTAGCTGGTTCTTTATTCTTATTAACGCCCGGTATATTAACAGATATAACTGGCTTCTTGACTTTAATACCTTTAACCAGGCTGTTAATGCGAGAGCTTTTGAAAAATAAAATACGTTTATATATTTCTAATGGTACATGGAGGGTTTTTTGATAATGGAAATAGTTAAGTCTTTGTGCTATAATATTGAAAATCATTTGCGAAGGAGGATGGATTATGGAGAAAGTAATTAAGGAAGGATTGACTTTTGATGATGTCCTGTTAATACCTGCAGCCTCTGCTGTTTTACCAAATGAAGTTGATGTTAAAACACATTTCACTAGAAATATAAAGTTGAATGTTCCGGTTGTTAGTGCAGGAATGGATACGGTTACAGAAGCAAGACTGGCGATTGCAATGGCTAGGGAAGGTGGAATAGGTGTTATCCATAAAAATATGACTATGGATCAGCAAGCCTTGGAAGTGGACAAGGTAAAAAGGTCCGAGCACGGTGTTATAACTGATCCTATTTTTTTAAGCCCGCATCACAAAATTATTGATGCTGTAGAAATTATGGAACGTTACCATATTTCAGGCGTACCCATTACTGAAGGACCGCGTTTAGTAGGGATATTGACTAACAGGGATTTACGGTTTGAAAAAAACTTTGACCAAGATATTGGACAAGTAATGACCAAGGATAATTTAATAACTGCTTCTGTTGGGACAACTTTAGAGGAAGCCAAGGAAACCTTACAAAAATATAAAGTAGAGAAACTTCCTATAGTTGATGAAAACTTTAACCTAAAAGGCTTAATTACTATAAAAGACATTGAAAAAGCTAGAAAACATCCTGCTTCAGCTAAGGACGACCGAGGCAGATTGTTGGTTGCAGCCGCTGTCGGTGTAGGCGACGATACTATGGAGAGAGCGCAGATGCTTGTTAAATCAGGCGTTGATGTCTTAATTGTTGATACAGCACATGGCCATTCCCACGGAGTCATTAGGAAAGTAGCAGAAATAAAAAAGACCTTCCCGAACGTCGACTTAGTAGCCGGTAACGTGGCTACTGGATCAGCTGTTAAAGATTTAATTGAGGCCGGAGTGGACGGAGTTAAGGTAGGTGTAGGACCAGGATCAATTTGTACAACAAGGGTAGTGGCTGGTATTGGAGTCCCACAAATTACTGCTATCTATGATTGTGCTCAAGTTGCTAAAAATTATAATATCCCAGTTATTGCTGATGGGGGTGTTAAGTATTCAGGTGACATTCCCAAAGCCATTGCAGCTGGAGCGGACACAGTGATGATTGGCAGTTTATTAGCCGGTACAGAGGAAAGCCCTGGCGATATTGATATATATCAAGGCCGAAGCTATAAGGTATACAGAGGCATGGGCTCATTGGGCGCAATGAAAGAAGGCAGCAGGGATCGATATTTTCAAGAAGACAACAGCAAGCTGGTTCCTGAAGGGATCGAGGGCAGAGTCCCATATAAAGGGTCTCTGGCAGAAACAGTCTATCAATTGATAGGTGGGTTGCGTGCCGGCATGGGATATTGTGGAACTCCAAACATTCAGTCTTTAAAAGAAAATGGTAAGTTTATTAAAATCACGGGGGCCGGGCTTAAGGAAAGCCATCCCCATGACGTCACAATTACTAAGGAAGCGCCAAATTACAGGATTTAAGAAAAGACAGTGAGAACTGTCTTTTTTCCATTGAAATAGGCCTAGCAGCAATGCGCTGGTGTGGGTAATAATTCCTCTGCAATAATAAGCAGGAATTATCTCACAATTATATAAATATATAATAAGGCTGGTTTTAATATTTTTAATTTTGAAAAAGGTAAGACTGTAATCTTATTTAAAATAGTGCCAGAAGGGTCGCTATAGCAGTCGGTTTATTAAATACCGTAAAGTATGTTACAATACTTAAAGGAGATACAAAAGGGATATTTAGACGGAATATATCAAAATAAAATTCTTAGAAAAGTTTTCTATATAACCAAAGGAGGTTAATTATGGATAAAAAAACATTAAGCATGGACGAAAAAAGAGTTTTTGCTGAAGAAAGGGCTAACGAGTTAAAGGCTGAGATTAGACCATACCTAGAGGCCAGAGAGACAATACCAACCGGCATGAAATTGGTAAAGGAACAGCAGCAGCAAAAAGAAAAAATTCTTGAACTACTCGGTGGAACTGAGGAAAACTGGAAAGATTGGCACTGGCAGGTTAAAAATCGCTTTACCACTGTGGAAAAGCTTAGCAGAATATTAAACCTTACGGATAAAGAAAAAGAGGAAATTGAAAATGTAGGCAGCAGATACCGCTGGGCTGCATCACCTTATTATGTAAGCTTGATGGATCCTAATGATCCCAACTGTCCGGTGCGACGTCAATCTATACCAAGTGCACAAGAATTAAAGGATGTTCTTGGAGAAGATGATCCTATGGGCGAGGAATTCACTTCTCCTGTTCCAAGCATTACTAGACGTTACCCAGACCGCCTTATTATTAAGGTTACTAACCAATGTGCTATGTACTGTAGGCACTGCCAAAGGAGAAGAAATATAGGTGAGGTAGATACAGGTACCCCTAAAGACCAATTACAAAAGGCATTAGATTATATCAAGGCTCATTCGGAAATTAGAGATGTTCTTCTTACCGGAGGCGACGCCTTTATGTTAAATGAAGAACGTCTTGATTGGATATTAGGAGAGCTAGACAAGATTGATCACGTTGAAGTAAAGCGTCTTGGTTCCAGAACACCTGTGACGGCACCTCAAAGAATAACTCCAGCACTATGCAAAGTACTTGAAAAACATCACCCAGTATACGTTAATACTCATTTTAATAACCCTAAGGAAGTGACGCCGGAAGCCGCAGAAGCCTGTGATAGGTTGACTCGTGCTGGTGTCCCCATAGGTAACCAGGCAGTATTATTAAAAGGTATAAACAATGATCCACATGTTATGAAAAAATTGAACCAGGAACTCCTTAAAATTCGTGTCAGGCCATATTACATTTTCCACGCTAAAGCAGTTTCGGGAACTACTCATTTTATTACTAAGGTTGAAGAAGGGATAAACATTATGGAGCAGCTTCGCGGTAGGACTTCAGGGCTTGCGATTCCCACTTATATTATCAATGCTCCTAAAGGTTATGGGAAAACACCGATGCTTCCCGAATATTTAATATCCTCAAGGAAAGATTTCATTAAGATCCGGACTTGGGAAGGTCGGGTAATGGATTATCCAAATACAGAAGAAGTTTAAGGTTAAGGCCGCTTTTCTAGCGGCCTTTTTTTCACTGCAGAAGCAGACCCGATGGGGGCAAGTATCTGTTTAATTTTATGTTTGGAAAATTATATATTTTATTGTAAACTAAAATTGAACGTTTTTGAGAGTGTGGTGAAATATGTCTAATCAAGTTAAACTACGACAATTAATTGCAGATGCGAAGTCCCAATTATCAAACGATATTTCTAAAATATTGTTGGAAGAGTGGGGTGGACCAAAGAATTTAATGGCACAAGAATACTATAATAATGTAATAATTCCTGACCTTATCCATTGCCTGGAGATTAACAGCCATGTGCTCCGTAGTCATATTTTTTTAGATATTTTTACAAATAAACTCAATATGCAATTTGGTTTTCCACCGGCCTTTGCTCGAGGACTTGCTGCAGATATAATAAACACCGCAAACGGGGTTCTGCCAATCGAACATCGACCAACAAATGTTCGCGAGCCTTGGGAACGCCTTTTTCGTATGTTAGCCATTGGTGAGAATATAAATACTATTAGTGAACGATCTGCTTTTCCCATGGAATATATTGAGCTAATTCAACAGCAATATATAAATTTTATCCGTATTGTTAAAGAACAAGGGAAAAAGGGGTTTGATATATTTACCAATGGAGAGTTAAAAGAATATGACGAGGACTTGCTGAAATTTATGTTCCAGTTTTGGCAGCGTTTTCAAGACCCATACTATTTAGAACGATTAAAGGCAGAAGATATATCTTATAAATTAGAGTTGAATTTTAAGCCTGAGGAAATTCTATCAGCCTTAATTATTATTCATGATTTTGAAGGTAAGGCCTCAGTATCAGATATTCTGACGTTATTACAAACTGGCTCTGCCGAACAAAGCAAAAAGCTGGAGCTTTTTACGGGTAACTGGTTGTTAAGCCACTATAGCTCGGAAGAGACAGGTCGCTTTATTAATAAATTAATTAAATTTGACTATCTTAGATTAGACCACGATGGAAACGTTTCCCTATCGATAAAGACTGCTCAATTAGTGGGTGCTGTTTTGGCGCCTAAAATTGTTACCGATATATTAAATACTATAGAATTAGGAAATAACAAAAACCTAACTGAAGCCGTTAAATTATTTGAAGGTTTAAATCTTTATGTAGTTGACCGTGTTATCGACCGGCTTGCTAGAACTGGACTACCTGAAGTGACTTATGTGCTGCAACAGCTGCCTCAAAAGAAAAACAAGAAAGTATATCTTAAGATTCTTTGGGCGCTTGGCAAAATAGGTTCAAATGCACCTATAAACTTTGTGATAAATGCTATGCAGCACCGGGATGCAATGATTCGAGCAAAAGCTTGTCAATCTTTAGGGAATATTGGTGATAGTGCCGGTTTATTTGCTCTAATGCGCTGTCTTGATGACAGCATTCCAGGTGTTAAGGAGCAAGCTTTAGTTGCATTGGGCAAACTCGGTTATAAAGGGGCTGTTAAAAAAATGGAGGAAATTGCAAACAATCTTGATGAAAATATTCATGTGAGGCATGTTGCAAGAGAGGTAATTGATCGAATTAAGCAGAAGGCAGGAAATGAATAAGACAAGTAGGAGGAATTCCTCTTACTTGTCTTTTTCCAAAGCGTTCAAATCGTTCATTAGTTTGTCCAAATCGACACCATGCATCCGAGCACCCTGCTCGACCGTTTCAAATAAGGCACCGCCTCAACCTAAACAGTGTAAACCATGGTGTTCAAAAAGGCCAACAGCCTGAGGGTACTTCTGAACAACTTCCTGAATAATTGTGTCTTTACCAATCACTTTATCACCTCTTATGTATTGTCTCTAATTAATTGTATTGATATACATTCAAAAGTCAAGAGGTTATAGAAAATATTAAATAAATATAAATTGCAAGTTTAAATGCCCACCATATCCTGTAAAAACCCCCAATATAA
>JADQBR010000015.1 GCA_016278515.1 Bacillota bacterium
TCAAAACCTTGATTCTACCTAGGCCCGAAGCACTTTTATTTGTAGAAGATACGATATAAGTCCAAAGCAGTTGATTTAGGGTTGGGAACATGCTGGGTAATGATGTTTAGCCAGGACAAAGTTAAAAAGGCTCTTGAACTCGATGAACGATACCGAATAATTGCCTTAATGCCTGTGGGATATCCTGACCAAGATCCTTCTCCCAGATCCAGATTAGCACTTGAGGATATTATCATTAAAGAGATGTAAAGATTGAGGCAGCGCGGTTGACCCCGCGCTCTAGCCACCGCTTCTAGTAGCAAGAGCAGCCCAATGGCTGCTCTTGCATTACAAAACACCGGCAGCCTTATTTAAATAAAGCTGCCGGTGTTTTCATCTTCATATATCCTATACTGAATCTACTTTTTTTGGAAGCATTGCCTGCAATAAACAGGCTTTTCGCCACTGGGTTTAAAAGGAACTTCAGTACTTTCACCACATTCGGCACAAACCGCAGGATATAACTTGCGTTCTTGACGAGAATTTTGTCCAAACCCGCCCCCGCGCCTGCTATTTTGCTTTTTTGCTTTTCGGCAGTCGGAACATCTGGATGGTTCATTTGTAAAACCTTTTTCCGCAAAAAATTCTTGTTCTCGATCGGTAAATAAAAATTCTTCACCACAGTCTCTGCATACTAGTGCTTTATCGGCCATTTAATCTAACCCCCTTTACTTAAAATAATACGTGTCCGAAAAAGAAATCTTTCCTGGCACCATCTTTACTAGACTGATACCTGGCCATATCTTAACTGTAAAGGAGTTAGATTTAGGATAGTAACCAAAAGTATTCAGCAAGTACTAACAGTATACCCATTATTTAGTATTATAGCAACAATTATCAATCTTAGACACAACATGAGAAGTCTGCAGCGTGAGCTGATATTATACTATCAGCAATATGAGTTAAGAGAAAGTATTAATATTAAAGCGGTAGAGTCGGTTGATAACCACATCTGCCGCTTTATAATGCAAAATGGTTTATTATCTTTTTTAATTCCATAGGTGCCTCATGGGCCAAATTCCCTATTACTATAGTATCTACTATATCAAGCATTTCCTCTGCCTGTTCAATAGTTTCAATTCCCCCGCCATATATCAAATGGCTATTCTCTTTAGCCTTAGAGACTGCCTGAACCAGTCTTCTATCACCGTATCTGCCGCTGTATTCCAAATAAAAAATAGGCATGTTGTATATTTTTTCAGCTAATTCTAAATATGAAACCGCCTCCGCAGCAGTTGGGGAATTTGCCCCCGTGACCTTTGAAACGGCGGATAGCGGATTACATACTAAATACCCTTCAATAAGTATCCTATCCCAAGGAATATATTTTCCGTATTCTCTTATTGCAGAAAGATGCGCATCTCTTAACCAGTAAAGATTATCTGTATTAAGAACAACTGGTAAAAAATAGCCGTCTGCCTCGAGGATAATGGCATCCGGTGAGGATAACTCCTGGAGTACTATTCCTTCGTAGCCTAAGCTTCTAATCAATTCAAAAAGCCTATAACTATTTCCTATTGTTACGTTTTGTGTGCCGCCAATTACCAGCATTCTACTAGTTAAAGATTTAATTAATTCTCTTAGGCCATTGGTCACTGGCCTGTCCGGGTCAAGTTTTATTAGCACTCTTTCTGCTTTCAAGTCTAAAATGTTAAACATTGATACTTCTCCTTTTATATTTTAAATCGGTTTGATGCCGATGCCAACTATCCTGACTTCTATCTGCCACTGCTAATATTTCTTTAACTGGGGCCGATGCTCAACCGCGTATGCCGCAGCTTCTGCCCGGTTACTCAACCCTAATTTACTCAAAATAGTACTGACATAATTCTTGATAGTTTTGGGACTAAGATACAATTCTTGGGCAATCTCATTATTGGTTTTCCCCTGAGCTATTAATAACATAATGTGCTTTTCCTTTGGCGCTAAGATGTCCTTTTCCACCCGCTCTTTCGGGTAACCCTTGACTAACTCCATAACCCTTCCGGTTATTTCCGGATCCAGCAACGACTGCCCCTGTGCAACTTTCTTAATGGATCCTATTAACTCATCACTGGCTATTTGTTTCAATAAATAGCCATTAGCTCCTGCCATAATTGATGACATAATAGCATCATCGTCCGAGTATGAGGTGAGCATCAATACTTTTACTTCGGGGCAAGCACTTTTTATCTCCCGACAAGCCTCAATTCCGTTACCGGAAGGAAAGCGCACATCCATTAGCACTACATCAGGACAAGTCTCTTTAGCCACCTTCAATCCTTTATCTGGTGTATCGGCTTGGCCAACCAGTTCAAAACTATGCTCGCCTCGTAGAATATGCCCGAGCCCAACCCGAACCATTTCGTGGTCATCCACAATGACTACCTTAATTTTATCCATTTGTATCACCTCTATATGGAATTAACAGATTAATTCTAGTCCCTTGCCCGCACTCAGAAACAATCTCCATTTTTCCGTCCATAGCATCAATT
Organism: Bacillota bacterium; assembly: GCA_016278515.1. Classification (GTDB taxonomy): domain Bacteria; phylum Bacillota; class JADQBR01; order JADQBR01; family JADQBR01; genus JADQBR01. The sequence goes on from JADQBR010000015.1 coordinate 2,514, forward strand.
CGTTCCTTCATATTCTTGAGACCTCGATGATCTCCAGGCGAGCTCTCCGATGGAAATCCAGTTTCTCCTTGGTCAAAACCTCTTCCATCATCGTAAATGATTATATCAATGCACTCCTTTTGCAGGGCGACATTTAATTCTATTGTTTTTGCTTGCGCATGGCGCCGAACATTATTAAGAGCTTCTTTAATAATATGATAAATATGTGCCCGTTGGTCAGGTGTCAACGCTTGTGTCCCCTTTTCCTTATAATTAAAAACAGGAGTAATTTCAGCAGTAACAGCGAACTCATTAAGCAGCTCTAATATACTTTGATGCAGCTTTATATCTTGAAATTGCAGCTGCTGCAGGTCCATAATGTAGGACCTAATATCCTTGATTGTTTCATCTAGCTTCATAATGGAAAAGTCTAATAATTCATCTGCGGGACGATTAGGAACATCAACATCCTTCATTAAACGGCGGCTCTGCTCTAGTGTTAACCCAATTCCATACAAAGACTGAATAGTTCCATCATGCATTTCTCTGGAAATACGGCCTCTTTCCTGTAATGTGGCCTGTTTTCTCTCAGCTTCTTCCACCCTTTTCTTCTGTTCAACGTCAAAAAGCTCTAAACTTTTGACTATATTAATGCCTATTCCAATCCCTGCTGCAAGGCGAAATATCTGTACCGGAACACCTGTTACGGCAATAAAGGATTCGTAGTTAAGTATATTTGCAGGAAAGAAATCCAGTCTAGACCCAACCAAACCAGTGAAAAAGCCATATACAGCAATAAACAATGCACCCCACCACATATGGTTAATTAGCCGGGGCATATCAAGAAGCTGAAACGCTCTAGTCTGTTTGAAAAACGCATAAGATGCCGTAATTGCAGCCGGAAAACCCAAAAAATATCTGGCCAACGTATTGGACAAGGCCAACCATGTATCAAAGTCCATTGTTCTTGACTTAAGGGCAGAAATAAGAAACAACCACATTACAAAAACAACCAACGGTATCAAAGCCTTCTTATCCTTTTCAGGCAGTACCACTTTCAACCCAAACACAAATAGAAAAATATAAGATATGGAGAGCATCAGGTATGCGGCCACCCTGAGGAAATCGTAAACTAGAGGCGTCAAGCTGAGTTCATTGAGGGGTAGAAAGGCCGGGGCCCAATCTGCCAACCCATGAAAAATACCAAACAATGCAAATAACCTAATGTATTTTGCCAGCTTAAATTGACTGACTTGTACGTTCTTAACCAGAATTGCAAATCCTGTTAAAACATATACCAAACCATATGCAAAGAAAATCAATTCTCTATGCTGCTCGTAAATATCTACTAAATTAAACCACATTCCACAAGCCCGCCTTTAATAAGACACTATTTGTGACACTTTTCAACAAAATTATATCTTTTTCCTTTAATAATAAGATACTAATAAATTCCTTCTTACCCATTTGGGTAAGTTTCAAGTCAAAATATAATGTAATATTACTAATGTCCTTTTATTTTCGGGACCTTTGACATGGTCCTTGTGCTCGTTTTCACTTGGGATATAGGATTGAGTTGTGATTTGTCGAATACTGTAGAGTCTCTCATAAACTAAACAAAATTTTAGACAAAATCTTAGGAGGTGCTTGAAATGAAAAAGGGGATTTTAATGGGGCTGCTAATGCTATTAGTGCTTGCATTAGCCGTGGGCTGCGGCCAACCGGCTGAAGAACCGTCAGACAGCAACCAAAAACAGCCAGCTGAACAAACTGAACAGCCAAAAGAAGAAAATAATGAACCGGTTGAACTAGTTGCTGAATATGTAGGTTCCGAAACCTGTGCTAGCTGCCACGCCGACATCGCAGGCAGTTGGGCCGAAACTCTGCATACCAAAATGGTTCAAGATGCCAACGATGAGACTATGATTGGTGATTTTGACAAAGAAGGTAACCCACTTGAAACTACCGGTTTATCCAAGGACGATATTAAGTTTACTATCGGCAGCAAGTGGAAACAGCGCTATGTTACGGAACAAGATGGTGACTTAAAAATCTTACCCCAGCAGTGGATAGTTAAGACTGAAGAGTGGACCGATTATCATGCTGACGAGTGGGAAGAAAGAGTTTATGAAGACAAGTGTATTCGCTGCCATACTACAGGGTATAACCCTGAAACAGAAGAATTTGTAGAAAACGGCGTCGGTTGCGAAGCATGTCATGGTCCCGCCAGCTTACACGTGGAAAATCCTGCAAAAGTTAAACCTGTAAATGTTGCAGAACTGTCCGCAGAGAGACAAGTTGATGTTTGTGGTTCATGTCACGTTCGCGGTAAAAACGCTGATGGCAAACGGGACGATGCATTAGGATTTATGCCTGGCGATAACTTAGCTGATCATTATGATTGGTTAGTACCAAAAGGTGAAGATGAAAAACGCTTTTATGAGAATGGTGACTCCAAGTCTCACCATCAGCAGTTCAATGACTTTATCCAAAGCAAGCACTATGAAGCAGGTTTAAGCTGTATTACCTGCCATGATCCTCACAGCCAGGGCGCGGCAATTGGACAATTAAGGGATACCCCAGAAAATCTTTGCTTCAGCTGCCATAGCGAAGGCGATTTAGGCAAGCCATTTGATTTAAGCAAATATATGCCTAAGCGAGCCAAGAGTGCAACTCCTGGCGACATCACTACTCACACTTTTAGAAAACCGTAATTGGTATATAGAAAACGGCACGGTCAAATTTTGGACCGTGCCATTTTTATATTGGATTATAATATTGACCTACATCTGCTAGCACCACTAATTGCTGCCGTTATCGGGAAGTATAACTGTGAAACAGGAACCTTTCCCCATTTCACTATTCACCTTAATTTTGCCGTTATGTTCACTAACAATCCAGTTTGCAATACTCAAGCCCAATCCCGTACCGCTGCTGGTTTCCCGTGATCTAGCCTTGTCTACTCTATAAAACCGCTCGAAGATATGTTCTTTATCCTGTTCACTGATGCCTATTCCTGTGTCGGTTACAGTAATATAGACATTGCCAGAATCAGCTTCCAATTGAAGTGATACTTGGCCCAAAGGAGGCGTATATTTAATCGCATTGTCAATCAAAATGTATATCAACCGTTTTAATCCAAATTCATCCCCCAACAAACTGACATTGTTTTGCACCTTTTTAATCATTGCAATATTTTTATTTTGAAACAATTGTTCAAATTCACCAATCACCTTCTGAATTATTTCTGAGAGGTCCACAAACTTTTTCTCAATTTGAATTTGTTGCGCATCAACTTTAGCAAGGAGCAGTAAATCATTGGTTAATTGTGACATTAGTTTTGTTTCTGTTTCTATATTTTGCAGCCATTTATAGTTTTCGCCGATTGTTTGTTCCCGGTTTCCTAATACAATTTCCAAACTTGTCTGCATGACGGTTAAAGGAGTTCTTAGTTCATGTGAAGCGTCTGCAATAAAGTCTTTTTGCTGCTGCCATGAAGTCTTAATCGGAATTAAAGCCTTTCCTGCCAAAACCCAACTGATGGTCACCAAAATAATAATGCTAAAAATGCCCAAACCAACTAATACGGTAATAAGCCCGGATAAAAAAGCGATTTCCCTATCTATACTGACAAAAACCTGGACTACTCCAGCTTGGCCTTTTGAATTTAAAAATTCGCTAAGCACCCTTACTTTTCCCTCAGGTATCTCTAAGTTGGTAATCGAAGGAGATTCCCCTCCCACAGCCGCTCTGGCATATTTACGCATTTTTAATAGAATCTCTTTGTCATCTACATTTGTGGCTGTGATATTCAATTTATCATCACGCAGGATAACATTAATTTCAAATGGGGTTCTATCTCTATCAATGCCCTTTACTTTAAATAAAGACTTATCCGTTTCTTCATCCCTTCTGTTAAAACGCTGGGGAGGAAGCTGCTTTAAGTCTTCTACCCAGTAAGCAGTATTTTGTAAAGTTCTATCAACCCTCATAAACAATGATTTAGACATAAATAAATAGATTACTGTTAGGAATAACAGCATAAATAAGATTAAAATCACGCCATTATGCATAGCTAATTTGAAACGTAGCTTCTTAAACATTTTGCCTCTCCCTTAGCATATATCCAATGTTCCTGACGGTTTGTATTTCTAAATCAGCTGTGCCCTGAAGTTTCTTCCTTAAATAGTGTATATATATTTCTACATTGGTTTCTAAAATATCCACATCATAGCCCCAAACTTTATTCAAAATCTGCTCCCGAGTAAAAACCTGTCCCGGCCTCTTCATAAACAGTTCCAGCAGTTTCCCTTCTTTTGCCGATAGATCAAATTGCTTATTTGCCACCTTTAAAACATAACTTTTACTGTCGTATTCAACGTTACCTAAAACCAAATTACCCATATCGTACCGGCTTCCCGTTCGTCTAGACAGGGAGCGAATCCTGGCAAACAATTCCTGAGTGGCAAAAGGTTTAACCAAATAGTCATCCGCTCCAATATCAAGTCCTTCCACTCTGTCTTCAAGAGCATCTCTCGCCGTCAATAATAAAACCGGTGTCGTGTTTCCAGTTTTGCGAATGGTTCTTAGAATTTCGAGGCCGCTTATTCCGGGTAACATGATATCTAGAATGATTACATCGTATATCTCTCTTTGAGTAAGAATAAGACCAGTATCGCCATCATTGGCAACGTCAACATCCATCTTCTCTTTTCTTAGCAAGTAACCTAAGGCATCAGTTAGTTTGATCTCGTCTTCAACTAAAAGAATACGCATACTTTCACTTTCACCTCTTAATGTTCTTATTCAAAGCGTAAGGCATCGACCGGTTTCAGTTTCGAAGCCTTATTTGCCGGATAAATGCCAAAAAACATGCCTACAACCAACGAGAAGGACAGTGCTAGTAATAATACGGAAAAAGTAGTTTTTGTATTCATCCCGACTGCCAAAGTTAATAACTTATTACCACCGATCCCTACCAGGACACCCATAATGCCTCCCATGCCGCTGATAACCGCCGATTCAATTAAAAACTGTGATAAGATATCCTTCCTCCTAGCACCAATTGCCTTTCGAATACCAATTTCTCTTGTTCTTTCCGTAACAGTTACCAGCATAATATTCATTATACCAATTCCGCCTACCAACAAGGAAATTGCAGCAATGCCGCCTAACATCAAGGCCATACTCTGGGTTACTTGATTTACTGTGGACAGCATTTCAGACTGATTAAAAATATTGTATGCATTGTCATCATTTTTAAATTTTTTCAATAGGTACTGTTCAACTTGTACATTGACCGAATTTACTAATTCAGGAGACTCGGCCTGGATGTAAACACTACGGATACCCTCTGATTTCAAAAACCTTTGAGCCGTAGTAATAGGCATCAATATTTTTTCGTCGTTACTTCCGCCCATTGAACTGCCCTTTTCCTCCAGCACTCCAACAACCGTAAAGTTTAAACCGTCAAGCTGAACTATTTTGCCCATAGGATCTTCTGACCCGAAGAGCTCTTTTACTACTTCCGAACCGATAACAATTATCTTCTGCCTGTACTCGATATCCAAAGGTAAAACAAACCTGCCACGTTGTACCTTATGGTTTCGCACGCTCTGATAGTTTTCATCTGCACCTTCCAGTGACACATCCATCGTTTTAGTTTCATACTTTGCGGTAACATTTCCATTGACAATTGGCGCCGCTCCGTCCACACCATCTTTATTAGCTAACTCCTTAACTTCGTCATAAGTTAGGCTGCTAGCTGCTCCCCTACCTCTGATAGAAACTGTCAGAAGGTTGGTTCCCATACTTTCAATATTTTCAGTAACACTTTCAGTTGTTCCTTGCACCACAGATACTAAAATGATTACAGCGGATACACCTATGATGATACCCAGCATAGTAAGGAACGTCCTCATTTTATTCCCGACAATCCCTTTTAAAGCCAGCTTTATTGCCATTTTAAAGTTCATTACCGTCACCCCTACTCCATAATCAACCCATCCTGGATTGAAATTTTTCTTTCTGCACTGTTGGCAACGTCTAAATCATGGGTGATAAGTAGCACCGTTCTCCCATTTCTGTTTAGCTCCTTTAAAATATCCATTACCTCTGTCCCCGACTTTGAATCCAGGTTTCCAGTCGGTTCATCTGCTAAAACCAATTTCGGATCTCCGGCTAAAGCACGTGCTATGGCAACTCTCTGCTGCTGACCGCCTGACATTTCCGCCGGTTTATGGCGTGCCCAATCAGTTAAACCTACCTGCTCCATGGCCTGAAAAGTTTTTTCTTTTCGCGCTTTTGGGTTTAAACCTCGATATATTAGCGGCAATTCGATATTTTCATAGGCGCTAAGCCTTGGTAAAAGGTTAAACTTTTGAAAAACAAAGCCTATTTTTTTATTCCTAATTTCAGCCAACTGATTTTCCGTAAGTTACTCACTTCAGTTTCTTCAAAGTAATATTCGCCTGCAGTGGGTGTGTCTAAACAACCTATTATATTCATAAAAGTTGATTTTCCCGAGCCGCTGGGTCCAATAATTGCAACAAATTCCGCATCATCCACTGTTAAGCTTACTCCCTTTAAAGCTTCAAACTTTATTGCTCCGGTGTGGTATACTTTGGTAACATTATGAATTCTAAGCATTTTGTTACCTCCCTCCACTACCCTGGGGTCTTTCGCCTCCACTTGACCTAGTCCCGCCAAATCTCATCATATTGAAATTAGGTCCTTGTTGGTTTTGTGCGGCCCCGACAATTGGGTAGACTACCTTATCACCTTCATTTAGACCCTCGATGATTTCCACATAGTTTTCCGAAACAAGACCAACCTTGACGGGAATCATGTCCTGCCCCTGCTTTAAACTCTTTGCAGAACTCGGTATGACAAATTTTTGATTGCCACGCTGTTGAATAGCCTCAATGGGAAGCAGCAGCGCATCCTCTTTCTTTGAAGAGATAATTTCTGCATTTGCTGTCATACCAGGCTTCAAACCATTACCCTCACTTAAACTTATCGTTACATCGAAAGTAGCGACTCCACCGGTAGAACTGCCTTCTAAGGCAATTTCTGACACTTTCGCTTTATAAGTCTTTTGAGAACCAGCCTCTACGGCAGCTGTTGCCTCCTGTCCAACCTTTACCTTGTTTATATCCAATTCATCTATGGGAATTATTACTTCCAGATTTTCTAAGTCGGACACAACCGCAACAACGGCATTGTCTCGCACGCTCTCGCCACTTGTCACATTAACCTTGGTGATTGTACCGGAGATAGACGCGTGTATCGCATTATTATCCGTATTCTTAAGCTTTTCGCTTAAATCCAGCTGCGCTTCCTGCACTTTTATTTCCTGATCAGCAATTTGAGTGTATAAATCCTCATTCTGCATTTCCGCTATTAGTTCGCCTGCTTCTACGTACTCACCCTCTGAAACATTCAGTTTAGTTAGAGTACCGCCGGTGGACAGTTCAACCTTATACGGTATTTTAGCGGTTAATCCGCCATTCTCTACAGCAGAAAAACTCCCGTTTTCATTATCGATTACCATTTGAACCTGCATACCGGGAGTATATCCGCCAGGATTATCAATTTCCAAAGTCACATCGTATAAAACAGCTCCATTTTCATTGGAACTCGGTGCATCATTGACCTTTATTACCTTCCCCGCTACTGTCTGGTAATTGTATAACATGAGGACCTTAGCCTCATCTCCGACTTTAACACTGTTTATTTGGTTCTTATTAAACTTGCCAATTACCTCCATTTTGGAACTATCCGTTATGGTAGTAAATAATCCTTTACTGACCTGCTCCCCGACGTTAGCCTTAATTTCTCCCAATACTCCCGAACTGGGAGCATAGACTTTAAGACTATTTAAGTCTTCCTGCAAATCTTTCAGTCGTTTTTCGGCCGCCGTAACATTTAGTTTTGCCCGTTCAATGGTGGTGTTCTTGGTATCGTCTTCAAACGTAAGTATTAGATCTCCTTCCTTGACTGATTGCCCCTCTTCCACATAAATTTTGTCAACAGTACCACTATTAATTGTCATTACTTCTTTTCGTACGCTAGGTTGAATACTGCCGGTTCCCCCTGCCGTAACCTGAATACTGCCTCTCTGCACCTCAGCTGTAGCATTTTGAACAGCATCTGTTTCAGCTGCATCCGTTTTCGGAGAATATAACTTAAGAAATATTCCCCCTGCTACAATGAGAAAAATGAATCCAAATATACCATACTTAAAATACTTACTTCTCATTAAATTTCACCTCCAAGCTTTTCCTCACTATATTACTGAATAAATCTTAAGGTTTTCTTAAAAGCTTTAGTATTTGAAATTAAATTGCATTATTAGAAAAACCATTTCCTTCCCCAATGAAAAAACTAAGATAAAAAGGAGTACAGAACAAAAAGAAAGCCGGAACACAGTGAGTTCCAGCTTTAAGAAGGAGGTTTTTAACTTATGATTGAACTGTAACCAAAACTTTCCTTAAGCAGTTGCTGCTTGAATTTGGTCACAGGTACTTTCTTTTTAATCAATGCTGCGTAAACACCAGCCCTCCGAATATCACCAACAAATATCATTCCTTTAAGAATATCATCTTTTAATATCAGCTTTCTATAATAATTCAGGTGAGGCCTGTGAATTACCATTTCCTCACAATCATCGGGGGTGCGAGTCAAACCTATGGCAATGGCAGGTACATTTCTAAACTCTACAGAGTTTTGCATGCCTATCATTTTTGAATACTTACGTGTCTGACCAACCATATTCAATCCGGCCATGCGTCCCTGTACTATTGCATTAGGCCAAATTGGCGACAGCCCCAATTCACCGCTGACAACATCGACAGTTTCGGCGACATCGCCTGCTGCATATATGTTGGGCACATTTGTCTCCATGTACTCATTTATTTCAATGCCCCGATTAACCTTGATTCCTGTCTTATCCGTTAAACCGACATTTGCTCTTGTTCCGGTAGCGACCACCACGAGTTCACATTTTAACCGTTCACCACTGTCCAATAAGACACCTTTACCCGTCTTGTTAAATAACCGATTCCAGAGGGAGGGCCCGGCAATTTCCTTAATGCCATCGCCAGTAATAATTCTAATGCCCTCTGCCTGCATATCATTGCGCAGGATTGCTGCTGCTTTGACATCAAACTGACCCGGTACAATTTGGGAAAGTCTTTCAACCACTGTAACTTCCAACCCTAGTGAGTATAAAGAATATGCAGCCTCTAAGCCAACAAAACCACCGCCAACTACAACAACTCTTCTTGCTTTCTTTGCTGCCTCTTTAATGCCGACAGCATCATCTAAATTTCTTAAATTAAAAATGCCGGACTCATCAATGCCTTTAATAGGCGGCACGAAAGCTGAACTACCCGTTGCAATCAACAATTTATCATATGATACCGTATGCCCATCGCCTAGATATACTTTTTGGTTCTCAGAATCAATATCTACTGCTTTTTTCCCGAACATGGTAGCTACATTATTGCGGCCATAAAAATTTGCAGACTTGAATAAAATTGTTTTTTCCGATCGCTCCCCTGCCAAATAATCGGGAAGCAGGCAGCGTGAATAAGCGGCATGAGGTTCATCTGAAATAATAACAATGTTACCTGCACTATCATATTTTCGAATAGTCTCGGCAGCCTGAGTTCCGGCAGCACTATTGCCAATAATAACGTATTGCAAAGATGTCACCTCCTTTTAGAAGACCAACTAACTAGCTTCTGTTAAAGCTTTAGCAGTCTTAGTCAATTTTTCTTGTGTAAATGTTTTACCGTCAACATATAGTAAAGCCCCTGTATGGCAGGATTCCACACAGGCAGGCACCTCTCTACCATTACATTTATCACATTTAATAGCTATCCCTTCTTCTTCATTTGGCTGAATGGCTCCATAGGGACAAGCCATAATACACATCCAGCAGCCAATACAACTCTGGTCATTGTTTTCATTACTGACAATACCAGTCTCCTTATCCTTTTGCATTGCCCCAGTCATACATGCATCTACGCATGTAGGTTCCTCACAATGACGGCACATTAATGGCACGGCTTTCCCATTAACCGCTTCGACAGAAATTCTCGGTTGAACCTTTTCAAGCATTGCTCCCACTATATCCTTGGAAGAGGAATGTTCTGCCGCACAAGCCAGAGTGCAAGTGAGACAGCCGGTGCACTTATCTATATCAACAAAAATTTGTTTCACTATTGTCCCTCCTAGCATTTATTTTTGAGAACTGGCATAAAGCCAGTTCTCAATTTATCAAGGGTGAGAGATTACACTAAATTCCTAAGCCTTGACGTTTCTTCTCTATATGAGCCAACATCTTCTCAACAGCCTTTACCGGGTCTTCTTCTACCAGCACTTTTCCACCAGTAAGTCCTTCGATATCTTCGGTAAGAACTTTTGTTACCAATGGACTGCCCGTTACAGGCGGTACAGGTCCGAGATGAGTTAATAAGCCAAAGGATACTGCGAAGATGCCATCAGCTATAGCCTTTTGCTCTAGATACTCTGGTGCTGATGCAACAACCGGAAGTTGACTCGGGTCTACTCCCAATGCACCGGCAATCGCTGTCACTGCCGCACCAATTCTACCGATGTCAACACAAGACCCAAAGTTTAATACCGGCGGCACACCTAAAGCATTACATACTGCTTTTAGTCCGTCGCCCGCTTGATCGGCGGCCGATGGCAGCATAAGACCTTCTATTTCCGCCCCGCTGCTCATACAACCGGCAGCAATAACTAATACGTCATTCTTAATGAATTCTTTCATAATAGTTAAGCCTTTATCGTCGTGTCCGTTTCTATTGTTAGTACAGCCGACCACTGCAGCAATCCCCTTAATGTTGCCCTTTTTAATCTCGTCAAGTAATGGGTCTAAACTGCCTCCCAATGCTCCAAGAATAGACTCTACAGAAAACCCTGCTACTGCAGCAGATTTATGGCCAGGTATTTGTACTTTGCCTTTATCTCTTTTCTTGTAGGTGTCAACAGCCATTTTTACTAATTCCTTGGCCTGTTCCTCTACTTTTTCTGGATCATAGTCAACATTGTCCTTAACACCCTCCATACGGAGAATACGGTCAACAGAGACCAACTTAGTATGAAATTTGTCCGCTACTGATTTCATGCCGGGAATTGAGCAGTTCATATCCATCATAACTAAATCTATTGCACCAGTTGCAATGTGGTGTTCTTGACTTAACCAGTTACCCAACTGCCCTGAATAATTAGAAGCAGTAGTTCCTTTCCTTTGCATCAATTCTTGTCCGGTACACATTGAACCGTAGACTTTAATCCCGTTTGCTCCAGCCTCTTTTGCATACTTTATCATCTCATCACTTTCAATAGCCCCAAGTACTGCAGTAGCTACCAGAGGAACGTGCCCGTGAGCGACAATATTCACTGTATCTGGATCAATTATTCCTAAGTCCGCCTCACTTTCCGTTACCTCAGGGGTACCCAGTAGGATGTCTTGTAAAGTGACTGTTGCTACTAATCCTGTATAGCCTGTGGCGATAGATAACCGCAGTGATGTTAGCAGTAAATCAATTGGATCAGTGTTGATATTTGACATAGTTTTTGTCAATGCATCTCTAATTTCCGAATGCACGCCACCAGGGATAACCCCCAGTTCTCTCCAGACTTTTTTCCTCGTTTCTGGCGCGAACAATTCTAACATCGCTAAAGGTTCCCCCGAGTCCTTCCGCAGATCGGATAGAATAACGTCTGCAAGCTGCTCAGCCAATTCATTGGCTGTTTTGTTTAGGTCTAGACCGGCAACTTTGGCAATTTCCCTTAACTTTCCTTCATCCTGTATCTTATATGGAGTTTTCCCGTTAGCAGTTGCCTTAATTGTTTTAGCCAATTCCTCTAAATGATGAGAATAAGCCGCTACTCCGTGGGTAGTTAGCCGCACCAAATTCCTTGCGACAATTGTATCGGCAGACGCACCGCATATTCCTTTAGAGGCTTTTGGAGTAATCCTACACGGGCCATGGCTGCAAAGCTGGCAACAAACTCCCTGCATACCGAAACCACATTGAGGTTGTTGTTTTTCGTAGCGTGTAAAAACAGTATCTACTCCCATGTCATCTAATCTCTCTTGCATCTGGTTAACTGTTTCATGCGCAGAATAGCAATTATCTACACTTGGACAGGTTTTACAATCGCTCATTTATACGTTCCTCCTCTTATTTTGATTAATAAATTGTGAACTTTCAATATTTATTCTAACGGAAAAATACCATAGCTACTGTGTTCCATTTCTGATATTGGTGTGATGTTAGTCACAAAAAAAGAACCTTACATAAGCAAAAGGCTCTTTCTATTAACAAAATCACTAACGTTGCAAAAACTAAAACCAAATTTTTCAACCCGTAATAACAACAGAAAAACTGGATGCAAACACTTCAAAACGAACATAGGAGCTGGAAATCAGCACTTATTTCAAAAGCGTTTACTGCATAGTCTTCGTAAGCGGTAACAAAAATAATCAGGGGGGCATTTTTCGTCTCCAGCAGCTTTTCAGCCACAGTGAAGCCACTTAAATCATACATCTGGATGTCAAGGAACACGACGTCATGCTTAGTTGCCATGATTATTTCCAGCGCCGCTTCGCCGCTGTCTGCTTGACCGCATATCTTTATCCCTGGTATTTCAGCTAATAGATATTCAATTTCATCCATCGCAGGCTTTTCATCATCAACTAGCACCACTCGTAATTCTTTGGCTCCAACATTTTCATCCCTCCCCTGCGAAATGTTTAAGGGTATTGAAAAACTCATAACTGTACCCACCCCAGGTATACTTGCAATTTTGAGGGCAGCCTCTGACCCGTAAATGCTTTTTAAACGTTCGTTTACATTTATTAGCCCTATGCCGATGCCTGTAGAAGAGTGGCTTTCCTCTTGAAATAACTTGTCAATTTTATTACTATTCATTCCAACCCCGTTATCTTCAATGGATACTTGCATCCCTCCATCCTGGCTTTTGGCTTCTATGATAATTTTGCCTCCGCCCTTTTGCGGTAAAATACCATGTTTTATTGCATTTTCTACCAGCGGCTGCAATAGCAGGGCCGGAACTTTGTTATAATAACAATTTTTTTCAATGTCAAATTGTACCTGTATTTTTTCACCAAATCTGGCCAATTCAATTGCTAAATAAGACTGAACATAATGCAGCTCCTGTTTTAAAGTTACAAAATCTTCACCATGTTTTAAATTATTCCGGAAAAACTCTCCCAGTTCAATCAAAAGCTCCCGTGCCGTTTCCGGTTTCGTTCTCACCAAGGAAACCACAGTATTCAAGGCATTAAATAAGAAATGCGGGTTGATCTGAGCTTGTAAGGCCTTTAGCTTTACGCTGTTTAACATCCGCGACTGCTCTTCCAAAGCCGCCAGCTCCAATTGAGTGGAAAATAAATGCGCTAGGCCTTTGGCGAACTCAAGGTCGATATCATTCACGGAACCATCTGAAATATATGGAAGGCGTATCCAGAGCGAAAATCAGTCGGCTGCTGGATAACGCTTTAAAAGAAGGCATTGTGCAGATTAAGATTGCTTATCCGGTGTGGAATCTTCACTCGGTTTTTTCTTAAAAAAAATAAAAGGCCCATCATATTACGTGATGAGCTACTTTAGTTTTAATCTATAATAAGTTGTTCTGCAAATGAAAATGGTATAATTCGATAGCTTTCGGTACATTTATAAGCTTCTTCATGCATCATCTCAACAATTTCATCCGTATTATAATTACCAAACTTTGATATAATCTCATCCAGCACTTCCATCTCTGAATGGCCAAGCTCTTTAATCTCAAACCCAGGAGTTGGCTTGAATTTATAGGTAATATTATCCCCGTACCAAACTGTATCAAAACTCACACCATTTAATAATACTATTTGATCATAACCTTCAGGTACTGCACCTTTAGGAAGAGTGCTATATGCTAGACCACTAATCGCTATCCCACTTCTTTTGAAATGAAGAATATCAGAGTACCAAAGCATTTTCATAAGTTTTACTTTGTGAAGACTGTCAACCTTTAAAGCTAGATAATTGATCATCTCAACGACCTTGTTTAAATTTAACTCTGCCCGACCAGCTACAGCCTCATTTTCATAATCTGCATAAATTGCTTGGATTGAATCGATTAGGTATTGGTTTCGCTTTTTTTTAAATTGTTCACTTGCTTCATGATGATATTTACTAAATGCCTTATCCGATATCCTTCCCTTTGCTCTTTTTAGCATTTCCAAGAACCACTTAGGGTCAGAATCGATTTTACTAAGTACATTATCATGAGCACGGTCCTGAACCTGATGATTTTCGTATCTGGTAATTGTTGCTCTTCCCCAGTCAAGAATTTCAGAGAAATCTTTCTGACTCACTCCATACTTTTCCCTTATATTGATAATCTCAGTAGAAGTCAATAAACCTACTTTTTTTCGATAAGCATCTTTCATCGTTAGGCTATTTGTTTTAACCATTTCCTCTGTTTCAAGAAGTTCATCTGCATTAGAGCAGTATTCATAGGTAGAAGTGTAAGATACTTCTTCGCCCTTAAAAATCTCGTGATCAACTATTTCCACAGTATCCACTTCATGCTCTTCTATACAGATTAAACATAACTTCTTTTCACTTTTAATTTTCTTCATTCTTCTTCACCTCACTTTTCCTGTAGGGAAAGTCAGTTTCATTAAAGTCTCTATCTGAAAAATGAAAAGACATTACAAGAATATAGCTGCCGCCACTGGCATGTTCTATGCTCACTAATTCTACCCTTATTTTTATGTAAACATCTTCGTTTGAATATTGTCTCCCAAAGACCCGCATCTCAGACCTGTTAGGAAAACGAATATCTTTTACTGTTTCAATATATTCTTCTACAGTCAAAAAAGCCAGCTCTCTTTTCAATACTTCCACTTCGTCTTCATCCGGAAAGAGCTGCGCGATTGTATATCTATTTGTGTATTTCTTATCTCGACTTTCATCAACTTGCCTGTTTTTTTGGAAATTAATATTAACATAGCTACTCTCTAGTGCATATTTTAGGTTGTCAAGATGGAACTGTACTTCAGACTTTGATTCTATCCTTTTCTTCTCATTCCCCTCTTTCATGATTATAACACTCCTTGCTATCCTCGGTCAATACTTTTGGTATCAATTGATGCTGGTTATTATTTCCAAAACATTTATGAATTGATTTGCTTTAAAAAAAATATACATTAGTGTTGTATATCATCCATCGACACTTTCCAACAAAAGAATTGAACAAATTGCAACAAAAAGAAAACCCACCAAGTGGCCGGATAACTTCTATCAGCCTATTCAGTGGGTTGCTCTTAAACAGAATAATACTTCTGCTTTCTATTTTTTAAACATCAGGGAAAGTCCTTTTTAATCTTCCTGCTTCTAAAAGTGGGTACACTATGGATTCTCTAAAATGGGAGTCTGATATAAACATCATTTTGTTCATAAGTTAAGTGCCACATAAGTTAAGTAAGTTAAGTGCCAAGCACCGCCTCTTGGCTAGGTTTTGAAATTGTAGCAGATGCTAAGTTTGCCGCTGGGAAGAAAACACCTTATCCCGGTAGTTCAATAACCGCATGGCATTAAGGATGACCAGCAGCACGCTGACTTCGTGCACCAACATGCCGGAAGCTAAAAACACAACCCTTCCAAGCACTCCGCCTAAGAGTATTAACACAACCAGTACTGCAAAAACCACATTTTGCTTGATGTTTCTTAAGGTACTCCTACTAATGCCTATGGCATATGGCAGCTTTGACAAATTGTCAGCCATTAGCGCAATGTCCGCAGTCTCGATGGCCACATCAGATCCGGCAACACCCATTGCAACACCTACATCCGCCGCTGCCAGCGCCGGGGCATCGTTAATCCCATCACCCACCATGGCCACTATTTCTCCCAATTGCTGCTGCTCGTGAATGACTTTAACCTTGTCTTCGGGCAGACATTGGGCTCGGAATTCATCTATGCCTACTTGCTCGGCAATGGCCCGGGCGGTGCGCATATTGTCTCCCGTTAACATTAAAGTCTTTTTAATTCCCAACTGCTTGAGCCGGTTGACTATCTGACGGGCGTCGTCTCTTAGCACATCAGCCACGGAAATATAACCGCGGATAGTTCCCGCTTCGCCCACAATCATCGCGGTGCGGCCGGAATTTTCTTCATGCTGCAGCAACTGCTCCAACCGGTCGTCAATTTGATAATTATTTTCCTGCAGTAATTCCCTATTTCCGATAATTAGCTGCTGTCCATTAACATTTGCTTTGACGCCTCTCCCGGGAATAGCCTGAAAATTTTCAGCCTTTGGTAGGTTATCAGACGCTGCGTTCGCAATAGCCTGCGCCAACGGATGTTCAGACATTTTTTCAGCTGCTCCGGCCAAATTTAATAGTTCTTCCTCAGTGCCAACTAGGGCATGAACCTTGATAACGCGCGGTTTGCCATAGGTTAGCGTGCCTGTTTTATCAAAGGCGATAGCGGTAATTTTACCCGCTCTTTCCAAATGTTCTCCACCTTTGATAAGCACAGCGTTTTTAGCGGCATTACCGGTGCCGGCGACGATGGATACGGGAGTGGCGATGACCAAGGCCCCGGGGCATGCAATCACCAAAAAGGTTAGCGCCAATGGCGTATCTTTAGTCCATAAAAATATGCCCAATGCCAGCAACATAATTCCAGGCGTATAGTAACGGGCAAATCGTTCCAGAAACTCTTGGGTCGGGGCTTTATCTTCCTGAGCTTCTTCAACCAGTTCGATAATTTTAGCGAAAGTTGTATCATCGCCGGTTTTTTCCGCAACAATTTCTAAGTACCCGGTTTCGTTGATGCTGCCTCCGAACACCGATGCCCCGATTTGTTTGTCAACCGGCATAGATTCACCTGTGATAGCCGCCTCATTTACTGCGCCGTGACCGGTGCTAACCGAACCATCCACCGAAATTTTTTCACCCGGGCGCACCAACACAATTTCCCCCACTACAACTTCTTCCGCAGGCACCTCTATTTCTTTGTTATTTCTGGTTACCCGCGCCGTTTGGGGCGCCAACTCCATCAGCTCGCGCAATGCATTGCGTGTTTTATCCATAGTCTTGGCCTCTAAATAACTGCCGAAGGAAAATAAGAAAGTTACGGCGGCAGCTTCCCAATACTCGCCAATCACAATTGCGCCTACAGACGCCATGGTTACCAAAGCCGGTATTCCTAATACCCTAAACCGCAGCGCATGGTAAGCATTGAGCGCAATCTTATAGCCTGCTATCACCGCGGCGGTTAGCATCAACCACTTAAAAGGGGCTTCACCCCAATTGAGTAAGTACGCCAACCAACCAATGGCTATTAAGAGAGCGGACACAACAGCAACAGTTTGTTTTTCATACTCCTTGAAAAAATCAATTAATTGCGCAATTCCCCCGAAACGAGCTTTAGTATTTTCGTTCATTTTAACCACTCCTCGCAACCCCTCATCACTCAACAAATCCCAACCCGCCCTAAGGCGGAGCTTGGTTAGGAAATAACTTTATATCCTACTTTTTCAATAATGTCGATAATTTTTTCCTGGTCAATGGCCTCGGCATCGTACTCGACTTTCGCCTTACTTGTGGCGTAAAATACTTTTGCCTTATGAACACCATCGGTTTTCTCCAGTATTTGTCCGATTTTCTGGGCGCAGTCCGGGCAGGCCAAATCCTTTAACATAAGAGTAACTTTTTTCATTCTCACTACCTCCTTAAAATTTATTTTGCTTTATCTCAATTTCCAGTATAAAGCAGTAAGGATAACAAAACCGTGATATAAATCAATAAAAACTGAGAGAATTTAACGTTTTGGCTTATGAATCCCCTTCGGGGGTAAAAATTCACAAATATTTCACAACTCAAAAAGATGAAAATATGATATTATATTGTAAAATAAAGCACTCGGTTTTTGGGGGGATAAAAAATGACCAAAAAGATTTCAGTATTAGTTTTGCTTGTGGCCTCGCTATTTCTTTTATCTGCTTGCGGTAGTGGAATTGGGGAACAAAACAAAGCTGTTTCTATTGTTAAAAATGGAAAACTGGACTCCGGTAAAACAATCGGGAAAGTATTTGATAAGGTTTCCGATGATAAAGCCCATGTACAGTGGTTGGCTTTTAAACCGGATGATACAGAATATGGTCGCGCTCCCGCCGGTAGTGAGAGCATGTATGCTGTTGACGTTAATGTCAACATGAGCAGCGGCGCCGTGATAAGGGTGCAGTTTTCCACAGATATAGAAAAGGAGACGTACGAGCTTAATTATATTGACGTCAATGGTCAACCCGCGGAAGCAGATTTAGAAACCGTTTTAAATGGGGGACTTTAAAAAGCTTAAAGGCAGCAACGCCCTTGGCAACGTACCGGGGGTGTTGTTTTATTTTTTCCATAGATTACCAGCTATTTTTTTCGGCACTCCCCCAAGTATTTGTAGAATTATGTCGAATAGTTATAATAATAGTTATCTTACGAGGGAGGAACTCTAATGCAGTTAATTAATCGATACATTTCTATTTTTGTGATTATTATATCAGTCACCTTAATATCTGTTTTACCAACACATGCCGGCACCAGCACAAGTAATAACCGAATAGTAATAACCGTTAACGACAATATAGTTGCAAGTAACATACCGCCTTACATTAATTCCGACAATAGAACCATGGTCCCTATTCGATTTATTGCGGAGGCTTTACATAGTGAGGTAAGTTGGGATGAGGCCAGTAAAAAGGTTACTGTGAAAAGAGATGGCAATATTGTTAACATATGGCTTGATAAATACACTTACACTGTCAACAATGTGTCTCATAAGATGGATACAAAACCAACATTGATTGACCCTCCCGGCAGAACGTTTATCCCTCTCCGTTTTGCGGCAGAAGCATTGGGGGCTAATGTCGAATGGATTACCCAAGGCAATATCAATTATGTTAGGGTAAATGATAATACGTACGAACCAACATCACAACAAAATACAGAAATGACTGCTGAAGAACAGCAAATGATAAACCTGGTTAATCATGAAAGGACCTCTCGGGGACTAGCTCCATTAAAAGTATCTATGGAGCTAGTGAAGATTGCACGGCTTAAGAGTCAGGACATGATAGTCAATAGCTATTTTGCACATCAATCGCCAACTTATGGCTCCCCTTTTGAAATGATGAAACAGTTTGGTATTAGTTTTTCTTATGCAGCGGAAAATCTAGCGGGGGCACCCCAAGTTGGTACTGCCCATACAAATCTAATGGACAGCAGTGGGCACCGTGCTAATATATTGAATTCTAATTATACTTCCATTGGGATAGGCATAGTGGATGGTGGAAAGTACGGTAAAATGTTTACCCAACATTTTACCCGATAGCTAACCGCCACTAATTCCCCAGTTAAGGAATGGGGACACACCTGCTGAAGATAGGGTTAATCTTTGAGGGCAGGAATGTCCCCGATGTAAAAGGGGATAAGTGGTGCTAAGCTCCTGGATAGGCTTAACTAAACATCAGATGGGTAAAAAACCCCACCTGATGCAAGTTTTCGCTTTATAGGTAACTAGGGCCGCACTTTCACCTTAAGATGCTTTACTATATGCACATTCCTATATTTATTTGTTCTTCACTTACCTCCCTAAACTCTCATTTTCCCACTTATTTCTAGCTATTCGATTGTTTTCTCATTATGCGCAAAATGAAAGCGAAAGTCTTACAAACTCTCCCGACAAAGCTAGGGGTTAACATCCTTTGCTGCAGTGGTTTGGTCTATTGAATTCTAATAAGCAGCGGAACTAATCTGCCCCGCAGTTCACGGGCTACGTTTTCAGCTAAAACTCTATATACCCCAGGGCCTACCTGTCTTCCTCTGTTAGTTATTTGGTCCCAATTTGCCCTAAATATTTGAGTTTCACCCGGTCGCAAAGTTATTTTCTGTGAAACTTGCGTAAACACTCTATCATCAGACCATTGCCAAATGATGGGTCCGCTGTAACCTCTTCTGACATAAAAATCAAATCTTTGACCTGTATTGTAAGTTACCGTGATGGGCCTGGAAGAGACGTTGATTTTTACCAGCATCAGCCGTACCGGTTGGTCACGAAAATAATACATCCTATCCGTAGACAAAACATACAAAATCCCATTTACTAAACGCGAGCTAAAGTTTCGTACAGGTCTAGGTGAGGATACTGTAGGCGGTATCATGGGAATGGGAATTCGTATTATTGCTCTAGCACGTATTTGGTCAGGGCTTGAAATACTGTTTATCTCCATAATCTCTGGTACTGAAACACTATAATGCCTGGCAATACTTTCCAAATTTTCCCCAGGCAGTACTTCGTGGGTGATGTGCAATGAAATACCTCCTTTACAACTTTTACTATAATATATGCACAATAGAACATGGACGTACCTAATGTGGACAATATTATGTCGAAAGGTGTCAGCCTGAGGAAGTATTAAACCTTAAATAAAGTAAATAAATTGATCCTATATTTAGCATTGTTTACATTGTTCTTTACCAAAAGGGCAAAATATACAGTAGGCAGATTTCTGAAAGGGGCATTGCCGTGTTTAAATTAGAACAAAGGCAGGAATTCATCAGAGGGTCTTTAGCCGGGGCCATTGGTGCTACAGTTAAATATGGTTTTAATGAACTGATGCAAGCAGTCAACTTGGCCAAATATGATAACAATGCCACTGCAATCACAGTCATCATGAAAGGCTATGAACATAACCTGGCATTTTGGTTATTCGGGTTTATGACAGCTTTAATAATCGGCGCCTTTTTCGGAGTAATCATTGCATTTATGTTTTCTTATATCTTAACCGAAGAACATTACATAATTAAGGCAGTCGGGGTGGGAGCGGGCATTTGGTTATTTAATTTTGGCATAACCGCTAGAATATTCCACTACCCCGCAGACATAACGTGGCATTTAGGCGATGTAGTAACGATGCTGCTCAGTCTCATTCTTTACAGCGTAATAACTGTCTATTCCTTAAAAGTGATGGGTTTTTTCCAAACCGAAAATCAGGTGGCAGAACGGGAACAACCTGTGAAAGTCTCAAAAGAATACAATAATATAGATAGACAGCCAATGAGAAAACCAAGGGATTGAGGCCGAAGTTGAGGATGAGGGGGGGAGGAAAAACAAACTAAAAAAACCTATAAAATTAAAACATTAAGGAGACCAAAGTTGGTCTCCTTAATTCTAATCCATACTCGAAGAAATCTTTACTATCTATTTTAACCAATCAGGTAATTCATCCACCTGGCGCCCTTGATAGCGGCATCTAATATAACGGCATGTTTTGCAAATACCTTTGTTAGCAGGGACAGCAGGTTCGCCTTTAATTTCGTTTTCGATAAAGTCAATAGTTCTTTCAACTGCTTCTTCGCTGCCTTCAACTGCTAAGACTACGGCGCCCTCGTTACCGCCAACCCCGCCTGAGGCTACATGTGTCGCCTTAACGCCAAATAATATATCCAGCGCTTCTATCTCAGTTACAACGATTGAATTGGTAATACAATAAATTCCGAAATCTGCACCGAGAGAGTGATCAATGCGATGGGCGCCTACGGCAGCCGCGGCTTCTTTGACGGAAGGAACTAATTTTTCCAGGCCCACCGGCGTGATATATTTAAGTCCTTGAGAAGTTACGGTGCCTATTATTTTAGGGATGGTGCCTCCATCGAATCCAGCGGTAACAACTCCCACGTTGCCTTGTGTATCTACTGCATTTGCACCTTTAATGACTATAGTTTCTTTGTGAAAGTCTTGAAATGCTTCCGGTATAGTCTTATCAACCGGACTGCCTTTATGTAAAATGTTCGGAAAAGGCTTTCTTGCGTCGGGATCAGTAATACATAGCACACCATTAGTGCTTGTACCGACGGTGGCACGGTGGGGTTCAAAATCCCTTGTTCCCAATATTTCCTGGGCCACATACCCATTTGTAGTGCCTCCAGCTAAAATTATATACGCGTTTTCTTTGGCTTGCTTCACTTCCTCCATGGACGCTACCCCTTTAGCTAGCAAACGCTTGGATTCAGCTGACTTAAGTGTAAAAACTACTTTCATTAAACAATTCCCCTCTCATTAATAGTTCCATCTCATACTTAGTTTCTCTAAAAATTAAGGGAAATCCTTCTACGAATTTTTATATTGGTATAAATCTAGACAATTGTTATAATAAAGGGTATGTAAGAAATATTATCAAGACGAGGCGAATTTGACATGAAGAACATTTTATTATTTACACTTGGCATTACTGGCTTGCTCTATCAATTCTATGCATTTCCCGGTGCACAATACCTACTGCCGACATTGGCACTATTAACTATAGTATGGTTTTTACCCAATCTTAGCAAGATTCCCCGTATTTCAAGCATTGTTATGTTAGTAGCAGGTAACCTTATTTTTTTTATAGAAGACGGTCTATCTTATAGTAATTGGAGCTACGGATTTCTGAAATCCATGCCTATTGTAGCCTTATTTCTATTTGTGCCCCTGTTACAAATCCCTATTGAATTGGGAGGGTATACAAAATATACGGAACGGTTTGCCCGTACAAAACTATCAAGCCCAGGCAGGTTCTACTGGGTTACTGCCGGGATTTTCTTTCTGCTAGCGCCGGTACTTAATCTTTCTGTCTACAGAATATATTACGATATTATGAAAACGGTTCCTCTCAGCAAAAAAACAATCACTCTCAGCATGCAGCGCAGTTTTACCTCCGTTGCCACCTGGGCGCCATACTTTGTTGGCGTGGGCTTAATCGCATCTTATGTGCCGTTTAAAATATTAAATTTCTTAACAGCAGCTATCTTTATTGCATTTATACAGTTATTAGTCTGTTACTTACTTTACCTCTGGGATGTCCGTTCAGAGAAATTTGTCATACCAGCTGATTTTGCCAATAATAAGGATAAAGAGGCCACAAAGAAAATGATCGGTTTGAGCTTATGGATGCTCCTTCTTTTGGTAACTATCATTCCATTAGAAATTTTGCTTGGCAAAAAGATGATTGTGGTAGTAGCTATAGCTGCCATTTTCCAATCCTTTTTTTGGTCTTTATTTTTAGGTAAAGCGAAGCAGTTTATGATGGAATTAAAACCTTACTTTCAACAACGAGGCGCTCGGGTTATTAATGAGACGGTCTTTTTTCTCTCTGCCGGATTTTTTGCGGAAATATTAAATCGTTCTTTTGTAGGAACTTGGATTGCTAACCACATTGTTTACCTTACCCAGACCTCATCCCTCTTTTTTACAATTTTACTAATTATGATGGTAATCCCTCTGCTGGCAGCAGCGGGCATTCACCATATGATTCCAATCATTGCAATTGCTTCAACTATTCCGGCAGAGGCATTAGGCATGCCGGTTACACTTTACGGACTTATGTTTACCATCACTTGGGGGACGTCGGCACTGATTTCCCCTTTTAGTCCAATGAATGCTTCAGTAGCCAATACGGTAGACCTTGACCAATTTAAAGTAGGCCCCATCTGGAATGCGAAGGCTGTATTAATCCTAATCGTTGTTATGAGTATCGTATTATATGGCCTCACATGGCTCCCGTTACCTTTATAGAAGAAATAATCCCCGTCGCATCGCAATGGGGATCAATCACTATTTGACAAAAATATGGATACGAACTTAATTACTATTGTTCTTTCTTATCCCAACCATCATCACCTCTGATTACTTCTTTTGGAGCATCTTCGTCATCTAGCCCATATTTGTCTTCATATAGAACCCCGTCTGCGCCTTTAAAATAGGCAATTCCTTCCACCTGTTCAACTTCTCCGATTACCTCATTCTCATCCGCTCCACCATAATAGGAACCAGCCCCGCTATGCTCGGTATGCTCGCTATACTGCATTGCATCCTGCCAAGTATCTTCGCCATCATACCCTAAAGAATCATCATACGTTCTGCCGGGATAACTTCCATATGGCATTGACACGACTTGCTCTTCAATTGGTCTTTCCTCAGGATTACCATGCCCTTCAGCTTTCTCCTTACAATTTATGCACATATCAGTCTCAGGCTCAGCGTCCAAACGCTCCTTGGGAATTGATTGATGGCATTCTACGCATTCTCCGTAAGTTCCGTCTTTTATTCTAACAAGGGCTTCATCTATTTTGGATAACCAAATATTAGCCGTATCCCGTAACGCAAAGTCTTTGCTTCGTTCAAAGGTTTCTGACCCGATATCTGCTGGGTGATTATCATAAGTAGATAACTCACTAATGGAATCCTTAAATGAATTGAACAACCCTCCTTCATTAATATCTCTAATTTCCTCTTGCGCAACTTTTCTTTTTTTAAGCAATTCTTGTTTATATTGGTTAAAATTAAGCACAAAAAATCATCCTCCTAATAGAAAACTCCATTCTTTTGTTAGCTTTCCACATCAAACAACTGATACGCCAGGAAATCCATGCCAAACCACTGACATTTTTTAACCCTAATTAAATACTTCTAGTTGGGAAAATTATTAATGTGGTGAAGAAAATCCTATTCATTGGAGGTGCGGAAAATGGCTAAAAAGAAAGCTAAAGTATCCAAAGCGCTGCAGCAAAACCAAAAATATAAGCAGGAAACAGGACAAATGAACCAAGCAACCAGCCAACAAACAAAAACGGTTCAAAAAGCGCAGCAAAACATCGAAAAAAGAGAACAGCAGCAAACGCCAAAAGAGTACAATAAATAATCTATTAAGAAATTTTTATAGAAAATTCTTTGGCCCGAACATGCTTACTTCTTCTATATTACTCCAGCGGCACCCCTTTGACTACTGTTCTGTCTGTGCTTATATGAGAATAAGGACAGACAAAGACAATTATTAATTGGTTGCCGCTCGAGTTAATTAACTGGTGAACTTCACCCGCAGTCACAGTAAAGCAATCACCGGCCACAACTTTTACTGGTTCTTTCCAATCTACTTCCCCATCACTCCTAGGTGAGCCTATAAAAATGTTTCCGGTGCCCTCTATAATTTGATACAGTTCAATTCCTTCATTGTGATAGTGAGCCCCCACCCTCTTATATCCGTCAATTCCAGCGGCATAAAAGGCTACGATATCATTACCGGTTAATTTGGATATTCTTATCCCCACTGCTCCATCCGGCTTAGCCTCTTTTAGTGCTTCTTTTATGTTACTTAAATCAAGTGTACTATTCATGTTATCCTACTCCTATCCTGTGAACTAAGGAGGTACCCTCCTTTTATCTATTCTGATAATATTTATAACTTTTCCGCAAAATAAATTAAGGCTTGCTCTATATGGTTTTATCGTCTGTTTCCTTTATATCTGCGGCTGCAAAATCCCTACATATAACTGAACTGGAAAATGTGACTGCAGGCACAGCCATCTCCCATCGTATGGGTGGCGTACTTTGGGGATTAGTACTAACCCTAATCCTCTATTGGCTAGACAATAAATTTAGGGAAAAAGGTGTATAAGGGAAGTTTCCTCATACACCTTTTTCCGTTATATTAGGGCGATTTAAAAAGAATGAGTCCTACATATGAGACAGTATTCGCTCCATGATGGTACGGCATATTACAATGTTTTGTTAGGGATACGACATCAATACCGTAAGCTTCAAGAGAGGCCAATGCCTTGTCCGGATATCTACATGGTTGGTTTTCTTCGTACGAACAACTAGCGCATATCTCGCAAGAACCTGCCCCCAATAACAATGTTTCTGTTATCTCGTATCTTTCTTTAACCAATCCTAACGCTAAACGTAATACCTTCTCATGCGCTTCTTTTGCTGCCATCATTCCTTTCCAATCGAAAGAACTGGAAATAATATGAAGGGTCTGTAATACAAGGCCTTGTTGATATTCTAAGGCTTCTTCCTTTAAGGTTGACAACGGCCCGACACCAGGCGGACAAGCCCAGTTGACGCCGTACTTTCCACATTGATTCATTTCACAATACTTACGTACTTGGCTGGAAAAGAGAATATCATTTGTATCTACTATGGCAGCATTTTTTATGTTCAATTCCATTATGTCTTCTAATAATTGTTGCTTATTTAGGGATTTCATACTCTCGCTCCTTCTTAGGCAGACCAAACGGCACTAACCGAATATATGACACCATTAACTATATAATCAGTAATTATCTCTGTCAACGTTTGACGTTGGTTAGTTGGCATATAAAAGTTTCCTTCAGTTATCAGTATTTACTATTTCACTGTTAAAGGATTTTACGCTTCCCTAAAGAATCTAGATACCATAGGGAAATTTAAATCACACTTTGGAGGCAAAAGATGAAACTAGTATCTTGGAATGTTAATGGTATTAGAGCTTGTGTTAAGAAAGGATTTTTGGACTATTTCAACGAGGTAGATGCGGATATTTTCTGCATCCAGGAAACGAAATTACAGGAAGGACAAATTGACCTGGATTTAAAAGGGCACCAACAATACTGGCATTACGCTGAAAAAAAAGGTTATTCAGGCACTGCCGTATTTTCCAAACAAAAACCTCTCTCTGTCAGCTATGGTTTAGAACACGAGGGCCTTGCAAAAGAAGGTAGAGTAATTACCTTGGAATTTGAAGAATTCTATTTAATCAACGTCTACACGCCAAATTCTCAAAGAGAACTGTTACGACTGGATTACAGAATGTTGTGGGAAGATAAATTTCGAAATTATGCGATGGAACTAGATAATGTAAAGCCGGTGATTATATGCGGAGATCTTAATGTTGCCCACCAAGAAATTGATTTAAAAAATCCGAAATCCAATAAAAAAAGCGCTGGTTTTTCGGACCAAGAACGAGGAAAAATGACCGAATTGTTAGGAACCGGTTTTTTAGATACGTTCAGATATTTTTACCCCGAGAAAACAGCAGCATATACCTGGTGGTCTTATATCAGAAACGCCAGAGAAAGAAATGCTGGTTGGCGTATTGATTATTTCATCGCTTCGGATAGACTAAAGGGTAAGTTGCTAGATTCACAGATACACCATAGTATTTTAGGTAGTGATCATTGTCCAGTAGTTTTAGAGACTACTCATTGATAGTTGACAAAATAACGTGAAAAGCCTGGATTTCAGCAGCACATGGTCTGAGGAAATTCAGGCTTTTACTTAAAGCTCACTTTTAGAAGTATCGAAAAATTTTATGAGGTCTTTTTACGAAAGTAACCACCTAACAAAATTATATGTGCCGCAGCCCCACCGCCTAATATTGGTATAAGCTTACCAAATGACTCTGGCGCTACCATAGCGGAACCAACGTAACAGTCGTCCAGTCTTTATCTTTTAAATAATTCGTAAAGTCTTCCCCAACGTACTTTACTTCAATACCCATTCTCTCTAAATCCTCGGTGACACCATAACTGTCGCTGCAGGCTTTACAAGCTAACAGCTTTATTCCGGCATCTTTCATCTTTTCTATGTTTTTTTGCAGTTCAATATCTTCGCTAAGTAACTTTGCAGATGCTCCCCATACCAGCAAACAGACATTATCCCACCAGCTTTTAATCTTTGAATTATAGGTATACATAAATACCATCTTCAAGGCTACTTCTTTATCGCCACTTGTCCAAACTACTAATAACTTATTGCTGTCCCCAGAAATTTTAATTACCCCCTTATTATCTTCTAACTAATAATATTCTTCTTTTTACCAATTTATCCTTCGTTCTAGATAATCCTCTTAATAAAATAGGGGACGTTTCAAAAATTATATACTAAAAAGTCCAGCGTTAGCCAATATAGCTGCAATTAATCCAAATACACCCAGATAACCTAAATACTTTAGCTCTTTCTTCAGGTATTTAAAATAAGAAAAACATGCAAAAGCAGTAAAATAATATAGCTGCAAAGGGTTATGGGTTTCGAAGGCCTCAAAACCCATAAACCCCGCAAAACCTAGAAAACCGTAAAGCCACATTCTTTTCTTGATATTTTCTGCCACATTAGACACCCTTCCTTTAATCTTGACCCCAGTTCGGAATTTCTCCTGTTCTACGTGGGATCAAATGAATATGACAATGAAGAATAGCTTGCCCAGCAACTTTTCCTATATTGACACCAACATTAAAACCCTTTATTTTATCGTCTAATTCGAGTAGCTGCTGCTTCCTTTGTTTAAGAAGACCCAATATTGCTGCATATTCTTGCTCGTTTGCTTCAAAAAAATCAGAAAAATGCCTCCGGGGTATGATTAACGAGTGCCTTTTAGTAATAGGGTATTTATCTTCGATAACGAAGGCTTCATTATTTCCGAGTATTTGCAGGTTGTCAGGCACTTCACAAAATAAGCAACTAGTCAGAGTTTTCACCTCCGTTATTTTTAATCATCTAATAAAGCCTTTTTTAAGGCCTTCAATCCAGGCGTCATCATCTTTTCCTGGGATAAAACAATTTCTAACAGATCTACCGTTGTTTTTGTGCCATCTTGAAATTCAATTAAATAAGTTAACCCCCCAGCTCTTTTGTAACTTTTTATACCCTCTGCACTTTCTAATTTTTCTTCGAACTTTTCCCTTGCTCTTTTATCTCTAATAATCTTTCCCTCCTAAGCATACAAACCTTTTGTTTTACCTGCAACATAGTTAGTTTAGCCATTTAGGTTTATTGAAAACCGAATTAGCTTGAAAAACTGACATCTTCACCTCTTTAGATCAAGGTTTAGGCAATAATGATCGTTTTTACAACTATAGACTTTAATTAAATACATTCTCTGCCTACAGTAAGAATACTTGCCGAAGTCCTGGAATCCCTCTTTATTTTCTAACTAAGACAAAGTAATAATAAGCAGGTTAATTAACTTTGCTATAAGAATATAGTGCATTATAAGATGAGTGTAATTAGGGAACAATTAACTATAGAAACATAATAATAATTTTGATTGGTGGGGATTAAATTGAAATGGTCATATAAGACTTTAATTTTAACTCTTATTTTAGTTACTTTATATCCCTTGGGATGCTTTAAATCAGGCACACCTACTCCCGAACCGAATGATAATCAGGAAAAGCTCCAGGACAATAAACAGCCCTCTCCGACCGCAAACCTGTCAGAATACTTCCCTTTAACTAAAGGAAGTACATGGAAGTATCAGGGCGAGGGTAATGAATATGCATCATTTGACCGTGAAGTTCTATTTATCCAAGAAAACAAGGGACAGATAAGGGAAAATAATGGCGGTACTGTCAGCGCTGCAGTTTTTCAAGTGACGGATAATAAGATAACTCGCATCTTTTTTCAGGGCGAGGCCTATGGTGAGACAAATTTTCTAGATGAAGAATCTAATGAAAATGTTGTTGTTTTACAAAAGCCGCTTGAAGTAGGTACCAGTTGGGAGGAGTCAAACGGCACAAGAGAAATTGTTAGTATAGATGCTACCGTAGATACACCTGCAGGAGAATTTAATAACTGTATAAAAATCCAAATCTCTGCAAAGGATTCTACTTTATTTGAATACTATAAAAACGGGGTTGGAATGGTTAAACGAGAATTCATATCGGGGGAAACTCGAGTTACTTCAGCCTTAGAAGAATTTGAGATAAAACCGTAATGTTGTAACATTCTTGTTAATTGCTAATTTTAAAATATATTTACTCTAGCTTAGGAGTAGAAACATCTTTTTTAATAATACTAACCCCAACGTCTAATTTAGAAATTAGGTGGGATTTATGGTACTTAAAGATAAGATTATGGTTGGCGCAATTATCGGGCTGCTTGCTGATGCAGTAAAGCTAATTTTTAACTACTTGGCTTATCTTCTCGGCTTTACCAACGTAGTATTTTGGCAAATCACGGCGACCCGGTTCCTAGAAAAAGAAGTACTCCACACACCTGCAGCTTACCTAATTGGAGGAGCAGCCGATGTTACTGTCAGCGCGGGTTTGGGTGTAGCATTTTTTCTATTTGTGCACTATGTTGGGGGCAGAGATTATTTATGGTTTAAGGGGATCGGATTTGGTATGTTTGTATGGGTAGCACTGTTCAGTACTTTACTTGGTCAATCTGTCCAGGCTAAGTTACCTCAAACTGCTTCGGGCATTTTAGTCACCTTAGGCGCACACTTTGTTTTCGGTCTTGGCTTAGCTTTTTTTACATCATTATTATATAATTTTGCTGGTGAAAAAGAACCGGAAAAAAAGCAACATAATCTTCACCGGTTCATCCCTCTACCTGCAAAAAAGGTTACCGATAATAACGATGTAGAGCACACAGACGAGCCTAATAAACTGATAATGAAGAAGCCTGTTAAACTTAAACAGCTGAAAAACATAGTTAAGATTAAAAGTAACAAGGATTAGTTACTAGCAACTTACGGCATTTGTACACTTCCCCAAGAATATTTTAACATAAATCTATATTTTAACCATTGACATATTTACTGGTCCTTGATATACTTACAAAAATTAATTTAGCTTAGTTGAGTTGAGATTTGAGCATAGAGAAGATAAGCACAGCCGAGAATGTGGGTAAAGTATGTCCGCCGGGCTTAGTCTCGGTTTTTTTGCACCCAAAAGGAAATAATCCGTGGGTGCAAGGACTATTATTTCGCCTGCAAAAGCCAAAAATTTAGTATTTTCTGGATTTAACCCTATCACAATTGGCTTGTTGTGCTACTTTTTTCAATAATCCACTGCTGATAACTCTCAATTTAATGAGGGCTATCAGCTTTTATTTTTTTATTCCACCAAAGGGGGCTTAACAATGCGCCAAAAAGATGACTCATTTCCAAAGGAACGTCTCCATCCTAATCTAGAATCTTTCGCCAAAAGGGCGGCAGCTGGAGAAAAAATTATTCCTGTCTATACTGAAATATTCACCGGAAACGAGATACCGGCTTCCGCTTTAGATAAGCTGGGTGAGACACCTCATTCCTTTATTCTTGAAAGTGTAGAGGGAAGTGATCAGGTAGCTCGTTACTCCTTCGTAAGTAATGATCCCTACCTTATTTTCCAGGCTCATGGAAGTCAAGTAAGACTAGGTAGATCCCATAGTACCAGTGGCTACCCTAATAAGATTACTCATTGGGAAGAAAAACAGCATGAAAAGCCCATTGAACAACTGCGCGGTTTATTAGACCAATACGCCAGTGGCGCCAATGGTAACTTACCGCGTTTCTTTGGCGGCGCCGTAGGTTACATGGGTTTTAACAGTGTTCAGTACTTTGAGCCGGTTTTAGCGGGAACCTTTCCCGCAGATGAGGGCATCCCCGATATTAGCATGATGTTTACCCGCTCCGTTCTAATTTTTGATCATTTAAAGGGTGTCTTGAAAATTGTGGTCAATGCAATGCCGGGGGAGCAACCTGACAATGCTTACCACCAGGCAAGGCAAATTATTATCAGTATTATGGGACGATTAAAAAAAAGCGGCAGCAATCACTCCGCGCCCATGGCCGATATTCCAATTAAACAGCCGGCCATCAGCAGTAATGTCACAAAAAACAGCTTTTGCAGTGCGGTAAAAGAAGCAAAGAAATACATCCTTCAGGGTGATATCTTTCAAGCTGTCCTATCCCAAAGGTTTTCTACTGCCGCTGATTTTGATCCCTTAACCCTGCTCCATTGCTTAAAAGCTGTTAATCCTTCGCCCTATATGTTTTACATCAAGTTTAATGAACTTTGTTTAGTGGGAGCTTCTCCCGAAATGATGGTGCGACTGGAGGCGGGCGAGGCACAAATACGTCCCATAGCCGGAACAAGAAAACGGGGCAAGGATTATCATGAGGACGCCTTACTGGCTGAGGACTTAATGGCAGATGAAAAGGAGCAGGCCGAGCATCTGATGCTGGTGGATCTAGGTCGTAATGATCTGGGGCGGGTATGTCAGTTTGGCAGTGTAACCGTAGAGGAATTTTCTCAAGTGGAACATTTTTCCCATGTAATGCACCTGGTATCCAGAGTGAAAGGAAAGCTGCATCCTGATATGGATGCTTTGGATTCCTTATCAGCATCCTTTCCAGCAGGAACTGTGTCAGGAGCACCCAAAATACGTGCAATCGAGATTATTAACCAATTGGAAGAAACACCTCGGGGGCCCTATGCGGGCATTGTCGGTTACCTGGGATACAACGGCCAGATGGACACATGCATTAACATACGCTCCGTCACAATCAATAATGGCCGGGCCTACATTCAAACCGGCGCCGGCATTGTAGCAGACTCTCATCCTGAAAACGAATATCAGGAAACACTTAACAAAGCCGAAGCCATGTTTCAGGCGGTTGCCATGGCTAAAGGAGGTGGCGAAAAGATATGACGGTTCTAGTGTTGGATAACTATGACTCTTTTACCTATAATTTGGTCCAGATGATTGGACAATTGGGAATAGCTATGGTAATTAAGCGAAATAATCAGATAACACTTGAAGAAGCAGAGGCAATTAATCCAAATAGAATCGTGATTTCACCGGGACCAGGCACCCCTGAAAAAGCAGGTATCTCCAAACAATTAATTAAGCACTTCGGGGACACTATCCCAATCCTTGGAGTATGTCTGGGACACCAGTGCTTAGCCGAAGCCTTCGGCGGAAAGGTGCAGCGGGCAGCGAAACCCGTACATGGAAAGGTCAGTACTATTTATCATCAACAAAAGGGTATTTTTCGGGGGATCCCGGACCCTTTTAAGGCCACCAGGTATCATTCCCTAATAGTAAGTCGGGAAAACCTTCCGGAACAATTCAGCATAATTGCTGAAACGGCAGAAGGCGAGATTATGGCTCTGAAACACCAAGACCATCCATTGTGGGGTCTCCAATTTCACCCTGAATCCATTCTTACCAAAGAAGGACCAAGGCTTATAAGTAATTTCTTTGATATTTAACATTAGGAAATTAGAAGAGACTAGATAGAAGAGGAGAGATATCTATGCAAAGCACAATTAACAAGCTGATTGAGAGGAAAAATTTGAGTCAACCGGAGGCTCAAGATTTCATGAGTGCAATCATGTCCGGCCAGGTCACTGCGGCCCAGATAGGGGGATTCATTACTGCATTACGGATGAAAGGGGAAACCCCTGAAGAAATAACCGGCTGTGCTATAGCCATGCGGGATAAAGCCGAAACTATAACCTGCGGTACTTCAACTATAGATACTTGCGGTACAGGAGGGGATCACTTAAGTACCTTTAACATTTCCACCACGGTGGCCTTCGTATTGGCCGGGGGCGGCCTGCCTGTTGCAAAGCACGGTAATCGTTCAGTATCCAGTCGCAGCGGCAGTGCCGATGTCTTAGAATCCCTAGGGGTTAATGTTAATCTTTCTCCCCAACAGGTTGAAGCTTGCTTTCAGAAAACTGGTATTAGCTTTCTTTTTGCCCCTATCTTTCATA
The DNA here is from genome assembly GCA_016278515.1 of Bacillota bacterium. Classification (GTDB taxonomy): domain Bacteria; phylum Bacillota; class JADQBR01; order JADQBR01; family JADQBR01; genus JADQBR01. The sequence goes on from JADQBR010000015.1 coordinate 35,887, forward strand.
AAGCCATGAAATATGCAATTGGCCCCAGGCGAGAGTTAGGGTTCCGCTCTATTTTCAATCTGTTAGGTCCCTTAACCAACCCGGCCGGCGCCCAATATCAGTTGATCGGTGTTTATGAAAAAAAGCTTACAGATACCTTAGCACGGGCACTTTTAAATATAGGAGTGGAGCGGGCCATGGTCGTACATGGAACGGACGGCATGGATGAAATTACCTTAACGGGCATCTCCTATGTAAGTGAGGTACGAAACAATACTGTCATGAGCTATCAGATTGATCCCTCTACTTTCGGCATTAAGCATTGCAGTCCTCAAGAGCTAAAAGGCGGAACGGCTAAAGAAAATGCAGTTATTACACGACGCATTTTATCCGGCGAAGAAAAGGGACCAAAACGGGACATCGTCTTGCTTAATGCAGCTGCTGCCTTTTATATTGCCGGCAAAGTTTTCACTCTCCAAGAAGGTGTCATCCTTGCAGCGGAAGTGTTAAAAAAAGGTGCTGGGGAAATTATGCTGGATAAGCTCATTTCAGTCAGCCAATCCCTACCGGATCAAGATCAACCAGGGGTAGCTTATGTCTAAATTTTTAAAGAAGATGTTAAGACTAAAACAGGAAGAAGTTTCAAAGGGCATGCAGTCCCTTCCGTATAAAGAGTTAATTAAACGGATTGACATTCGAAGCAGTACACCGGGTCATTTTTCCTCTGCCTTGGCGAGCGGCGGAGCAGTGATAGCAGAAGTAAAATATAGCTCCCCCTCTAAAGGGAGCTTTCAGATTACCCATAGTGTTAAGGAACTGGTGGCACAATACCAAAACGGAGGAGCCTCAGCTATTTCCGTTCTCACTGAGCCATATTATTTCAATGGCAGCTATGAGAAACTGGAATTGGTGCGAAGCTCTACTAATTTACCCATTTTACAAAAAGATTTTATTATTCACCCCTGGCAGATATACCGGGGAAGGGCCGCAGGGGCCTCGGCTGTACTGCTAATCGCTGCCCTCCTGGAGGATAGCCATCTTCAAGATCTTTACCATCAGGCACAGCAGCTGGGAATGGATTGTCTGGTAGAGGTTCACAATGGAGAAGAATTGGCCAGACTTCGCAGGCTTTCCCCAAAAATTATCGGTGTCAACAACCGTAACCTTAACACTTTAGAAGTCAACCTGGATACCTGCAAAGATTTAGCCAAAAGCCTGCCAAAAGACACACTGAAAATAGCGGAAAGCGGCATTAAAAGCAGCCAAGATGTTCAAAGGATTGCCGCCGCAGGCTACCATGGCATCCTTGTAGGAGAAGCCCTAGTCACCAGCAACAACCCAGGGACTGTAATTAAAGAATACCAAAGGCAGTTTAAGAAAAGTGGTGCCCACCTATGATCTCTCCATTAATTAAATGCTGTGGCATCACTAATACCGAACATGGTAAATACGCGCTTACCAGAGGAGCGGATGCATTGGGCTTGGTGTTTGTCAACACCAGTTCCCGTTATGTCTCCCTTGAACAGGCAAAAGATATCACAACTGCAGTACTGCCGTCACAGAAACAGGTTGTAGGTGTCTTTGCTGACATGCCGGTGGAGCAGGTGGCGAAAACAGTTCAGCAAGTAGGCTTAACCGGCATACAGCTTCACGGTAAAGAGACCGTGGAATATTGTATCAGGCTCAAAGAGCTAGTTGCCCAAGAGACAGCGGGTCCATGGCCCTTTTTGACCAAGGCCTTCTCCATGAGAAATAGCTCCAGTTTTAATTCAATACTGAAATATCATGCACATGTAGATGCTATCCTTTTGGATACTTATTCCGCTTCTGCACTGGGCGGAACAGGCAGTACCTTTGACTGGGGATTGGCTTGTCAATATGTAAAGCACTGGCCCCGACAGCCTTTAATAGTAGCCGGCGGTTTAAACAGCAATAATGTTACTAGTCTTTTAGCCCAGGTAACGCCTCTAGGTGTGGACGTATCCTCGGGAATTGAAACGGCCCCCGGTGTTAAAGACAGAACAAAAATAGATTCATTTATTAAAGCGGTTAAAAGAAAACGATTTAATGAGAGGAGTGGACTTTAAATGAGTTTTTCCCATCAGTTAAAAAATCAGCTTAATAAGGCAGGGTATTTTGGAAAAAACGGTGGGCGTTTCGTCCCGGAAACTTTGATGCCGGCCTTGGAAGAGCTGTCCGCAGCCTATGACCACTATTCTAACCAAAAAGAATTTTGGCAGGAGTTAAATTACTACTTAACTGAATACAGCGGTAGAGTTACTCCCTTGTATCTGGCAAACCGGCTTTCAAAACAATATTCCACTAAAAAGTATCGGGTGAAAGCCTACTTAAAAAGAGAAGACTTAAACCATACGGGTGCTCATAAGATAAATAACGCCCTAGGCCAAGCACTATTAGCCAAGAGAATGGGGAAAAAACGCGTCATCGCTGAAACGGGGGCCGGACAGCATGGTGTAGCCACGGCCACAGTTTGTGCCTTATTAGGCTTAGAATGTCAGATCTATATGGGTGCTGTGGACATGGAAAGGCAGGAACTCAACGTCTATCGGATGCGACTGCTGGGGGCTGAGGTTATTCCTGTAACCAGCGGCTCCCGCACCCTTAAAGATGCCTGCAACGAGGCCATTAGGGACTGGGTTACAAACGTTGATGATACCTACTACATTATCGGTTCAGTAGTAGGGCCGCATCCTTATCCTTTAATGGTTCGAGATTTCCAAAAGGTCATCGGTCAAGAAACAAAAATCCAAATTCAGGAAAAAGAAGGTCGCCTGCCTGATTTTATTGTTGCTTGTGTTGGTGGAGGCAGCAATGCTATGGGGATGTTCTATCCTTTCATTGATGAACTCGGCGTGCAGCTTTTTGGGATAGAAGCTGCCGGAGAGGGATTAACCAGCGGCAGACATGCAGCATCTATATCCAAAGGCCGCAAAGGAGTGCTTCATGGGTCCTTAAGCTACTTACTGCAGGATGATGCTGGTCAAATTGAAGAAGCTCATTCCATTTCAGCAGGTTTAGATTACCCTGGTGTAGGGCCGGAACACGCATGGTTAAAAGATATTGGGCGAGTGAATTATCAAGCTATCACCGATGGTGAAGCACTAACGGCGTTTCACTCTCTAAGCCGACTAGAAGGAATTATTCCTGCATTGGAGAGTTCCCATGCAGTTGCATTTCTAGATAAGATGTCTCCATATTTTGAACAGATGGAAAAACCGGAAATATTAGTTGTTGTGAATCTATCCGGTCGGGGAGATAAAGATGTGATTACTGTAAGACAGGAAGGGGCGTCCTTTGATGACTAAATCAACCAGCCGTCTTGATAAGACCTTTACATTGGCCAAGGCCAGTGGACGAAAAGTTTTTATGCCTTTTATCACTGCCGGCTATCCTTCGCTAAAAGATACAGCGAAGCTGGTTGCTGCCATGTGCCGGGGTGGTGCGGATATTATAGAATTAGGAGTGCCTTTCTCCGATCCTTTGGCCGATGGACCGGTAATCCAAAAGGCTTCCCAAGCGGCTTTAATAAATGGAACTACCTTAAGCAAAGTACTGGATTTGGTTTCTGATATGCGCCATGGAAGTGAGTTAGGAGAAGTTCCAGTAGTGCTGCTCCTTTATTATAATACAATTTACGCTTACGGTCCGGAGCGCTTTGTAGCTGATGCCGTGGATTGCGGTGTTGATGGGATTGTAGTACCGGATTTACCTTATGAAGAAAGTGGAGAGCTACGGGCCTTGGCACGTAGCAAAGGACTCGCCGTTATAGCTATAGCAGCGCCAACCACCAGCCCAGAGAGGCTTAAACGCATTTTGAAGGATGCCTCCGGGTTTGTTTACTACACCTCAGTTACTGGTGTGACCGGGACAAGAAAAGCTTTAAGAGAGCAGCTATCAGGCGAAATCGTCAAAGTCAAGCATGCTACTACGCTACCGGTCCTAATTGGCTTTGGCATTGCCAATGCAGACCAAGCTCGCCAAGCAGCGGTCATTTCCGATGGGGTTATTATGGGCAGCAGCTTAATTAACTTGGTAGAGAAATGTGCTCCGAGTGCGCTTCAGACGGAACTTGAAGAATATATTAGAGCAATAAAACTGAGCATTTAATTCACATAAGGACTATAATCCGAACAACTCTCCATGGGCCTCTATAAAATACCCTCTTTAAACTTTAATGCAGCGGCCCGTCGGCCGCTGCATTACATCTTTTATTAATTAAGCTTAAGGCTATTTGCTTTTTGCCTCAGCTTAAAACCCTTTTAAAGTTACTACTTCTTCAGTAGAACGCCTTGGACTCTGAAATTGTGTCTCAAGATTTTCTTCATCAGCATAGCCTAGCGCTATGCCTATTGCTATGGATAAGTCTTCGGGTATTCTTAGTTCCTTCCGAATTAGATCCGGGTAACCTGCAAGCATAATTGCAGTTATTGTATCTAACCCATACTCTTTCGCAGCCAGCATTATACTCTGCCCAAAGGCACCTATGTCATACATGGACCAAGATGTCAATTTAGAATCCATACAAAGATAAATTACCGCCGGTGCGTCAAAAAATCTGTAGTTTCGTTCGGCTAATTTTTGTCTCGCTTCTTTATCTCCGCGATCTATGCCTAATAACTCGAATCTTTTTTTGCCGACTTCCGCCATCCGCTGCTGCATAGCATCAGGCCATTCTTTCGGAGTAGGGATATCGGGGCTAATATTTACCCCTTCACCAAAATTTTTCAAATAAGCTTGACGCAGACTTTCTAACTTTTCTCCGCCTGCCACAAAGACTTCCCAAGGTTGCGTGTTGGCCCAAGAGGGCGTACGCCTAGCTGCTTCCATAATTTTAACAATAGTTTCCCCGCTTACGGGTGCAGGCTTGAAAGCACGGCAAGAATATCTGTCGTTAATAGCCTCTAGTACATTCATTTAGCAATTCCTCCTCATAACATGTCTATCATTAGTCTACCCAAACCACATCTGAATTGTCAAATTACCCTAAAAACAAGTGTAACTTTTCCTTCTGTCCTTCTTAACTGTTACTATACATATGAACGAACTTCGAGGCAGGTATCCATATGAAATCGGAAGAGAAGGGATCAATTAATTCAATCAAGGATTACTTAATACCGCTTCCAAAATAATAGTCAAAATAGGCTATCATTAATTAAAAAGATCTACCCCTTTTAAACTAATGTGCTATACTGTCATTTGTTAATAAAAATTAGTCCAATTATACACAGTACTATCCCAATTATTTTGTGCAATTCAAATGTCTCTTGGTAAAAGAGTACTCCAATGGGAATAAGTATTAGGGCAAGGCTAATATTGGCTACCAATGAGCCTATGCTTAGGTCCCACCCTGCCCTATAAGCAAGCAGATAACCGATTTCCAGACCAACTATTGATAACCCCAGCACTAGGGTTGTCCAGTTTAAATCATAAATAGATTGCACGAAGCCTTTGTTCGTTTTATAAAACTGTGCTGCAGCTATAGTAAAAACAGCTGCGATTAAATATGTAATAAATAATGCAGAAAAAGGATTAACATTCTGTGGCGTTGACTTTTGGGAAACGTTATACATAACATTTGAAATTATGACTAGTACTATAGGGAATACATAGACAAACATAGATTTTCTGACCCCACCTAAGATGAATTCTATTTCTGCATATTAATTCTTAATTTCATCACTAATAATTCAATTATAGCATATCTCGTCCGTGCCAGAATTTAATTCCCCACTGATAACATTTCCCAATTAAACTTAAGAACCGTTAGCAAAACTCTTAGCAACTTGTTGCTTTAGAGTTTTGGATATGCCCCTTGCGAGTATAGCAAAACTCTTAGCAACTTGTTGCTCTAGAGTTTTGGATATGCCCCCTGCGGGTACCCCAAATTCAAGGTTTGAGGCGGGCAAGGACGGGCTCGAGTGCACGAATCCATGGTTTAACAGAAACCTGTCACAAGAGCCGAAGTAATTGTCCCTGTTCCGATAAAACCAATATCTTTTCCCATAATTCCCGCACACCTCTCATTCCAAAATAGTCTTTTTCAGAGCCATGTCCTGGCCAGCATCCAGGTGTTCTCTGCGGAGAATTTCCATCGCTTCAGCGAATCGTTCCTCACGGACGGCCTCTAAGAACCGATACAACCCCTCAATAATTTCCTGAACATGCCGCTTTTTTTTCTCGGACATAAGTCCAATTCGGATCAATTCATCCTGGTTATTTCTGTAGATGCGGTTGATACGTTCATTTTCGTAGACACTGACGATCTCCATGTGCATCTCGGTATCGGCGCGTTCCCATTCGTATCGATCATTTTGAGCCGCCTTCATGCGTACGACCTTTTCTTCAATGCGATGCGAGTATTCCCAGGTTTTCTTGAGATCAAAAATCATTTGGAGAGCATTACTTTCTAAGAGGCTCCGAAGCTGGTATATCTCCATAACATCTTTCCTTGTAATGTCTTTAACCCTTTTCTTCTTGCGAAAGCCAGCGACAATCCACCCCTCCATTTCCAACCGACGAACGGCCATTCGAATAGGCATTCGACTTGTCTCCAACTCTTCCGCCAGGGTTGCTTCTGTGAGAAAAGAACCAGGTGGATAAGTGAGATTAAGTATCTTTCTCTTAATTCTGTCATAGGCTAAATCCATTAGAGACTGGCTTGTTTCCGTTTCTCCCACTTTATCACCCTCCAACCTTTCTAGAGCTTTCCTCATCCTTTACCTTATGATCAGGAAGTTTTCCTGTAAAACCACCACCGATTCTGACCGGAACACTCATATTACACTTTGATAAAAGATTGGCTCGATCCATTATTCTTTCCAGGGAAGGCGGTTCCATGTCCTTTAACCGATAATCTACTTCAAGATTTTTATAGGTTTCTACACCCAAGCGATGATAAGGCAGCAGCTCTATCTCTTTAAGCTTATGGATAGACTTGCAAAATTCACCAACTGCTAATAGGTTTGCATTAGAATCATTTATCCCCGGAATTAAAGGAATGCGTACGATTATTTCCACCGGATATTTTGATTGGTCGATTCTTCGAATGTTATCATGTATTAGTGAATTACCAGTCCCAACCCACTCTTTATGGTTTCTCTGATCCATGTGTTTAATGTCGACAAAGAGAACATCGAGCCAGGGTAAAACCTTTTCAATGCTCTTCCACGGAGCATGAAGGGCGGTTTCAATGGCCGTGTGTATCCCGCGTTCTTTGCATTCCCGCAATACTTCAGAAGTAAAATCCGGCTGATTTAAAGGTTCTCCGCCGCTGATGGTAACACCACCGCCTGAGTGAAAGAAAAAAATCTCATCTTTGGTGATCTCGCGTACCACCTCTGCCACGGACATAAAGCTTCCGTATTGTTTCATTGCTCTCTGAGGGCATTTCGCTACACAAAGAAAGCATTTTTGGCATTTGGAGGAATCGGTGCATACCTTCTGCCTGTCTGCAGAAAAGGAAAGAGCTCCCTCCGGACATGAGCGAACACATACTCCACATCCTATACAACGTTCCCTTGCATACCCTTTTTCTGGATCGGAACGTTGAGATTCAGGCGTTGAACACCAGCGGCATCTCAAGGGACACCCTTTAAGAAAAAGTACCGTGCGGAGCCCCGGCCCGTCGTGAATGGAAGTCCTCTCGATCCTAAGCACTGATCCTTTAACATCTGAGCCATTTTTCATTAATATCACCCCACCTAAAGCGAAAACTTGCATCAGATGGGGGTTTTATACCCATCTGATGTTTAGTTAAGCCTATCCAGAAGCTTAGCGCCACTTATCCCATTTAGATTGGGGACATTCCTGCCCCCCAGTAGATAACCTAGGCTTTAGCAGGTGTGTCCCCTTTCCTTAACTGGGGGATATTAGTGGCGGTTAGCTATCGGAGAAATACCGTGTTGTATAGTACGTCCAATAATATCATCCTGCACATCTTTTCCAAGTTCCACGAAGTAGGCAGTATAACCGGCCACTCGCACCAGTAATCCTCTGTATTCATCAGGATTTTTCTGAGCACGAATTAATTTTTGCTGATCAATCACATTAAACTGAACATGATACACTCCCAGGCTGCACATACTTTTCAACAGAGCCATCATCTGCGTGATTCCATTTTCGGTAGATAGCATAGCGGGCTCTACCTTCATATTTAGAAGGGTACCCTGTACGAAGCGGCCGTGAGGGATATTTGCTACTGATTTCAACACTGAACTCGGCCCATTAAAATCCGTTCCGCCGCTGGGACTGACACCGTCTGCCAGCGGCTTCCACGCCTTGCGACCGGAGGGTAAGGCACCCACCTCAAGCCCAAATGGCGTGTTGCCGGATACGGGGAGTATCCCAGGAGTCATACGCCCGAATTTACTACTGTATTTTTCAATCTCATCGGCGATAAAGGTGAACATATCTCCCGCTATATCATCCACCACTTGGTCATCGTTACCGTACTTAGGCGCATCAGTACACAGCTTCTGTATTTCCTCATACCCCTCAAAGTCTCGGTCCAAGGCATCCAACAACTCTGCCATGGTCGCTTGTTTAGTATCAAAAACAACGTGCCGGACTGCGGCCATACTGTTAATCAAGTCCGCTACACCGATTAAAATAATTCCGTTTCCTGTGTTGTATTTTGCTCCGCCCCAGGCATAGTCTTTAGCCTTCTCTATACACTCCTTGAATGTAAATGAAAGGGCAGGGACCGGTCGATTCATGCCGACTTCGTCTATCACATGGTTTGCTTTCACAACGGCACGCGTTGCATACTGAATGTGTTCCTTAACTGCAGCGACAAAATCATCGTATGTTTCAAATTCCTCCGGGCTTCCCGTACGTGCTGAAACATATTTACCACTCTTCCTGCTTTTACCGTCTAGAAGCCCAAATTCCACCATACTCCCCAGATTTATATCAGCAAGTGCTGTGTAGTGGCGCAAACGCCCCTCTAGGTTGGTTTCCACGCAGCCGCACGGGTTCCAATTATAGGCCTCCCTCAGGGGAATTCCCTTGTTCATAAGCATCCTAATTCCCACGTCATCGTTGTGGAAAGCGGGGAAGCCGGTTCCAAGACTAACTAACTCAACAACTTTTCTCAGAAAAGAGTTAGGATTCTTGGCCAGGCTATAACGAACCGACAAAGACGGCTGATAAAGCTGAACGTCCATTGTTGCCTGAATAATCATGTATGACAGGTCGTTGACAGCGTCTCGCCCAGCATCATCCACTCCTCCGACACAAACATTTTGAAACATTGGATAACCCGCAGCGAACTCCGCCGTTGTTGCGTCTTGAAAGAGGCATGGCTCGCTAAACTTAACCCAAAGACAGTCAAGAAGCTCTTGAACTTCTTCCACTGCAATGCGTCCACTTTCAATATCAGACTTATAATAAGGCCAGAGATACTGATCCATACGTCCAGGGTTATAGCTTGCAGCGTTCTGTTCCATGAAAACACTAATCTGATAAAAATATAAGGACTGCAAAGCTTCCCTAAATGTCCGTGCTGGATTTGCGGGAACATGCCGGCAAATTCCTGCAATCTCCAAAAGTTCTTTTTTCCTCTGCGAGTCTTTTTCTGTGGACGCTAGACGATCAGCTTCCTCGGCATATCGTTCTGCCAAACTAATCATCCCTTCCGCTACAATCAAAAGAGATTTCAGATAGTAATCCTTTTCATAATCACCTGGTACGGTTAGATCCAGTTCTGCTCTTCTTTTTTTCACCGCTTTTACGATTCCCAAAACTCCTTCGGAAATAAGCCATTGGTAACCCGCAGTAGTCTCTCCCCATCCACGCACTGCCTTACGGTCTATGTATATCACGCCATTATCCCGAAGTTCCCGTGTGTCGTCTGGAATTTGGGCGAGCCATTCCTCATAGTTAGAGCGCCCTTTCCAATAAGGGCGAATTTCTTCCTCGAAAATCCTTCGTTCCTCAGATTTCAAATAAAAGGGGTCATAACGACGCTCACTAATAGTCTCCAGTTCATCATCCAGCACGGACCAACACGTTTCAGCGTTTAGAATACCGGCGCGCATCTTGCTTCCGGAAGAACCGATAATCAGTTCGTCATCCCATATCTTAACGGTCTTTTCCACGCACTGTTTACGAAATGCCTTAGCTTTACGTACAACAAGCGGTTCACCTTCGGTCTCTTTGAAGCTCTCAGTTAGAATTCGTGCGTTCTCTAAGTCCATCTCAGGTCGAGTCCCGAGCACTCTATTCTTTAGTCGATGCACCCGATCCATATATTTTGGCTCATTTTCTATTTTGGACATATGGACACCTCCGTTATCCTTAAAGTTTCTTAGTTTGGATGTGGGGTTACACCCCTTTGCGCTGCTTCTATTTAGGAGCCAACACTTATTTTGGGATCCTAAATTAATTCTATTGCTTTATGGCATACCTGTCAAGAACAGTCTTATTCACTCCGTGTATTGCCTCGTTATCCTTTAATTCCAAACAAATTTCTCACTGATATTCCTTTAATTATTGACGCCGAGGTAAATCTTAAAGAGTGGCGAATTCAAAACAAATAACCCCAATTAATTTGGTTGAAAATACTCCAAATTAATTGGGGTTACTGACTATATAATTAAAACCAGAAAACCTATTCATACCCTTCATTTAGTTCTGCGGATTATACTGGGGGACTACATTAAGCCAACCTTTAGTTTTTCCATACAAAATTATCTTGTCTAACGCCCTAACCTTATTAATCAAGAGATCGGTAAAAATGTGTCTTAGACGGTCGTTGGTGACACATTGCTTTATTCTTACTGTTTAGCAGGCCCCACAGGGTATATGCTTCCTCTACATTTACAAATGATTGTTTCTTTTCCTGCGTTAGCCTTTTAGAAAAGACCACCTTCACGCCCTCCTTATTAATTCATACACTAACCATATTATTTGGAAGGGAGCAACAAGCTAAACAGGTTTATTTATTCCAATTATGTAGAAATTGGTCGAAATATTAGGCTTTTGGTCATCCGTTAAACTTTTGTTTACATTTATAAGCAAAGGAAACCTGGCTCTCAAGTACTTTAAGGAGGTATTGTAATTTACCAGGGGGTACTTGTTCTAGCTTTGTAGTACCGATAGCGTCCTGACAGATCTTTTTTAGTTGAAAGTCCTGGTAGCCTAATTGCTTTAATGTATTGAACTGTGTCTTAATTTCATCCAACATGGCCTTTAATACCTCCTCCCTCTATTAAATCACCAAACTACTAGTCCTTATCGTTCACTCCCACCGACCCTTCCGTATCCGTCTTTTTAACATACGGAAGACGCTGTCGCAGCTTTTTGTTGCGCCAGTACTCCAAATTAAACTCGGTCTCAAAATCTTTCTCGGGCAGCTGGGCTATAAATTCCTCGCAGAATTCCTTAGCATAGGAGGTAGTCTCCTGCTCGGACATGAATTGATAGAGCAAGGTAAAGGCCAGCATATGGGCGTCCCGACCGTTTTTTCCCCAGTCAAAACCCATTTGCTCCGGTTTTATTGCCAGCATCTGAGCCGTTTTTTCCTTATCAAGAGGCCGGCTATATAGGTAGACCTCCTTGGTTTCCCAAATACCTTTGAGAGTAAATATACCGTCATGCTTCATAAGTACGGTCCATTTTCGCGAAGGATCATCTTCCATGGAATTCAACATTTTATCAAAGAATTTGCCTAAAAAACCCATCATATCCCTCCTTTGCGAAAACACACTACAATCTTTTGAGTTCATTGTACAATATTCCACTTAACCACAACTAAACGAAATGTAATAAAAAAATTATTAAGCTTGGCTGAGCAATGCTTCAATTAAAGGCTAAAGCCTTAGTTGCCTTATGCACGAGTATCTTCCAATAGTGCACAAAAAAACCGCCCAGTTATTTAAGCGGTTTATTATCATCATTTAATTCTATTTATCAGCTCTTCAACTTCGTAATTAGGCTCCATGCCTAATTCTTGTTTAAGTTCCTGCCTATACATATTATAATACTTAACTGCTGAAAACCTATCTTTCATAACGATAAAAGTATCAACTAATTTGTAATTTATCATATTATGCAGCGGTTCATGTTCTAACCCGGTCTTTAACAGCTTACTTGCCTTTTCCAACTGGCCTAAATCTACATAATAATCAGCCATCTTAAGTATTAATTGAATATATTCTTCTTTGACAGACTGTCTGTTCCTTTCCGCCCACCAAAAATCATTTCCTTCTAGATAGTCTCCCGTATAAATATCAGCTATCTCTTCATATTCGCATATAGTACTATCATCAATAGTCTTTGAAGAAGACAAAAACGCCATAAATTTATAGTAGTCACAATCAACTGAATCAATATTTAGTTTATATCTATCTCTTATTCGTTCAACTGTAATTTCAATGCCTTTGTTTAATAATGCTTTTTTCATATAATAGAGTGTAGTATTAAAATGGGCCACAGCTCTGTCACCATCAAATTCACCCCATATATTATCAATTATTTCGTTTCTGGAAACTTCAGCTCCTCTGCAGTCAATGAAGAAGGCCAATAGTTCTTCAGCCTTGGCTGTACGAAACCTTACCTCACCTTGTTCAGTAATTACCTTGAATTTATCGAAGCAGCATATCCTTGACTGAGCAGGGTGTATCTCTTTGTCCATACCTTCTATAATCCGATCAAGTGTTTCTTTCAAGCGTTCTTTATCCAAAGGCTTCATAAGATAGTCGATAGCATTAAGTCTAAAAGCCTCAACCGCATATTCGTTAAACGCTGTGACAAAAACAATGGCAATCCTACCATTAAAACCTAGCATCAGGTTAGATAGTTCCATTCCGTTCATTCCGGGCATCTCAACGTCAAGAAACACTGCATCTAAAGGAGTGTTTTTCACATATTCCAAAGCTTTCATAGGGTCTGTGAACTCACCCTTTATGTCAACGGCACCGCTCTTTTTAAGCAATTTTGCAAGTTTGTCCACTGCCGGCTGCTCATCGTCAACTATTACTGCCCGAATCAACTTATTCACCTCCAAATGGTATTAGGAACATTACATTAGTGCCTTTACCCACTTCACTCTCTATCGCTAGACCACTACCATATAGTTTTCTTAGCCTCAATTCAATATTTCTGAGACCTACACCACCGCTGGAATATTCCGTAAGCAGCTTATCTACCCTATCACAAGATATCCCAATACCGTCATCACTAACAGCTATTCGTATCCCATCGGTTTGTTTTTGAATGGAAATTATAACAAGACCCGAAAAACCTTTTTTCCTAAGGCCATGGCGGATTGCATTTTCCACCAAAGGCTGTATTGACAAAGGAGGAATATTTACCTCTATACTTTCATCTATATCAAATTTAACTTTCATACTGCTGCCAAAACGGGCCTGTTCAATCTCAACATATGAATTTATCAAGCCTATCTCTTTCTCAATCGGAACAAACATTTCAAGGTTATTAAAATCAAAACTGGTCCTTAGGTAATGTGCCAGTGTGTTGATAAGCTGTTCCGCACGTCCAGGATCCGTATCGCAGAAACAAGAGATAGTGTTCAGCGTATTAAACAGGAAATGTGGTTTTATCTGAGCCTGTAAAAATGCCAATTCTGAAGCCATTGCCTGATCTACCGACATCTTAAGGTTTACCAGCGTCTTAGCTCGTGCAAGCAGCTCTTCTGTTTCAAAAGGTTTAGAAAGGTAGTCATTGGCACCGGCTTCAAAACCCATGACAATATCTGCAGTTGTTGTTTTCGCTGTCAGCATCAGTACTGGTAAATCAAAGAGGGACTTATTCTTCCTGATCTTACGGCACACTTCGTACCCTGACATTCCAGGCATCATGACATCCAGTATAACCAGTGTAATGCTGTTGTCTTTTCTAATTTCCCTTAGTGCCGCAGCCCCGCTATCCACTGCCGTAATCGTATAACCTTCCATTTTTAAGGTAGCAGCGGCAGATTGTAAGTTTACTATTTCATCATCTACAATCAGAATATGCACATCCGTATCGGTACCACTCCTTAAAGTGCCCTGAGACTCTACTGCTGCCGTCGCAGCGATCTCTGACAACATAACTTCAGTATCCTTTTCCTCGGGCTGTTCCTTAGCAATAGGTAGTGTAAAGTAAAATTTAGAGCCTTTTCCTACTGTTGATTCAACCCAGATCTTGCCTCTATGTAATTCAACCAGTTGTTTTGTTATGGAAAGTCCAAGCCCGGTCCCTCCATGCTTTCGTATAAGAGAACTATCCAATTGTTCGAAGGATGTAAATATATCATCAAACTTTCCCGCTGGTATTCCTTCCCCTGTGTCTTCAACGCAAATTACTGCCCTGTCTCCCGATATACTAGCAGACACCCTGACATGGCCCTGCTCAGTAAATTTTAGGGCGTTACCCACTAGGTTATATAGAATCTGCGCGAGGCGATTTTCATCTGCTATCACATATGGGAGTTCATCATCAATAGCATTAATGAGTTTGACATCCGATGATCTATTTGTCTGATTCAATACCATTAATGTTGTACGTACAATAGTATTAATTCTTATAGCTTTACAGTTAAGTTTAACATCACCGTGCTTCATTTTCGAATAATCCAAAATATCATTAACCAGATTGGAAAGCCTCCTGCTGCTTCCAGATATAATCGAGAGATTGTTCTTTTGCCCTTCATTCAAAGTCCCTTCACTTCCGCGCATCAAGGCCTCCGTAATGCCTAATATCCCGTTTAATGGAGTTCGCAGCTCATGTGACGTGTTGGCTAGAAATTCATCCTTCAATTTATCCAGTTGGAGAAGTCTTTCCGAGAGGTCGTTGACATTATCAAAAGCTTTGGAAAAACGTCTGGAAAGAATAAAAGACTGCAAAAAGAGAAACACAAAGAATCCGTAAGCCGTCAATTCCCCAAGATTAACCGGAAGCATTTGACTATGATATAACACATCATGGAACACGCCAAGTGCCACGACAAGCGCTCCCATCAAGACAATAAGCGCATTCTGTTTCTTCCTGAAAAATGCGACGAGTGTGCAAATTAGCCCATAGGCTACGATTAAGCTGACTGCAACCATCATAAATGTTTTGAGTGTGGTATAAAACGATATTGGTGTGAAAAAGGCAATTGCAGAAATACCCGTTGAATATATAACAGCTGCTCTGACCGCTTTTTTAGAAACCTCTTCCGGAAACAATTCTCCTAAGAATAACACAAAGGTAGTACCTGCCCAGAAAACTGTGTAATAATTTAGCAGCACGACCATCTCGAAACTTATGGAAGGAAAAAGCCTATAAATGGCATAATCCCCATGTAACAACGTTCTTACAATTGCCACCAGACATATAAATACAAAATAGAGACTGCCCTTATCTTCCCGCCTTAAGAGAAAGATACTCAGATAGTAAAGTCCCATGATAAAAAAACTACCCAACAGGAACAAATCTTTATAGATGACATTTCTGGCAAGTTCCTGCATTTGTCCGGGTGTACCCATTTCTATTGAGTACCACATGCCGCCGCGAGCATAGACATAGTTAGACACTTGTACAATGATATTAAACTGGGATGCTTTAGGAACTATATGGACTGTTATCGGTCTGTTTTCAGGCTTGAATTGCTCTTTTTTATTGGTTACTATACCGTTTGATGCAATCAACTCATCATCAATAAACATCCGGTAAGCCGTAGACATAGTAGGAATTCGAAAGGTTATTGGTATATCTTGGTTGGCGTTTAATACTTTAATTCGGTAAGTTGCATATCCGAAACCGGGTAGGCTTCGCCCGTCGAATTGATAGGCATTCCAAACTGACGGTACACTGGCTCTAATATCAGGGCTGGGGTCATTATCTTGCAAATCATTATAAGTCAGTAACTTTTTCCAGTAAAAATCCCATTCTCCGCTTAGATCTATAATTCCGTCTTTTTCCGGGTCCCATTGGAAAAGATCCAATATCCCGTTGCGAACTACCGGCGACTCATTCTTCGCTTCTTGAGTCGCCTGCACAGAGCTTGGCAGGCTAATTATCATTAACATAATAATAGTGAAAGAAACAAATATTCTCTTATAGGTCTTTTCCCTCATCATATGCTCGCTTTCTGGGCGTAACTACATTTTTTTACATTTAATTCAATATTTCTTTGCGTTCTCCTCCCTAAAAGCGCAAATTACTTCATGTTTAAAGGAACTTACCAAGACCTTACTAATCAGTATTTTAAGGAATCGGGCCAAGACATGGTTGCTTTAGACAATACTGACCTAGTGAAGTTCCCTTCTGGGGCCTGCTGCCCCAGAAAATAGTGTACATCTTCAGGCGTATCTAAGTCCACCTTTTCTGAAAGAAGAAAATAGTTTAATCTTAATTTTTTCGCTAACTTTAAAGTATCCTGAAAAACTTGCGTACTTCCCCATTTTATGCCTTGAAAAAGCTCATGCAAATGCTGGTTTAAACCTATTAAATAATATCCCCCATCATTGCTTGGCCCTAGTACCAGATCCTTTGTTTTTAATGCATTAAGGGCAAGGTTTATAGTATCCGTAGAAATTAAAGGACAGTCCGCCCCAATCAAAACCACTGTCTTGTGTTTCGTTAGGCATTCCTTTAAGGCATTACTCATTTTTGCCCCCAAATTAGGTCCCTTTTGAGGCCGGAAAATAAAGTGCGTCCTTAGTTCAGCCGGGAACTTGTCTTCATCTCCTATATAATATAAATATGGCATAAATGGACCATTCTTTAGATTTGTATAAAGGTCTTTCAAGCAGGCAGTATGTATTTCAGCACATTGTTCAGGAGAAGCCCAAGGCTGAAGCCTCGTCTTTGTATGACCAGGAACTGGCGCTTTACTCATCAGTATTAACGCAGATTTAATAATTTCCACCCCTTTAATTATATAATCTTTTGAGAAACCGGGGAGAAAACCCCATCCGATACATTACCTTTAAGATCTGCATTAAAATCAATGTTCTTATAATTCCTTTATTATTGAAACGCCTAGCGCTGGTGACAATTGACGATTTGATTGTAATAACCGAGACTCTCTTCCTCAAACGGCGAGAAAATTCCAGATCTTCCATCAGTGGGATTTCTTTAAATCCACCCAGCTCTTGAAATATCTCCCGCTTTACAAAAATTCCTTGGTCCTTACTAACCGCCAGGGTATAATTACACTGCACGTAAGCGAGCCGTTGCCGCAACTTTTGCGGGCACACCTGAGGGTTCACCGATACCATTTTCGTTTAGGTTCTTTATTCCCTCCACTGCTCGTCTAAAGCTGTCCTCACCCCGACCAAAAGACCGGCTGCCCCGCCAAAAACAAGTCCAAAAGGAATAATTAGGGCGATGTTAGCCCTCATTTCCAACCATATCCATCGGTTTAATATTACTGCAATGAACATTCCGACTATAAAGCCCGTATAGGCACACTGTAAAAAAGATTGTAATTTTTTCACTGTAACTCCTTTTTAATTCTTAAATCTTTAGTCTATAACAACTTGTAAGTAATAGTGACCAATGAACCGTCGGGCGGTAAAAGATCTTTGTTTCCGGTAAAGCCTACTTCTTTACGTTTTTCCACTGCTCCGTAAGTATAGGCGGCGTTGCTGGTAATCCCTACCGGGCAGCTGTCCAGGCAGATAAGACAGCCGGTCTTTTTATCCCTAGCGGTCTCAATATTCCCACCGAATCTAATTATAATTGGGTTATCATTGCTATCATTTATAACTTCATCAAGTTTATAATCTTTCCCAGCGCCCTGCCAGGATACTGTGATCATAAATTTGTCGCCTTGGACGTGAGTGGTTTCTTTGTTATCCATTGTCATATTATTGCCGGGCTTAACTCCTATTTCCATTAGAGAATTGTAAAGGTTTTCTGGTTCTGCTAGTCCACGGAAAATAGCCTTTTCTCCGTTTGATCCACCCTGAAAAACAGCCGCATGTCGGGTTGGCTCATATAAATACTTGCCATTAACCTGAGCCAGCATTGTAACTGTACCAGCTTCCTTATTCACTTTGATAGGGTTTCCCTCAGTCAAACCATTTAGACTTAAGAATGCTTTATCAGCACCCGTTTCTTCATTGCCCATAGTACAGCCTGCTAATATAGCCAATCCTATTACCAAACATCCTAATAATGTCCATGTAAGAAACCTTTTCACAAAAATCTTCTCCCCTTCTATTAGTTCAAATGAAGTATCTCGATTTGCCACCCTGCCCGGTCGCTTCTCAAGAATGAATAACCTGTCTTATGTCTCCTGCTAACATTTTTCTTATCACCTCCATCTATTTTTTATTTATTCGAATTCTAACTATAAATACCTTTTATATGTATGATAAAATATTACATAGTTCTTATGGGAAAACATAAGGAAATTTTATTGACTGAATGAAACATTGAAACCCAAAAACAAAAAATTATTCAAAGGAGGAATTAAAACATGCTCAATATGAAACAGCTTCAAATCTTTATTAGTGTAGCAAAAGAAAAAAACTTTACTAAAGCAGCTTCTCTACTTTACATGACCCAACCGGCCATCAGTTGGCAGATCAAATCATTAGAGAAAGACTTAGGGGTAAATCTGTTTGAAAGAGGAGACCGCAGCGTTACGCTGACAGATGCGGGGCAAGTCTTTTTTACTTACGCCAAGAAGATTGTTAATGATTTTGAGCAGGCATTGGCTGCCATGGATGAAATCAAAGGTTTTCAACGAGGAAACTTGGTAATTGGCGCCAGTACTATTCCCGGCGAATACATTCTGCCCAGGCTGATAGGTGGATTTAAGAAACAATATCCCGGAATAAATATTTCCCTAGAAATTGCTGATACAGCCAAAGTAATAAAAAGTATCCTTGCGGACGAGGTCCATTTGGGTGTAATCGGGGCTAAGGTAGAGGAAGACAGACTGTCCTTCAAACCTATGCTTAAGGATGAATTAATCTTGATCGCTCCGCCGGGCCATTTTTTAATTCAACAAGAGACAATAAACTTAAATGATTTAATTGAAATTCCTTTTGTGATGAGAGAAAACGGTTCTGGAACCCGTAAGGCAATTGAGGAATGCTGGTTGGCTTCCGGACTGAAACTGGAAGAGATGAAGGTAATTATGGAACTGGGTAGCACCCGGGCAGTGATTAGCGCTGTAGAGGCGGGTTTAGGAGTCAGTATAGTATCAATCTGGTCCGCGGAAGATGCTTTGAACCTAGAACGTATTTGTCAGATACCGTTAAACAATACCCATTTCCAGCGGCATTTATATATTGCTAATCGCCAAGACCGGGAGATAGGTCACCTTAGGGTTAAGTTTATTGATTTTTTATTAGATAAGAAAGTTCTTCAAGAGTTACTCCCTCAATGACTCGCTTCTTCAATTTGAAGTCATGAGCCTACTGATTATGCATTATTATTGACTCGACAATATGTTCAGAAGCCCAATCCTTTGCAGAGATATAACTTAGCATAGGCGTTTTCGGAAACATTCTTTTCCTTATTTCTAAAATGTCCCACCCCTGCTGATGCAGTTCTAGCACCTTTCCCGTTACGGTTTCTAAGTAATCTATTTTCTTGGTGATCACTTCCCGGCCGTTTCTTATGGGCCCAGCATGAGCACAGTAAACAGTAGAAAAATCATAAGCCAATAAGCATCGTAAAGAAGCTATTATTTGGGGAACATTTTCACCTCTTAGAAGAACCGTTGGTCTAGGGGTAACAACTAAATCTCCGGTGAATAAGGCTCCTTGTTCTTTGCTATACAGTGCCACATGATCTGGTGAATGCCCAGGGGTCTCTACCACTTTGCATGTAACATTTTCTCCCTCTATCCGGTCTGAAATAGGCTGTGGTAAAAAAGATTCACGTTTCCCCCAAAAGATATAACGATAAATTGGTAATTTAGCTTTCTTCTTACAAGAGTTTAGGACACTTTTATGTATATATACAGGAATACCCTGTTGGCTAAACCAAAATGCATTACCGCTATGGTCCTCATGAAAATGCGTGAGGGCTACATTATGAATATTATGCTCTTGAAAAAAGTTAATAAAATCCCGAGAAAAACGACTGGGTCCGCAATCTATCAGCAAACCATTAAGTAGGTAGGTATAAACATTCAAACTGTAATTAACCATTTTAACTCGTGCTTTAGCATAAGTAATACCATTTTGTTGCCTCACTTGTATTTTCACTAAGACCTTCCCCCTTGAAAGTTAATTATTAAAGCCCTTATTTACTTACATTCTTTGGTAGCTATTTAATATCCTGTAGACTGTGAAAATTTCAGAAACGCAGTTACCATAATCGGGTAACTGCGTTTTTATGTGATTATCAATAAGACAATATTAGTTATACGAAGTAATTGTTAGGTTTAACCTTCTCATCAAGCTTGAACATCCTAAAGAGGTTCATGAATCACTTGAAGAAGTAGATGGAGTAAAGATACCAGCTTAATACAACTATGGCAAAGAAAACGTCCACGTAGCTTATTGGCAAGTACACAACTCTCTGTTATCATTAAAATATATTCCTACTACTTGTTACCCCCAGTGACATAGGAGAAAAATTGATTGGACGGTGAGATGCTATGACTGATAAAGTCTATCATTTATCTAAAGTAGACAGCTTAGCTGAATTAAATATGGAAGAGTTAAAGGAAGTAGCATCAAACTTTTTTTGGGAAGAGTATCATCCTAAGGATGACATTATTATTCAAGGTCGGGAACACAATTTCTTTTACGTTCTGGTTGCGGGCCAGGTTGAAGTTTTGGACAACCAAAGGAGTGGACAAACAAGAATAAATACCTTTGGTCCGGGAGATACTTTCGGCGCCAGGTCCTTACTAACCAGCGGCCCAGCCCCTTTCACTGTTCGATGCTTAAACGATTGCAAAGTTTTAGTAATGTCAGCAGACCAGTTCGGCTATGCTTGCGCGCTAGCCTAAACTTTATAAAAAGTTCATTGAAAGACTTTCCCGCAATTTAGACCAAATAAACATCGGCCTTACGGAGGCAAGGAATAAACAGTTTTTGCACACGTTATTACAAAATACTCAGTACGAAAATAAATTCTATGGCCTTTGGGGTGGTCCCGCAACCACCAGATTAATGGAGAAGAAACTGACTGAATTGGCCAAAAGCAAAGAGTGTTTGCTTTTAATTGGCGAGCGGGGCACAGGGCGGCAGATGGCCGCTTGGGATCTGCATAAACGCCTTTTTGAAGAAGGTGCTCCTTTTGTCGTTATCGATGCTCTTGATCTTGAAAAACAATGGGGAAATCTACTCTTCGAACCTGAAATACCTGGTGATCTTTTGCCAAGAAGCGGCAGTCTTTTGGAATATGTAGACGGGGGTACGCTGGTTATAAAAGAAATTAACAAGCTGTCGTCTAAGGCCCAACTGCAGTTGGCCGAGGCAATGCGAACCCATAGAAATTGCCTTGTTGTCGGATGCTTACAGAAAGACCCTGAGCAGACTATGGAAATCTTAATACCCGGACTGCTGGAATCGTTTGCCGATCGTTTTACCATTAAACCTTTACGAAAGCGCAAGCGGGACATCCCATTTCTAGTACAGGGTGTATTAGAAAAATTAGCCGAACAGCATAACCGAAAAACGCCCAGCTTGGAGCATGAAGCCACAAAAATATTACTATCCCATAATTATCGACAAGGTAATGTGACAGAGCTGATTCAAGTAATAGAACGATCCTTTTTTCTAGCCGAAAATGATGTAATCGGTCTTGAACACGTTTTCTTTGGCCCTACTGCTAAAAAGTTGGGCGGCACTTTTGATTTATTGTCTTTCTCATGGTTGGAGAAAATAATTAAAGAAGGCTCATTCGTAATATGGTCCCAGCGCTTAGTGGCAGTTACATTCCTTTTTATCATTGCGCTCTTGTTTGCAGTGCCACAAGCAGCAATTGATATCGGTTTATTTGTATTAGTCTGGGGTCTCTGGTGGCCTGCGTTGGCAATAATATCTCCTTTTTTAGGTAGGATTTGGTGTACCGTTTGTCCTTTCGGCTATATTATGGAAATTGTGCAAAATAAACTTCATTTACATCGACCGGTACCTGACTGGCTAAAAAAATACAATTATTTAGTAATCACGTTTCTATTTGCTCTGATTTTTTGGCTGGAGATTGTTTTTCACATGCGCTCCAACCCGATACTGACTGCAGTGTTACTAACAACAATTTTGGGAGCCGCTGCTCTCACCGGCATTATTTTTGTGCGACACGCCTGGTGCCACCATTTATGCCCGCTTGGGGGTTTTGTGGGCATGGCATCCATCGGAGGCATATTGGAGGTCCGTTCTAACCCTGAGGTCTGTCTTAATAAGTGCACCACCTTTGAATGCTACAAGGGCACTCCCCAAATAACGGGCTGCCCCATGTCCCAATATGCTCCATATCTGGATAATAATCTGGACTGCAAACTTTGTTTCAGGTGTGCCCGCAACTGTCCCAATGGTTCCGTGAAAGTAAATCTAAGGATTCCGGGCAGGGAGATTTGGCACCTACTAAGAGTAAACCAAGGCTTTACAGTATTTATCGGTGCTTCCTTAGCCATTTTAATTCCCATTCTTTATTTTGAGCCTTTACGCCAGGTCTGGCCGACGGGTATGTGGCTGTTGTACCATGCCAAGGGGACGTTTTGTTTGCCATATGGCAAACAAAACGTCCCCTTGGCCGATACGTCCCCTTGGCCGATAAACCCTCTAGTAATTGGTAATTAACAAATGTTTAGCATTTTTATCGTTCCTATCTTGAAAGCTAACTAAGTATTTCTTGTCAAAAAGCCTGAGGTTTAAGCCCTGGTTTGAATATAGGTTGCAGATAAAATCAGTATTTTTTATAACAACCATGAATTTAGCCCGACATTGATTTATAAGATAGTTTGCTAGTCTTACTTGGTCGCTTTTATTAAACGCATTATTGACATAAGTACTAAAATCACTATCATAAGGTGGGTCTATAAATATAAAATCATTTGAGCGGGGTTTGACCTCAGTTAGAAACTGTTCAAAATCCACATTTTGGAGATTAGTCATGTCTAAATGTTCATAAATTTCCTCACTTTCAAGGTACTTAATTTTCTTTGAGAAATCCTTTCTGTTATATGAAATTCCTCCATAAGGGACATTAAATTTGCCTTCTGCATTATACCTGAACATAGAAGCATAACAATACTCCCTAATAAAATAAAAAATCGCTGTAGCAAAGCCTTCGTTAATTTTATACTCTTCTATATTGTTGTATAAATATCTAAAATGCATATAAAAAGCGCTTTTCAAGGCGCACTCCAGGTTGCCTATAATATCTTTCTTGGGTAGTTTCCCTTTTTCATGCTCTAATTTCTTCATCCGCTTAGTCTTATTGATGAAATTTTTTTTAATCTCATTGATAAAGTTTTCGGTAGCAATATTAAAGGAAGTGGTTAATTGTCCATTAAAGTCATCTTCATTATGCAGTATGAATTCCGTAATCTTATCGTTAACTTTAGCATCAGAGTACCTTCCTGCGGAATAATTTTCATAAACTGCAGCCAGCCAATCTAGGCGGTTTTCAGTAATCTTTTCTAAGGCTATCCAACCTTTCCTGATATCCCATAGATGCGTAAAAAATTCTCGGTTTTTCTCCTTAATCATTCTGTATAAATTCATTAGTTCTACAGATTTATCATTTATCCACATCTCTTGCAAATCCATGGCAAAATACACTGCTCCGCCGCCGACAAACGGGTCTATATATCTTTCCATATTTTTGGGTATATGGGGAAGAATATGCTTTAACTCATTTTCTTTACCCCCGGCCCATTTTAGAATTGGCGTTAATCTTTTAACTTTAGTCACTGATTGCATCCCCTATAACTTTAATTTTACGACCATAACAAGTGCTAGAAAAAATATCTTTTGGAGGGCATATTTATGGTAAATGTATCACTATTTACCCGCTTGTGCCGTTTATGAATTAACACACCATTGGTTATCGGGCTTCATTAAAAAGGCAGCTCCAGCACCTAGCAGCGGAAGCAACATAATCATAAGTAAAATTTCAACATATCCGCCAAAAAGTGTGTCATATGCAATAGCAAAGGGCAACGGACCTAAGGCAGAACTCAGGCCCGAAAAAAAAGACTCAGTGCAGCAACTGCGACAACTACCCAGCCGTAATAGAAATTTGTTTTTATGGGAGTGTGAGAATTAGATAATTTCAAAATAAGACCGCCATTTTTTATGTCAGCCCTTTCCTTTGGTCGCTACTAAATATACCACAGTATTTATAGTGTTTGCAAAATATCTTAATAGGTTAAACCATTTATAACTGAGAACAATATAAGCAAACGTAAACTACAAAAACTTATTAATAAATGTTATAATTCCTCGGTAAGGATTACAGCAACTCTTAATAACAATCACTATTTCATTTGGAGAGGGGATTGCCTTGACATCAATAAAAAAACATTCTGACTATCAAGAAGAAGCAGGTCTGATGCTGGTTCCCGCTTATTTGGCAAAAGGATTGGAATTTGACGCAGTAGTAGTAGTCACCTTAACTGAATGTTATGATACAAATGACTTCAATGCTAAACTCCTATACGTGGCCATGACCAGAGCCATGCATAGATTGGATGTTTACTACATGAAGGGAACTATGCCTTTACTGGCAGAAAGCGGTGCTCTAACGTGATAAAACTGACAGGCGAGCGAGTAATACCCGAGTTGATGAAACCTACCAACGGCATGTTGTTGGAACATATTGCCCGCTACTATTTTGCTATTCCTTATGCTAAGGGCAGAGTCCTGGATATTTCCTGTGGTGTTGGCTATGGCAGTCATATGATTGCTAAATCCTGCAAAAAAGACGTAACCCATGTTGTAGGAGTGGATGTGGATGAAGATGCCATAAAATACGCTGAAAGTATTTACAATCACCCGTGTATCACTTATCAAACAGCAGATGCTATGGACCCGCTCCTACCGCAAAAGCTTGGTTTGTTTGACACTATTTTCAGCTTTGAGACCATTGAACATCTGGCCAACGACATGCAGTTTATGGATAATATCTACGCCATGCTTCTTCCGGGTGGGATATTGGTGTTATCTACCCCCTTTGGCCAAGGTCGGGGGAAAGCGTGCCAGGAACCTTTTCATGTACATCAGTATACAAAACAAGAGTTTAAGGAATTATTTACTGCTTTCAAAAACGTAGATATATATTATCAGCGAGGAGTCACTTTTGAGCCACCCCGAAAGGGTATAAAATATCCATTGGGAGTAGCTGTCTGTATTAAATAACTAATATTTTTAAAGACAGAAGGGATGTGAGTTATCACATCCCCCAAAGGGCTAAAATCATTGTAACGGTACAAAGTACCAGATTTATATTCTAGGTTATTAACATTTTGAAAAGCCGCAGTTAGTGCATACATAGCAGCCTTCCAGCCTATTTAACTCTTGTCCACAAGATTCGCATGTAAGAGAATCTTCTTTTTTATCATCCGATAAAGATGCCCCTCCGTTACACTGCACATCTAGTTCTCCCTTAATTTCGGCCAGTTTCCGGGCGATGGCTGAAGCACAGGATTTTCCTGATGATACGCTTTTCCCTTTGCCCCGAGCTAACATATACGAAGGACAAGAGTGTGTACCCGTCAACTGTTCAATTACTTTGTCAACACTAATCCCGCCCCGAATAGCTAAACTAATGAGTCTCGAAGTTGCCTCAGTATATACCAGGCAACCGCCATCAGACCCGGTTGTAATAAAAGTCTCCAGTATTTTACCGCTGTCTGGTTGATAGTTTACCGTAAGATATATTTTCCCACAACCCGTATCAAGCCGCTGCGTGATGCCATGTGCACTAGTAGGCCGAGGCAGTATTTCGCCTCGACTTAAAGAACCAATATTTTTCTCCTTCTTTTCCTTACCTACAGTGACAGTTCCTTTTTTACAGCCATCCCGAAACACTGTTATCCCTTTTAGCCCCAAATGGTAAGCCATCCGATAGCAATCTTCTATGACCTCCGGTGTAGCTGTGGAAGGCAGGTTAATTGTTTTACTGACGGCATTTTCCACATACTTCTGCACTTCCGCCTGCATTAAAATATGGTCCGTGTAGCTAATATCTTGTGCCCCTTTAAAGGTATCAGCAATTTTTTCAGGAATACCCGTGACAGACTGACATGTGCCCTGTATGGCTACCTCTGCCAAAACTTCCTGGGGTATGTCATATTTCTTACATTCATTGAGGAAAAGCGGGGAAAAAACTTCAAAATCACCGGCCACATTAGTATTTTTAGTATATGCCACCGCAAATATTGGCTCCATGCCATACCCTTCACAACCAGCCATTGCAGTCACACTGCCAGTAGGAGCTATCGTTATACATGCTGCATTGCGGCGGCGGTCATCCGGATAGAAAATACTTTCTTCCCACGCCGGGAAACACCCTTTTTCTTCAGCCAATGCCTTGGATGTTTCGTGTGCCTTTTCCTGTATGTATTGCGTCAGTTGGCCCGCAAAATGCCTTCCTTCGGCAGAATCATATGCCAACCCCGCCATAATAAGGGCATCATGTAACCCGGTAAAGCCCAGGCCCACTTTACGAGTTGCCCTGGTAGACTCTTCAATCAACGGCAACGGATACTGGGCAACATCAATAAGGTTATCCAAAAACCGAACAGCAGTGGTTACTGTACTACCCAACAGTTCCAGATTAACTTTCCCATCTGAATTCATCATCCTGGCCAAATTAATACTGCCTAAAAGGCACGATTCGCCCGGGCTTAAGGGCTGTTCCCCACAGGGATTTGTGCAATCTAAAGGCTTCCCCGGAACAGGATTGTACTGCTGTAAACGATCAATAAAAATAATGCCTGGGTCGCCGCAGGCATGTGCAGCATTACAAATAAGCTGCCATAAATCTGTCGCAGTTACAGTCTTATAAATATCGCCATTAAATACTAGCGGCCAATCTGCATTTTTTTCTAGAGCTTCCATAAACGCATCGGTTATCCCAACAGAAATATTAAAATTTGTTAGACCACCATCTAGTTTGGCATTGATAAAATCGATGATTTCCGGATGATCAACATTTAATATGCCCATAGAAGCGCCTCGCCGCACTCCTCCCTGCATAACCATATTAGACGATGCGTCATAAAGTTTTATCAACTCCACCACACCGGATGCTTTACCTTTTGTAGATTGTACCAGTGCCCCTTTTGGTCTAATAGTGCTGAAATTATAGCCTACGCCACCCCCGGATTTAAAAACTGCAGCTGTTTCTTTCAGCGTCTGATACATTGAATTCAAACTATCTTCAACTGCCAAGACAAAGCATGCCCCTGGTTGCCACGGTCGGTCAGTCTTTCCAACATTGGCCCAAATTGGCGTTGACGGTATAAATAATAAGTCCCCTATTGCCGACGAAAACTCTGCTTCCCACTCTTTTTTATTTTTCTCAATACTAGCTGCAGTTCGGGCTAAACGAAAGACAGCCTGCTTAAAAGTCTCTATAATTTCGCCACTATCATTTCTTTTCGCATAACGCGCTTCGAATACCTTATGGCCATTCTCAGTTAATTTCATTTCCTAACAACCCCTTTCTATTACCATTCCATTATATTAGAAATCACTCAATGTTTACAGGTAATAATAGGGAGATAATTCATCCCCTCTGCTACACCGGGATTGAGGGCTGACATATAATTGGGGACCTACCTTTAGCAGTCGATAATTATAGGTAAAATAACAGGCCTACGCCCAATATGTTGATATATAAATGGCGAAAGTACTTCAATAACAACTTCCTTTAAAAACGACCAGTTTTTAAATTTTGATGCATCTCTCTTTTTTAATTCTTCTGTTATCAAGTATTTGGCCTTATTCATAAAATCTTTGTTTTCTTGAATATATACAAAGCCTCGAGAGACTATATCAGGACCAGCCAAAATATTGCCATTCCGATTAACTGCCAGTACTACAACAACAACACCCTCCGCAGACAAAACCTGGCGGTCATGCAAAACAATATTACCCACATCTCCCACGCCCAAGCCGTCAACTAAAACCTCACCGACTGGCACGGTGCCGGCTAAGGTAGCTTCTTGATTATGAAAATCCCATCGTTCCCCGCGCTGGGCATTGATAACATGCTCTTTCTTAATGCCCATCTCTACTGCTAACTTAGCAAATGGGGCCATATGCTTATACTCACCATGAAAAGGAAGCACGTATTTAGGTTTGACGAGATTAATTATGGTTTTAATTTCCTCCTTAGATGCATGCCCGGATACGTGTACAGTACCATCCACAGAGTAAATCACTTCAGCCCCGATGCGGAACAAACTATCAATTGTCCGCGCTACCAGTCTTTCATTACCCGGTATGGGGTTTGCAGAAACAATTACAGCATCGCCGCGCTTAATCTGCACTTGTCGGTGGGATTGTTGGGCCATTCGTGTCAGCGCTGCCGTTGGTTCTCCCTGACTACCCGTGGTAACGATAACGACTTGATTATCGGGAATACTTTTAGCTTCATCTATCTCAATAAGCATATCATCAGGTATATGCAGATAACCCAGTTTAGATGCCACCTCCGTTACGCCCACCATGCTTCTACCTGATAAAGCCACTTTACGGCCATATTCAGCAGCAGCGTTAATAACTTGCTGCAGTCGATGCACATTAGAGGCAAAAGTAGTTACAATGATACGCCCCTTCAGCCGTGCAAAAACATCCATAAATGTGATACCCACAGCCTTTTCCGAAAGAGTATAACCTTCTCTCTGTGCATTGGTGGTATCACAAATTAAAAGAAGTACTTCCCGCTCGCCGTATTGGGCCAGTTTACTCAACTCCATCACTTTTCCATCGACAGGTGTTTGGTCTATTTTAAAGTCACCAGTATGCACCACCAATCCTGCAGGAGTTTCGATAGCCAGCCCAACCCCATCGGGAATACTATGGTTAACCCTAAAGAAGTTCACCTTAAAACAGCCCAGTTCGAGTTTGTCTTCCGAAGTAATCACGTTTAATGAAAACTTCTTCTTTATATCCTGAGTCTTAGACTTTGTCCTATCTAATAGTTTTCGTTCGACAAGACCCATCGTCAATAAAGTGCCATAAACTGGGACATTCAGCTCGGGTAAAATAAATGGCAGCGCCCCAATATGGTCTTCATGACCATGGGTAAGAATAATGCCTTTTATTTTGTCTCTATTCTTTTTCAAATAAGTGATGTTCGGGATAACCAAGTCAACGCCGGGCATACTCTCGTCAGGAAACTTAAGCCCTGCATCAATTATGATAATATCATCATCCGCTTCCAGGCAGAGTATATTCTTACCGATTTCAGTAACACCACCCAGCGAGATTACGCTTAGACGTTTATTAGAACATATAGACATAGTGTATTAAACCCTCTCTCCTTGTTTTTGTTGTTCAATGAATTCATTTAGATCCGTTCTTTTCACCCGCCAACTGCGCCCTACTTTAAATGCAGAGATTTTACCTTCTTGTACCAAGCGATATGTAGTTACAGTGCTTATCTTTAGAAACTCTGCAACTTCATTAACAGTCATAATTTCTTTGCCATTGTTCAAAGCTGACATCTCCCTAGCCATGATAATTGTGATAACTGTGATAGAAACATTATATTAGATTTATCAACTGATTGCAAAAACATACCTAAAAACAATAAAAGCACCTGCTGAAAACAATATGTTAATCGTTCATACTTATAGCCTGCCAATAACTAAGTTAGGCAGGCTATATTAGTGATTTATAACATAATAGAACATCTATATGAAAACGTGGTTAGTTATTGTGTTTTTGGGTATATTCTCATTTGGATATGCATGGATTTAGAATTGGTTATTCAAAAAGCTCCTTTACAGGATTAAGAACGTAAACTTTCCCACTAATTAAACTTCACCTTGTTTGGTGCCTTTAAGCCAGATCCAGTTAAAGGAATAGTAACCAGTTCATTGCTAAAAAGGATGCCCTGAGCTAAACACTTTTCCAATCCCGCAGTAACAGCAGCACTAGTTGTTTCTATAAATAAACCGCGCTTACTCCAGTAGCGATAAGATTGGGTAATCTCTTCCTCTGAAACAGAAACTAGCTTTCCACCGGTCTCTCTTATCCCATCAATTATTTGCCGCCACCTTAGTGGTTGAGATATGGCTATACCTTCAGCTACCGTTTCTTGTGCCTCTTTTGGCGGCAATCGGTCCAGATTTTCTTCCATTACGGTCACAAGCGGATTGCACGCCATAGTCTGCACTCCAATGAGCCGGGGCATATTATCAATCATTCCGGCTTGTAGTAAATCCTTAAAACCAATGAACGCACCCAGAAATATAGTCCCATGCCCTACAGGTAAAACTAAGACATCCGGTACTTTATAATTAAATTGTTCCCAAATTTCATAGGCAAATGTCTTTGTGCCCTGCAAGAAAAAAGGATTCCAGTAATGACTAGCATAGTATGTATTCTGAGCTTGTTTAAATGCAAGATCGGCAGTATCTTGTCTCGTTCCGTTGACACGAATCAATTTAGCCCCATAAGCCATAATTTGGGCTACTTTCCCAGAGGGTGTATCAGCTGGCACATAAACATCGCAACCAATACCCAGAGCTGCACAATAACCTGCTATCGCTGCACCAGCGTTACCGGAAGAATCCACCATGACCTGCTTTAAGCCTAATTCCTTTACCTTAGAGATCAAAACTGCGGCACCCCGATCTTTAAAAGAGCCCGTTGGAAACAGAAACTCCATTTTAAAGTAGACCTCACTACCTTTAAAATTTTTTTTAATAATTGGAGTGTATCCTTCCCCTAATATTGCATGGTCCCGTGCTACTGGTAATGCTTCTTTATAGCGCCATAAGTCTGGGTTACGCTGAGTAATCTTTCTCGGAAACTGCGGCTCCATCTTCACATCTAAAAAACCACCGCAGTTGCATTTCCATACAGGTTCATATTCCGCATATTCTTTATGGCAGCTTGAACAAACAAGACCAATCAACTTTTTGCCCCCCCTAACCAAAAATGTTACAAACATGTAAGAAAGTTTTGTGTTAAAAAAATGGTGAAAGCTAAGTTATAACCAACTTGGGGATAGCTTAAAACAGCTATCCCCAAGTACTACCAAATTCCAAACTAATGTTATATTTACCAGTTGACTTCATCTGTTAATTTCAACCCATATTACTTCTGCATGTTTTCTCAAACCGGCTCAACTATTTTATGGAACCTGCTTATGCATGGGTCCGTTAATTTTACGCCGAGACACCAGTATCTGAGGGAATGTTCAGCTCATTTTCAGAGGCTGCTACTATAACAGCGGCTGATGCATCTCCGGTAACGTTAACTGTAGTACGGGCCATATCAAGAATTCGGTCCACTCCGGCAACAAGCGCCACCCCTTCTAGAGGCAGATTCACCGACTGCAGTACCATAGTGAGTAGAACTAGCCCAGCTCCGGGCACTCCTGCAGCACCGATGGAACCTAAACTAGCAGTGAGTACAATAGTCAACTGCTGACCTATTGTCAAGTCAAGCCCGTAAACTTGAGCTACAAATAATGCACAGACACCCATATAAAGGGAAGTACCATCCATGTTGATAGTAGCCCCCAACGGAAGCACAAAGCTGGATGTTTCATTGGAAACCCCTAAGTTTTCTTTCACGCACTTAGTAGTGGCAGGTAGTGTTCCCGAACTGCTGCAGGTACTAAAAGCAATAGTTTGCGCCGGGAAAATACCCTTAAAAAACGTGATGGGACTCATATTAGCAAATATTTTTACGGCAGCGGAGTAAACGATGCCCGCATGCAGTATAGCACCTAAGTAAACTGCAAATATCACCATCGCTAACGGAGCCAACACATCAAGTCCGTATTGGGCCACCACCGGCACCAAGAGACCAAAGACACCGTAAGGGGCTAATTCCATTATAATACCAGTAATCTTGTACATAATTTCCGCAAATCCGTCAAAAAATGCTTCCACCGGCTTCGCCTTAGCGCCCACAAAATTCATACTTATACCCACAAAAAGTGCAAAAAAGATAACCTGCAGCATATTACCCTCTACTAGTCCGTTTAATGGATTTGTGGGTATGATATTTAAGAGCGTGTCAGCTATCGCAGGGGCTTCTTTACCTTCATAAACGGCATTTACCGGCATTTCCAGACCTGCCCCCGGCTGTAATACATTTGCCAGAACAAGTCCGATAAAGACTGCTATAGATGTAGTCACCAGGTAATAAGCAATAGTTTTTCCACCTATGCGGCCCAGCTTCTTAACATTTCCCACACCGGCTGCACCCATGACAAGTGTAGAGAATACCAAAGGTACTATAATCATCTTAATAAGACGGATAAACAGTGTACCTAGAGGTTTAATAAAAGTGTTCGCAAAACTCTCAGGAACTATCAAACCTACAATTATAGCCGATACCAAGCCTATCAGTATCTTTGTTGGCAATGCTAATTTCTTCACCTAACTCGACCTCCTTGTGTTCTTTTTCGACGACGTAAAAAAAATAGGCCCTCCTTCCCTATAGAGTAATGTTTCTCTTCTAAATGCACCCTTACAGAACTTCATCAGGATACAATTAAATCACAATATCAGTCTTTGGGAAGATATTGTAGATAATAAACATCTTCCATGGGAGGGTCTGAATTTCCCTATAACCGTTCATCGAAACTCCACGATGCTCATGGTCGATTCATGTTAAATATC
This sequence comes from Bacillota bacterium, assembly GCA_016278515.1. GTDB lineage: Bacteria > Bacillota > JADQBR01 > JADQBR01 > JADQBR01 > JADQBR01. Next base: position 68,609 of record JADQBR010000015.1, read on the forward strand.
TTTAGCAATAGATACAGCTGCTCTAGCCAGTACTTCCGTTGGATCCACTAAAGGCACACTAAGGTCCTCAGGCTCTATTAACAGTGGCAACTCAGTGCAACCGGCAATAATTACCTGGGCACCATTATCAATTAATTTTCCGGCAAGTTCTTGAACCTCATGTTGAATACTGTCTTCCACGCTGCCTGCCTTAAAACGAAAAATGTAGGCCATCATTTCAGCCGCTTCGTCATTTGAAGGGCGAATAACTTCCAAACCCATATGGTTAAGCGCTTCTTGATATAATCCGGTCTGCAAAAGCGCATGACTTGCCATTATGCCTACCCGCTTAATACCAGGAAGCTGTTTTTTAATGTTTTTGACCGTTTCCTCAATTATATTTAGTACGGGAATATCAACTGCATCAACTATTTGTGGGTAATAATAATGAGCAGTGTTACAAGCCATAACTAATAAATCGGCTCCGTTTTTTTCCAACCCCCGGGCCATTTCAGCAAGTACCGGCCCCGAGCTGACCCCGCCCTCTAAGATGGCTTTGATACGACAGGGTGTCTTTGGATTGCTGTCAATCAAGACTCGCAAATGCTCTTGCTCAATACCCGCAGGGGTAGCTATAATGATCTTCCGATATAAATCTATGGTAGCTTCCGGCCCCAATCCACCAATTATCCCAATAACTTTATCACTCATTTTTGTATTGTCCCTCCGCGCTAATGACTAAACTATAAACTTTCAAGCCTTCTATTGTCTACTTTGCTATTTTGCCACGGCTTTAGTTAATCCTTATTTAGGATTACCGACTGATATGCATAGAGAGCAGGTGAACCTCCAGTATGAACAAATAACACATTGTCTTCTTCCTTGAAATAACCCTGCCGAATAAGGTCAATTAAGCCCGCCATGGCTTTACCGCTGTAAACAGGGTCCAAAAGAATCCCCTCTGTTTTCGCCAGTAAGTTTACCGCTTCAACCATGCCTTCAGTTGGCAATGAATATCCCGGGCCAACATAATCGTCAAAGCAGGTCACCGTATCCCGCGCGATTGAGCCTTTCACACCTACATGAGCTGCCGTACTGTTTGCCAATTCATGAATTTTGGCCTCCTGGGGCTCTCTTTCTGCCCTAACATTGATACCGATTACCGGAATTCCGCTATTATTCCCTTGAAAGCCCGTCAATAATCCCGAGTGTGTACCGCCACTGCCGCTTGCACAAACAACATAATTAAAGTTTACCCCTTGTTGAAACGCCTGCATTAATATTTCTTCAGCACATGATACATAACCAGTCGCGCCTATCTCATTCGATCCCCCACCGGGGATTATGTAGGCCTTTCTGCCTGCATCGGCAACCTCCGCTGCAGCATCCTGCATCTCGGACTCTAAGTCAGAGCCACTGGGAACAACTTTCACTTTTTCCACTCCCAATAACTGAAACAAGAAGTTATTGCCGCTAGCATCGGGATCATAGCTGTTTGGAACACGTTCTTCCAAAACCAGTCTGCACTTCATTCCTTCCTTAACGGCCGCAGCTAAAGTTAAGCGGCAGTGATTAGACTGAACTGCACCACAAGTTATTAAGGTGTCTGCCCCCTGATCCAATGCATCTGCTACAAGGAAGTCCAATTTTCTTATTTTATTACCACCAGAGGTTAATTCATTCAACAAGTCATCTCTTTTAATATAAATATCCGGCCCACCTAACTTTTCCGAAAGCCGTGATAACTTTTCCAATGGTGTGAAATTTTTGACATATCCTCTGCGATTAAACTGTGCTAAATTCATAAAAACCCTCCTCTATTATGTTTCCTTGATATGCTACATAAAGGCTAGGTCAGCTTCTGTTAACTGCGAGAGCACTGTTAACATCTATTATGCTTTGTCCAGGATTTTCCTCACAAGAAAACTTATTATTGCTGCCCTATATTTTAACTTATTTTAGATTTCTGGTTTCATTCTGGAAATTCCTCCCTCTTTTTTCTACTTTTTTTGTATTACATTTTTTTTTTAATACTTACGTATTTTTTGTAAGCCGAGGTTAAAAAAAGTGGCTGTAAAATCCTCAATTCACCAAATTTTTATTGAAAATTAACCTCTTCGACGTAGTTATAAATAGTATACCTAGACACATTTAAAGCCTTTGCAACCTCTTCTACTGACCCTTTGATATTAAACATATTATTTTGGTGCAGATAGCGAACAACTCTTAGCTTGTCCTCTTTAGTACAAAGGGATATGGGTTTGTCAACTAATCGCATGCTTTTTTCAATCATTATCTTTTGAAATTCTGTTACATCCTCAGGGAAATTTTCTAGTGATTCTTCTCCGTGTTCTTCATTAACGAAAGAAATACTTTCAATAAATTTTTTGGCGACCTCCATATTAGTTAGGTCTATGTTAATGCATAAACAACCGATTGCATCACCCTTATTGCTTCGTATTAAGACAGTTGAAGATTTGAGCTTTCGCCCGTCTTTGGTTCTATTTGCATAGTTTAATACCATATTGTTGTTGACACTTTCAGAATTAATAATTTCCACTAAAAGATCTGTAGCAGGCGACCCAACACTCCTCCCTGTAACATGCTCGTTTGCAATGGCCATAACTGAAGACTCCGTTTGAAGTACATTATGCAGCACAACTTCATACTGTTTACCCAGCGTTTTACCTAATGCTTCTACGACTGGGACCAGGTCTTTTAATGTGAAATCACCCTGTCTATTCCCAACCGAGCAATCATCGGATGATGTTTCCATACCTCTGTTGTTTACTTCGGCTTTAACTTGGGTACACAAATCTTTAAGTTCATCATTGGATAGACTACCCAGATCTAGCCCCACCGGTAATTTGAGTTCTGACAAATACAACACCCCCTTTCCACATAAGCTTTTAAAGCGAAACTTGCATCAGGCGGGGTTTCATCCCCATCTGATGTTTAGTTAAGCATATCCGGGAGCTTAGCACCATTTATCCTCTTTAATTGGGGACATTCATGCCCAGGAGGATAACCAAAATTTCAGCAGGTGTGTCCCCTTCCCTTAACTGAAGCGGGGTATTAGTGGCGGTTAGCTATCGGATAAATAAAATCTATACAAAATATCTCCTGGCGTCAAGGGGTAATACGGCTATTAACAGATAAACATAAAAATAAACCCACCTTATTGCAAGTAGGGGTTCATTTTTAAGAGTGCCTAATTAGTACTGGTACTAACGGGTGCTCTTATCTATGGCTTTATTATCCCCCAATACAACCAATAAGTCATTTTCTTCAATTAAATCCTCAGCACCAGGAGCTACCACAATGTCATCCTCTTTCCTTATGGCTAAAATACTTATTCCATACTTGGCTCGAAGGTTTAGTTTTCCTAATGTCTTTCCTATAAACTTATTCGGTGCTAGAAATTCCACAATCGAGTGATGATCAGAAAGTTCAATATAGTCCAGAATTCTTTCTGAGGAGATGCTGTTAGCTACTTTTACTCCCATATCTTTCTCTGGAAATACAATTCTAGTAGCGCCTACTCTCTCAAGCACCTTTCCGTGAAGCTCAGTTTTGGCTTTTGCAATGATATTCTTTACACCCATATCACTTAGCATAACAGTGGTTAATATATTGGCTTCCACATCCTGGCCGATTGCAACAACGACAGCGTCGAAGTTTCGTACTCCAAAAGTTTTTAACACTTCTTCATCTTTCGCATCAGCAGCTGCAGCATGAGTTAAAACATCAGCCAGTTCATGTACTTTCTTTTCTGACTTATCTAATCCTAACACTTCATGACCCAAGGATACCAATGTAGTCGCAACACTAGCACCAAATCTACCTAACCCAATAACCGCATAACTTCCCATACTAAACCCTCCTATTCCATTAGAATATTCCCTTCAGAACATTCTATGCACGTGTAGCCTTTTGCTATCTAATTCCATAATCCAGAGTTAAGATCATTGCTTACTCACCTTATAATAACATAATTAGAGTAGACGACTTTACTTTATCATCCAATTATAAGATAATTCAATTTAGGGATTTGAATAGTGGCATTTAGAAATAATAATTCTGAAGAAGTTATGGCTTAAGTAATCCTTTATTCATAGTCAATTGGAGGTACTAAATGAACCGGATTTTTAATAAATTAGGTCCACGCCGACTATTAGTGCTGGGTTTTGCAAGTGTCATTTTTATCGGTGCGATCTTACTAACATTACCAATAGCCTCTGAAACTGGGACAACAACAGACTTTTTAACTGCATTGTTTACTGCTACATCTGCTGTTTGTGTAACGGGATTGGTATTGGTGGATACTTCTTCTCACTGGTCAGTATTTGGTGAAACAATAATTATGCTAATGATTCAAGTTGGGGGCTTAGGCATCATGACTTTTGCTGCACTTTTCGCCCTATTGCTTGGTAAAAAAATTGGATTAAGAGAGCGGTTAATTTTACAAGAATCTTTAAATAAAATAAACGTTTCAGGTGTAGTGAGACTGGTTAGGCAGATCCTTTTGATAACTCTTACGATTGAAGGAATAGGTGCTATAATTCTTTTCTTAAGGTTTCTTAAAGAGATGCCACTGAGCAAAGCGGCTTTTTACGGTATATTCCACTCCATATCTGCATTTAATAACGCTGGGTTTGACTTATTTGGAATATTAACTGGCAAGTTCAGTAGTCTGACATCTTTTACATCTGACAGTATAGTCACCTTAACTATCTCTTCCCTCTTTATTATCGGAGGTTTAGGTTTTATTGTAGTTATGCAGCTATCACGTACATTAAGATTTAAAGAATGGGACTTACACACAAAGACTGTATTATCAGTTACGGCGTTTCTTTTGGGATTAAGTTTCGTGGCAATTATCATTGTAGAGTGGAGTAACCCTAATACATTGGGTCAGCTTTCATGGGGTGATAAGATACTAGCAGCTTTGTTTCAATCTGCTACCCCTCGTACGGCTGGCTTTAATACCCTAGATACAGCCGCTCTAAGGATACCTACACAGTTTCTAGTTATTGTATTGATGTTTATTGGTGCTTCTCCAGGTTCCACTGGCGGCGGCATCAAGACAACCACATTTGCTACTTATTTAAGTTCAACCAAAGCCACCTTGCAGGGAAAAGAGGATACCACCGCCTTCGAGCGCAGAATACCCAAAGAGCTTGTTAGCAAGGCCTCAGCCATTTTGTTTATTTCACTAAGCTGGGTCATTCTGGTTACTTTCCTACTTTCCATTTCTGAACAAGCTGATTTTCTTACGACATTGTTTGAAACAACGTCGGCCTTTGGAACAGTTGGGTTATCTATGGGATTAACTACAAGTCTCTCAACCACAGGCAAAATTCTTATTATGCTTACTATGTTTCTTGGTAGACTGGGTCCCTTAACTTTAATGTATTCAATTGCTAAAGTTAAACCTCAGGCAAAAATTCGATACCCAGAGGATAACTTATTGGTAGGGTAAGAGCGTGAATTAGGTCAGACTCAACAACGAATAGCTTGCTAGTGTTGCTCGGTTTCCCTAGCCTTACTGGATGTTTTCTCATGCTCGGAGCCGTAGATTTCCTCCTTATAGTACTGCCGCAGGCTTTTAAGAAGCAGAATTCCCATGAGCACCATTAGCAGCGCTAGGGGAAGGCCGGTACTAATTACGGCGGTTTTAAGGGTTTCCAGTGCGGCTTCACCACCTACCATGAGCAAAACTGCAGCGACCAGGCCTTCCATACATGCCCAAAAAACCCGCTGTGGTTTAGGTGAATTCAGCCTGCCACCGGAAGTAAGGCTGTCCACAACCAGAGAACCGGAGTCACTGGAGGTAACGAAAAAAGAAACTATCAGAACCGTTGCCAATAACGTCAAGATAAACTGGACTGCAGGTTGAGCCAGTGGGATATTAAGTTGGCCCAGCATTTCAAATAGGGCTACGGGCAGGTTGTCCTGCACCATTTGAAACAGCCTCCCCCCTGAAGCCTGGTCCAAACTGATGGCGGTGCTGCCAAAAACGGAAAGCCACATAAAGGATAGCAGGGAAGGAACAACCATGACAACGGCGATAAACTCCCGAAAGGTTCTCCCTTTAGATACGCGGGCAATAAATATGCCCACAAACGGAGACCAAGATATCCACCATGCCAGGTAAAACACAGACCATGTCCCCTGCCACGAGCTGCCTGGGGGGGCGATGTAAAAAGCGGCCTTAACAAAGTCAGTCAAGTACAATCCCAGACCTGTGGAAAAAGTCTTTAAAATAAACCACGTAGGACCTAGCAGCAAAATAAGGAACATGAAAACGAAAGCTACTCTCAAGTTCAGCTCCGAAAGAATGCGTACACCCCTGCCAATTCCAGTGGAGACAGAAATAGTGGCTATAAAAGTGATGCCTGCAATCAACAATACTTGAATACTTATGCTTACACCGGTACCCAGCAGGTAGTCTAAACCGCTGTTAATCTGTTGCGCCCCCAAGCCCAGAGAGGTGGCTAGTCCAAAGATGCAGGAAACCACGGCAAAAGCGTCAATAACATCCCCAGGCCAGCCAAAGATTTTATCCTTAAGCAAGGGATAAAACACAGATCGCAGGGAAAGAGGCAGGTTCTTATTATAGGTAAAGAAAGCCAGTGTCAGTGCCATCAATGTATATATTCCCCAGGGGTGCAACCCCCAGTGAAAGAAAGTGGTGGCCATAGCTGTGTTTACGCGGGCAGCGTCCTGATAGATGGGAGGTGTTTGGGCGAAATGATACAAAGGCTCCCCCACCGCCCAGAACATGAGGCCGATACCCATACCGGCAGACAACAGCATGGAATACCATGCAAAATTGGAAAACTCAGGCTTAGCACCGGGTCCACCCAGGCGTAGCCGGCCGTAACGAGAAAACATGAGATAAAGGCATAAGCCAATAAAAAAGTTGCTGGAAAGGATAAAGACCCAGTCGCCCTTTTGGGTTACGCTATCTTTGATGCTGGCAAAAAGGACATTGGCCCCATGGGGATTAATTACGGCATAACCCGCAAAAAGGAGGATGAACATTCCCGACATCAAGGTAACAAAAGGGTTTAAATCCATTCCGTAACGTGTAAAGTTTCGGCTGTATAGTTTGGTTTGCATTTGATTTTTTATCTTACTGCTCATGAAATACCCCACTAAGAAGTCTATTGTTTGATTAAAAAATACCTTAAAGTTAATTCTACAGTTTATCGCAGGTAATTAAAACCCTAATTTAAAACCACAATATAACGTAGCTGGAAGCAGGAGTAAACGAAATCAGCATAAGTGATTACGCAGAATATGATGAGTTACTTAATGACGAGTAAAAAAGCACCTTTAAACCCTACACAAAAGCTCCAACCTCAGGCTGGAGCTTTTGTTATTTGGTATTGGTGCTAATTATTACTATCTTTTTACTTAGGCATTCTTATTATAGCTTTAAATAAATCTCCATCTATTTCAATATTGAAGCTTCCCTGTTGAATTTCTATTAGACTTTTAGCAATGGATAATCCTAGTCCACTACCTTGGCTGCTTCTAGCTTCATCGCCCCTTTTAAAACGCTCCATCAACTCATTAGCCGAAATGTTTAGTTCGTGGGCGGAGATATTTTTGATTGTTAACCTTGTCTCAGTTCCCAGATCCTCTAAGTCGATATATACCCTAGATCCTTCTAAAGCATATTTGAATATATTAGACAACAAATTCTCTATCGCTCGCCATAACAATTTGCCGTCAGCTTCAATGTAGACTTTACCTTTGGGACAGTTAACCTTAAATTCTAATCCATGCTCTTTTATCCTATCATCAAGCTCTCCTAACCCCTGAGTTATTAGCGATACAATATCAATCTGTTCACTGTTTACCGGAATGTTCCCACTAGAGGCTTTAGAGGCTTCAAACAAGTCATCAGTCAGCATTTTTAACCGCTGGGACTTCTGATCAATTATCTCAATATATTCCTCTGACTTTGGCTGGTCCTTTTCTTTTTTCAGTAAATCAACATAAGTGATTATAGCGGTTAAGGGGGTCCTTATATCATGGGATACATTAGCAATTAATTCAGTTTTTAACCGCCCGCTTTTTAGTTCATTGTCAACGGCTTTATTTAAACCGTCAGTGATACTATTAATATTAGAGGCAAGCCCAGCGAACTCTCCGCTGCTAGATAACTCTATTTTATGATTGATCTCGCCATCTTTTACCTTCTCTACACCTTCTTTTATAGCATTAAATTCCTTTACCTTCTTAAGGGCTAGCCATACACCTAGTCCTATTGTTACCGGGAACATAAAGAATGTTAAGGCCACGATAAGTGGATACCCTATTACTATTAATATAATCTTTACTGCCACACTTCCGTTATCATAAACTTCCTTGATAAATCTAAACAGTTTCTCAAACACAGTATAAATTAATGTATGCTGGATAAATGTTCGATTTTTTATGTGTTTCACTAATGATAAAACTAGTATTAAGCCTAATGTGCCGATAATTAAGGTGATTGGAAACACCGCTTCAAAAACTCTGTTTTCAAACAAAAGAAAGTTCATAAACCCAAACCATGACCCGATAAGCGAGAGACAAATTACTAAGTTTAAATCGTTATACAGTTTGTCAATAAAGTTTAGATGAACATCCCCATCCTCTGGTTTCCTACCGATAATTACTAATAAGTATATAAAAGATATTGCTAGTACTAATAAGAGACCTAATATTCTATATAAACTATTGGTAATAAATTCTTTATCTCTTTGCCAGTCTTTAATTCTGGGCTCTAGAAACTGATCAGTAAAGGCAATGTACAGGGCGGTATCATTTGTTTGTTCCAAACTGCTGGTATCTGGTACAATCCAATAATAATGATTATTCTTGGCAATTTCTTTGGGATATACTGTCTGTTCCGATTTATCAAATATCATATACGAGGAATATTTTTTAACGTAATCTTTATTAGTAATGCCATTAGTAAATGTATTATCACCATCACTTACGTAATAAAAAAGACCTTGATATTTTCCTAATTCTCTTAAAACATTATTATAATCCCTTAAATCAGTTTGTATTAACTCATCCTTTATTTGGGTGATTTTGTCAGCATTGACTTCTTGAAAAAGCTTGTAATTTTCTTCATAGAATAAGTTAGGATTATACCTTTTGGAATGTTTAAACTCTGAGAATAGATTATCTTCTTTTCTTTTAACCTCTGCTTCAGTAATGGTTCCTCCGTTTAAAATGTTTTCTTCACTCTTAAAATTTATCAGGGTTGTGAGATTGCCGATAATTTGGCTGCTATCCTGAATATAGTCTCTACCAAGATAATAACTTTCTTCAAAAACAATCTCAAAATCATCATGACGCAATCCTACTATATCTAAGAATAATGTTATGGCAACTGTAAAACTCACTATTGTAATCAGAAAAGTAATTATTTTTGCACTCAATGAATGGCTATATTTTTTCCACTTTATATCCAATTCCCCACACCACCTTCAAGTATTTTGGCTCTTTAGGATTTATTTCTATTCTTTCTCTTATTTTTCTAATATGAACTGCCACAGTGTTTTCCGGATTAAAGGCAGTTTCCTTCCATACCTTTTCATATATTTCATCTATAGAAAATACTCTTCCGGCATTAGCAGTCAATAGCTTGAGTATCTTATACTGCACAGGGGTAAGCTTAACTTCATCTCCATCAATAGCAGAACTGACGCATGAAGCTTAAGATTGATAACTGATAAGGGATAGCAGAAATTC
>JADQBR010000026.1 GCA_016278515.1 Bacillota bacterium
TATAAGTCAGGGCCGACACGGAAAGTTCCGGGCAGAAACGGCATGGTATATGAAAAGGAAGACTGGGTGGATGAGAAAGAGACTGGGCACAGGGAGATGGATGAGTGAAGAAAAAGGCAAAAGGTGAGCATTACAATGAAGCAGCAATCGAATATTGAGTTTCTAATCTCAATGACAAAGGATTTTTTAGATGGCAAAATAGATGCTCTTGAATATAGTTTGGATTTTCCCTATGAAGTGGAAAATAGATACCATGAAATGGTCAAAGAAGATAAGTTGACGGCTGAGTACATCTTTGATTGTCTGGTGGAAGATGGAGCTTACTTATTTGATTCTTTAAGTGATGAAGCTTTCAGGGAAAAGATTTTAGAGCATTATGATTTTATACGTAGAGACGATGGTATTATATAGAAGAGAAGGTGACGAGGTAATTTAATATTGTTGATAAAATGGAGGGAGACGTTATGGCAAAAGCGCTTCTTATCATTGACATGCTGAATGATTTTTTAGAAACCGATGGTGCTCTTAGCATTGGGGAGTCTCAAGAGATTATTCAAAATGTATCTTCAAGGGTAAAAGAATGGCGTACGGATGGAAATCCGGTAATTTATATTGTAGATAGACATTTGCCCCAAGATTCCGAATTTGAGATGTTTCCGCCTCACTGCCTGGCTGGAGAGCGGGGCGGAGAGATTGTCGGTGAACTAACTCCTCAGGAGGGAGACTTTGTGATTCATAAGCGGCGCTACAGTGCGTTTTTTGGCACCGATTTGGATTTAACTTTGCGGGAATTAGGTGTTAGAGAACTTGAACTGGCCGGTGTTTGTACCCAGATTTGCATTCTCTACACGGCTGCCGATGCTCGGATGTTAAATTATGATGTAACGGTGCGAAAAGATTGCGTTGCTTCATTTGACGAAGAAGCGCATGCATTTGCCTTAAACGAAATGGAAAAAACTCTGGGAGTAACGGTGAAAGATGCATAAAGGTGAAAAGATTATGGACAGGCTGCATAAACATGGGAGATAGAGAGTAGGGTTTGTAAATGAAAGCATACAAAATAAAAATTGAACTGCAAGACTCAGAACCATTAATTTGGCGAAGAGTGATTATGCCTGCCGGAGCCACTTTTAACAGGCTGCATGATGTAATCCAAAATGTGTTCAACTTCAACAGCGGCTATCCTGATGAGGTTTATCACCTTTTTGAGTTTGACTTATCAGCAGATAACATCCGGGTGACCAATGATGAGGAAGCATATCAGGAACACCAGCATTTTAAAAAGAACCGCAAAGAGATAGAGGAAAGAATGAAAGATGTGCCTCCGGAGTTTGCTAGGTTTAATGAGGCTCGCTTGGAAAACCTTAATACTATTATCCGCAAACCTACTGGGATAAAGATTGATAAGTACATAGAAAAATATTGTGAGATTAAATATACCTATGATTATGGTGATGACTGGCGAATTCTGGTTACTTTAGAGGAAATCGTTGAGGAGTATCATTATGGCTACCCGACACTGATTGATGGTGCAGAAACTGCTCCGCCGGAAGATGTTGGCGGCCTGCCTGGGTACTATGAGTTTTTAAAGATTTATTATGATCCGGAGCACCCTGAATATGAAGAAATCAGGGCCTGGGCTAAAGAGCAAAGGTATAGAGAATACGATGCGGAGTTTATTAACAGGAAGCTAAAATCTTTAAAGTATAAGAAAACAGAGTGGGATAAGATAAATGAGAATGAGAATTGATACCATACGGAATGTCTGTGGAAGTTGAATTTCAGTTTGGCGAGTATTTTTTTGCCTACGCACTTTAGTACGTTAATACAATAAAGAGAAAATACCCGCTGGCCGTAATTGGTCTGACGGGTATTTCTTTGTCTCATTTAAAGAACATATGTTCTAGTAGAATAAACCTTATTTTTTTCTTTACCACATTGTTCTTTCTGCCTTAAGCTTGACGTTCGTCACATAATCAGCAATTTCCTCCGCAGCGTCAAAGAAAATGGACTGAAGAATAATTGCACGCATAGAACAAATATTCATCAGATACTTATTACCATTATCCTCCTCGATGTCATTTTGCGTAATAGTATAGTATTTATAACCGTGTTGACCAATTGCATCATATCCTTTGTCAATTTTCCTAAGCAGTCTGTGCAGAGCTTTAAGCAGTATTCTTGATAAGAGCAGCCCTTGGAGGTAAAATCTTTGAGGGCTTTTTCTATGCCTAATAAATACGATTTAATTTTAGGTATAATTATGGTTATTAGTGATTATGAAAGAAGCGTAAGTAGAAAAAATAACCAACTTAATATATGATTGTGTCGAACCTGAAGTTATGTGAGTTGACAGGAGAGGATTGAGGAAAAATTAACCTAATAGGTTAATAAAAATTGACACATGGGGAATGGTAATATATAATGGAAGTTAGATTTACAAGTAAAAAAATTAAAAAACAATGTGAAGACTCGAAACATGCCCAAAAATATTATGGATCAAGAATAGGAACTTTATTAACTCAAAGAGTCGGAGAGTTGGTTGCGGCAAACAGTTTGCTTGATATTAAAAATATACCAGCAGCAAGACTGCACAAGCTGGAAGGGACCAGAAAGAATGAATACGCTGTAGATTTAGTTCATCCGTTCAGATTAGTCTTTACTCCTATTATCGAGGGCGATGTAGAAATAACCGAACTGAAAAGCATTCACATTGTTAGGATTGAGGAGGTGACAAATTACCATGGCAAACAAAAAAGAAAATAATAATTTTCTTCCCACGGTTGCAATTCCGCCGGGTGAAACCATAAAAGAAAATATGAGATTCTTGGGGATGACTCAAAAGGAACTAGCAACGAGACTTGAGATGACTCCCAAACACTTGAGTAATATTGTCAATGGTAATGATCCTATCACCTACGAAACGGCTTTAAAACTCGAAACAGTATTAGGACCGGCAGCGCAATTTTGGATGAACTTAGAGACAAATTATCAATTGCATAAATCCAGACTAAAAAAAGATGAAGAGTTCAGAAATGATTTGGAAATGCTTAAGAAAATACCGTATAAACAGATGAGTGATTTTGGTTGGATTGAAAAAACACAAGATCGGTTTAGGCGTGTTAAAAACCTAAGAGAATTTTTTGGTGTGGTTAGTCTAAAGACAATTGAAGCATCAGTTAACGCCATGTTCAGAAAACAAAAACCTATTAAAGATATTTCGGATATAGCTGTATTAGCTTGGTTAAGAAAAGCTGAAGTGGAAGGTATTTCGGTAGAGGTAGGGAAATTCAGTCAGAGGAAACTTAAAAGTCTTATTCCAAAGTTTAGAGAGTTAACAATGAACGAACCTGAAAACTTTTATCCGGAAATTAAACAACTATGTGCAGAATGTGGTGTTGCACTAGTAATTGTTGAATCTCTTCCCAAATCATATATATGCGGGGCTACTATTTGGAGAAAAAATAAAGCTATATTAGCATTAAGTGTTAGAGGAAAAAGGGCAGATATTTTTTGGTTTACATTTTTCCATGAGCTAGCCCACATAATCAACCACTCCCAAAAAGTATCTCATGTTAGTTATGAAAATGATAGTCAGGAAGATGATGCTGATAAAATAGCTTGTGATTACTTGATCCCCAACGAGCAGTATGAAAGGTTTAAAGAAGAATATGATTATACTGACAAAAAGCAAATAATCCATTATGCCCATGATATCGGAATAGCTCCTTGTATACTGGTGGGGAGATTACTTCATGAAGAATTGCTTAAATATCAATTTTATAGTGATCTAAGACCATCTTTTACTATCACTAGATAATTAATGAGATCCAGCTAACAATTAATGGATCTTTTTTTTACGTCAAAAAACATTAAGGGTGGGTAAAGTACCTTGGAAACCAAAAACTATCTGCAGCTATCCCGACTGTTACGAGCTTTGCCATGACAGGTATTGCGATAAACATAAAAGGCAGGTGGCAAGGGAGCAGAATAAAACCAATTCAAAAATTTATACCTACCGGTGGCGAAAGGCCAGCAAGGTTTACTTAAAAGATAACCCTCTCTGCGCCAATTGCCGGAAGGAAGGCAGGCTAACCCCGGCAACGGAAGTGGATTATATCATTCCCCACAATGGCGACATGAAACTCTTTTGGGACAGGAGCAACTGGCAGGGTCTCTGTAAAAAGTGTCATAGCATAAAGACGGCATTGGAGGATGGTGGGTTTGGGAATGCCCCCAGGCACCCCTAGGGGGTTCACATCTTACAAAACCCTTCAAACCCGCAACGCGCCAGGGTCTTGTGTGATAATTCGCGAAAATCGCAAGGGGGGTTATTAAAGGACTCCGGCGAAAAATAGAAATTCCGAAAAGGGAGTGAAAAATTCCATAAACACTGGGGTTGCTTAAGCAGGTAAGTTTGCAATAACCAAATAAATATCATCATGAAAACAGCCATTTTTACAGGTGTTTTCAGATGGTTTTAAGGCTCGAAGACCTATGTTTTCGGGCTTTTTCTATGCCCAAAAACGGAGGTGGAAAAAGTGGACAGGACTGAAGAACTAAAGATTATCGAGTGTGAAATTTATATAGACTTTTATTCTGGCATAGGTGGCTTCGGATTGAATCTTAAACGCGCAGGACATAAGTCAATTATAAGCAAACAGGAATGCCGTAACTATAATATTTCTTATGCCACAGCCGCAGTAGCCATGGGGCTATTAACCCAAGTGGATATGGCAGCTTTTGCCGGATACTGTCAGGCCTATGCCAGGTGGAAGGAAGCTGAAGAGTTTATTTCAAAGCATGGTTCCATTTTAAAAACCAGCTCCGGATATACCCAACAAATACCTCAGGTATCAATCGCCCAGCAGAACCTAAAACAAATGCGAAACTTCTGCTCGGAACTGGGACTAACCCCATCAGCCAGAAGCAGGCTTAATATCACTAATGCCGGTGGCACCATTGAAGGCGATGAGATGGAAGCACTGCTTGGCCGATGTTCCCAAGGCAGACGATGTCATGCAGGCTAAATGATGCAGGAAGGAGGAGAGGAGAGATGCCGTATAGTGAAGCCCATGCCAATCACGCCATTAAATTTATCCAGCAGCTTAAACTGACAAAAGGTAAATGGGCAGGAAAACCCTTCATCCTGCTGCCCTGGGAAGTTGATTTAATAAAAAGACTCTTTGGTACGCTCAGGGAAGACGGTACCAGAAAGTACCGCACAGCCTACGTGGAGATAGGAAAGAAAAATGGGAAAAGTGAGCTCGGCGCTGCCATTGCCTTGTACATGCTTTGTGCTGATGGCGAACCGAATGCAGAAGTATATGTGGCAGCCTGTGATCGTCAGCAGGCTAGCATCATTTTTAACACCAGCATGAATTTTGTGGAAGGTAATAAGACGCTTACCAAGGTGACAAATACAGTTCGTTCCACTAAAAGAATTGTTTATCCCCAGACAGGAAGCTTTTATCAAGTTTTAAGTTCTGATGTAAAATCCAAATCAGGGCTTAACGCTTCTTGTGTTATCTTAGACGAGATTTGGACTTATCCTAATCCGGATTTAGCAAAGATGTTAACCACCGGCTCCGGCGATGCCAGAACCCAGCCGCTTTTTTTATACCTGACAACTGCAGGGAACCAACTTTCAGGCTACGGCTGGGAAATGCACTGTAAGGCAAAAGACATCCTGAAAGGCAGAAGGGTAGATCCCACATTTCTTTCAATCATCTATGGTTTAGAGGATAGTGCAGATATTGAAGATGAAAACAACTGGTATAAGGCCAATCCCAGTCTTGGCCATACCATTCAGATAGAACGGGTAAGGGAGCACTACAACCAAGTAAAAGATGATCCGGCAGACCTTGCTCTTTTTAAGCAGCTTAGACTTAACATGTGGTTAAAGCAAGAAATCAAATGGATGCCTATGGACAAATGGGATTTTTGTAACTTTATTGTGGACCCGGAAGAATTAAAAGGAAGAGTATGCTACGGCGGCTTAGACTTATCTTCTACCAGCGACATTACCGCCTTTGTTTTAGTCTTTCCTCCGGAGGATGAAGAGGATAAGTATCAGGTGCTTCCTTTCTTTTGGCTGCCGGAAGAAACTCTGCCGCTAAGAGTGAAAAAAGATGCCGTACCTTATGACATCTGGAACCAGCAGGGGCTACTTAATCTTACCGAAGGAAATGTAGTCCATTACGGCTTTATTGAGAAATTCATTGAGCGACTTGGAGAGCAGTACAACATAAGAGAAATCGTCTATGACCGCTGGGGGGCTACCCAAATGAGTCAGAACCTCGAGGAGATGGGTTTTAATGTGGTACCTTTTGGTCAGGGCTTTAAAGATATGTCGCCGCCCACCAAAGAACTAATGCGGCTTACCTTAAGCAGACAAATTGCCCATGGCGGACACCCGGTACTTCGTTGGATGGCGGCTCTGATTATGGGGCTTGCCAGAGCAATGGTTAATCCACCGGATGAAGGCAGTTCCATTTATGATGAGCGCGATATGATTATATTAGGATAAGGTTTTAATAGCAGCTTTTGACGAGGTGCTTTTTTTAATGCTCAAAAAGGCGAAAGGAGTGGTTAACGCCTTATGATAGATTTTCTAAAGAGACTCTTTAAAGCCCGCGACAAACCAAAAGACAGTGTCAGTTCTGCACCAAACTTTTATATGGGCCAGAGCGTATCGGGGAAAGTCGTTAACGAACGAAGCTCGATGCAGACAACAGCGGTATTTGCCTGTGTGAGAATTATCGCAGAGACGGTGGCGTCTTTACCCCTTCATACCTATAAATACACGGGGGAGGGAAAAGAAAAGGTCTATGACCACCCGCTATATAAGCTTTTACATGATGAACCCAATCCGGAGATGACATCCTTTACCATCCGGGAAACAATGTTGGCCCATCTTCTGCTTTGGGGCAATGCCTACTGTCAAATTATCAGAAATGGTCGGGGAGATGTGCTGGGGCTTTATCCACTCTTGCCAGATAAGATGACGGTGGACAGGGACAAGAAGGGGGAGCTTTATTATACCTATCGAAAAGAAGGCCTGACTTACTATCTTAGCCCCGATGAGGTACTTCATATTCCAGGTCTAGGCTTTGATGGAGTTATGGGTTATTCACCAGTGGCTCTTGCCAAAAACGCTATCGGTCTTAATATTGCAGCAGGTTCTTTGCCAATAACGCTACTCCCAGTGGTATTCTATCCACCCAGGGAACCATTAAAGATACCACCAAGGTAAGAGATGCCTGGCAGTCGGCTTATGGAGGAAGTAACAACAGTAATAAGGTGGCCGTTTTGGAAGATGGATTGCAATACCAGCAAATCAGTTTTGGGGACTTTAGTTATTATTGGATAGCTGACCGCCAGGGTAGAACCTTTAAGCGTCTGAATGAACTTTATGCTGCAAATGGTCAAGTGGGCTTTTTAGCCTGGCAGCGTCTTGATGCTAAGCTGATTCTTTCTGAAGCAGTAAAGGCTCTTCAGCAAAAGGCTTAAAGATAATTAACGGTGGGCAGTCTTAACGGGCTGCCTATCTATTTTAAAGGAGGCAATACCAATGGGATATAACACAAAAAACTACACTGAACAGGGCGGTGAGAAAACCGTCATTGCTGGTAAACTAGATATCACGGGTGATGGTAAGTTAACTTTTTCAGGGGATCCGCTTTCTAAAGCTCTTTACCAGTCAGATAGTGAAGCCGTTGATATAACATTAGGTATACCCATCGAGACTGGTATTTTCAGTGGAAAAGCGCCGGAAGAATATTTAGTCATTACTCCAATGAATGACCTTTTTGACCTTTACGCTGACAATCTGCCTCAGGCAGAGACACAGGAAGCCCGAGTTTCGCTTTTTACCAAGTATAACTATATGGCAAGAAAAAATGAAATCGTAAATCTTCTGCTAGGAGCTGACTTTACTATATCTGACCGCAGGTATCTAGGCTTTGAGGAAGATACCGGTTTTCACCACTTCGCCATCGATGTGGCAAAGGAATACTTAAGAAATCAGTGAACAAGTAACAGTGAATAGGTAACAGTTTGAAATATTCAAGATGTTTTATTGTTCATTATTCACTGTTAACTATTAACTGTAGCGAATGAAAGGAGCGATTTTTTGTGGCAACCATAGGACTTGATAGTTTATACTATGCCAACATCACAGAAGATGAAAATGGCATAGAAACTTACGGCACGCCTAAGGTGTTGGCAAAAGCTATCACAACAGAACTCAGTGTTGAGTTGATAGAAGCAATTCTTTATGCTGATGACGGAGCATCTGAGGTGGTTAAAGAATTTAAGAGTGGGGCTCTTACTCTTGGGATAGATGATATTGGCGCCTTGGTAGCTCAGGACTTAACCAGGCTGTAAAATAGACAGCAACAATGTAGTGGTATCGCGAAGTGAAGATGGAGGTAATCCTGTAGCCATCGGCTTTAGGGCCAAAAAGTCTAACGGCAAGTACCGCTACTTTTGGCTTTATCGGGTGATTTTTGATGTGATTCCGGCTGGAGTATAAAAAACATTGAAAAAGTTATCGTATATGATAACATAGAAACAACAAAAATGCATATACTAAAGTAGGAGGCGTATGAGTGGTCTATGATGTAGAATATTACGAAAAAGAAAATGGGGACGTTCCGGTGTTGGTTTTTTTACTATCCTTGCAACCTAAGATGAGGGCGAAAGCATATAGTGAGATTGAGCTTTTAAAAAAACACGGTCCTGCTCTTAGAGAACCTTATGCAAAACCAATAAAAGGGAATAAGAATAAAGGTATTTATGAACTCCGTGTAAAGTTCTCATCAGATATATCACGTATATTCTATTTTTGCTTTCAAGAAAATACATTTTGTACTGCTGCATGGATTCTTAAAGAAAAGTAACAAAACGCCGGAACGACATTTGGAAAGAGCGAGAAAATACAAAGCTGACTATGAAAGAAGGTGTAGTGAATGAGTAAAACAGGTGTAAAATTTGACGTGGTTAAAGAACAGCTAATGAAGGATGAAGAATTTAAAGCTGAATATGAGAAGTTGAGACCTCGCTACGAAGTTATATCGCAGATTATCGAAGCTAGAAATGAACTAAACATCACTCAGGAAGAATTGGCCTTGCGAATGGGAACGCAGAAATCAAATATTTCAAGATTTGAAAGCGGCTCATATAATCCATCCTTAGATTTTCTAATCAAGATCGCCAAAAGCCTTGGGAAAGAGGTGCACATTGAATTTAAATAATAAAAAAACATGGCTTTACTTACATGACACTCTTTAGGGGTGTCTTTCCTTATACCTTGAATTAAATACCTAAAGTAAGCGTGGCACTCTTAAAGCAGGGTGTCTTTTTTGATGCCCATGGGAGGTGTGATACAATGGCAGATAATTCCGGCCTCAAAATCGGAGTCGAAGGCGAGAAGGAATTCAAAAACGCCTTAAGAGACATCAACCGCAACTTTAAAGTCTTAGGCAGTGAAATGAAACTAGTTACCTCCCAGTTTGATAAGCAGGATAAATCCATCGAAGCAATAACTGCAAAAAATGAAGTACTGAATAAAGAGATAGATGCACAAAAGAATAAAATCGGCACTCTGGAAAAGGCCCTTAAAAATGCTGCAGACACCTTTGGTGAAACAGACCGCCGCACACAAAACTGGGCGATTAAGTTAAATAATGCTAAAGCAGACCTAGTTAAGATGGAAAAGGAACTGGAGAAAAATAATCAGACCCTTGATGAAGTAAGCCAAGGATTTAACGAAGCAGAAGATGAAGCAGTTGAGTTTGCGGATAAAATTAATCAGGCTGCTAAAGAAACCGAGGATGCCTCCAGTCGTTTCAAAAAGCTAGGTAGTGTTCTAAAAGGTGTCGGGGTGGCCATGGGTGCAACAGTAGCAGCAATAGGAACGGCTACGGTGGCAACAGGGGCAAGTCTTGTGAAACAGGGCGACGAATACAACATGGCCGTTAACCAGATTTCTGCATCCACTGGAGCAACAGGCCAAGAGCTTGAAGCTTTAGGTGAGACTGCACAGAATGTGTACAAGCATAACTTTGGTGAAAGTCTTGATGACGTAGCAAATGGTATTTCTGAAGTTAAAAAACAAACCGGACTGATGGGCGAGGAACTGGAAAAAGCCACCGAGTCCGGTTTTGCTTTAAGTGATACCTTTGGTTTTGAGATGCAAGAATCTGCAAGGGCAGCCAGCGCCCTCATGAAAAACTTTGGTGTGTCAGCAGATGAAGCTTACAACATTATTGCTCACTTACCAACAGATTCGATTTTTCTTTGAACCAGATTTTTCCGGAGGGTTTGTATTAGTTAATGTGGCCTTCGTTGGTTAATCTTATTTCTTCTTCCGGATCGTAGAGTTTTAAAGAACATCTAGCTGCTATTAACATTCTCTAATCCAAATACCCATGGGGGGTGCAAATCGGTGCAGGGGTGTGCATACTTTTTAAGGATGGTTGTTAGAT
>JADQBR010000104.1 GCA_016278515.1 Bacillota bacterium
CCAAGGAGTAATCACCAATAATTATTTTTTTCGTGGGTCATGTCCAGAGTTCTGAAGTTCAGATATAACGCAAGCTAAGTACCGCACTGGCCGCAAGGCTGCCCCCTTTACATCCCTCTAAGTTCAGATATAACGACAAAATCATCGGTAAGGGGCACATACGATATGATGCTTTACATCCCTCTAAGTTCAGATATAACTCTGAGAATACAAGATAACCCGAAGCCACTAAAGACCTTTACATCCCTCTAAGTTCAGATATAACGGAGATAAAGAGTATTTGAAAGTTATAGAGATAGATACTTTACATCCCTCTAAGTTCAGATATAACAGGCAAGCAAAACCCCGGCGCATACGAGAGTAACGCCTTTACATCCCTCTAAGTTCAGATATAACGGATGATGCCCAAACTACACCTGTTAAAAGGCTATCTACTTTACATCCCTCTAAGTTCAGATATAACGCAAAGACAAGCGAAAGGACAAAGACAATATATCTGTCTTTACATCCCTCTAAGTTCAGATATAACGCAAAGACAAGCGAAAGGACAAAGACAATATATCTGTCTTTACATCCCTCTAAGTTCAGATATAACGGCGTGAGAGTCGCATAAAGAAAGCACCCTATAGGACTTTACATCCCTCTAAGTTCAGATATAACAATAAGTTCATCGACGACACCTACGAAAAACTTCTCCCTTTACATCCCTCTAAGTTCAGATATAACTTAATGGATTTGCTCAAAAAGAAACTACCCAAAACTACTTTACATCCCTCTAAGTTCAGATATAACCCTATACTATGATAGCCATCTAACCCTTGCCATAAAGAGGTTAGCGTCAACTCTATTAATATAATAATTCATGATTTTGCAGTGAAAGCTAAGTAATATTTTCTCATAATGAATAATTATTTCGTATTCCTTTGTGTTAGTTTGGCTAGGCTAATTTCGTCCAAATACAGGTTCACTGCAATATCGCTATAAAAACATATCATCATCACTTTTTTCCTGGCCAAAAACTATCTTCTTTATATGGCGCGGGTTATTAATATGATATAAGTAAATAGAATCTTCCTCAGTTTTAATTACTTTATTAAGTTCCGCTAGACATTTATTCAACGTGCCCTTTGTTATCTCTCCCTCGAACACTGAATTCTGTGTCCAAGTCAGGTACTTGCGTAGTTTTTTGCATACCTTCCCAACCCGCTTTTCATTGACATCGTAAGTAATAATAACAAACATATCACCACCATGCTTTCAATGGCTTATAAGTTTCGTCATTAATTAAATGTTTTATTAATTTGTAGCATTCCAGACGAATCATATAACGATATGAGGTGTTTCGTTTCAGTCTACGATGTCTAACCGTTTTCCGCAAACGGTCTTCCCAGGCCACTATAAATTTCTTCTTACCCGCTTCATTAAGAAAACAGATTTCATTTTCTAAATAATCGAAATGGTCTTTCTTAATCATTTTGCGGTTTACCAGAGAAAAAATAATCGGGTCAACCAGAAGTGGTTTGAATATTTCTGCTAAGTCTAAGGATAACGAAAATCGTTTTGTAGAAGGCTCATGCAAAAAACTTATTGATGGGTCAAGCGGTGTACGATATATTTCCGACAAAACTGTATTGTAAGTCAGTTGATTTCCAAATGATATCATGGCATTCAAAGGATCACGCGGTGGTTGTTTATTGCGGTTGATAAAGACAAATTCCTCCTTCAAGATATCATTAAACGCCTGGTAGTAAAGATGCCGAATATAGCCCTCAATACCCATCAACTCTTTTATACTTTTAGCATACTGAAGTTTTTCCATTTCCAATTCGATATTTGCAACAGCCGAAGCTGTTTTTTCTTTATATCGGCGCAGGTTCCGAAGTATATGGTGTGTAGCGGATAGTAAAAAACAACCTGCTAAATAAATCCTTTTACTATGTTCCATATAATGTGCAGATTGGTGAACAACAGTAAAACCCGATACATTCTTCTTTTTGGGATAATACGTTCCCGAATAGTAGCCATAATAATTATAGATATGTAAGCATATATCAAATTGGCTAATAAAGTTTAGCAGCTTAGTATTAAAATCAACTTCTCCAAACACATGAATGTTACGGATGTGTTCAATAGGCAAAGATTGCTTCGTACCATCTTCACCTTTGATAAAATACAAGGTATTATCTTTTCGTTTCAATCGCCCATCACTGATAGTATAATGATCCCGCTTCATTCTTCTTCCTCCTCCGAGGCGTAGCAAAATGCATAGTAGGCGCATTTTTTACAGTAAGGCATATTCGATATCGGCGAGGGAGTAGGTTTATCTAAGACTTTATACGCTTTGGCTATCGCCGTTTTAATTTTTTTCTTTGCCACTTCATTAAGTACTACTTCCTCAGTCTTACGTTCTTTTGTATAACTAATCAACCCTTTCTTTTTAATCCCTCGTAAATCCAATTGGTAAAGATAGAAAAGCATCTGCATGTAATCTGCTTTTGTCAATTTACTCGAAATTTTGACCTCACGAACATAGTCTCCATCAATGGCATCTAACTTAAAAGCATTGTCAATCATAATTTCTTTTTGACTCAACCAGTTATAAGCATTCTCGTGCAATATTTTTCCCTCTAACACCCGATCTGATTCCTGTTCCATAGTTATTCCCCTGTCATATAACCACATCTTCCGCTGGCAAACAGAATAGTAATGCATGTAGATTCCACTTAAAACCTGTGCATTCATATAACTCCTCCTACAGGCAACCCCTTAAGACATGTAGTTAGCTAACTCCTTATCTTGTCTTTTATGCAATCTTAATCCGGTCCCTTTTCCATCCTTAAAATCATACTCCAGGTTGACAATTGCAAAATCCTGCAAAGCCCTGGGCAATTCGTGCCGGGAAATTAGCCCTTTTGCTCGATGATAGTTAAGACTAACAGCATATCCGTCAATTTCTCTCCGTAGCTTCCTTCTAATCCATTTATCTTTTTCTTTTTGAAAGTTAAGGATTAGTGTTTCATGGATTTGATCAAATATATTTCTGGGAATAACCCGTATTTGATGAATATCCCTAAGAGCATCCTGGGCCTCTCCTTTGTCCTTATCATAGGGTTCAACGTATTCAAGTGCTTTCAGTGTTTTTTCAAATGTCTCTAGAAATTTAGTGCCTGCTAAGTTTTTTCGGTCATAAAGAATCTCAACCAAATTCATCTTTTGAGATTCTATCAAAATATTTTTGTCATATGGCTCTAATAACTCCAGTCCTTTATCTACCAGTACTCTATCATAAACATAAGGAACACCAGAAAGATCTTCGGTAAACACATAAACATTAGGTTCACCGTGATCCAACAAACGTTGTCGATAACAACGACCAAAACGCTGGAATAGGCTGTCCAGGGTAGCTGCTTCGGTGAATAAAACATCAAAATCAATATCAAGACTAGCCTCAACTAACTGTGTCGTCACCCATATCCCATTTGTCGTCACATTAGAAAATTCTTTTATTTCTTGTTCTAATTGAAAACGATGTTTTTGAAGAAATAAAGAGTGCAACAATTTTACCGAAACATCGCCTTCCTCTAATGCTTCATATACGGTTACTGCCTGTTTGACGGTATTACATATAACAAGTACTTTACCCGTCTTTCCAGCATTGGCTATGCTCTCAGTAAAATCTGCAATTGACTTACTCACCAGTTGGATACGATGGCGCTTTAAGTCGTCATTAACAAAGGTCCCAATTGCAATTGGGTAGCGGTTAATTTCTTTAGAGTGGGTAATACGGTCCAAGTAAAGCTTTGGCATGGTAGCCGTCATAATCATAAACTTACCGCCAATCCAATCGATCAACTCTAAAGCTCGTACTATCAACGCTGCAATCTTAGGGTCATAGGACTGCATCTCATCGATTATTATCTTAGCCCCAGCCAACGCTGCGAACTCTTTTTCAAAACCCCGGTAGAAAAAGGGGAACTTCATAATTTGGTCGATGGTAGTAATCAGCAGCTTATTGGAAAGCTGGCGAGAGTGATCCTGCATAGCCTCATAATCAAATAATTCGTCCTGCAAATCTAAATAATCCATACTGTTGGAATGAAGCAGTCCCACTTCTCCATCTTCAGCGGAAAGATTAATGCCTTCGGTATCTTTCATTCGCTCAAACATTGCATTAATGCTAACACGTAATGGAAGAGTAAAAAAGCCTTTTTCCTCATTAAGCCATAGTAGACCGGCTTCTGTCTTTCCCATACCAGTTTGGGCTAAAGCGATAACATGTCTATCACTGTTGCGTTCAGCAAATTGTTGTAATTTGCGCTTTTCCACTTTAAGTTTATTCTGCAGAAATAACCCGGCTGCTTGTCCGACATGAGTATTGGGACATTGTTCCACTTTAACCAAAGCTGAAGCTGCATGATCAAGCCGATGTAATAGTCCCTTTAACATGACGTACTTCAAAAACTTTTCATGGTCTTCTTTGGTATAACCCCATGTAAAACGCTTAGATAAAAGATCG
This sequence comes from Bacillota bacterium, assembly GCA_016278515.1. GTDB lineage: Bacteria > Bacillota > JADQBR01 > JADQBR01 > JADQBR01 > JADQBR01. Next base: position 4,517 of record JADQBR010000104.1, read on the forward strand.
TATGCCATAGTCGAAGGTTTGTCCGCAAAAGGAATATTCATATGATTTGTAAGGTCGTCGATTTTTAGCATAATATCTGACTTAACAGCTTCCCTGATTTCTTGTTTTAACTCTTTGTCAGGTAGTCTATCACGTTCATGGTGATAAGCGATAGCATGAGCCACCCTTTTCCTCTCTTCACCTTCGATACCCAACTTTTTATAGGGTATCATTACAGCGGATAGATAGCTATGTGGAATATCAGATTCGTGGGGTGATGCCTGGGATGGCATATTTAAGTACTTGCGTAACTTGTTTTGAAATACTGTATCAGCCTTGCCCACATCATGATACTGAACGGCCAATTCCAAAAGCTGCCATTGCCGTTCATCCATAAATGGACAGTACGTATTCAAAACGTCCCTTAATACATGTAAGTTTTTGAGAAGATAATCCGTGTGTTGTCGTAGAGACTGCTGCGGTCGAGTTTTAGCGTAGAAAGTCAATTTTCTGCACCCTGATCATGAAAAAATACTAAATCCGAATATTCATCAATAAAAATGTTTTCGCCCTGCATATCCTCACCAGCAGCCAGATAACCAACGGGAACCTTCTGCCAATTACGAACCCCATTCTTTATTTCATACTTCCAGTTTAAGCGATAAGGTATAAAACTTTTCCCCTCGGGAATCTGCCAGGCCGGAACGAATGCAGGATTTCTTAATTCCTCTTCATCTTTTAATTCTTCAATAGCAACTTTTTGATAACTATCTATACGAACCAGGTCTTCCCATCGCCCTAAACTAATAGGGGTGTCTCCCGCCTCAATAGCCTTTATAATCTTATCTATAACTTGTTCTTCTGCCCTAACATGAATTAATAACTTTACTCTGTATAGCATGTGAGAGTATAAAGGCATTTTTGTCATGTGAGAAAAGCTATGTTTTCCCTCGAGGCCATCCATGGTTAACGGAAATTCTGAAACATCCACCTTTTTAAACAGATAGTGTGTTTGGTAATCTACGATTATAGTGTCAAAAGTACCTTGGATACTTAAACTCATAGGTATAAATTCATTTGCATTCACCAATGCATGCAGCATCCCTTTTACTGTTGAATAAGGCGGTATTGGGTAAGTTTCAGCTACTTTAAAAGCAAGCGGTTTTTTATAGCATGCTGTCTCCTGAAACATTTCTAAGCGCAAAACCTGCATTAAATCACCTCATATGCCTTATCCAACTGGGACGTTAATTCTTGGAACATGCCTTCAATGGAAATAGCCTGACTTTTAAAGGTTTCTTTAAATTCAGTTTCATTAGTAAACATGCCGTCTACCATGGCTGCGAATGTATAGTCTCCTACTTTTTTACCTGCAAAAGTCTGCTCCATCGTTGATCGTAACGGTTTCAACTCAACTGCCCACCCATCAGTATCAGTAACCAGCTTAATCTTGCCAAGGAAAAACGGATTAGCAATGGGATAAACGCCACCCATTATAAATAAGGGAGACAAATTTTCTTGACGGCCACGGATATTGCGGTTCAGGATTTTAAGAATGTCAAGCAATTGCTGTACCCGTTCTTTCTTTTTTTCTTGACTTATTTCTACATCATCATTGATATCCTTACCAATCCGGGTTAGATCAATAGTTACTGTATAGGTGTACAAACTTTCATGGTGTTCAATGTTGGCTATGTTAGGTGTTTCATCAATACGTTCAGCCAACCCCATATTATTTAAGAATTCTAAGTCACTGCGGTAAGGTTCAAGGGATATAGCATGAGAAAGTCGGGCAGCTGCTGCTCGCTTTTTAGATTGCTTATCCGTTTTTAGATAACCGAATAGATCCATCTCCACTGAATCCTCAATGGTAACACCTTTTTTAAATTGAATGACCCCACTAGTCTTGTCCACCGTATCCAAATTCCAACCAAATAATTCATTGCCCAATCGGACAATGTCATAACGGATACTTTGTCTGGAAGCAAACGTATATACACTTCCGTCACCTCGGTGAATCTTTTTTAATTCGGAAATATTGGCAATTCCTTCGCCGTAGTTAAGGGAATTAGCCTGAAAAACGATTGTCAATGTCAGAGCTTTACTCATTGGTTTGCAACTCCTTTCTCTGTATCTTTTTTATAGCCTGCCGATAGCAGTCCCGCAATAAAGGCGCTAGAAACTGTTTCAAACTTTAAATCCTTTTCATGCAATGCATTTAAAAAAATTGGGGACACCTCTTTCTCCGCTGCCATGTGAATTCGAAATAAAGTGTCCATAAAGCTTTTCTCATTGCCTGCCTTAGCCGCATTTAGCAGACGATAGGCAATAGCATTTACCTTTTTACTTCCCCCAGCTTTATACTCCCCAGATGCTTTAGCTGCCTGAGATTCTCGCTCAGCAATAAGCTTGTTCCTGATTTCCTGTCCCTGTTTGAAAATAACATAAACTTTTTTATCTTCATTCTGCAAATTTCTCACTCCTCTCTTGAGAAACTGAATCCTGTTTAACTCCCTTGCAGCAATAAAACCACCGTAACCATCTTGATTTCTTTCAATTACCGACCTTAGATAGTGAAAAACAACTGACTTAGGCTCAATCCCCTTCAAAGCAGAACGTGTAAAAGCTTCTCGATAATCTCTACTTCTTATCTTTCCAATTTCATCTCCATATTGTTTAAAGTAATAGGCAAGATAATTTGGCATGTGGTAGTAATCTAGAAGGGTCTTTTTACTTTGATAATTAGAATGAACCTCGATGAAGAGTAGTGTTTCCGTAACTTTCCCAGCGCGTTCCCGCGTATCTTGTAATAGATCATGAACAACTATATTGAAAGGGTCTTCATTTTTCTTTTTTATGCGGTAAGTCTCATTTTTCTTTATAATCTCGGGGAATGGGTCATTTGACATTACAAAGCCTGAATATTGACGATTTACTCCCTGACTACCGAAGCCATCTTTGCGGTTATAGAATACCACTCCAGCAGGGGCTAAAAATAGCACCAGCTTTGCCAGTGATGAAAGGGGTACTGGTTGATTCTTTTGCAGATTCCAATTAAAATTTAGAGCATCTTTTTTTGAAAGGGCAAGTGGCGAGAAGGTCATCTCTTCAAAATTGCTCGTAGCAAACCACCCATCAATTAAAGTACATTTCGGAATTTCTTCTTGCAAATATATTTTTATTTCAGCGATTGTTTCCTTCTTTTTTATATCACGTAATATTCCTTTAAAAGGCTTATAATGATTATTGTTCTTTAAGTAATCAAGGATATTTTCAACGTCCATCTGCTTTTCCAGCAGCTCTAGAAATCTTGCTTCGAGAAGTACGGGCTCAACATAATCTCTGTAGAACAAATCAATATGCTCCTGCTTATTCTTCGCATTATTTACTACATTGAGAAAGGATACTTGCCCAAAAAATGGGCTCATGATGGTTGCTTTGAAATAGTTTGTGGTCAATTTACCGTCAATCTTTTTCGCACTCATCAAATTGTAATACTTATGAATTTGTTCTGCTAATATTTGATACTGGTCAGGCTTTTGGATCTCTTTCACCTTATTGACGATATTTCTAAGCTCATCAGCTTCTTCACCAAAATATTTTTCGACTTTTTTCAGCTGGTCAGACATCCTTTTACGAATTTGCTGCAGCCTGGATTTGAAATATTTTTCATTTTTCGCGTATTCAAGATTATCTTCCATGATCCTTTTGTCTCTCTCGGCCACACTGTATTCTTTAACCATATAATCAAAAAAACGTTCAGGCAGCGTCTTTAGTACTTCTATTTCAAAGGATAGACCAAATGGGTTCAGTTCAACATCGTCTTGTAAAATCCGGTGCACACCGACCATACCCATTGTCACCATCCAGTCTTCCATATATAGCTGTATTTTCATTTCACACCTCCTCTCGTATAACTTCCAAACACCCGAAGTTCTGTCCCCGACGTTTGGATAACCCTAACTGATAAAGAAGCTGTAGGTCTCGAGGGTCCCCTACGAGTTCTAACAGGCCCTTATATGCAGTGAAATATAGTTTTTGCTTACCATTGCCTGCTCCTGAACTTTGACTTTCAAATTCTTTATTGCTTTCCTGAATAACTTGCTTTTGCATAGCTACCGGGGTAACCTTCAGTTGCTTGACAAGCCCTTTTCCCTGGTAGCTTTTTAGGACTAAGTCTGCATAATAGTTTAATTCCTGAGCATATTCTGTTGAATCCGGCGGAATCGGCTTTCCCTCTTTGTTTTCAATTAACATTGGAGATAGTGTACGAAAAAGTACTTTAGACGAACGGATTTCATGCTCCTTGACGAAACGAATTTTTCCCCTTTCTAAATATGTATCTCGGTATTGAAACCTTTTATTTTTTAAAAGCCCATTATAAAGATGCAGCATTAATTCCTGATCAGGCGAACTTATAGTCATTAAAAGCTCGTCTAGTAATATATTATCTTCTTCTATATTAATGTTTCTTAAATAAACCGCGGTCGAAAAAGGCTTCATTTCTTTTTTTCGTGCTTCGTAAAGCTGCGTATAATAATCTTCATCTGCCAGCCTAAGACTATCCTTTATTATTGATACCAACATCATTCGATAACTAAGGGGTATTTGTTGTACTGCAAAAGGTACAGTAAACCGCATATATAAATCTCCTTTCGTTTTAGTAACTCAACACTAGACTTACTGATGTGAAATTTTAAATTAAAATTCAACCACTTTTCGCCGCTTGTACTATTTGGATTTAATGAGGGTGTCTAACTTTAATATTTACACACTTCTGTTTTTTTCCTTAATTCCCCTCTTTTAGACCTAATTCTAAGTACTCATCCGATAAAGCTTGCGTAAATCTGTTGAAATAGTCCATTGCTTTTGCTTCCGAGTTAGTTGACCACTAAAAAATAATTTTAGCCTAAATTTAGATTAATTAATTATTTGCAGTAAGTGATGGGATGTTAGAATACCCAGTAACCACAATCACCTGGATAAGAGACCCCCCCAAAGAACCCTTTCACTCTGACTGTCGTTGAACAGTCAGTAGTAATGCCGGTACCCCTAGAACACTACTATTGATTCGAGATATTAAATGAAATTAATTAATAAGCCGGTACCGGTTAAGTCGTCTAATGGTAATCCTGTTCTATTTAGCTTTAGGGGAAGCGAATTTAAGGTGCAGGATATTCTTGACTTGTGGAAAGATGTTGGTGAATGGTGGAATGGCGAAGGAGAAAAGGCTTTTTATCGTGTTTCTTTAGTTGGTCACGGATTAGCCGAAGTCTATTACGATGAGAAAGAAATGAAGTGGTATTTGTATTCGCTTTTGATTAGCTATCTTATGCCGCTCTTTGTCTACGAATACACTCAAATGTTTTAATAAGCGAATGTAAGATGGATCCTTACTATTAAAACGTCTTTGCCCGTAGACCTTATCCTTCCAGTAAGTCTTGATAGAATTCCATCAGCCTCCCACCATATTTTTACATTCTGTACTAGTTGGAAGTTACCTTTAATTCAAATAAGAAGAGTGACGCAGAAAAACTCACCAGGACAATGTCTGGTGAGCTTAATGATTTTTTTCCCCGCTGGTATCTTACTTGTAGAAATAGTTACATATTATTCTAATCAAAAATCACAAATGGAACTAATATTAATTTTTCTTCTTTTAGCACATGAACAACCAATTCTTCAGGGTGTTTTCGGTAGATTATAGAAATTGGGTTATTTATTGGCATGTACTCGTGCTCGGACATTATTATCATAGAATTAATATCGTCTTCACTTGGTTTAAGAGAAAAACCTATATGTCGATGCCAATCTCCTAGATGAACAGTTTCTTGATATGACTGGCTGCGAAAAATTATTTGGCACACCAAGGG
>JADQBR010000028.1 GCA_016278515.1 Bacillota bacterium
TAACGGTAACTCGTTGCGGTTTACACCGCAATAGATGCGACTGCCCGTCGCACAATTAAAGGGCTTGCGAAAATTCGCAAACCCTTTAGTCTTTATGGTCGGAGCGACAAGATTTGAACTTGCGACCTCTACCACCCCAATTCTACGGCTAGCATTTCTTGTACCAGCGATACGTTTCTAAGTCCTCCTATTATAAGGGGTTATTGGCTTTGCGATTTAAACTAGCTCCTATGCTTTTCTTTGTTTTTCTGTGTTTTATTTTTCTAATGCATTACCGGATGCATTACCTAGTTTCTAGACATAGTTCCATGTACTTTCTTGACATTGTTTATTGCTTAATTGGACAGGTATAATCACCCTCAGACAAAATTTAAGGGGCCTTAAAATCTATTACATGGCTCCGTTTTCCCTTGGTATCACTGTATTTTTGAGGTTTTATTAATAATATTCAAATTTGCAAACGTTTGTCAATTTGGTCAAAATAAAAACCCAGGTAATACCCGGGCTAACTCATACTATATTGTTATTGGTTGATAATTACCTTCTCTGCTTATCTTAACACTGACAACGTTTGAGTGATTTTTAAGGGCCTTAATTTGGCTCTTGGGTGCTTCAATACCAACTACATTAAGATATTTTGACTGATATACAATGTTTCCGAATTGAGAAAGTTCACTAATCCTTTCTTTATCCCTGACTTCTACTATCCATTTCACCAACGCCCATCACCTCCAAATATTTTTCTAAAGAGAATAATCCTAAACCCTGATGATTTTGTGGTTCTCCAAGATCAATGGTAGATTGGTATAAACATTTCCTTATGTTATCAGGTTCCTTCAATCTGTTAAAACTAGCCGCAACAATTCCTGAAATTATTGGTGTAGCAAATGAAGTTCCCCAACCGTAAGACCCATCAAAGTAAACTCCGCCTGTAGTTAATATATTAGGCTTATTAACTCCTATACGTCCTCTACTACTTTCTTCATGCACCTTATCATTAGAACTGTTTACTGATCCTACAGTGATAGCATTTTCTGCACATCCCGGGCAAAAAATAGTACCTTCATTAGGACCATAATTACCAGCAGCAACGATTACCAATACTTCTTCTACTTCAACAGGTAATTATTTGCTAACTTCGACATAAAATGGTAATTTCCTGCAAATGTCAAAGAAGTTTTCTAGAACTAGTGTAACCAAAATTATAGCAGAACAACCAAATGCTTGCAATATTTCTTCTAAAAGTATACAAAAAACGCTATATAAAACAAAAAAGCCCCAACTCCGAAGAGCCAGTGCTTGGGGGATAGCTATATAATAGTATTTAGTTTGTCTGGTAGCTTGCCGGCGTCAATTCCTTAATAAACACATGCAAAGTCTCAGCACTAACAGCAAAGTTCAAACCTTCAACCGCAACACCTATATATTTCTGAACGTTAACACCAACTAACTGCCCTTTGAGGTTCACCAGTGCACCACCGCTATTCCCGGGGTTAATCTCAGCTTCAGTCCGCAATAGTGTTCATTCTTTTTCCTTGCGTTCAGTCGAAACTACACCTTCAGCAACGGACCCTATAAGACCCAACGTTGATCCAACCACCAGTACCTTTTCTGCCCGCCCGGGATTAACCTTCACAATCTCCATAGCTGGATACTTATAATCGCTTTCCGGAAGCTGCGGCTTCACTATCGCCAAGTCTTTATGCTCATAGTAGTATAGAACTGGTCCCATGGCATAGTTGGTACCATCAAATACGTTCCATTCGCTACGCATCCTACCATGTACGGAAACTCCAACTCCAGCTCTTTTTCTTCGGCTTCGCCTGCTGCCAATCGGCGTAATTATCTGCAACCGCGTGGCAGTTAATGATGATGTAGCCGTCCGGATGAATTAGCACTTCAGATCCAAGGCCGTGGCCGTCGTTTTCAATCTGCAGCACCTTAGGCAATATGGTGTCAATGCTCTCTACGAAGCCCTCATTAGTCATAACGAACATTCTATTTAGTGCAGCTGCCAACTCTTCCCCAAGTAACCGGTTGATTGGGCTTGAATGTTCCGCTCGGGTATCCTGTTTTAATTTTCAGCGCGGCCATGGCCATTATATCCCGGTAACTCCATCTTTTCTTATCTACGTCACTAGACATATCGTCATCCTCTCCCCTTTTAAATTCCCGGGCGTAAAAGTCGCATGCTCCACGGGCTATTGTTTCTGATAGTTTATGCTGGTTTTCTGTGTGCTGTAACCACTGTTCTTGCTTAGGATTGGTAATAAACCCAAGCTCACAAAGCACAGCAGGCATATCAGTGTTGCGTACCATGTGAAAGTTGCCGGTCCTGACGCCACCATTATCCCGGCCAGTCATCTCCAACAGATGTTGTTGCACAAAAATAGCCAGGGTTACTGCGAGGCCACTGAAAAAGTCAAAAGGAAGGTTGCTACAAGGAAGGGGCAAAGTCAAAAACATACTCTGTATCAATAAAATCAGATATTCATAAGGAACAACAATCTTTTCAGGAAAGTGAACACTTCAGAGAAAGGGCCAGAGAGCGATACGAAATTGAAGCCAAAAACAGCGGGATAAAACACAGTCACAGATACGATGTTGCTACATCTTCGGGTCTACTTGGTATGGAAATGCAAGTTGCGTTAACAATATTTACTGCAAACATAAAGATAATCTTGAAACTCATAGAATAAAAACGGGCAGATATTCGTCAAAAGTGAAAAGGACCACGAAGTATTCCCAAAATCAAGAGAATACTTCGTGGTCCTTTTTAATATTTAGCATTAATTCTAATCTACCACTGAAATGGTGCAGCTTTTTCAGTGGCCTCTGGTTCTTGTGGGGTTTCCGCACATCAAGAGTTTATTTTCTAATCCTGAAAGTACCCAAGATAGTTTCCTTTATTGGATCAGCCACACCGGATGCCTCATCCACTATAAAGAGTATATAATCCTCATGAAAACTGGCCAGGTTCTCTGGCTTGGTTGCGGTCTTAGCGACTGCAAACCAGCGCTCTTCATGCCCAATCATGTATACTCGGGTCTTAGTACATTGCAGGATAAGTCCCAGTAGTTCTGATTGATTCGTCCACTTTGCTATCTCAGCCCAGAGAACATCATTCAACTGCTGCCTAGTGGGAGCCGTAGCAATTACTTTAGGGTAAGGCCGACAACTCAAAGACCAAAGAGCTGCAACTGACTCAAGAACGGTCTTCCCAACACCTTGATCGGAACGGACCGTCACCCAGTTACTGGTAGCCAGGTCAATTAGTACTTTCTCCTGCCATTCATCCGGATAAAAATCCAGCACATCAACAGCGAAGCCTCCCGGATCATCCCAGTAGGTATCCATCAGCCATGCAAAGAGTTCAGCAACTTCATTACTCATTGCCTATCCTCTCCTCCCGGCGTTTCTTTATTTTTTCAACTGCCGACTTAACCTGGTCGGGAATACTGACTGAGCATTCATGAAGGTTGCATGACGATCCCAAGCAAATTGAAATTCCCATTCCTCTTCGCGAAAGGTTTCTTTCGCTTTAAGACTTTCGGGTTTTTCTTTGTCCCCGAATACCTCTTTCTGGCTCTTCCGCTTTCTAAGCTCTTTAATCATCTCATCCTTCGCTTCGACCCACATGATTTTCTGTTATAACTACTATTATTTACCAGTTAATTTTGTAGCCCTATTCATATATACTAATATCAAGCCCAATATGGAGGGAGGGCTGCCAGTGGACAAATTTATAGAAATAATTATTTTACTTATCATGTTTGCCCTGGTTATAAAAAGTTAATAACATCCTTGGTGCCGTATAGCGAGAGTTATTGGACCAAGGATTTAATAAAAGCAAAATATAATAATAAACCATCATAAGATTGCAGAGGCAGTCTTTTTTTAATGCAAGAAAAAAGAGCCCGGTGGCTCCTAATGAATTAGCTTCTATTCCATAATAAACTTTTTGCTCGTGCAAGGTCGGTATGAAAGTCTTGCGCAAAAACGTCTATTTTCTCCCCGGTTGTTTCGTTTAGAAGGGTTTCGCCACCAAGTGTTTCTAAGTCTCCGGAAATAATATCACCCAGCTCACGTAATTCATCTAAGACCTCTACAATAGTATGAGAGCCTTCCTTAGTCAGTACAGCCATCATCCCAGTTTTACGGTTAACTATTTTGACAATGCCTTTTATGTTATGCTTTAACTTCCTTTCCTCAAACCCTTACTTCAATATACTTGATTAATTTCATTCTCCAGTTAACTTTAGTTCCCCGTTTTCATAAGTAGCTACACTATAGTTTTGTTGGGTAATATAAATAGTATAATCATAAAATGTGTCGCCATCATAGAAATAATCTCTATATTGGCTCTCAACTTCAGCTAATAAAGCAAGAATTGCCGCCTTAAGTTCTCTATCAGATAGTTCGTACCGCCCTTCTCCTTCATAGTTCAGGCTAAATCGTGGTTGTGAGGTCATATCAATCGAAGCAATATCATTAGATAGGAATTGGGCTTTTTCAACAATAAGTTGATTCGTTACTACTCCTCCTGAAACATATTCATCAAAGCGTAATAAGTCCGATCGATGAAAATTATCATCAACATCACTCTTAACTAAATTTAAAGTTTGTTCAAAATCATTTACTTTTTCAGTAGTAGAATTCAAATTTTGATTAACTGACTGCTCAAAAGATGTTATACGAGAATACATAGCAGCTAAAAATGTAATATTGATTACTAGCATAATTCCTACAATTAACGTTAAAATAATATGAGACCTTGAAAACTTACTTTTAGATTCAACCTTTGGTAGCTGCTCCTCCTGTACCGAAGTGTCTTCCTGTAAATTAGTATTTGTCTCCATAAGGACCTCCAGTTTTACATGTTTTTCTTTTAATGTGCTTTATTCGTTGGTATTGACCGCAACCCTTTACAAAAATTACGACAGATTACGACATCTAGCATCATTACATATTCCCGAACCGAGACGCTAACAATATATTAAGAGGTGATTAATATGTCCGACAAAAGTAAAAAGAAAAATAAACTTAAGGAAACAAAAACTAATGCATTATCCGCCGAATTGCGTGACACGTCCTCCGGTGATCTAAAAAGTACACCTTCTGAGGATTTGAGAAAGCCTTCTGAATGAAATACCCCTTCATCATTAGTTGGCAAACGTACGACAAAATGTAGTATTAAAAAAGAGCTCCAAGCCTCTACTCCAATTCATTAACTTCCTGCTTAATCCTCTTTACCAAGGGATCCAATCTTTCCTGTATCCTCGTTAGCTCATTTCTGGTTACCAAATCACTATTGTTGACCATATATGCATACCTATAAAACTCGTTAATCTGTTTTACTAACGAGTTATCAATCCAAAATCAATATGTAGCCTTTAAAAGGCTGCCACGCCCTGGTTTTAAACCGTAAATTATTTAATTCTCTTAAATCCACATAATCATTTTTAGGATTGGCTTTAAAATAATCGAAAAAGCTGGTAAGCTGCAATTGATTTGTCGCTAGCTCATCTTTTAACATAAGGAATAATCTTTTATATCTCAGCTTTTCTTCATTTTCCCTTACTTCATTTTCGTGCTTAAACTTCTTATCTAAAGCCCTACTGGTAACACACCAGGATATCAAACCACCCAAAATCGCACCAATGATACTACTGGTAAAGGCAACTTCTATCTGCGACAATCCATTCACTCCTTTCACCCACCTATTCGAGCAAAAGGAAGTTATCTCCTGCTAATACGAAAGAGCCCGAAGTCTCAATTGTTAGACTCATTTATCAATTTTGGGTCTCCTTGTCCCATTAGTATCACATCTGCATCCTCATAGTCTAATGGTTGTCCATATTCTTGAAATCTTTCTTGTAATACATTTAAAGATGTTGTTAAGTTTACTACAATTTCTGCTCTTTGTTCATATTCATTCCCAATTAGATCAGAGAATCCTATTATTACCTTCCCGTGTATTAAATCAAGTTCCTTTGCCTTTTCAAATTCTGCAACATCTATCCTTACTCTAAAGCTCTTGCTTTCCTGTAATTGCAATACGTGGAAGTCTAATCCTTCATTATCATAGCTACAATACTCAATAAAATGTAAGCTTATAGCGGGCCCTAAACCTATGTTTTTCAAAATCAATCTAAACTCATAAATTAGGTTTTTGTTAAATTTTATATTGCTATAAGATGAGACCATCGTCTCATCTTCTTCAAAAAAAAAATACGAAAGCTTTATCTGGTTCCTCGACCTTAAGAATTAAATAAGGCAGTACGCTATTCGTCCTAACTCTATGTTGCTCTTTTCTGTTATAGTTAATACTAAGAATTACTGCTGCTAAAGTAGCTATTCCCCCAGCATAACTCCCTCAAAATAGTAGCCAAGTTTCAAATGTTTCCTTTGTATAAAATATATAATTGATGAATAATGGTAAGGCTAGTGCAACAAAACCTAATAAAATAATAAAAAGTCTTTTCATCAAGATGACTCACCCCAACATTCAGCAAGAAGAGACAACTTCCTTCTCATTTCCTAACAATTCCCAACACTCGACAATGTTAGATAAAGGAACGCCTGATAATTGGTAGAAATTTGTAAGTGCTTCACTTTTTACCAAGAAGGAGGTGAATGTCCAATGAGCGATGCAGCACATAATCTTAAATCTGGAGTAGACGCTTTAAAAAAACAAGCAACTGACAGATTAAAAAACAAAGGTGATGCAAGATCAGTTAATAGTTTAGTAGAAAGATATAACTTCTATCTAGGGAAGGCCAAAGAATTAAATGCCGATAACCAATTTATCCAAAGCCTGTCCGAAATTTCAAAAGTTGATAGTAGCAATACTACGATAGGTGAGTATACTACCAAAATGGAGGAAGTTACCTATGCATTAGTAGAACTTGATAGCCAGTTAAGTTACCCCATGTATATTTAACAACATAATTCTTTGAATCTGCCTTTCACCCTTAGTTGGCTTTCGTACGACAAAATGCAGTTTTTTCTCTGCACGATATATCATATTTTGAATTGTTCCTTTATTGACTCCCATAGAATAAGCAGCTTCAGTGAACGAATACCCATTGCCCCGGATCATAATAAAAGCTTCCCGCTCCTTTTCGGTAAGTGTAGCAAGTAGATCCTTCAGCAACTCTCTTTGCTCATCCGTCAACTGGCTCTTAGTCTTCCGCTGCAATGCCGCTTCCCTCAAAAAGAATGCGTCGTTGGGATCAAAGGGTATCTCCCTCTGCTCTTGACTCCATTTTGAGCGATAGATACCCCTCTTATCCTCCGGTGGGAAGCCCTGGTCTATATGTAGTTTAAGCTGACTAATATGTTACCTAGCAGTTCGTAATCTTCTTTACATTCCTTTTACTTTACTTTGCCTCTAATCTAGCAGCTTTAACCATCTTGAATGTTTCTCGGTACCCAGCCAGAAGCTCACGCACGGATGCCACCCCTCCCCTTTAAGAAGCAGACTCTAGCCTAACAAATCCAGTCAAAATATCCTGTTTCATAAATGTCTCTTTATACTTGCCATGGTTGACGACAATAAACTTGTTACAATCATGTACCACTGTCCCTTTGATTTTCACCTATTTGCTCCCACGTTTCCCGTCAATCTTACGCTGGTAAATGGTTACCCTCTCTCCCTTGCGAACCAGGTTGAGACTGCCAAGTTAACACACCGTAATCAGTTATCTTTTCGTCGAATTCATGGCCTGACTCTACTCTTCCTATCGTTACAAAGAAGACAAAGTCGTCTCTGTCCTGAATTTTAACAATTCCTCTGATCCCACACCTTTAATTCGACAAAACCCGACGCATATCCCAAAGGTTTAACTATACTTCCGTCGAATATTCTAATAATTGTTATTAACTAGAAACCCATAAAAGGAGTGAGGATATGAGCTCAATTAAGAAGTATTTTGCAGCATTACTCTTGATCTCTATAGGACTTTTCGCCGGGTGCTCATCCGGCCCATCCCCAAAACAAATTACCCAGCAGTTCTTGGCCGCCCTGCAAAACGTTGATTACGAAACAGCCCAAAGCCTTTCCAAATATAAAATTGATTATCAAAACACCGATGAAGAGGACAAAGAAATGGCCCAACAAATACTTTCAAAGGTTTCCTTTGAGCTGAGCGAAGCAGTTATTGACGAGGATAAAGCCACGGTCAAGGCTAACGTTACTTCCCTTGATCTTGTTACCATCGTTGGACAATCAATGTCGGAAATGATATCTATGGCTTTTGCAGCGGCCTTTTCCGATGATGGCTCCCAAAAAGATATGGATAGCTTTTTCGAACAGTATTTAAATAATAAGATTAGTGATCCGAAAGCGCCGATGACAACCACAGAGGTAGATATTAAACTGGTACAAACAGAAAATGGATGGAAAATAGCTGAGAACAATGAAGATTTGTTCAACGCTGTAACTGGTAATTTAGCTAAAGCGTTCTCTCAGCTCGAGAGCGGATTTGAAGACTCAGCACAAACAGAAAAACCTGACCAGAAGATGGTCGAGGCGTCTATCGGGGATAAAATTGAGTTAGAGTCTCTAAGTTTGATAATTAACAGTGTCTCTGTTTCTGATGGTACAAATGAATGGGACAGACCCAAGGATGGCCATCTTTATGTAATACCTGATATCACCATTGAAAACGTAAGTAACGAAACCATTAATATATCTTCCATGATGCAATTTACGTTAATGGATGGAGATGGCTATGAGCTGGATCAATCAATAATGTCTGATACCAAGGGTTCATTAGATGGACAAATTGCGCCAGGACGAAAAATTCGCGGTGAGATTGCTTGGGAAGTACCTATTAATACTACCGGGTTGGAATTAATATTCATTGATGATGTTTTCAATGGCACCCAAGTAATAGTTAAACTTGGAGATTTGAAAAGATAAAATTTTTTATTATAACTATCCCTGTTTCCTACCTAATATGTAGCAGCATACATTTTAAACCGGTGTGCCTGGCAAGGGCAATCGTTTATTGGAGTAGCATTAATTAAAGGGGAAGTTTTTTTGAGTTATGGTGATGCTAAACTAGTCGGTGAATGGACTTTAGAAAAGCTGGCTTTCCTAGAAACATATTTACCCAGTTACACAAATGCAACCAAAAAAGCTGGAAAAAATATTATATTGATGGTTTTGCTGGTTATGGTAAATGGATTACGAAAAACACAAATGAACAAATACGCGGTTCAGTCAAAATCGCTTTAGAGGTAGAACCAACATTTACAGGTTATTATTTCATTGAAATGCTAATGCATTACTACTGCATTACTTTGGCAATATTAAAGGGTTTGCGAAAATTCGCAAACCCTTTATTATCAATGGTCGGAGCGACCGGATTTGAACCGACGACCTCTACCACCCCAAGGTAGCGCTCTACCAAGCTGAGCCACGCCCCGACAACCTTTGTTTTTAGTGACAAAGTATATTCTACCCTATTAAACAGCTATTTGTCAAGCGTGGATTAGTTGGTAAGTTGGTCAGTTGGTCAGTTGGTTAGTTGGTTAAGGTCTTAAACCTTTCCAACTTTTCCAACCTTCCGCTTTCCAACTTTCTTTAGCAGGCTGCTGAAGCTTCTTCTGCCCCATCCAGGTCGAACTTGTTGTGGATAGAGGTGACGGCGTTATGGGCTTCATCCTGTTTAATAATACAGGATACTTTTATTTCTGAAGTGCTTATCATTTGGATGTTAATTGCTGCGTCCGCTAATGCCTCAAACATGGCTGCCGCGACCCCCGGGTTACTGACCATACCTGCACCAACGATAGATACCTTAGCCACGTTACTGTCATAAGTAAAGCCTTTTGCCCCTATCTCTTCCTTAATTTTTTCCATAGCCTGAAGTGCTTTCGCCAGATCGTCCTGGGCAATGGTGAAACTTATATCATTTACGTCTTTTCTATTAGCACTTTGAATAATCATGTCTACGTTAACATTCTGAGCTGCTAGGGTGCAAAATAATTTCTGTGCGATACCCGGTTGGTCCGGTACATCAAATAAAGCCATCTTTACTACATTTAAATCGTGGGCAACTCCGCTTACCAACATTTCTTTCTCCATCGAGCCAACCTCCTGTACAATAGTTCCCGGATTTTTATTGAAACTTGAGCGAACATGCAGTTTTACCTGATGCTGCTTTGCAAATTCTACCGCTCTGGGCTGCAATACAACTGCACCTAAACTTGCCAGCTCCAACATTTCGTCATAGGAGATACTATTTAATTTTTGCGCCCGGGGCACTAGCCTGGGATCACAAGTGTAAACTCCTTCTACGTCCGTAAATATTTCACAGACATCAGCATTAACCGCAGCAGCTAATGCCACCGCCGTAGTATCCGAACCACCCCGTCCGAGAGTGGCAATATCTCCTTTGGGGTTGCGTCCTTGGAAACCGGCTACCACTAGAATTTTATCCTGGCTTAATTCCCGCTCCAACCTTTCCGTATCCACTCCCATAATTTTTGCTTTTGAGTAAACTTCATTGGTTGATATGCCTGCTTGGGGTCCGGTTAAGGAAACTACTTTTTCCCCCATACTATCGATCGCCATAGCGAGCAAGGCTACGGATACTTGTTCTCCAGTTGAAAGCAGCATATCCATTTCCCGATCAGAGGGGTTGACATTTAATTGATTTGCCATGGCTATGAGATCGTCAGTGGTATCCCCCATGGCAGAAACTACTACAATGACGTTATCTCCTGCGCGTTTAGCCTCGACTACCCGTTTGGCAACTCTAATAATTCTTTCCGGATTTGCCACAGAACTTCCGCCAAATTTTTGTACTACCAGCATGATGTCCACTCCCCCTTATGTTGAATCTCTACCCCTTTTGGACAAGCAGTTAAGTATTTTATATTACAAACCACTCCCGCTTGGGAGAATGCTTGTTTCATACTATCTCCTATACCCTTTATCTTGTTCTTGTTATTTACAAAAGCAATTACCGTGGGCCCAGCACCGCTCAAGGCCACAGCCAATGCTCCCTGTTCTTTAGCAGCGGCAAACACATCATGCATTCCCGGCACTAAATCTAAGCGATATGGTTGATGCAGCTTATCATCCATCATCTGCCCCAGCAAGTCGTAGTCCTTTTCAACTAGGGCCCATACCAGCAAGCTAGCCCTGCTGACATTAAATACTGCATCGTTAATGGGAACCTGTTTAGGTAAAATATTCCGAGCAACCTTGGTAGAAAGGCTGAACTGCGGTATCGCCAATACTATATCCATATCCTCGAGCGGATCAATTCGCCTATAGATCTGCTGATCATCTAATTTGGCTGATACCACGATACCACCTAGCATTGCAGGGGCAACGTTGTCGGGATGCCCTTCGAAATTCGCCGCCATTTGCAGTAATTCATCTCTAGATAATTTATTTCCAACCAACTGGTTTGCAGCGACCAAACCGCCAACGATGGCCGAAGCGCTGCTTCCCATTCCCCGGGAGGTAGGAATATTAATGGTTTGATGGATTGATAGTCCTTTTGGAAAATAATTCACTAACTTAAAAACCTGCCGCGCTGCCTGGTAGACGACATTTCGCTGGTCTAAAGGGATGTCTGCGCCATCTTGTCCTAGCACCTCAATTTTCAGGCCATGCCGACTTTCCTTCATTTCCATATAATTATACAGTCTTAATGCCATTCCAATAGTGTCAAATCCTGGTCCCATATTCGCTGTAGTTGCCGGCACCCTAACTTTTACCATACCCGTCACCTGTCTTCTTTCATCGTCTCCTGCTCTTAATCTTTTGCCCTTGACCTTCTCCTGCTTCTTGCTTCCTGAATCAGCTATTAACAATCTCCAGCACCGCTGCTTCATCGGCAGGAACGGAATATGGCTTAGATACCTGCTTAATGGCCGTATCAGGATCCTTTAAGCCGTTTCCAGTCAACACACAGACTATCGTATCTTCCTTATTGAATAAACCTTGTTTGGCCTCTTTAATGACACCGGCAACAGATGCTGCTGAAGCAGGTTCTGCAAAGACGCCTTCTTTTTGCGCTAACAATCGCTGGGCTGCCAGTATCTCTTCATCAGTAACCATCTTGATAAAGCCGCGGGAGTCTTTGGCTGCTTCAACAGCGCTCTTCCAACTGGCGGGATTACCTATTCGAATAGCAGTAGCTACTGTCTCAGGGTGCTCCACCACTCTGTCATGAACGATCGGTGCAGCGCCTGCTGCTTGGAAACCAATCATTTTAGGCAGGTTCTTTGAACGACCTGCTTCTTGATAACGACGGAAACCCCGCCAATAGGCAGTAATATTACCGGCATTACCTACGGGAATAGCCAAGTACTGAGGTGCATCACCTAAAACATCACAAACTTCGTAAGCGCCAGTGGTCTGGCCCTCAATGCGATAAGGATTAAGGGAATTTACCAAGGTTATGGCATTCTTTTCAGTAATGCTGCGGACAATGTTTAACGCATCATCAAAGTTTCCTTGAATGGCAATCACTTTGGCACCATAGATTAAGGCTTGGGCCAGCTTACCTAAAGCAATATTTCCTTCAGGTATTACGACGCTGCAGGTTAAGCCGCAGCGTGCGGCATAAGCGGCAGCAGCAGCAGAGGTATTTCCGGTAGAGGCGCACATAATAGATGTGGACCCCTCTTCCACTGCCTTAGCAACTGCCATAACCATTCCCCGATCCTTAAAAGAACCGGTAGGGTTCAACCCCTCATATTTGACGTAAATATTGACGCCTAATTCTTCAGACAAGTTATTTGCCCTGATTAAGGGGGTATTTCCTTCTTTTAAAGAAATCATCGGTGTCTTTTCTGAGACCGGCAGATATTCTTTATAAGTTTCTAATAGTCCAGCCCAAGCCATTATTCATCCTCTCCTTCAACCCTTATTACGTTTGCTATGTCCTTGGTTATTGACATACCCTTAATGATGGACAAAGCATCCTGTAAATTTTGTTCCTTTACTTTATGAGTAATCAAAACCACCTCTGCCAAGGCCTCAACATTCCTCTTTTGAATTACCGTTGCAATACTGACCTTTTGGTTACCAAGGACGCTTGCAATACTAGCTAAAACGCCCGGCTCATCTTTTACTATTAAGCGCAGGTAATACTTAGAGGTAATGTCGCCGATGGGCTTAATCTCTTTCTCTTCATAACAAGTACAGCCTATACGGCCGGTGACGTTACTTTGAATATTTCTTGCCACTTCAATGACATCGGCCACCACTGCACTGGCAGTTGGTAGTTCCCCGGCACCGGGACCGTAAAACATGGTTTCACCTACGGCGTCGCCGGTAACAAAAATAGCATTAAATGCATCATTAACCGCTGCCAGAGGATGGGCATTAGGTATAAATACGGGATGTACCCTCACTTCTACCTGACCTTCCTGGTCTTTGGCAATACCCAGCAGTTTGACTGTATAACCCAACTCATTGGCGTATTTAATATCCATAGCACCAACTTTGGTAATTCCCTCTACATAAACGTCCTGATAGGTTACCCTTGTATTAAAAGCCACTGAAGCTAAAATCGCTGTTTTTCTCGCAGCATCCAATCCTTCAATGTCTGAAGTAGGATCTGCTTCTGCATACCCTAACTGTTGCGCTTCGGAAAGCACATCATTAAAATCTCGACCTTCCTTGGTCATTTTGGTAAGAATAAAGTTGGTAGTACCGTTTATAATACCCATGACACCGCTGACCTTGTTTGCAGCCAAACACTGCTTTAAGGGACGGATAATGGGAATCCCTCCCGCCACGCTGGCTTCAAAGAACAAGTCAGTATGGTGTTCTTTTTCAGCATCAAATAATTCTTTTCCATGCTCCGCAATTAAGTCTTTATTAGCGGTCACTACATGTTTTCCTCCACGCAGCGCCTTTAAAATATAGGTCTGGGCCGGTTCAATTCCACCCATTACCTCTACCACAATATCAATGTCCGGGTTATCCAATACTTCCTCTACTTTATTGGTCATCACTCCCGGCGCTATTTTAATATTTCGCTCTTTATTTATGTTATTAACAACAATTTTCTCAACACTTATAGACGCACCTACTCGGGAAGTAATGGAATCCGCATTTTGAGTTAATACCTTATAAACGCCGGTTCCAACTGTTCCGAGACCCAACATTCCAACTCGTATGGTTTTCCCCATCTTTTACAGCACCTCTCTTATTCTAAATTTCAGTTACCAGTCATTATGTCTGACCGACCAGATCAACTTTTTTAACCCCGGTAATTTCTGCCACTGTCTCAATCATTTCATCAATATGCATATGCATTTCGCCAATGTCAATAGAAATGGATACGTTGGCTACTCCTTGCAAGGGAATATTTTGGTTAATTGTCAGCACATTGCCCTGAGCATTGGCGATGGTATTTAAGAGTTTAGACAACACCCCAGCTTTATGTTCCAACAGCATACTAATAGTTATAATCTGTTCTTTACTGGCATTGTGAAAAGAAAAAATACCTTCTCTATATTTGTAGAAAGCACTGCGGCTTAAGCTGACTTTGCTTACCGCCTCGTAAATAGTATTGGCTTCACCCCTGGCCAGAAGTTCCTTGGCCTGGGCCGTTTTGACAATAGCTTCAGGTAAAATTGCAGCATCTACAATATAAAGCTTTTTACCGTACGGACACATTATAACCCACCTGCCTTTTGTCCTTCTACAAAATACATCAATCCGTGTACGATAGACATTATAGCATAAGAAGTGCCGTCAGGAAAGATGTTATTTTAAATTTTGCATTTAACTGCTTTAATATATAATAACGGAGGTTGAAGAAAACTAATCCTTCGAACCTCCGTTACCGTTACTTGTTCAATGCTTGGTCTAAGTCTGATTTTAGGTCTTCAATATCTTCTATCCCCACCGACAGCCTCACTAAATCATCAGAAACACCGGATGCTTTTCTTTCTTCTGATGTTAACTGCTGGTGAGTTGTGCTGGCCGGGTGGATTACTAATGATTTGGCATCACCCACGTTGGCCAAATGACTAAAGACATTCAACGCCTCAATAAACTGCCTGCCCGCCTCCAAACCGCCTTTAAGACCGAAGGTGAGTATTGCCCCGTAGCCGTTGGTGAGATAGGTTTCGGCATTTCCATGGGTCTCATGGCTGGTTAAACCGGGGTAGTTTACCCAACTTACCTGAGGGTGTTCGACCAAAAACTTGGCCACAGCCAGAGCATTATCACAATGGCGCTGCATTCTCAGCGGCAAAGTTTCTAGCCCCTGCAGAAATAGAAAAGAATTAAAGGGACTGATGCTAGCACCTATATCCCGCAGCAGCTGAACTCTAGCCTTTACTATATAGGCTGCCGTTCCAAAAGTTTCAGTATAACTGACGCCGTTATAGCTTGGGTCCGGTTCGGTTAGGTCAGAAAACTTACCGTTGGCCCAGTTAAACTTGCCGGAATCAACAATAATTCCCCCGATGCTGGTTCCGTGCCCACCGATAAACTTGGTGGCGGAATGAATAAGTATGTCAACTCCATGGTCAAAGGGTTTACAGAGGTATGGAGTTGCAAAGGTATTATCCACTATCAGAGGTATCCCTGCCTCCTTAGCAATCTTCGAAAGCCCTGCAAAGTCCGGAACATCTAATTTGGGATTGCCAATGGTTTCTACGTAAATACCGCGGGTCTTATCATTGATGGCGGCACGAAACTCCTCCGGGTTAATGGAATTTACGAATTTTACTTTAATGCCAAGTTTAGGTAGGGTAGTGGCAAATAGATTGTAGGTCCCGCCGTAAAGACTGGTAGACGCAACTATTTCTTGTCCGGCGGAAGCGATGTTGCAAATAGCAAGGGTGATAGCTGCCTGCCCCGAAGAAGTAGCTAGAGCACCTACACCACCCTCCAGTGCAGCTACCCGCTGCTCGAAAACATCAGTGGTCGGATTCATAATACGGGTATAGATGTTTCCCGCTTCTTCTAAGCCGAATAATCTTGCCGCATGGTCGGAATCCTTGAACACATATGAAGTTGTTTGGTAAATCGGTACTGCCCGGGACCCTGTAGTGGGGTCAGGCTCTTGGCCTGCATGTATAGCCAACGTGTCAAACTGATAGTCTTTGCTCATTTTTTTGACCTCCTATTAATAGTCTGTTTTTAAGTAAGATAGAGCTTCGGCTTACGGCTTATCAAAAATTATTATTAAAAAACCTCTTCTGGGTAAGAAGAGGCTATTTCCATATACCTCCTTATCTTACAGGTTAATCCTGCAGGAATTAGCACCTTTCCCGTTTTCCGAGAAGGTTGCTGAGCTTCATAGGGCCAGTCCCTCCACCACTCTTGATAAGATTTAAAACACTTTATAATTTGTGTTATTACTAATATACATGTCTTATTATTAAAAGTCAATATAAAATATCGGAATACAAGGAATTAAATCCGCCAGCCTTACACTTAATGCTTACTCGTTAGAGATACCAGGCAATAGATTACTCATCTCAAGCGCAGTTACTCCAGCATCCCAGCCCTTATTGCCAGCTTTAGTGCCGGCCCGTTCAATAGCCTGCTCAATAGTATCAGAAGTTATAACGCCGAATATTACCGGTTTATTGGTGTCCAAGCCGACTTTGGCAATTCCTTTAGACACTTCACTGGCAACAAAATCAAAGTGGGGCGTAGCTCCCCGAATTACTGTTCCGAGGCAAATAACTGCATCATAATTCTTCGCTGCCATCGCTTTGGCAACAAGCGGAATTTCAAAAGCACCTGGAACCCAAGCTACTTCAACATCGTCTTCTTCAACGCCATGGCGCTTTAATGCATCTAATGCTCCGTCTAGCAGCTTACCAGTAATAAATTCGTTAAACCTGCCAACTACAATTCCAAACCTTTTCCCTTTACCTAACAGTTTACCTTCAAAGACCTTCATTTGTTATTTTCCCCCTCTTAACTGCTTAATAAATGCCCCAGCTTTGTTTTTTTAGTACTTAAATAAAATTTATTAGTGTCCACCGGACATATTTCAATGGGCACCCGTTCAACCACTTCTAAACCGTAACCTTCTAACCCTTTGATTTTTCTCGGATTGTTTGTCATTAATTTAATTTTCCTCAGTCCGATGTCTGCCAGTATCTGGGCCCCAATTCCATAATCCCGCAAGTCTGCGTCAAACCCAAGGGCTTCGTTGGCTTCTACAGTATCTTTGCCTTCATCCTGCAATTTATAAGCCCTTATTTTATTAACCAAACCAATACCTCGGCCCTCCTGACGCATGTAAAGCAGCACTCCGCGCCCTTCTTCTTCGATTTTACGCATAGCGGTGGCCAACTGGTCGCCGCAATCACATCGTTTGGAACCAAAAACATCTCCAGTCAGACATTCGGAATGGACCCTGACCAGCACCGGTTCATCACCAGTCACATCACCCTTTACCAATGCAAGATGCGCCTCCCTATCCAGCATACTTTCGTAGGCAGCTACCAAAAAATCGCCATAAGCAGTGGGAAGTTTAATAGTTTCTACTTTTTTGACCAGTTTTTCTTTATGGCGCCGGTATTCTATTAAATCGGCTATGGTAATGATTTTCAAGTCGTGCTCTTGCACAAAGTCCATTAACTGAGGCACCCTGGCCATGGTGCCGTCTTCATTCATGATCTCACAGATCACTCCAGCAGGATATAATTGAGCCAACTTTGCAAGATCTACAGCGGCTTCGGTATGTCCGGCTCGGCGCAACACTCCGCCTTTTTTGGCTCGCAGCGGGAAAATATGCCCCGGTCTGCGCAAATCTGCAGGCATTGTTTTCTTATCCAAAATTGCAGCCACAGTTTGAGCTCGTTCGTGAGCGGAAATACCGGTGGTGGTGTCAATATGATCTACGGATACGGTAAAGGCCGTTCCTTGATTGTCTGTATTCCGTTGAACCATCGGTTCCATTTCAAGTTCATCAATCCTGCTGCCGGTTAACGGGACGCATACCAACCCTCGACCGTATTTGGCCATAAAGTTAATTGCTGCAGCGTCAGCTTTTTCAGCCGCAATTATTAAGTCTCCCTCATTTTCCCGATCTTCGTCATCAACAACTACTATCATTTTACCGGACCGGATATCTTCAATAGCTTCTTCTATAGTATTAAATTTCATCGTAAACCCTCCTCGTATTAGTTGGACAGTTCCTTATTAGTTGGAAAGTTCCTTATTAGTTGGAAAGTTGGTCAGTTGGTCAGTTGGACAGGTTAAGAACCAGACCGAATAACTGAATAATTAAGTGATTAGTTGGTTAGTTGGATAGGTTAAGATCCTAACATCGGGGACATTCCTGTCCCCAAAGGATGACTGTAAGCTTCAGCAGGTGTGTCCCCTTTCCTTAAACAAAGCCATTTTCAGCGAGAAACGCCTCTGTAATACTTTGCTCCTTTTTGTTGGTTTCATTCCAACTCAATAACCTGGCAACATATTTTGCGAGCATATCGGTTTCGATATTAACATTATCACCGACGCCTTTTATTCCTAAAGTAGTTTCCTTGGCGGTATGGGGAATTAAAGATACGCTAAAGCTGTTAGCTTCGACTTCAACCACTGTCAAGCTGATACCGTCGATAGCTACGGAGCCTTTAGGAATGAGAAACCGTAATGTATCAGAAGATGTCTCTATCCAGGTAACTTGCGCTATATCCACCTGCTCCTGTTTTATGATAGTTCCCACCTGATCAACGTGACCGCTGACCAAGTGCCCGCCCAAGCGGCCCCCCATGCGCATGGCCCGTTCCAAGTTAACCGCATCCTTTGCTTTTAACCACTTAAGATTAGTGCGATTGACAGTCTCGGCCATAACATCGGCTGTAAAAAAGGCACTGTCAGAGGCGGTAACAGTCAGACAAACCCCATTGACTGCAATACTATCGCCAACTTGTACATCTTTTAGTACTTCTTTTGCCTGAATATCCAGTTTAGCCGATTTAGGACCGTGCCTGATTCCTCTGACAGCTCCTAATTCTTCAATGAGACCGGTAAACATAAGCATTTCTCCTCCTTCCTCATTAGCACCTTACATAAGTAATGCCCAAATCCTCATCATGCTGTTCCGTCTTAACCATTCTATACTTTCTCGCCTGATCCACTTTATTTACCCCAAGGCCGCCTACCGGACCGGGGGCTTCACTACCGCCGATGATTTTGGGAGCCAAGTATAGGTGAATAATATCCACCATGTCTTGCTCAAAGAAGCTTCCATGCACCTGACCGCCTCCTTCGACCAAAATAGCGGTGACTTCAAGCTTACCCAAACTTTTTAATAACCAGGGCAAATCGATCTTGCCGGAACCGGGTTGAACCAAGAGCTTTACTCCTAATTGTTCCATTTCCTTCTTTTTTTTATCCGAGGATGCCTCAGTAGTTACAATTAGAGTCTCTGCCTCACCGACTTTTAGTACTCTGCTGTCCAAGGGTATTCTCAAACTACCATCCAGCACAATCCTCAGCGGATTTTTGGTTTTTATTCCATCCAGCCTCACTGTTAACTGGGGGTTATCGGCTAATATGGTACCGCTGCCGACCAAAATTGCGTCATAAACATGGCGTAAATAGCGACCGGCCGAGCGAGCTTTTTCACCGGTAATCCATTGAGAACTACCTGAACGAGTGGCGATTTTTCCGTCTATGCTAACAGCCATTTTAGCGGCCACCAGCGGTTGACCCGTTGTAATGTATTTGATAAATGGCCGGTTTAAGATCGCAGCTTCTTCTTCCAGCACTCCCACGTCCACTGCTATGCCGGCTTCCTGAAGCATGGTTGCTCCGCGGCCGGAAACCAACGGATTGGGGTCAGTCATAGCCATAACCACCCTGTTAACTCCCGCCTCTATCAACGCCTTGCTGCAGGGAGGAGTACGACCATAATGGGAGCACGGTTCCAAAGTAACATAGGCAGTTGATTGATAGGCTTTTTCGCCCGCTGCCCTTAAGGCATGAATTTCGGCATGAGGAGTGCCAGCTGCCTGATGATATCCCTCGCCAACAACTTGACCATCCCGAACCAATACTGCGCCAACTAAAGGGTTAGGGCTGGTCCAACCTTCCGCCAGCCTTGCTAATTCCAGGGCCCGGCGCATATACTTCTTGTCTTGGTTATTTATTGTCATAAGACAGTTCCTCCAATTAGAACAAAAGACTTCATGCCTTTCGGCTTTAAGGAAAATCGTTTAAACTCCCAATGTCAGGAATTTATTTTTGACGTTAAAAAAGCCTCAAAGCGAGAAACTTCGAGGCAATTAGACATAGACACAGACATAGGCATAAGCCTAGCGTCTTTCTCCCTTCTCCCATCCAGACTGTAACTGTCGGCCCCGGAATTTAACCAGGTCTGCCATAACGGCTCGCGGGCTGTACCGCCGGTAAGGAATTTCACCTTGCCCCGAAGGAAAATATGTATTAAATTATCATTATTATATCACCGCCGCCTAACTTCGTCAACTTAAAACGGGAACGGTTCTCGAGTTGAATTCATTCAACTCGAGAACCGTTAGCAAAACTCTTAGCAACTTGTTGCTTTAGAGTTTTGGATATGCCCCCTGCGGGTACCCCGAATTCAAGTTTTATATGATAATACATATTAAACCGCCGCTGCCGTCGTTGGCAATGCGGGATAATGTTTCCTGGAGCTTGTCGCGGGCATTTTCCGGCATACGATAAAGCTTGCCTTGGATACCTTCCCGTACCAAGTCACTCAAGGATTTCCCAAATACTTCGGTGCCCCAAATCTTCTGTGGATCGTCTTCAAACTCTGACATAATATAGTTTACAAGTTCCTCGCATTGTTTTTCCGTTCCGATCAGCGGTGTAATACTGGTAGAAATGTCCGCTTTAATCATGTGGAAGGATGGGGCTCTAGCAGTCAACTTGACGCCAAAGTTTCCTCCCTTTTTGATTAGTTCGGGTTCTTCCAATATCATGTCGTCTAAGCCCGGACTAATAATCCCGTACCCGGTAGCTTGGGCCTCATTGTAACCCATGGCAACTCTGTCATATTGTTTCTTGGCTGTAGATAATTCCTTAAATACCTTTAATAAGGTATGATCTCCATCAATGCTGTAACCGGTTTGTTCCTCCAGTACTTCGTAAAATAGTCCTTCTCTGGTAGCCATATCTATGCTTGCAGTTCCACTGCCCATATTGATTTCCCTTAAAGAAACTGCCCCAACATAGTCATTTGCATCCAATTCCTCAAGTGAATTGTCAATATCTCTAATACGCTTTACCTTCTTAATCGACAGGGTAATGGCGTCTTCAAATGCATGTCGCAGCCAATGGTCTCCTGCTAATTCTTCAATCCACTGAGGCAGATTGATATCAATTTGATTGACGGGAAACTCATAGAGTGCCTCTTCCAACACCCCATAGACATCTTCACTGCTCATTTCTTGGCAATTTAGGGGAAGCACCGGGACCTGATACTTAGCTTCCAATTCATTAGCCAAAGCAGCCGTTGTTTGAGAATATGGCTGTTTAGAATTAAGTACTATCACAAACGGTTTGCCCAATTGGTTCAATTCATCAATTACCCGGGTTTCCGCATCCAGATAACTGTCTCTATTAATATCTGTAATCGTACCGTCAGTTATTACTACCAAGCCAATGGTGGAATGCTCTTCAATAACCTTACGTGTTCCTACTTCGGCTGCCTCTTGGAATGGAATTTCGTCCTCAAACCACGGGGTTTTTACCATTCTCGGGCCTTCCTCTTCTTCATATCCCAAGGCTCCAGGAACGCTGTAGCCAACACAATCAACCATCCGAACGTTCATATCCAAGCCTTGCTTAATATTAATATTCACGGCATCCGCGGGGATAAACTTGGGCTCTGTGGTCATAATTGTTCTACCTGCACCACTTTGAGGCAGTTCATCAGTAGCTCTTACGCGATCATTGGCATCTTTGATATTTGGTAATACCAAAAGGTCCATAAACCGTTTGATGAAGGTAGATTTTCCCGTGCGTACCGGACCGACCACGCCTAAGTAAATATCACCGCCAGTACGTTCAGCAATATCTTTAAATATATCGTTCCTTTCCATCAATTTCCCTCCCTTATTTAATTCTGAATCTCTAAAACGTCTTTTCTGCATCTTCCGCCCTAAGCCATCCCTCCTTCACCCAGTTTAATAATTATAATCTTAATAAATTATTTTCTGTGCGCAGTACACATTTCATTAAAATATATGAGCTTGTTTATTATTTATTACAAAAAAAGTGCCCTGAAAGGGCACTTTTTTCCATTAAGCAAGACATCTTATATGAAATTTTCCATAGTTTTTACTTTATTTCCACTCTTCTGTTTTATCCCTAAGCATTAGGTTGCTAACGCCTTCCCGTGCATCTTGACCTTCGTACAGTACCTTATAGGCCTCTTCTACTATGGGCATTTCTACGTTTTTCTTCTGGGCCAGCCCATAGGCAACTTCCGTAGTCTTAACACCTTCTACCACCATACCCATATCCTTTAATACCTGTTCCATGTTTTTCCCCTTGCCCAGTTCAATGCCTGCTCGACGGTTCCGAGAGTACATGCTGGTACAGGTCACTACCAAGTCACCCATGCCGGCCAATCCGGCAAAGGTCATTACTTCGGCCCCCATTGCAACACCTAAACGCGCTATTTCTGTCATTCCCCGAGTCATTAAGGCCGCTTTGGTATTATCGCCAAAACCTAAGCCATCGGAAATACCGGTACAGAGGGCAATAACATTCTTTAACGCTCCGCCCAGCTCAACGCCGATGATGTCAGGATGAGTGTAAACGCGAAAAGACGGCGCCATAAACAAATCCTGTACTGCATAGGCCACCGCTTTTTCAACGCCTGTAGCAACCACGGCTGTGGGCAGCTGCCTGCTCACTTCTTCAGCATGACTTGGCCCGGATAAGACCGCAAGATTTCTTTTCAATCCCTGAGGCAGCTCTTCTGCCATTACCTGACTTAATCGCAATCCCGTTTCCTTTTCTATTCCTTTGGCAGTATTAATGACGATAGGTTCCCTATTAAATAGTGGTGCCAATTCTTTCACCATACCCCTAACTGCCTGAGAAGGAACTGCTAAAACAACTGCATCTTTACCATAAACGGCCTGTTCCAAGTCTGTCGTTCCTGTTAGGATTTCAGGTATAACAACATCAGGAAGATAGTGTTTGTTTGTGCGCTGTTCATTAATTTCCGCAATACGTTGGGAGTTTCTAGCCCATAAGTGCACATCCGCACCCTTATTTGCCAACAAAATGGCCAAAGCAGTTCCCCAACTACCGCCGCCAATGACTGCAACGTTCTTTTTCAAGCAAAGCACCCCTAACGAAAACGCCCGTTGATTTTTGGTTCAACTCCATTTCTTAACCGTTCAATATTGGCACGGTGTTTATAAATAACGAATGCGGCCGCCAACAAGCCATAGATTACAAACTGCCAAGGCTGCCCGAAAGTAATCAATAATATTGGAAGCGAAGCTGCTCCCGCTATGGATCCTACAGATACGTACTTAGTAATAACAATCATTAATACAAAAATAATGGCAGACCAAAATATTACTTGGGGCGCAATAGCTACAAATGTCCCAGCTCCGGTGGCAACTCCCTTTCCACCTTTAAAACCGAGAAAAATTGAAAATGTGTGCCCCAGTATGACAATAAGCCCGGCCAAAACTATTAGATATGAACCACCGGCTGTTCCGGCTAGCAATACGGCAATTACTCCTTTTAAAATATCCGCAATTAATACAACTGTTCCGATTTTTGGGCCCATAACTCGGAAAGCATTAGTCGCGCCCACGTTGCCGCTGCCATGTTTTCTAATATCAATTTTCAGCCAAATTTTCCCCATCACGAAAGCCATCGGAATCGAGCCAATGAAATAGCTGATGATTAAAATAATAACCGCAACCATCACGCGTCTCCCCTTTTATTCTTCTCTTTTTCTGATCAGTAACCAGACCGGATTCCCCTCAAAACCAAAGGCCTGCCGCAGTTGATTTTCAAGGTATCTTCTGTAAGAAAAGTGCAGTAGTTTGGCATCATTAACAAATAAAATAAATTTTGGCGGCTGCACCCCGGCTTGGGTTGCGTAAAAAACTTTAAACCGTCTCCCTTTATCAGTGGGCGGTGGAGTTAATCGAACAGCTTCGTGTATCACGTCGTTTAAAAGACTAGTAGCAATCCTCCGGGTTGCTTGTTCAATAACAAAATCTATCAATTCGAACAATCTCTCTACCCGTTTTTTGGTTAATGCTGAAACAAAAGCAGTTGGCGCATAATGTAGAAATGGCAGTTCCTCTCTAATATCTTCCTCAAAATCATTAATAGTGTTGGAGTCCTTATCAATTAGATCCCATTTATTAACCACCAAAACCACTGCTTTACCCGCTTCATGGGCGTATCCGGCAATGCGTTTGTCCTGCTCTGTCACCCCTTCAGCTGCGTCCAGTACCATTAACACAACATCCGAGCGGTCTACGGCTCGCAGTGACCGAATTACGCTGTAACGCTCCGTAGGTTGGTCAATTCTGGCCTTTCTGCGCAAACCGGCCGTATCAATAATGATATATTCAGTTTCATTGCGTTTCAGTACCGAATCTATTGCATCTCGTGTAGTTCCTGGAACATCACTGACAATAACTCTTTCCTGTCCCAAAAACACGTTGACTAAAGAGGATTTACCTACATTAGGACGCCCAACTATAGCTACCTTAACGGCATCGGGTTCATAGCCGTCGTCAGGCAAAATCGGAAGCGCATCCACCAATTTGTCCAATAAGTCGCCGGTATTCATACCATGCATGGCAGAGACGGGTACGGGTTCTTCCAAACCCAACTGATAAAATTCCATGAACATGGGGTCATCAAACCGTTCAACCTTATTAACACCAAGAATAACCGGTTTTTTTGTCCGCCGCAGCAGCTTGGCAATCATATAATCATCGGGACTAACACCCGTTCGCCCATCTACCACAAAGAGGATTGCATCCGCTTCCTCCATGGCAATTTCTACCTGTTTTTTCACCAAGGAAGTAATGGTATCATCTCTTGTGAATTCCATACCGCCCGTATCTATTAACGTAAAGTCCTGCCCCCGCCAGCTGGCATCACGGTATAATCGGTCTCTGGTCACTCCGGGCACGTCCTCTACGATGGCCGTTCTGCCCCCTACTATTCTATTAAACAAAGTGGACTTTCCCACATTTGGTCTTCCCACAATAGCTACAATCGGCTTCATTATTTTTTACCACCTTATTATCACTACAGTGTGAAATTATTGGTTAGTTGGTTAGGATTCCTTTTCCAACTTTCCAACTTTCCAACTTTCGCCTTTTGCTGCGCACGAACCGTCCACATTAACGCTTATTCATAAATCACGCTGTAGTGTTATACGTGTTGAAAAGTCCAGTATTTAATGTCCAGATTGAAATCCCAACGCCTTTAACAATGCATGGGGATCAGTTTCCACTAATTTAACTTCCATTTCCAGCTGTTCAGAAACTTCGGCAACAGTTAAACCGTCCAAAAAAATATTATCATCCTCTTTTAACATTATGGAAGGTAATAACAGGGTCCCTTCCTGTCTCTCATTCGGTGTCAGCTTTTGGGTCATATTCTTGATAACGTCTTGACCCGTAATTAATCCTGTTACCGTAACGCTTCTGCCAAAGAAATGATTATCCAAAGTTACCACCTTAAGATGGGCCTCAGGGAACTTTTTCACTATGTCGACCAGCATAAACCGCATTACCGGTGCCATGGAGTAACCGGTGCCGACATAAAAAGGCTTATCATCCACCATCGACAATTCCTGGTTAATAGCTTCTTTCCAACTATCCAGAAACAAACGAGTCAACCCCACGCCATTTTCAGTTTGAGGAAAACTTTCGTATGATTCTCTAGTTGGAATCTTCCGCCGGGCCTTTAAATAGAATTCATCAGATGAAAATACAAACCGACTGCCGTACTTCTTTAAATAGTAATGCTGTTTATCTTCAATAATATCAATTACTGCCCGGGCTTTTTCAGAAGTAACCTCCATAATAGCCGGTAAGTCTTGTCTATGTTGAGTAAGGCCTACGGGCACTACTGCAAGCGACTTGACGTGAGGCCATAACCTAGCAAGATCTTCAATAGTTCTTATTAATTCAGTGTCATCATTAACTCCTGGACAAAGAACAACTTGGGTATGCATGGATATTTTATGATCTGCCAAGTATTGCAGCTGTTTCATAATTTCTCCTGCTGTTTTAGAACAAAGCATTTGTTCTCTAAGTGCAGGGTTTGTAGTATGTACGGATATGTACAAAGGGCTAAGACGGAACTTAGCGATACGTTCCAGTTGGAACCTGCTAACGTTTGTCAACGTGATAAAGTTCCCATACAAAAAGGAATGACGATAGTCATCATCCTTTACGTAAAGACTGTCTCGCATGTCGCCGGGCATCTGGTCAACGAAACAAAAAAGACACTTATTAGCACACTGTCTGATTTTCCCGAAACCTTCCAGCTCTATCCCTAAATCGTATCCGGCTTCTTTTTCAATATCCACTAACCATTGTTCCCCATCACGTTTTCCAATGAGGATTTCTAGTTTGGCATCCGTTACTAAATAACGATAGTCCAAAATATCATTGACGTTTTCGCCGTTAATCGCAATTACCCTATCACCGGTTTCAATTCCCACATCTTCCGCTATGGTTCCCTCGTGCACCACTTGTATTTCTACACCTCTTGCCATATTTAGCCACCTTACTAATATTCTTCCCTATTATCCTCTATAATAAAACAGTAGTCAAGTTAATTCAAGTATCCAAGCTCTACCTTCAGCCTTTCAACCTGCTGCACATAGTTTGGGTAAGCCTTTCTTATAGCTGCCATAATAAGAGGCATCCCGAGAAATTTCATATTAAGTTCCAAGGATAAGTACCCTCCCCATTTGAGCTGAGCTGTAGTGTATTTCAATGCATCTACTAAATAAAGCTCTTCCTGGGAAGATTGAAACAACTGCAAAAAGTGCCTAATTGATTTTGGGGCAAGAAATCTCTCATTTCCAACCGCCAGGGTATAAACCTGGTTGCCCTTTTCATCTTCACCAATAAAAAAGGGCGTTCCCGCGGGCCAGCCCTGCCTATCATCAAAATAGGGTAATTCCAAGATTATACGTTCGCTTATTTTATTGTTTTGAGGGAGCAGCCCCAGGTGTATCCCTGCAGTAATAACACTTGCATGTACCCCGCTATGACAGTAATAGAAAACCTTCACTAATGCTTCCCCTTTTCCGGCAGTAGTACTGTAGTCTTTATTCTATTTATCAATTTGACAAAATTACCATGGGCCTGCTGGGTGCCATAAATAACAATAGGTCTTCCCAAGCTGACAATACCCAATTTCCTTGACAAAATTCCACCCACTACCATGATCCAATTGACACAGGGCATTGTATTTATCACTAGGTAATCGTCTGAGGGAATTTTAAAGATTTTTGCTATCCCATGCAACATGGGCTCAAACATTGGCCCCAAGTTTCTTCTGCCGATAATGTATATTTGATTCCCCAGGTTATCGTCGCCCATATATTTAAATTCACCATGATCTTCAGCCAATTGAGTATCAAAATAGGATACTTGTTTCAGTTGCTCAGCAGTAGGAATACGACTTTCCGAGATTAGTCCCAAGTGCATGGCTGCGGCAGTGACGGAAGAGTGAGAACCACCAAAACAATTGTAAATAATTTTCAAAAGCCCACCCCCCTAGTGTTTTACCAAGATATAAACACCGTTTTCCAAATCGTGTACCATCGCTTTTATAATTCGACTGACCAGTAATGCAACTCTCTCTTGTTCTTTTTTAGTTGTTACATAAAAAGCAGGTGCTTTTCCTGATGATACATTATCGCGCACTTCTTCCAGTACAACTAAAGCTAAGATACTTTCGTCATTCATTATTTAACACCGCCTAATCTGCTGCTTGACGACCGGGAGCAGACTTCAGCGGAAGAACCTTGCTGCTCTCCAACACCGGCGTCATTTTTACGGCTTTTATTAATGGTAAAATATCCGGTTCTATCGGCATAATATATAATGCTATCTTACCCGTATCAATATCCTTTCGCGCTATAGGAGTCCAGTCTGGTTCTCCTACTTCCATCTTGCTTCCTAACAAAGTAGCTGCAATCTGCAAAATCGCCTGCCGCTGTCCTACACTATTTAAAATAGCTCTGGCATTATCGTCCTTTGGCTTAATTAGCACTCCTAATGCCTCTTTAATAATTTTATCCCGGGATTCTTGCAAACCAACGTTCATAATCGCTATATTATCTACTAGCAGAAGCGAACCTTTAAAATATGGTTTTGACGGTACCACTTCGGCAATATCTCCAATGTTTTGACCTTTCATCAAATATGAACTAATAGCAATACCACTGATACCGGCCAAAACTCCGTAGGGCCAACTAGTAGCAAATGTTAACCCGCTGCTTATTAATGCAGTGCCCATAACGAGATAATTGCGAGATTCAAAAACTCTCGCAATTCCTTCTATATAATCTTTCCCCCGGGGCACCAATGCCAATTCATCCAATTCTGCCAACGACTGTCGTTCCATATTACGGATATCGCGAAACTGTTGGGCTGCCAGGGCCAAGAAAGTCACCGCCGTATATTCTTTTTCAATTAGGGCAGGGATTGCTACAGCCCCTAAGGCTGCAGCAATTAGGCCCAGTCCTAAGTGGGTTACGTGACCATGGGGGTAACCGGGAAACTGCCGATAATCCGATCTCAGCATAAATATACGAGCTATAACACCTAATATTATTCCGGATAGTATGGTGGCATTATATCCTTCCATCTCCCAATCCCCCTAGAGCCTTAATCCTTTTGATACTCTGCTCTTTCATCATTGGTATCGACTAATTTTTCTTCCACTTCTTCAATCTTGAAGTCCTTCTCATTTATCTGGGATTCCAACATATTTCCTTTCTTATGGCGCTGACGGGTCCTTACTGCTTTACCGAAAAAGTTAGCCCATTCTTGACCTGCACCGGCCTTTTTAACAGAATCCCACGATTTTTGCCAGCTGCCAGTGCTGATTAAAAGAAAGATTCCACCGCCAACTATTAATGCACCTAATACCCAGAGAATACTGGTCCAGTCGCCCGGGTTGGTGGCACCGCCACCCTCAACACCGCTGGGGCCGGGACCGCCTTTACTAGGCGCCGTATTAATACCCAAAACTGCCGGCAGCGCATCTGCAAACAACTGTACGCCATTTATGGCCCGCTCTTTATCGTTAGTATGGGTTCCTGCTTCAATTAGCACCGATCTTGGAGAGAGATCCTGATTATAGTTACCCTTGGCCATAAATATTTCCCGAATCAAACCTGGGTATTTTTTGTTAACATTAGCCTTAATTCTTTTGGCAAAGTCCAAGTTCGCCTGCATATTTTGGTTCTGACGGCCCACAACCAGTCTTAGTTTTGCCACCTTCTGACCACCTACAGAGGCTCGATAATAGTCTGGGTCAGGAATTCCATCCCGGTGAACATCAACTAGCGCTGTCGGCCTCTGCTTTAATAATTGAAAGGCCGTTCTTCTCGAACGCTTATAGGCGTTTTGATCGTGAGGCAGGTGCCCATTATCACTCCAGACCGTATTTACTCCCTGGGTCTTAAGTTGTTTTGATAAAGCCTGGCCCACATCTACGATGCCCCCTGCTCCTTGAATACTTTCTTCCCCATCGGTTGGAACATATGACTCGTCATTATGTGTTTGATATATTCCGATTAAGTCTTTTGCATTCTTTTGAACTGGAACGGCGTCGCTGTTAACGGGCAATGTAGTATTTTCACTCACCATCGGCATTTCTACATCTTTGATGTATTTGGCATAAGCAGTATCTTCAGATACCCGCTCCACCCGATACAGCTTGTCATCTTCTGATATTATTTCATCCTCCGGGTAGACGAAACGGCTGGTTTTAGAAACAACGTTACCTTTTTCGTCAACTATAGTATAATAGCCGCCGTCATTACGCTCACGTTCAAATAACCCTACTATGGGTAAATCAACTTTTGCTTCCAGTGCAGAATTGGCCATATATTGAGCACTGACAATGGTAGTTACTCCAATTACTACTGCAATTAGGCCCAATACTAGGCGCGTCCTTTTATTCATTCTTATCACCCCTTTCGTTATGCTCGCGACTTACCGAAGCAGAGTCAGTTTCCGTGTCCGGGGTTAATTTATCCCCTGCTTCAGCATCTAATTGAGGCTTTTTTAGCCCTTGCAACAATTCTTTTGGGCGCCCTTCGGAGACCGGACCGCCCTGAAGTCTTTCCCTGCCTTCACCAACAATTTCTGCAAGCAAAACAGCTATAAATCCGGCTAATACTATGGCATCAAAGGCCCCGGCGCCGCCTATGGCCACCGTGCCTCCCAGCCCCCGGCTGGCTAGATAGAAATAGTTTATAAAATCCAAGCTTAATACTCCCAGGGTTGCCGCAACAAATGCCGCTCTTCTGGATCTGCCCAAGAGATAAGCAATAGATCCACCTACTATAGGATACATGTAAATGGGATCAATAATATCAAACCTGCCTCCTGGATCACCTGTCATAAGGCGGCTGCCAATGAACCAAATAGCTGCTGCTGTGGCACCAGTGGCTATTAGCGCACGAATCCATTCCTTAGGGGTTCCGGCCCGGAACAAGATATAAAACGACAATAGGATCGGGATAACTCCTCCTCCTAAGTTAATAGTTGTATCTACCCTGCCTGTTGTGATGGGAATGTCAATAAAACTGCCAATAATTATGGCCGCAATTATTGCCAATGCAGCCTTATCCGTAAGCCTTAACCTATCCAGAATGCGATGTGCTAAACCAAAGTAAATTAGTACAGAAACTACTAACAGCGCTATCATGCCTATCGGGAATCCTGCCATGGTTTATTCTCCTTTCATTGTCTAAGTCTTCGGTGATTATTTTCCCCTGGCTATAAAAAACTATTCCGAAAGGTGAAAAATCGCCTAGAGATAGAACCTCCTATGTTAGTTTTTCATGCAGTTGTATTATTTTCCCGAAACATGCAGGAAATTGAAAGAATTAATAGAATAAATTTACATTATTGTAATAATCAGTCGGAGGTGTTTTTTTGAAAAAAATTAAATCTTTAGTTACTGTTCTTCCATTTTTTATAATACTCTTTCTTTTTTCCGGCATAGCAGCAGCATCAGGAATAGTTGTCGAGGGATTGCAAAACAACGTAGGTGTAGATGTGCCAATACAATTTTCTGCATCTGTAAATTATTCTGATCCTGGCGGCAGCGAGATCGGAATAGCTTATTATGCCATTGACCTGAAAAAAGATGGTACAGCAGCAAATATTACAGATCCCAGCCCCCAAGCCATAGTTGAATATTGGGATGATTTCAACGGCCAATGGGTTCGGTTAAGCGACAATAATGTAGGCAGCGTCTTTAATGCAGCCGAAACATTAACTGACACTCTGCTCTTTCGCTTCACGGCAAAAGAAGCAGGTGAATTTACTTTTACTGTCAATCTATTAGGTGATTTTAGTGCTACAATAACAGCATCAGATATTGCAAATATTACTGCATCAGATGGACAGAATTCCGCCAACTTACTTTTTGGAGTTAGCTCCAGCAATCTTCCCGGTTCACCTGCCCCTGTGGTCAGCATCCAAATACCGGAAAGTCTTGATTTTGGAATCGTTACACAAGGGCAAAGCTCATCCCAAACAATTAGTATTACTAACATTGGAAATGTCGCCGCTACCATCACTGCTTCGGTTACTGCTCCAAGTGATGGTAATTTAGATGGGAGTGGATTAATAAGTATTGACCAGGCTGTCTTTTCCGTTACCGCCAGAAACGCAAGCACTCGTACTTTGACAGTGACCATTCCCGAAAGTCAGACTCCGGGTAACTATGGTGCCATTTTTGCTGTTACCGCCACTCCGGAATAAATTGCGAAGTTCTGTCATGCTAAAAAAATTCTTGTTGCCAATTATCCTAACTGTAGCCGGTCTGCTATTTTTTACTGTCAATGCCTATGCTGCTATCTCTTTAACCCCAGCCTATGTTAGCGGTGTCGGCAGCCCCGGTAATGCAGGGTTTCTACCTGAATACTTAATAGTGAATAGTAGTGACAGCACGTTCAACATCAGCATCTTTTTGGAGAGTGAAAAAAATGGCAAAATACCTGCTGGCTACTACTACGCTCAACCTGCGGTCTTTGCCCTTAAGCCTCATTCTCAGCAAACAGTAACTATCAAACTAACTATTCCAGGTAATTTTAAGCTCGGGGATTACAACTGGTTCGTAACGGCCATGGCGCAGCCCGTAAAATCAAACCCCTTTCAGTTTAATTTGATACTGCGCGGCAGGGTTAACCTATCGCTAAAGAATAGGCCGATTTTAACGCCGCAGCATCAGCTGGTTAACTTTCTAGCTGCCGGTGAAGATAATAAGTCACAATCATTTTCAAAAGATATGAAAGTAACCTTTTCGGTGAACGAAAGGGATGATGAACGTACTGGAGGGAACCGTAGCGAAGCCAATGAACTTACCGAAGAAGGGACGGATGCTGTAGGCAATTATGCGGATATAAAACATCATTGGGCCGAGTCAATTATTCAAAGTTTGATTGCTTCTAGGCCAAATGCCAGTCTTAACAGTACCAATTTTAAGCCTGATGCACCTATGTCTAGGGCAGAAGTGGCAGAACTGCTTACAAGGGTATTAAATTTAGATATCTCGGCAGGCAGTAGTAGTTTTGCCGATGTCCCAATCGGCGAAATATATAACCCGGCGGTTTCAATGCTGGCAAGACTTAAGATAATACGGGGCGACGAAAATAACTTATTTATACCTGATAAAATGGCTTCTCGACAAGAAGCCGTGGTTATTATTAAACGATTGATTAACTATTATAAGCCGGAGCTAAACAATGCACCACCGTCGATGTTATCATCCTACCAAGATGCCGCCATTATCGCTCCCTGGGCCCAGGAAAGTTTTGCTTTTGCAGTTGCAAACGGCATTATCAATGGCCGCAGCAACACTGAATTAGCTCCTTTAGAACCGACAACACGCGCAGAACTAGCTGTTATGCTGTTTCGAACTTTGAGACTACTCGAACAAATAGAAAATGCTTAACTGTTTTAGCAGTTAAGCATTTTCTGTTTGTATTTCCTTAGGAGCAAATCTCAGGTAATCGGCACTCACCAACTGAAACTGAATACCCCATTTTTCTTCCGGCAAGCGCATATTATGAGCCGGTCCGTGCAAATGTCCGTAGACACATGTGTCTACGGAGTACTGCTGCATCAGCTCAATAAATTCATTCTTTTCGTACTTATCATTGGTTGGCATATAATGCATCATTGAAATGAGCGTCTTTTTTCGATCTTTGATACTGCTTAAAGACATCTCCAGTCGTAATATTTCCCGGGTATATATTTTTTTATCATGACTGGTAAACTGACGGTCATTCGGGCAGAGCCATCCACGGGTGCCAGCCAGCGTCACCTGACCGACATTAAGGCTGTCATTTTGTATGGCAGAACAGTCTTTAGGTAACTTTTCCCGCACCCTTGTGACACTCTGCCACCAATAATCATGATTTCCCTGGACAAAAACCTTATTACCCGACAGCATGGAAATAAAATCTAAATCACAACGGGTGTCATCCAACTTCATTGCCCATGATATATCACCGGGCACCAAGACCAGATCATCCTCAGCCACTAGCCGCTGCCAATTAGCATATATTTTTTTATAGTGTTTCTCCCATCCGTTACCAAAACAACCCATGGGTTTGTGTTCGTTAACCGCATCCCACTGATTCGGGTTTACCATTTCAGTAAAAGAGAGGTGAAGATCTCCTATTGCAAACACCCGCATGTTTAATTCCACCTTTCAACCACCTGCAGACAAGTCATCCAAATTTAAAATCATGCCATCATATGCGGCAATAATTTTTCGGTTTAATCTTCTGGACATGTCACGTGCCAGGAGGGTGGGGTTTTTCTCTAAAATTCTTGCCCCAAAATGAGTCAGCACTGTTAGCTGCGGATTAATTTCTTCGATAAGCGGCCCTATCTCATCAATGGACAAGTGAAATGCTTTGCTGCTATGAAACGTGTGTAGAAACGTAA
This sequence comes from Bacillota bacterium, assembly GCA_016278515.1. Taxonomy (GTDB): domain Bacteria; phylum Bacillota; class JADQBR01; order JADQBR01; family JADQBR01; genus JADQBR01. Next base: position 34,171 of record JADQBR010000028.1, read on the forward strand.
CATTTAGTATTAACAAATCCGCACCCTTATAAGCCTCCCCTAATTGTGGAAAATACCGAGTATCCGTAATTACTGCAATGTTTACTCTCCGTCCGGAAAATAAAAAACCATAAGTCTCCACTGGGTGATAGTGCCTGACAGGAGTGGAGACCTTAACCTGCCCTACCTGAAAGCTGGTCCCCTCTTCTAATACATAAATGTGATCCACCACTGGCCGAAGGTAATGAAAGAATATCGGTTCCGGACTATTCAAAGCATCTGAGGGAGCCGCCGCTATGCCATGGGGCTTAAAACCGCCTTCCACCATTGCCTCAACCATTACATTAAAATCGTTTGAATGATCTAAATGTCTGTGAGACAATATCACTCCATCCAACAGTCCCGGATTTAGAGGTTTGTCTCCGGCCCAACAATGAACTAAGGTGCCTGGGCCCGGATCAAACAGCAAATTAGTATCATCCAAACGTAACCAAGCACCACCGGACGCTCGCAATTGTTTGCATTGAGCCACTCTTGCACCGGCGGTTCCAAAAATTTTTATAAAGTTAGCTGGAAATTGGTTTTGGCTCATTACAGTATCTCCTATGTTAGGTTTTCATCTTTTGCCCTTGGCCTTCCCTTCTCTTGGTTACATCTCTTCATTCTGTCTCCTGCTCTGCTCCCCCCAGATGCTCCCCCATCTCAAAAGCCTGCTGCGCGTAAACCTTGTTTCGGTCCAGCATTTTATCCACCAATTGCTTTTTATCCGGCACCTTAAGCTTAGCGGCCAACTCAGCTAGTTGATCCTCAGCCATGGCCAACTGTCCTTTGGCACTAAGGCCGATGGCCCGCATTTCCAGAAAAAGCCCGCCATTGCTTTCAGGAGTGAATACCCGTTTCATAAAGCCTATTACTTGGTCACACGATGACTCCCTGGGCGCGCCTGCTACGGCAATTAGTCCGATATTTCGCTTCTTCTTGTCTAACCTACTGTAAGTGGTTAATTTGCCGGGAACACTGTTATCGATTTTATGCATTACCCCGACTAGTCGGTCAAATAAAACTTTAAAATGTCCAGGTAAATGATTGCCATAAACGGGGGAGGCAGAAATGATAACGTCTGACCAATTAATTCTCTCAAGCAACTGGCTTAAGTCATCTTCTTGGTCGCATTTGCCTGTCTGTCGGCATTCCATACAGCCGGTGCAGGGAAGAATGTTTAAATTACTAATAAATATTTTTTCCAATTCATTGTCTTCATTGATTTCATTATTAACACTACCTTTAATTACCTCATCCACCAGCAGTTCCGTATTGCCGCCCTCTCTCGGACTGCCGACTAATACTAATATTTTCACTTTAAAACCACCTCGCACAAATGCTGATTACATACATTAGACTTTCTGGGACCTGAGACAGCTAAGCTCTACGCCTCGACCCCGGCACCATTCCCGACTGTTACCGGAAATCACCCATGGTTTCTCCGCTAGTTGTTCTAAGCTGGCGGACCCTGTTAGAAGCATTGCCGTCTTAAGCTCATTCTCATATTTCATAATCTGCTCAATGACAGTTTGATACGTCCCGTTAAGCAGTGCTTTTAGAAAAGGACCTGCAACTCCAACAGCATCGGCACCCAACACTAGGGCCTTGGCTATATCCAATCCACTGCGGATTCCTCCGCTGGCAAAAATCTTATAAGGAATATTAGTGCTTTTTACTTCCAATAGGCTGCAGACTGTAGTAATACCCCAATCTACAAAAACATTGCCCATACCCTGGGCAAATCGCTTTGCCTCAATTGCAGCAAAGTTAGTACCCCCTTTTCCCCCTAAGTCCAGCCAATAGACACCAGTTTGTGCCAGCTTCATAGCAGTTTCCTTTGAAATGCCAAAGCCAACTTCTTTGACAATGACAGGTACGCCAATAGTATTCACTGTTTCAGTAACACGCCGACAGAGATTGGAGAAATTGCGATCACCTTCCTCCATAGATAATTCTTGAGGAAGATTTAAATGCAGCTGCACCGCATCAGCGTTAATCATATCCACAGCTCTAACAACATCTTCTACAGGTGAAATCGCACTAACATTGGCAATAATAACACCGTCCGGATTTTCTTCTCTGGTAACCATAAAGCTCTTTTGGCTAGCCTGTTCTTTTAACCCCAAGCTTTGGGAGCCTACGGCCATAGCCACACCTGCAGCTTTGGCAGCTTTAGCCAAACCCCGGTTTATTGCCGTTAATTGATCGCTGCCGCCAGTCATGGCATTGATTACCAGCGGCATGCTGATATTTTTACCGAACATGTTATAAGAAGTGTCAATGTCATCCCAGTCTAAGCACGAAAAGGCCTGGTGTACCAGGCAGATATCATCCATGCCGTTGGTTCCAGGCCCGTCATTAAGATCTAAGAAATATTTTATATGGTCCAGTTTTCTTTCCTGTTGAGACTTTATTTTTATTCGTCCTTTCCTTGCAGCTTTCTTCTCATTTCTTCACCTAACATGTCGCCTAGCGTAATGCCGGTTTCCTCGGTTTGTACCTGCTGGTTTCGGCTAGCTTTATGCTGTTGTTTAGGCTGTTGAGGTGCTTGCTGCTTAGGACGTGGTTGGGTTTCCTTCACGCTTAAGCTCATTCTCTGGGCCTCTTCGTCCACTCCAAGTACTTTAACCTCTACTTTATCTCCTGGGCTAACCGCATCTTCCGTCTTTTCAACATGCTCATGGCTTAATTGTGAGATATGCACCAAACCTTCTATGCCCGGTTCAACCTCAACAAAAGCACCAAATGGAGCGGCTCTCAGTACTGTTCCCTCTACAACTGTGCCTTCAGGATATTTTTCTGCAGCAGTATCCCAAGGGTTTGCTTTTAGCTGCTTTAATCCTAATGATACACGTTCGTCTTCACGGTCAACGCCTAACACCTTAACTTCAATCTCTTGACCTTCTTCAAGAATATCCCTTGGATGGTCTACGCGCCCCCAAGATAATTCAGAAACATGCAGCAAACCGTCCACGCCGCCTAAGTCAACGAACGCACCGAAATCAGTTAGACGTCGAACAATACCTTTATGAACCTGTCCTTCTTCTAAGTCTTCCCAAGTTTCCAGCCTCTTTTGTTCGTATTCTTTATCTAAAATCGCCTTTTTGGACAGCACTACTTTATTTTTTCCCCTGTCTAATTCAATTACCTGTAAACGCAATTTAGTTCCCACATAACTATTCAGGTCTTCCACATATCCTCTGTCCACTAAGCTGGCTGGAACAAAACCCTTAATTCCTACATCAACCAAAAGGCCACCTTTTACCACTTCCAGTACTTCTGCTTCTAACTCTGCTTCTTCTTTAAATGTCTTCTCTAATTTTTCCCATGCCTTATCCCTTTCAGCACGTTTCAAGGATAAAATGGGATGTCCTTCGTCATTTTCAGGCTTAATTACTACAACGGAAACTTCGTCGCCGATACTAATTACATCCTCTGGATTGTCTATATGGCGCATGGATACTTCATTAATTGGAATAATACCTTCGGATTTTCCACCTACGCTTACCATCACTTCATTATCATTTATCTGAACAATCCTCCCGGTGATGACAGAACCCCGGCGAAGTTCAGGCATATTTTCGTTTAACTGCGCTTCAACTGCCTCCTGATCGGTCTCTACTTCACCCACTTCTGCTTTTTCCTCCTCTACGGCAGCCTCGGTTTGTTCAATTTCCTGTTCTTTTTTAATGTCTTCCATTTTCAACACAACCTCCTCAATAATCCACTCTGGTGTTGAAGCACCTGCAGTAACTCCAACCTTTACTATATTATTAAACCATGGTTCACATAACTCGGCGACGTTTTCAATATGATGTGTCGTCGCACCGGCCTCCTGACAAATCTTAGCCAGTTTCTTAGTATTAGCACTGTTCTTTCCACCTACTACAATCATTAAATCAACAGCTTTTGCCAATAGTTTAGCCGCCTCTTGACGCTCACGAGTCGCACTGCAAATCGTGTTATGTATAACCAGATTATTTGTCTTATCTTTTAAAACATTGACCACTGTTTGGAAATTATCTTCCGGTTGAGTAGTCTGAGCTATCACCGCAATTTTTTCGTATACAGCCAAGGCTGCAGCTTCCAAGGGGCTTTCTACGATTTTAGCTTTCCCTTGGGCCCACCCTAAAATACCAATTACTTCTGGGTGATTTCTGTCTCCCACTATTACCACTTGGTACCCTTGCTTAGACAAATGGCTAGCTCTTCTTTGGGCGCGACTGACAAACGGGCAGGTAGCATTAATTATTGTTACCCCTTGAGCCTTTAACTTATCCAGCACTTCCGGAGACACCCCATGGGAACGAATGATGATGGAACCTTCTTTAACATCTTCCGGTTCAGCGGCAATAGAAATTCCTTGTTCTTCAAGACGTTGAACCACCTGAGGATTATGTATCAAAGGGCCTAATGTTTTTAATGACTGCTTACTATGTTGAGCTTCTTCAGTCATTTTCATCGCTCGCTGTACTCCAAAACAAAAGCCAGCGTGGTTTGAAACTATAATCTTCAATCTATCACACCTTTAGATGTAGTTCGAAAAGTCCCTCACAGGTGAGCGGCGAACTTTTCGAACAAGCACTTTAACCAAGCATAAACTTAAAAAACATCTTAGCCTTAGTTTGCTATTTTTTGTCAAGCATTATTATTGGTTCGTTAAAAAAATTTCAATTCCTGCACATGCAAGGAAAATTGTCTAGTTTAATCACAATCTACGTTCTCTCATTCATCATTTTATGGATATTATTGCGCACTACACCCATAGCCCGGGCAAGCTCTTTAGAATTAATTCGTGCTGACTCTTTGAAATCGTCTAAATAGATCGGGTCACCAATAACTACGAAAACCTTTCTTTTAAATCGTAACCCCATTTTAAATGTCCCTTTAATAGCAATCGGGACTAGAGGAGCGTTCCCTTTGAGAGCCAATAATCCGGCACCCGGTTGAAACTCCATTAAAGCGCCGTCTTTAGTCCGAGAGCCCTCTGGAAAAAGGCCTAGCACCTTTCCTTCTTTTAAGACCTCTATCGCCGCTTTAAGTGCGGCTCTGTCCGATTTACCGCGTTTAACCGGAAAAGCGCCCAGGGGATGAAGCACTTGTCCAAATAATGGTATGCGAAACAGTTCTTTTTTTGCCATGTAATGTACTTTTCTAGGAAGAGCAATACCTACCATAACCGGATCCCACATACTTGCGTGATTGGCTGCCACGACAACAGGCCCCTGGTTAGGAAGATTTTCCCCACCTACTACTTCCCATTTAAACCAAAGAGATACGAACACCTTCAACAAGCCTTTAACAAACTCGTATAGCATAAGTTACTCTCCTCTGATAACTTTCAAAACTTCATCTACTACTTCTTCCACTGTTTGACAGCTTGTGTCCAACAATATGGCATCAGGAGCCTTAATTAAGGGGGCAATTTCCCTGCTGCGATCCATTTCATCCCTAACTTCTATTTCTTTTTTCACTTCTTCCCCTATGAAAGGTATGTTTTGCTCATCCAACTGCTGACACCGCCTTCTTGCCCTTTCTTCTATAGAGGCAGTTAAAAAAAACTTGTGTTGGGCATGGGGAATTACATAACTACCAATATCTCTACCGTCCATCACAACCGGTTGTTTGTCTGCCATTCGACGCTGAAGGCGCACCATATGGTGCCTCACTGCGGCAATACGCGCCACTTTAGAAACGTTTTTGGAAACCACCTGCTGTCTGATTTCACTAGTAACTTCTTGACCATCGCAAAAAACTCGCAGAACCCGCTGGGCATCATATTTAAGCTCAATATCGGTAAATTCAGCCGCCCTTGCAATTTCTACCTCATCATCCATAGCAATGTTCTGGTTCATTACTTTCCATGTCAGTGCCCTATACATGGCTCCGGTATCAACATAGAGATAACCTAACTCGTCTGCCAGCAGCTTAGACACAGTACTCTTTCCTGCACCTGCAGGACCGTCAATTGCAACGTTTCCTACCATAAGCGCACCTCCTTGCCCCATTTTACCATAAGTGACAATAGTTAACTAGATTAACTTACCTCTTGATATGGATTTTAATACTTCAGTAAAATCCGGGAAAGATACGGTTACTGATTCGGCACCCTCTACAATGGTGGTGCCTTGAGCAATTAAGCCGGCCATAGCCAAAGCCATGGCTAAACGGTGGTCTTGATGACTAGATACTAAAGTTCCTTGAAGCAACCTGCCGCCGAGTATCTCAATCCCATCAGGCCTTTCGGTGATAGCTGCCCCAAGCTTTTTTAATTCCAAAGCCAAGGCTGAGATGCGATCACTTTCCTTAACACGGAGTTCCTGGGCATCTTTAATGATAGTTTTTCCCTCTGCCGTTAACGCAGCCACAGCTAAGGCAGGTATTTCATCAATCATTCTAGGGATAAGACTGCCGCCAAATTGGGCTGCTCGTAGAGAACTGCTCTTCACCTCTAAGTCAGCAACTTCTTCGCGGCCAAAGAAACGCCGGTTAAGTATTTGAATGTCCGCACCCATTTCCTGCAGCGCTTCGATAATGCCGTTACGGGTAACATTAATACCGACATTCTTTACAATCAAGTGCCCTTGAGGAACAATCAGCGCGGCAACAATTAAAAAGGCAGCTGAGGATATGTCTCCAGGAACTTGTACCCTCTGTCCCGTCAAGACCTGTCCGCCTTCCAGCTCAACAGTGTTGCCGGACCGACTTAAATCTGCGCCAAAAGCCTTCAGCATGTTCTCGGTATGGTCTCTGGAAGGACTGGGTTCAGTATAGCGACTCTTCCCTTGAGCCCTTAATCCAGCCAACAGTACTGCAGATTTAACTTGAGCACTTGCAACGGGGCTCTGATAATCAATAGCTCTCAGGTGATGTCCTCTAATAGTAACCGGCATCATAGTATCATCCGCGCGACCATAGATTTGCGCACCCATTTGCATTAAAGGTTTCGTAACCCTTCCCATTGGCCGTCCATTTAATGAACTGTCTCCATTCAAAACCGCATAAAGACCTGGTTCTGAGGCTAAAATCCCCATAATGAGGCGTGTTGTGGTGCCTGAGTTACCTGTATCCAGCACCGTATCCGGCGTGCAAAAACCTTTTTCTCCACCACCAACAACCGCTACTTTACGTCCATCCACATTAATGGGAATACCTAAAGCTCGAAAGCAATTAATTGTGCTGAGACAGTCAGCGCCCATCAGAAATCCTTCAATGGTAGTAGTTCCTTCTGCCAATGCCCCTAACATCACCGCCCGGTGAGAGATGGATTTATCTCCCGGTACAGTAACTTCGCCTGTTATTCTTTTTGTTTGTTTCACTGTTAAATTCATGGGAAATGCTCCTTCTGCCTTATAACTTCCTCACCGAATATCCTGCTTTTTCCAATAATACCTTGGCTTTATCCATGGCCTCATCACTCTGTACTCCCAAACGAATGGTCCCGCCTTCGCCTTCTCTTACCCTGAGGATTTCAATGTCGGCGATATTTATATCTTGTTGGCCCAGCAGTTGGGCTAAGGAACCTATTACACCGGGCTCATCGGGAACTATTACCACCAAATCAAATACCTGAGGCAAAAATCCTCTTCTTTTAGCCGGGATATTTTCCCGCGTATCTCTCGCTCTGACAAAAAAATCTTCGATTTTATCGTGTCCATCATTAAGCAGCGAGTTTTTAAATAAAGCCAGGTTGTTTTGAAGCAAATCAATAACCGAGATAAGATGTTCTTTATTTGTGATGCAGATACCCTGCCACAAATCCGGACTGCCCGAGGCAATGCGCGTTGTGTCCCGAAAGCCGCCTGCTGCCAGCATGAGCGTTCTAGCCCACTCTTTCTCTACTTCACCGACAGTGTTCACCAATGCAGCAGCAACCACATGGGGTAAGTGACTGACTGCCGCTACGATTTTGTCGTGTTCCAGAGGAGACATCACCATTTTCTTTGCCCCGAGATTTCCAACTAAATAGTTAATAGTTTTGAAAGCCAATGTTTCTTCTTGATCAGGCGTCAAAATGTAGGCAGCATTTTCGAATAGATAGGGATCAGCGCCTTCGATCCCCGCTACCTCTGAGCCGGCCATGGGATGCCCGCCAATATATACGCCTTTTCTCGCAAAGATTTGGTTAAGGCTTTTTACCAGACCGCTTTTCGTACTGCCGACATCACTGACAATACAGTTTTCCGGCATATGCCTTACTATCAATTTAGCCAACCCGATCATTTTTTCAACCGGTACCGCTAATATTATCACTTGTGCATCTTTAACAGCCTTACTTATCTCAGTAGTTGCGAAGTGGACAGCACCAAGCTGTTCAGCACGCCGGCAGACTTTAACATTATTATCCACACCCACTATCTCTTCAACTGCACCGACCCTTTTCCAAGCTAAACCTAAAGAACCACCAATCAGCCCCAAACCAATTATTACGACTTTACGTACTGGCTGCATCTTGACTACCATTTCTACCAACAGGATACGACCCTAGTATCTGCAAGAAGGATGCTTTAGATTTAAGAGAACTGATTGCCGCCGCAAGTTGCGTTTCTAATTGGTGCCCTTGACAATCTATATAAAACAGGTAGTGCCCCAAGTCCTTTTTATTAGGACGAGATTCTATGCGGGAGAGGTTAATGTTTAGTTGGGCAAATTCCGACAAGATTTCGTATAACCCACCTGGCTTGTCATGAGGCAGCCCTACAATCAGAGAAGTTTTATCATGGCCGGTCGCCTTCTTGCCGATTGCAGCCTTTCTGTGCCCTACCAAAAGAAAACGGGTCTGATTATTGATGGAATCAGCCAAGTTTTCGTTAATTATCTCCAATCTGTTTAAATTCGCAGCATATTTGGAGCAGATTGCCCCTAAACATGGGGAATTATTCGCAGCCATTTGAGCAGCCCTGCCGGTGCTGTCCGCTTGCTGGATTTTGATATTAGGGTAGTGCTTTTGTAAATAACCCCGGCATTGTGCCAGGGCTTGAGGGTGTGAAACAATTATTTCTAGCGTTCTATCCTTGTTTTTTGCAGCTAAGCAGTGATTTATATCTAGAATTGTCTCCCCTAATATATGCAAGGGTTCCTGCAACAACAAATCCATAGTCACCGCCACACTGCCTTCTATAGAATTTTCTACAGGTACAACAGCTGCATCCGCCTTGTTATTTACAACCGCCATAATGGTTTCCATCACGCTAGGGTAGTCCTGGGCGGCAGAAAAATCCCTTTGCAGCCACTGTTGAGCAGCCTGGTGTGAAAAGGTTCCCGCCGGTCCCAAATAGGCTAACGTTCCACTGATCTGTCTCATAACTCTCTTCCCATTACACTAGCCAGGTCTTGCATCTGTTTCATGGTCTCACTAAAGTTCTCAGGCGTCAAAGACTGTTGGCCATCGGATAGCGCTTCTTCCGGCCGGCAATGTGTTTCTATCATCAATCCATCAGCCCCTGCTGCTATAGCAGCTCTTGCCATAGGGGCAACCAAACTCCACTTCCCGGTTCCATGGCTGGGATCCACAACAACTGGTAAATGACTTAAATTTTTCGCTGCAGGGACCGCGCTTAGATCTAAGGTGTTTCGGGTATAAGTTTCAAATGTTCTAATGCCTCTTTCACACAAGATAACATTATGGTTACCTTCAGACATGATATATTCGGCAGCTAGGATCCACTCCTCAATTGTGGCCGAAGCACCACGTTTTAACAGGATAGGTTTCTGAATACGACCCAACTCCTTCAACAAAAAGAAGTTTTGCATATTCCTTGCCCCAACTTGCAGCAAATCTGCATATCTAGCTACCAAAGGAATATTCCGAACGTCCATCACTTCGGTAACTATTGGCAACCCTGTCTCTTGACGGGCAGCGGCTAAAATCTTTAGCCCTTCCTCCTCCATGCCTTGGAACGAATAAGGAGATGTTCTGGGTTTAAAAGCACCACCTCTAAGGAGGGTTGCTCCACTAGCCTTAACTTCTTTCGCTATTTCCATCAGCTGGTTTTCCCCTTCTACTGCGCAAGGACCGGCTATCACATGAATTTTTTTACCACCGAATTTAACATCCGGCGTTACCTCTACCGTTGAATCCTCAGGCTTAAAATCTCTCCCCGCAAGTTTGAACGGCCTTAGAATTGGTACCACCTTTTCTACGCTGGACATAGCCTCCAAGGCCAACCCTGTCAGCCTGGTTTTATCACCAATTATTCCAATAATAGTCCGCGAAACTCCTTGGGACAGATGCACCTCAAAACCCTCTTTTTTTAACCTATTTATAACTGAATCCGTATGCTCCGACTTTGCATTAGGTGCCATTACTACTATCATACATTAATCCCTCCAAACAATTATAGTAACATTATACCACCAAATCCCAAATTTAAAGATTTTTCTACAAAAAACCCCTCCCCCAAGCGGACCATCTAAGGAAAAAGTAAATTCAAAAAAGATATTTACTCAAAAAAGCAAAAAAACCCCTTAAAGGAGTAATTATACTTTCTCCTACCATCCTACCGTCCTGCTTTTTTTGAACTTGTCCAAAAGAGCAAGCATGCTCTAGAACTGTTTAGATAAATCTGCTACCATTCTACAATACTACAATTTCATAGCAAACTTATAAGTTTGCTAAAATCATTAGCACGAGTTAGACGAATCTCAATACCATAGGGCTTTAAATTCAGAGCATGTCGAAATTGCTCAGGGTCCGGATTGCAACGCAAAATCACCTGCTCCAGATTAGCTTTTGGGTCATTACTAGCTATATCCAAAACAATATAGCCCCGCCTGTTTCCTTCTAATGAAGTTTGATATGTTAAGATATGTTCGCTGAAATTATTAGTATACTCCTTATCCTCTGAACCTTCGAAAGCCAGCACTTCCAACTTACAGAGACTAGCTATTTCCGAAACGCTGTACCAAGGTTCGTCTTTAAAAAAACCAATCTTGGAAACTAAAGGCGGTATCTCCAGCGCAATTTCTCTTGCCTGCTCCGGATGAACAGCATTCTCACCGTGAAAAATTAGTCCAATGCCTGTTACACCCCAGGTTGCCAGCTGTCTGGCCTGGTGAGTATTGTTAATTCCCGATACAATTAAAAATGGCTTCAACGCAAGTCCTCCCGCAGCTTCATAGCATGCTTCAGGTAAATATGGCTTATTTCATGCTGTTTTTTGTCCGTATTTACATGTATTAATATGCGAATAATTCCTTTCTCACTTCCCGGCACATCTATTTCCGTAGCACAAAGTAATGGTACCGTAGTCCAACCAATTTCCCGTGCTGCTGATGCGGGAAACGCCGCATCTAAATCCTTAGTTACCGTAAATAAGACACTGGCTGCATCAGTTAAATCCAAACTGTTCTCCTCTACCATCCTACCCAAAAGCTCCCGTGTCGCCTCTCTTATCTTATCTGCATTATTTTCTTCCACGGAGGTAGCGCCGCGAATACCTCTAACTGCCATACTACATTCCTCCATTTAATGTATTTTATGGAACCGCCCTATGGCCCAACCCAATGGCAACCTCGTCCAAATGCAACAAACCAATCCCAAAATAGACTGCTACACTGATGTGATCATGATAGCGCGCCACCCCAATCTTTCCGCCAACATTTAAACCGATTGCCTTTGGCATTATCTGGGATAATGCTTCTCTTGCTGCGCCGGCAACTGCCCCTTCTTCTACATGAATGTCTTTAATAACGTTTTCTCTTTTGGCTGCAACTACTGAGCGCTCCACAATTTTTTTTAGCGCATTGATGAATTCCCCGCCGTAATCCACTGCTGCAGTTTTAACGCCTAATTCCAGATACTGACCTTTGAGAATATTTTCTTCTTCTCTTGATTCGGTCAGAGCCATTTTTATTGCAATGGCTGCTATTTTCTTACTGCCGTATTTCTCATGCATTTTCTTTCCTTCTTTCTACGATTAGACTGTAGCTTTTTAAGCATTATATCTCAATGAAAGATGGTTTGACAAGGAAAAGGTTTCTATCTTTATGATAATTTCTCTCGTTAATGCGACTCAGAAACGTCTACAGGGTCAAGTGATACTTGGTTTTTATATACTTCCACCATTCTTCCTGTTTTGGGCTGGGCTACGTTCTTTGAAGCGGAAACTATCTTGAATACCAATCTGTGAGTATAATAGCTGCCGTCGATACTTAACACATCATGAGGATTGACCCTGACAGTAACTTGTTTATCTCTAAAATCAGCGACAACACTATCATTAATAAGAAGTTTCGCCTTCTGTAGGCTCGAAAAGTTTTCCAGTCGTATTGTCACTGTGGAAAACGCCGCTACCTGTCCGCTAGTCGCTCTTGCCTCAGGGTATTGTCTATCAAAGTCAGTTACTTCCTGATTCAGTTTTTCTGAAAAACTCATATAGAGTTGCATTGGATCCTGCAAAAAGAAGGTTTGAACTAATACGATTAAAATTACCCCCACAACGATGGCCCTTATTAAATATTTCTCCACTTCTTCTATAAAGATAGTCTTCAATAGAGTTTTCTTTCTTATATTATATTTCACGAAAATCCCCCCACATACCCTTTAGTAAGTTGGACAGTTGGTCAGTTGGACAGTTGGTCAGGTTTTAAACCCTTCCAGCCTTCCAACCTTCCAACTCTTCCAGCTTTGAACCTTTCCACCTCTTCCAACCTTCCAACTCTTCTAACTTTGCAACTATCTACTCTACTCTTATGTTACGTAGGGGGAGGCTAGTCTATTACCAGATTCAGTTGGAAAGTTGGTTGGTTGGTATTTTCCTGTCCAACTTTCCAACAGTCCAACTTTCCAACTAAAATAAAGTAGTACCGCTTTAGGCTCAGTTACGTATTATGTATTGAGGCGGTATTAACACGCACTTAACGCTGTCAGGAGGAATGGAACATGTTGACGTTACGGACCATGCTGTCAAGATTGCTCACTTATGAGGCTTCTCTAGTTCGCAATTATGAAACTTACAGCATGTCTACACCTAACGAGGAAGTCAAAAAGGCCTTATTAGAACTGGCGGAAGAACACAAGCAAAACCACAAACGATTAAAGACGCTGTTTAAGACGTACTGCAAAGGTTGAGGCGGGTAAAAACAGTCCCGGCGGGACTGTTTTTCTGCTGCAAATCATTTCGTCTCTAAACGCTAATTCCTGCTAAATAGCCGGTTGACCAAGCTGCCTGCAAATTGTAACCGCCGGTATTTCCATCCACATCGATTACTTCACCGGCAAAGAAGAGCCCCGTTACTAATTTCGACCCCATGGTAGATGGGTCAACCTCTTTTACCGAAACACCGCCGCTGGTAACAATAGCTTCTTTTAGCGGCCTGGTGCTTTCCACAGTCATTGATAGGTTCTGCATTAGTTCAACTAACCGCTGCCGCTCTGCCTGTGTTACTTGGTGAATAAATTTATCGGGATTTATTTGCGAGAGCTCAACCACCACCGGAATTAGTAATTTAGGAAGTAATTCATCTAATGCATTTTTAAACTGTTTTCTGGAATAATCTTCAAAATCTCTCACTATCCGTTTATCCAGTTGTTCCGAGGTTAATGCCGGCTTAAGATTTAGCCGAAGTATTACTTTATCTTTTTTAGTACCTAAGGCTTCATTAATATCTCTACTAAGTGTTAGTACGATAGGACCTGATACGCCATAGTGAGTAAAGAGCATCTCGCCAAATTCCTCACCTAATTTTCGTCTCCCACACCCAGCACTCAAACGTACATTCCTCAAAGACAATCCCTGCAGCTCCCGTACCCATGGTTCTTTAGTTACTAATGGCACTAAGGCCGGTTTAGGAGGTACAATAGTATGACCCAACTGCCGTGCCCATCGGTACCCGTCTCCGGAGGAACCGGTAAGGGGATATGAAGCACCGCCTGTGGCTATCACCACTTTTGTAGTTTGGAAGTCATCCTGTTCGGTACTTACTGTGAAAATTTCATTCTGGCGGGTAATTGCCGTAACTTCTCTATTAAGCAGTACATTCACGCCGGCCTCAGCCAGCCCTCTGATAAAAGCTTCTATGACATCTTGAGAACGATCATTTTTTGGAAAAACTCTGCCGCCCCGTTCTACTTTTGTTTCTAAACCGTAGCTTGCAAGGAAATCCAGTACGGCTTGGTTGTCAAAACTATAAAAAGCACTGTATAAGAAACGACCATTGCCGGGAATCTGCTCAATAAACTCATCTATTGGGGCACTATTGGTTATATTACAGCGACCTTTGCCGGTAATCAAGATTTTTTTGCCTAAGCGAGTATTCTTATCAATCAGTGCTACCTTCTTTTGTCTGAAACCTGCTTGCACAGCAGCCATCATACCTGCTGCACCGCCTCCAATAATTACTACGTCGTACAAAGAACCACCTTCTCAATAAATATTAATAAAACTTGGCTTACGCCAAGTCTTTAGACGCCGGCGAAAGCCTTAGTTGCACTTATGCTAATCAGAAAGTTATACTTTCTGATAGTACAAAAAAGGTGAAAGGTTATGCACCTTCCACCCAAAGTCTCTTATTCCTTCTTTTCTAACCAAGGCATCATACTTCTTAAGTTTTCGCCTACTGTTTCAATTAAATGTTTTTCATCTTTTTCAGTCAACGCATTAAAGGTAGGCCGATTGGCCTCATTTTCCAAAATCCATTCTTTTGCAAACTGTCCCGTCTGAATTTCCTTAAGAATCTGCTCCATCTCACTTCTTACTGCGTCATTAACTACCCTTGGGCCACGAGTTAAGTCACCATACTTAGCAGTATCACTAACTGAATAGCGCATCCAACTTAAGCCGCCCTCATAAATCATATCAATAATAAGTTTAATTTCATGCAAACACTCAAAATATGCAATTTCCGGCTGATAGCCCGCTTCTACTAGTGTTTCAAAGCCATTCTTAATAAGGCTTGTTAAACCGCCGCAAAGTACTGCCTGTTCACCGAACAAATCAGTCTCTGTTTCTTCTTCAAAGGTAGTATCGATTACACCGGCGCGGGCACAACCAATACCCTTAGCGTAGGCTAATGCCATGTCATGGGCCTTGCCGGTTGCATCTTGATACACCGCTGCCAGTGCAGGTACCCCTGCACCGTCTTGGTAGGTTCTACGCACCAAATGTCCGGGGCTTTTAGGAGCAACCATAAAAACATCTACATCCTTAGGTGGTACTATTTGACTGAAATGAATGTTAAACCCGTGGGAAAATACCAAAGCTTCCCCGGCATTCATATTAGGTGCAATTGCTTCCTTATAAACTCTAGCCTGCACTTCATCAGGCAGTAGAACCTGTACTATTTGAGCGGCCTTAACGGCTTCCGCTACAGGAAGAACTTTTAATCCGTCCGCCTCTGCTTGGGCTTTCCTTCTACTGTCTTCTCTCAAACCAACCACTACATCCAAACCACTATCTTTCAGGTTCTGCGCCTGTGCATGTCCCTGGCTACCGTAACCCAGTACTGCGATAGTTTTACCTTTTAAAAGGTTAAGATCTGCATCTTGATCATAATACATTTTCGCCATAATTTTTCCCCCTTGGTCTAAGTAAATTGGCATATTCTAGTTAATATTCTAAATTAGCAACAAAAATCCTGCTAACTAATGGAATTATTTTTAGTCAAATTAATAATTATTCACTTATTAGATCAATATTCTATCCCTTTACGGCTTCCGATATTTAGCTGGTAGGGATGCTTTAATTCCAGCATTTTCGTCACCAAATGCGCCTGTTCAATTAGTTCCTCAGGCGCATTGCGACCTGTCAGTACTACCTCAACATTGTCAGGCTTTACAGCCAATAAATCCTGAACTTCTTTTACAGTCAGTAGTTCAAACCAAATTGCATTATTAATTTCGTCTAATATGAGGATATCAGTCTCCAGGTCCATCAGCCACTTTTTAGCCTGACCCAACGCTGCCTGGGCCAACTGTTTATCCTCATCGCTGCCCTCGCCTTTTTTGATAAAGCCCTTACGCCCAAATGACTTGCAATCCAAGTATGGTTCTAACATCTTAAAAGCATTATTTTCGCCATACTCCCCTGTCTTCATAAACTGAACAATACGCACATTGAAACCATGGCCAACAGCCCTTAAAGCCAATCCGAAAGCTGCCGTGCTCTTGCCTTTGGCATTACCAGTGTAAATTTGGATCAAACCCTGCTCCAGTTTCTCCCTATTCATGACGGCCTCCTTTTTAGTTGGTCAGTTGGAAGAGTTGGTCAGTCGACAGTTGGACAGTTGGTCAGGATTTAAAACCTTTCCAACTGACCAACTGACCAACCGACCAACTTTTATCTTTTATCTTTTTGCTTTCCAACTTACCAACTTTTATCTTTTATCTTTTTCCTGACCAACTGACCAACTTTCCAACTGTCCAACTTATCTACTAAAGAGTTCCTTTTAATGGCTGAGATTTCCTGCTCTTAAAGAAAAATCAGTTTGATTAAATAAAGTCTGAGATGTACTTTAGTTAAGGCCATTGCAAGTTTGTTGACCCACACTGGTGGCAGGTATCAAAATAGCTTTCAGGCCGCTGAAATGCTTCATTGGTAATATCATGAGGAG
This sequence comes from Bacillota bacterium, assembly GCA_016278515.1. Lineage (GTDB taxonomy): Bacteria > Bacillota > JADQBR01 > JADQBR01 > JADQBR01 > JADQBR01. Next base: position 50,743 of record JADQBR010000028.1, read on the forward strand.
CTCCGTGATTTTCGACGTGTCTAACCTGCCCATCGGCAAAATGTGCCGCCACGGACGAATCCTTTGAGCTCATCCACGGAGTTCCCGATTGAATGCTGCTGGAGACAAAGCTGGTTTCATTACCACAGTTTAAACATCTTGGCACAACATCATCCCCTCTTTCCTGGTTTATCTTTATTTTTACTCCATTTGTCCGTTTTAGCACCAAGGGACTCGAGTAGATTAGCCACTTCATTAACCTTATCATTATTTGTCTCGATGACAGCTAATATCTTGCCCCGCTTTACATCATTCTGATATTTCCCTGCGGCAGAATCAGATACCCCGTAAAAGGTTAAAGAGTCACTAATATTCTTGTCTTCTTGGGAAACCGCACCTGCCAACGGTCCGCCTGCAGTGACTTTTCCAACACCAGGGAGATCGATCTCGTCCACCTGAACCAACCATCCTTCCAGCGCATCAACCCCCGGAATAGATACCTCATCGGCAGCTTCCATTTTAGCTAGTCTCTTTAGAGGTGTAACCAGCGATATCTGATTTTTGGCCAGCTCTCTTTCATTAATCTTTTTAACAGCATCAACTGCCTGCTGCATGCCATTAAATACCCCAACTACAGTTTGTCTTATGCTCAATGACATTTCCTCCTTAGTCGGCATGTGATGATTCCAAATGTTTACTTTGAGACATCTATTAGCTTAAACTATTTATGTCCATTTATACATTAAGTTGGACAGTGGGAAAGTTGGTCAGTTGGTCAGTTGGTCAGTTGGTCAGGTTAAAGGTATAAAGTTGGTTGGTTGGAAAGGTTTTAAAACCTGTCCAACTGTCGACTGACCAACTGTCCAACTATATTATAGGCTAGCTTTCAGACAAATTGGTTACTTAGATTTTATATGATATTATAATTATGAATATGACTATCGTTTAACCTTTACAGGAGGAATTGGCTATGGACAGGTTACAAAAGGTGATTGCTCGCGCAGGCATTGCATCACGAAGAAAAGCTGAAGAAATGATCAGTGCCGGGGAGGTCAAGGTGAATGGGAAAGTAATAACGGAAATGGGCCTAAAGGTGGATCCGAAGCAAGATTTTATTGAGGTAGATAATCAACCCTTAAGAAACAGTGAAGAAGAAAAAGTCTACATACTGCTGCATAAACCTAAGGGTTATGTTACCACTGTCAAGGACCCCCAGGGAAGGTCAACCGTATTGGATCTAGTTAAGGTGCCCCAACGCATTTATCCCGTAGGTAGATTGGATTATGATACTTCCGGACTGCTTATTTTAACCAATGATGGGGATTTAACGTATGCACTAACCCATCCTAAACATGAAGTAGATAAAGTTTATCAGGCCCGGGTTAAGGGGCATCCTACCACGAATGCCCTGGATAGATTGCGCCAAGGAATCCTGTTAGAAGACGGACCTACAGCACCGGCAAAAGTTAAGCAGCTGAAAGCCTTTCGTGAAACAACTATACTGGAAATTACCATCCATGAGGGGAGAAATAGACAGGTCCGCCGAATGTGTGGTGCAATCGGGCACGAAGTAGCTGACTTGAAAAGAATTGCCATTGGCAGCCTGCATTTAGGCAGTTTAAAACCGGGCGAATATGTGCAGACCAGTTTGAAAACAATAGAGAAAAACACTTAGCCCCCGCCAAATAGCAGGTTGATAATGAATATTGAAGCCAACAAACCGCTGGCATCTGCTATTAAACCAAGGGTAACAGCATATCTGTACTTTCTAATACCTACAGAGCCGAAGTAGACAGTAAGTACATAAAAGGTAGTATCAGTGCTACCTTGCATTGTTGAAGCCAATTTACCGATGAAGGAATCAGGTCCATGGGCCCCGATTAATTCGGTCGCTATCCCTAGGGCGCCTCCCCCAGATAACGGTCGCATTACGGCAAGAGGCAATACCTCTCCTGGCGCACCAATTAGACTCATTATTGGATCAATAACACGGACAAAGATGTTCATGGCTCCGGAAGCCCGAAATACGCCTATAGCAACCAGCATTCCAACCAGAAAGGGAATTATTCTGATAGCAGTTTCGAAGCCTTCTTCCGCTCCTTCCACGAAGGTTTCATATACTTTGACGCCTCGGAAGAAACCAATTAAAGGAATAGTTAAAAGCAAAAATGGTATAGCCCATCTTGATATTTGAGAAACAATGTTTAAAAACATAGCGTCACCTCCGGTGGCGTGCTCTATAACGCGCCCTTAGTATCTTATCTGCTGAAACAGCCACCACTGTCCCCACCGCCGTGGCGAAGATAGTTGGCCCCACAATCTCCGTAGGGTCTGCAGACCCCGCCGCCACGCGTATTCCTATGATAGTGGCCGGTATTAAGGTAATGCAGGAGGTATTTATGGCTAAAAACGTGCACATTGCTTCACTGGCTTCCTCTGGGTCATTATTAAGCTTCTGCAGTTCCTGCATAGCCTTTAGACCGAAAGGCGTGGCAGCATTTCCCAATCCTAAAATATTTGCACTAATATTCATAATGATGGCGCCCATGGCAGGATGTTCCGAGGGTACTGACGGGAACAAAAACCGCATAACTGGTCTGACAACCCTGGATAGAAAATTAACCATTCCCGCTTTCTGCGCAATTCTCATCAGGCCCAGCCACAACGCCATCAGGCCGATAATCTCAATAGCAATATTGACTCCTGACTGGGCCGAATCCATTGCTGCTTTAGTCACCACTTCAATTTGACCGTTTATTCCTGCCACTATAATTCCTGATATTAAGAGAGCCAACCAGATAATATTAACCATGTTTTCCTCCTTGAGCTTTGCTTACACAGACTTTATAAACGAGCATCCCAGCACGTCCTATAAATAAAACTATGAGAAAAGACAAGTATTTAGAACTTTAAACAATGGGGAATGATTTTCAAACAGGAAATTTATAAATTAATAAATCCCCTGCTTAATATAAGCAAGAGATTAAAAAGAGGGGATTCTAAAAATACATGTTCAAAAAAGTCCATAGTAGCTCACCTGCGGTGGACTTTTTGAACATACTCTATAAGCTTAGGATTGATACCAGCGCCTGCCAGAAAGATACCAGGTAGGACTCTTTTTCTACAGTTTCTGCTGCAATCAAATCCACTGCAATTAGTTGTTTATCTTCCAGAAAAAATTTAACCTGTCCCAGCCATTGACCTTGGTGCACCGGAGCATTGATTTCATTTGGCAGGACAATCTGTTTCTTGATTTTTGTTTTTTCCAAAGTTAAAACGGGTAAGGATAGGTCTGCCTTAGACACAACTGGCACCGTTTCCTTAACCCCATTTTTTACTATCAAATACCCCGCTAATTCTCCCTTTTTTAAGACACTGGTCTGCCGGAAAGAGCCAAACCCCCATTCTAATAAATTCTTACTCTCTCCATAAACGTCTCGTGCATTAAGCACTACCGCAAGTAATGATTGACCGCCCTTAGTTGCAGAGCTGACCAAGCAGTTTCCTGACTGACTTGTATAACCCGGCTTTACCCCATTTGCATAGGCATAATATTCATCCTCACCGGTAAGAAGACGGTTCTTATTCTTTATCAACTGTGGTTTTGACAAACCCTGCCTATCTACCGGCTGCATCGTTGTACTAGCCATGGTACGGAATACAGGGTGTTTTAACGCATATCTTGTAATTAAGGCCAAGTCATAAGCGGTAGAATAGTGATTATCAGCGTCCAAGCCGTGGGGATTTGCATAGCTGGTGTTTTTAGCCCCTATTTTCGTAACAAATTGATTCATCTCCCGGATAAATTTCTTTTCACTGCCGGAGACGGCTTCTGCCAGAGCCACAGCAGCGTCATTCCCGGACTGAAGGAGCAGTCCATACAGCAAGTCTTTTACTGATAAAATCTCGCCCTCATGCAGCCCCATGGAGGCCTCGCCGATAGCGGCTGCGTGCTGGCTGATACGAACTTGTTTATTTAAGTCCAGTTTTTCTAAGGCCAGAACAGCCGTGGTGATCTTAGTCGTGCTAGCCTGGGACAAACGCTGATGCATGTTTTTGGCATATAGTATTCGCCCCGACTCTAAATCCATTAATAGCGCTGAGTGAGCATTAACGTTTGGTTGGGCATATGCAGTAGGCCCTATCAGAAAAATTATTACTATCAACAGTGCAGATACTTTTAAGCAATGCCTAAGCTGCAAGAAGCAACATCCTCTCTCCGATATAAGTGCGTGTTCCGAACAATAACTATTTCTGCAACTATAATATTTATTAAAGGAGAGAGAGGATTATCCTTCTATTTTTTTCCAGCAGCATACGCCAAAAAACGCATGCACTAATTTTGCACGCGTTCGATGAGTAAACCTATTTTATAAAACTATACCCCGCCTTGTAAATTGGAAGACTGTTTAGTCTCCTGCTTCTTTCCGCCGTTTCTTTGGGTGCTGTTCATCATAGATTTAATTTGATCAATTACTTGAGGGGCTAAATCAATAAGTCTGTCATAAATAGCATTATTATCCACAGGCAGTAATCTTACTTTATCTTCCTTGACCACCAAAAATCCCATTGGTTGAACGGAGATACCTCCTCCACTGCCTCCACCGAAGGGAAAACCTTGCTTTTCACCACCTCCACCGCCTTTCTCCCCTTGAAATTCGCTGCCGCCTGCGGCAAAACCGCAGGAAACTCTAGAAACAGGAATAATAACGGTCCCATCAGGGGTTTCTACCGGGTCACCGACTACAGTATTAACATCCACCATCGATTTTAGGCTTTCCATAGCTGTCTGCATTAATGATTCAATTGGGTGATTCTCTGCCATACGCTCACTCCCTTTGTTTGCGAAGTTATAATTAGAGATACAATTAGTTTTAATACCCGAACTCCTGCAATAATAATATAGCCTAATCGCACCCTTAATATGCAATCAAATTCAATCCTTAAACCCGGTTTATCATAATTAGGAGTCACATTGAGCTTAATTACTTGATGTCCCATCTTTATGCTGCGCGATATTTGTTGAACCAAGAGACTCTTGCCTGCCCAAAGAGTACCTGCGGTAATTCCAGTAATTGAAGCGTCCTTAAAACCAAATTCCGTATCCCATTGCAGCTTCAAACAACCCACACGACTCAACAAATTTCTATTGATAGTTACCAACTTAGCACCAGCAACTAAATATTCGGGCGTTAAATTTAAAATCTTCGGCAACTTATACCATGGAGGTTTTGTCACTTTGACTTCTGATTTAACAACAGGCTTTTGATTGATACCCTCCAATTCCCCAAATATTTTTAAATATGGCTCCAGCCCTTGGAATCTTAACTGGATGATAGGAAGCTCCAATTTAAACATAGGTATGTAATGAAAAGGGCGATAATATACCATGAAATGGTCGTTACTAGCGTGCCTGCTATATCTCAGTCTAACGCTGATGGGCATAATAATAGCAATTAAAGTAATAACCGGGATTATGAGAAAGTAATATTCAAACATTATAAGACACCGCATTTTTAAAGAAATATTTAATCTATCCTTATTCTTCCACTTTTCCATCCAAATTTATACTATAAAGCGAAACTTGCATCAGGCGGGGTTTTATACCCCATCTGATGTTTAGTTAAGCATATCCAGGAGCTTAACACAGCTCATCTCCTTTCCCTAACTGAAGCGGGGGTATTAAAAAAAGGCCAGGCACATTTCATGGGCCTGACCTTTTTGATTAAGATTTAATCCACTTGCTTTTTCATTGCTACGCTAATACAGTAGGCAGCGCCGCCCCAGAGTACCACCATAGCAAAAATCATCATTACAATTGCACTACCACTCATAGTTTAGCCCCCTATCTCACTTTGCTTTTCAAAGCTTTCTACGTTAAGACGCTCTTCATTGGTCCATTTCATGGACTGCATGATAAACCCGCCAACGATTGTAGCGATAAATGCTAACCAACCAAATACAAATAATGCGCTACTAGTGTAATCTCCATAATTTGTAGTTAAATCACCATAAAGATTAGCAATAGCCATGTAACCCAGAACTACAGGGGTTACAATTTTTAACATAAAGCTCCACCAAGCCCCTACTGCGAAATCGGACATGGGGTTAATGTACTTCTTAATACTATCCAGGTTAAAGAACCATGCAAGAAGAATAATCTCGACCAAACCACCGAATACAATACCAAAGCTGTTCATCCAGTGATCAAGAACGTCAAGAATTAACAGTCCGGCTCCGGTAACAAACAGCATACTTACAATAAATGCAACAGCAGAATAGAAGTTAACTACCTTTTTACGCGATAGGTCAAACTTATCCATTAAACCGGAAATAACTGCTTCATTAATGGAAATTGCTGATGATAGTCCTGCAAATACCAGCGACAAGAAGAAGATTGCTCCAAATAGTTCCGGCATAGGCAGGTTGTTAATAGCAATTGGGAAAACAACAAATGCCAAACCAATACCACCAGCAGCGACGTCTGTAACAGCAACGCCCTCAACATGTGCCATGTGTCCAAGTACACCAAAAACAGCTAAACCAGCGAGCAAACTAAAGCCACAGTTTAATAATGATATCATAAATCCATTGTTGACAATGTCAGTTTTCTTTGGCAGGTAACTGGAGTAAGCAATCATGATGGCAAAACAAATACTCAAACTAAAGAAAATTTGTCCGTAGGCTGCCACCCATACTTTATAATCAAAAATTCTGCTGAAATCAGGCTCGAATAAATAGTTAAGTCCAGTCGAAGCACCTTCCAAAGTCACCCCGCGGATTGCCATAATGACAACTAGAATGAAAAGCACGGGCATGAAAATCTTGTTCGCCTTTTCAATACCTTTCTTTACACCACCGGCCAAAGCGGCATAAATAATGATCCAAGCAAGCACAACGGGAATTAATACTCCCATTTGAATACCGCCCAATTGGAATTGCCCACCTGTAATACCTAGATAGCCATAAAAGAAACTCTCTGATGATCCTAAATCTGCACCCCAAGCTTGGGAGAGTCCAAAGTAGGCATAGGCTAAAGAATAACCAATAATAGCTACATAATAAACTGCAATAAAGAAACTTACAAATGTCTGCATCCAGCCTACCCATTCCCATTTGCGGTTAATCTTTGCAAAGGTTAGCGGTGCTGAACCCCTGTTCTTTTGGCCAATTGCCAATTCAAGAATAATAATAGGGATACCGGCTGTTAAGAGCGCAAATAAATAAGGAATAAAAAATGCACCCCCGCCGTTATCAAACGCTGTGTAGGGAAATCGCCAGATGTTGCCTAGACCGATAGCCGAGCCAACAGCTGCCAGAATAAACCCAGTCCTGGTCCCCCACTGTTCTCTACTTTCCATGACCTCAACTCCTTTGTTTAATAATTTGTAAAAAAGATAAAATATCACCTACAATTTAACATTTATTCTATAATGACTTCCATAATCCTCCCTTGGACGATACATTTTTATGCCAAATTGTTTTTTTCTCTTTTTTCTCACAATTTTTACAATATTCTGCGTAACAAAAAACAGGTCCCGAAGAACATGCCTAATAAGAGTTGGTCGGTTGGTCGGTTGGTCGGTTGGTCGGTTGGTCGGTCGGTCGGTTGGTTGGTTGGTTGGTTGGTTGGTTGGTCGGTTGGAATCTTAAACCTGTCCAACTTTCCAACTGTCCAACTGTCCAACTTTATACCTTAACTTACCAACTGTCCAACTGTCCAACTTTATACTTTATACTTTATTCAGCGCCCTCTTTAGTTGCGGCTGCATCTTCCGCACTGTTATCAGTAATAAATTGTTTCGGGTCAGGTAGTTCTTCCAACTCTTTTAGTCCAAAATACTGCAGAAATTTGTCAGAAGTACCATACAATATTGGTCTCCCCGGGCCTTCTTTCCTACCCACTTCCTGCAATAGTCTTTTCTCCATTAGGGTATTTACCACACTATCCACTTTTACTCCCCGGATTTGTTCTACTTCGGCCCTGGTTATGGGTTGTTTGTAAGCTATTATAGCCAGCGTTTCCAAAGCTGCCCTAGACAATGATTGTGTCTGGGGTTTATACAGCCTCTCTACGTATGAGAAATATTCAGGCCTGGTTGAAAACTGGTAGCCCCCTCCAACCCCCAACACTTGAATACCCTTACTTTTCCCTTCATATTCCTGTATTAATACCTCTAGTAGTTCTTTTACTTCCGATTCTTTTAGTTCCATAAGTTGGGCCAGCTCTTTTTCAGATAATGGCTCATGCGCAACAAATAGTAAACACTCCAGAGCTCCTAGTAACTGCTCGGAAAATAGCATTTAGTCTTCTCCCCCATCTTCCAGAGAATATAATGATATGTCGGCGAAGTTTCTCCGCTGCCTAACGGTTACCTGTCCGAGACGGATTAGCTCCAACAATGCCAAAAAGGTTACTACGATCTCAATGCGGTGGGTTTGAGAAGAAAATAACTCTCCAAAAAGAAGGGCTTGGCCCTCTAATTTTAAGCGATTTTTGATTTCCCTCACCTTATCCCGAATAGTGATTTCTTCTCTTGGGACCCGTGACAATGGTTCCTTTTCTTTGGCTCGTGCCACCACCTGGCCAAGGGCTTCCAATAAATCCGTCAGATCTAAGCCTTCCAAGGGATTATCGTCCATAAAAGCCGCCGCCATTTCCTCCACGTCAATAAGACGGGTGAAGTATTTACTGCTGGCTCTTTCCCTTTCTTCCAAGTAGCCTGCCACCTGTTTATATTTTTTATATTCCAAGAGCCGTTCAACCAGTTCGTCGCGAGGATCTTCCAGATCCTCTTCGCTGTCTTCCTCGGGCTGGTGAGGCAGCAGCATCCTTGCTTTGATTGATAATAAAGTTGCGGCCAGCACCAGAAACTCACTTGTAATCTCCATATCTATCTGTTCCATAGAATGCAGGTAGTCCAAATACTGGGCAGTAATATCAGCAATCGGAATGTCGTAAATATCTATTTCGTTTTTTTCAATGAGGTGAAATAATAAATCGAAAGGTCCCTCAAACATTTCAAGCCTTATTTTATAGCCCATTTAGTTCCCGCCTACTTTAATTTCATTACCTCACGTACTATGTCCAGTGTTTCGCCTGCCTCTTTCCTTGCCTTCTGAGCACCGGCAGCTATAACCTCATGCACATATCCGGGGTTTTGTTCCAACTGCGCTCTGCGTTCCCAAATTGGTTCTAAAACCTCGATCATTTTATCGGCCAATGCCCGTTTACATTGGAAACAGCCTATCCCTGCAGTTTTGCACTGTTCCACCCTTTCCGGCACTTCATCTATATTATAGATTTTATTATAGGTATGAACAACACAAACCTCCGGGTCACCGGGGTCAGTTTTTCTGATTCGTTGGGGGTCGGTAACCATATTGCGCACCCGTTCCCAAAGATCTTCGGCAGTTAGTGTTATTGCAATATCGTTATTATAACTTTTGCTCATTTTTCTTTTATCGACGCCCGGGAGCATACTAATTTTAGCCAGTTTAGGCTGGGGCTCCGGGAAAACCTCCTGCTGATAAATGTAGTTAAATCGTCTAACTATTTCTCGAGACAGTTCCAGGTGCGGTAATTGATCTTCGCCCACAGGTACCGTATCGGCACGATAAACCAAAATGTCGGCAGCCATCAGTACGGGGTATCCCAAAAAGCCATAGGTGCGAATATCCCTGCCTTCTCCTAGCTGCTGCAATTGTTCTTTATAGGTAGGACAGCGTTCCAACCAGGATAACGGTGTGGTCATAGATAATAATAGATTCAGCTCTGCGTGTTCCTTAACGTGGGATTGAATAAAAATAGTACTTTTTTCAGGGTCTAATCCCACTGCCAGCCAATCCATAAGCATGTCCATGGTATTTTCCTGCAGCATAGACGTATCTTCATAACCGGTAGTAAGGGCATGCCAATCAACCGGCGCAAAAAAACATTGGTATTCTTCCTGCAAGCGCACCCAGTTTGTTATTACGCTCATGTGCCCAATGTGAAGTTTGCCGGTGGGCCGCATGCCACTAAAAATTCTTCCCTTTGCCATAACTTATCTCTCCTTCTGTATCTCCGCTAGAAGCCAAAAAGGCCGGCGAGAAACATTATATTTCCATAGACAAAATTAACTATTGGCCATAGTATCCGCCCAATTATACCTGTAAAGAGTAACAGCAGTAGTATAATGGGCCCATACCTTTCTAGGTTATAGATAATGTGTGAATGGCGGGCCGGTAATAAACCAGCCAGAATTTTTGAGCCATCCAACGGCGGCACCGGAATGAGATTAAAAACTGCCAGTACCACGTTATAAATCACTAAGGCGTTAAAAAAAGAATATAAATAATTATTGCTATTTCCAATTAATTGCCATGCTACTGCACCCAAATAGGCAATTACTAAATTCATACCAGGGCCTGCTATGCTAACCAGCATCATGCCTTTACGTCTGTCTCCCTGAAAATGAATGGGATTGACCTGAACCGGTTTAGCCCAGCCGAAGCCAACAACCAGAAACATTAAGGTACCCAAGGGATCTAAATGGTTTAACGGATTTAAGGTCAACCGTTTTTGGTATTTGGGCGTTGGATCGCCTAACATATAGGCGACCTTTCCATGGGCAAACTCATGAAAAATGATGGCTATTAGTATTGCGGGTACGGCAGCAATCAACCAATCAATACTCATCCTATGCATTTTATAACACTCCTTCACTTTTTAACCAGCCGGTAACGTAGTCCCTCTGTTCCTTTTCCTCGTCAATTTCCCCTGCCAGCACTGCTGTTTCAAGGGCGAATAAACTTTTAGCATAAATAGGGCCGGGCTTTATCCCCAAACTTCTTAAGAAATTACCATTGACAGCGATTTTATCCTTGATGACTGCTCGTCTGGCAACATAATCAAATATCTGCTCAACCAGCTGTCTCTCCTTAAGAGTACACAGTTCTACTGCCAGTTCTTCCTCAGAATAACTGTGTAATAATGTATGAAGTTCTTTTAAAGAATGTTCCTTTAATTCCTTTAAAGCAACTTTATCTTGGTCTTCCAGGCATCCCTCGATGAACAAACGATGTTCCTTAGCTATAGATAATTCCTTCAACCATGCAACAGCCTTATCTCTTTCTATCTGTTTCAGGATAATGGTTATATAAATAAGCCAAATTTTTATTACTACACCCGCATTTTGTAACCTTGTAGTCACTTCTACTACTCCTTCTAGGTTTCCTTCCAACTCCCTATTCCATTCTAACCCAGGAACAATTTGACGCCAAATTTCAAGCTGTCCTAAACGCCGGAAAACCTTGACCGCCTTGTTTTCTTTGAAAATCAACTTCAATTCTGTCCATATTCGGTCGACACTAATATTTTTAAGACTTTCCTCTAATATTGCGTGACCCATGACATATAAAGTTTGAGACTCAATCTCAAAACCATAACGCTGTTCAAACCTAATTGCCCGCAATATTCTGGTGGGGTCTTCGATAAAACTTATATTATGTAATATGCGCAAGCGTCTTTCCTGCAAGTCGTCATAGCCGCAAAAGAAGTCCAGCAATTCACCGAAATGTTCAGGGTTCAATTGAGCAGCCATGGCATTAATTGTAAAGTCCCGCCGGTAAAAGTCTTCCTTAAGGCTGGTTTCCTCCACAACAGGCAGGGCTGCGGGATACTCATAAAACTCTTTTCTCGCAGTAGCAAAATCAACCTTCAACCCATCTTCAAGTGTTACGGTAGCAGTCTGGAATTTTTCATGCACTACCAAACGGCCTTGGTAGCTTTGGGCAACTGCTGCAGCCAATTCCGGTGCATTACCTTCTACTACGACATCGAAATCCAAATTGGGCACCCCCAGCAGCACATCTCTCACTACGCCACCCACAAGATAAGCACCCCAGTTATTTTCGTCAGCCATTCGCCCAATTCCTTTAAGTAGTTCCAGGTATTCAGCTTTCAAATGCCTTGCTAATAGCTTTGGTAAATAAGGCTTATTGTCTATGGCGCACTGATTTAAATACAAAGTATTAAACGGGTGGGTATAATCGCCTCCGTGCAGTGTACGCAGCACATCACTGCGAGATACGATACCGATAATTTTGTCTTCCCGTACTACAGGTAATCGCCCTATGTCATCATGCACCATCATCCGCTGTATTTCCGGCAGGGGGGTTTGAGGCGAAACAGTTACTAATTCCCTGCTCATAAAACCCTTAACCGGGGCGTGACCCAACCCATGATGCAATGCCTTATCTACATCCCGCCGAGAGACCATCCCCACTAACTTATCCTCATCTCTAACAGGCATTCCGGTATGTCCGTAGCGCAGCATCGATTTGCCGGCTTCGCTAATGGTGGTTCTAGGCGACAGCACCTTGACTGGATGAGACATAATTTTTTCCGCAGTTAATGTCGGTTGAATAATCTCATTTAAGTATGTTACTAACTTATCATAGGTACGATCCAACCCCATATCTTTTACAGTGGCTGCCGCCGCCTTAAAGTGACCGCCACCGTCGAATTTAGCCATTATCCGATTCATGGGAACACAGTCAACTCTTGTTCTTCCCACCAGATGAACCTTTTTCTCCATAGCTGCCACGCTGATAACAGAATCAGCGCCGGTAATTTCTAACAACTTGCTGGTAAGAAACGCCAGACCACCTATGTACTTTTCCACTGTCACAGTACTAATTAAAACTAGAATTCCGTTAACCCAGTGTTCTTCTGCCTTGTTAATCAAACTGTTGAACAAGTCCTGCTGCTCCTCACTCAACCTACGCTCCATGAAATCGCCCACAAGTTGGAGGTTTGCACCTTTTTCCAAAAGAAAAGCTACCATACGAACATCCCGAGGGGTGGTGCTTTGAAAGGTTAAACTTCCGGTATCTTGATAAATGCCCAGCGCAAAAATTGTCGCTTCATAAGGGGAAATAGCCAAATTATCCTTGACTAACTTTTCCACCAAAAGAGTGGTTGCTGCACCAACATTTTCAATTTGTTTCATAGTACAATCTATAGAATTGCTATCCGGATGGTGATCATAAATAAAGATTTCCTTGGCACTGTCCATAATCCAACTTAAATCCCCCAACTGCTTTGAGTAATTGGTATCGACAATAATTACTCTGGTTAATTCCTGACGGGGCAGTTGGTTGGAGTATAAAAAAGGAATCGTGTCTTTATAGAGAGCTAGAAACTCCTGCACAGACGGATCAGGTTTCCCGGAAATAACCAGCTTTGCCCTAGGATACAATTTTTTCGCAGCCACCATGGCGGCCAGTGCATCAAAATCTAGCGTCCGGTGGGCTATTATTAACTGCATAAACTATCACTCCACAAAATTTCAAACTTCACTTGATTATATCATTAACTTAAAGTCTGGCAAAGAAAAGTTACAACTACTTGGCCAAGTCCGAAAGTACCTGCGCACAAACTTCCTTCTCTTTGGCTTCGGTAGCTGCAAAGACCTTTCCGGCAGCCTTTGGTAATACTTTGGATAACTCATTTACTCCTTTGGCTGTGCACCCACCGGGAGTTGCGACCTGCTTAATCAATTCTTCAAAAGATAATTCATGCCGCTTTAGAAGCAGGATTGTTCCCAACATAGTTTCTTTTGCCATGGTTTCCGCTAAATTTTTGTCTACACCATGTTTCTGCGACTCTTCAGCCAAGGAGCCAACCATGTAAGCCATAAATGCCGGGCCACAGCTGGTGATGTCTCCACAAGCTCTAAACAATTTTTCCGGCACTGAAACAGTAGTGCCGATATGATTTAAGAAATTAGTAATCTGCTGTCTTTCATTTTCCGTTATCTCTTGGTTAAAAGCAGCCAATGCTACCCCATGACCAGTGCTTTGAGTAATACTGGGATAGATCCTTGCTACCTTCCCTTTTATTATTCTGTCCAGCTCACTTAAAGGCGGTGACAGTAGAGTGGAGATTATTATTTTATCCTCGGTAAATTCACTGCCTATCTCCGCCAGCAATTCGGGGAAGTCGCCAGGTTTTACACAGAGGAATATCCAATCAGCATGAGCTATGACTTCCCTATTGCTTTCAACCACGCGTAATTGGGAATATTCTTCTCTAAGCTTTTCAGCCTTAGAGGGACTACGATTATAAATATAAACATCCTCAGGGGAAACTGCTTCCTTTTCTATAAAGCCCCTGATAAGCATACTGCCTAAGCTTCCCGTACCAATAAAACCTATGTTTAAAGTCATAAAAGAACAGCCTCCTTTTACAGTTATTAAGTTACATTTTAACACTCATTCTCCTTCCATGCCAATAAGAGGTAAATAAAGGGGCCGTAACGAAACTTAGATTTCGCTACGGCCCCCATTACTATCCTATGGACTTTAATCTAACTGGTTGTTTTTTGCTTAATTCATCGGGCATTACATCGTTTCGAATTAAATCTTCGTAGGTTTCAGGCTTCAAAATCAACTGGGCTTCGCCGTCTTTTACCAAAATAGCTCCCGGCTTGGTGAGGCGGTTATAATTACTGGCCATAGTATAGCCATATGCTCCGGTAGCAGGCATCAACAGCAGGTCCCCCGCTTCCGCCTCGGGTAATTTAGTATCCCATGCCAGCATGTCACCGGACTCACAGCATTTCCCGGTAATTGAAACAGTGTCATTTCTGTCCTGATTTGCTTTATTGGCTATGATGGCTTCATACTTTGCCTGGTAAAGAGCGGGGCGGATATTGTCAGTCATCCCGCCGTCTACTGCAACATACTTGCGTACATTTGGGATTTCTTTAACCGAACCAATCGTATACAAAGTGCTGCCTGCTGGACCGATAATAGAACGGCCGGGTTCAACCAGTACTCTCGGTCTCAATAAATGATATTCATCTGCCTTTTCATAGACCCTACCCATAACCAGATCGGCGTATTCCTCAACACTTGCAGGTTCATCACCTTCAGAATAATATATGCCAAAACCGCCGCCTAGGTTAAGTTCTTCTATAGCTAAACCTGTCTGTCTCTTTATATCAAACAGGAAATTCATCATTATGTCTACTGCATGCACATAAGAATCAAGTTCAAAAATCTGAGAGCCTATATGACAGTGAACTCCCCTGACCGCAACATGCTTTTCTTTGGCAGCCTTAATTGCTTCCATAGCCTGACCGTTGCTGAGAGTAAAACCAAATTTGGAATCTATCTGACCAGTTTTAATATATTCGTGAGTATGGGCTTCTACACCGGGCGTAATTCTTAATAGTATTTCCGGAATACATTGCAGTTCACGCGCCAGCGAATCGATTAACTCCAGCTCGTAGAAATTGTCTACTACTATACGCCCTACATCATTCTGCAGCGCCATGCGTAATTCTTCATACGTCTTGTTATTTCCGTGGAAATAAACCCTTTCCGTCGGGAATTCTGCTCTCAAGACAGTATATAATTCGCCCCCGGATACCACATCTAGACCTAAGCCTTCTTGTTCCATAATTCGACAAATGGCTGTTGTTAAAAAGGCTTTGCTGGCATATAAAACCATAGCGTTACCATACTTACCAACAAAAGAATTGTAATATTCTTGGCAGGTTTTACGTAGTTTAGCTTCATCGTAAATATATAAAGGTGTCCCAAATTGTTGTGCCAATTCAACCGTGTCGCACCCACCAATTTCCAAATGTTCCTTTGCATTAATATTCATTGTACCTTGAAACTTCATTGAATATCTCTCCTTTTTTTAATATGTATTCGTCTGTCTTACGGTAGAAGAGAATCATAAAACGGCAGCGAGTATTCCTCACTGCCGTATAAAGGCACAAATGGAAACACTCATCTCTTCCCCCGATTAGCGAGATAGTTCTCCACCAGAAAAACGGGCATCTTCTGGTGACAGTCCTGTACCTATTTGGCACAGACCCAGCCTAAGAACAGCAGCCGTTTCTTAGACTTCGGCGAAAGCCCCTTTCCTACAGGGTCACAGGTGCCCTCCTCACCTATAGTACTTATGGCATTTCGCGCCTCTACCTCACCCCGGCCAAGAGATGAGGTATTACTATTCATTTGTTAAATATATTATCATAATAATAGTTTTATGTCAACTAAATATTTCCTGTCACGTTGTTAAAAAATCAGCGTATACTAGGTGAATACGGGGAATTTAGCTTTATCCTTTGATGTGTTAATATTTAGCTTTTGTCTTTTCTCATGCCTCCTGCTTCCTGCTTCCTGTCATCTTAATTAATCTTTTCTTCCTTCTTCCTGCTTCCTGAATGCCAAACAGAATTTAATAAATTCAAAATTGGCGGATGGTCCTTATGAAACTTGATAATATTCAAAGCAGTGTTTCCCTGTTCCATCTGCCACATGGCTTTAAGCGGGAAGTCCAACACCGAACATAGGATAGTTCTAATAGTAGCACCATGGGATACAACAGCTATTCGCCCCTCATATTGACGGCTTTCTACAATATCCTTCACAGCTGCATATGCCCGTTTTTTTACGAAACCAAAGTCTTCTCCTTGGGGCAGCTGGACGCTAGACGGTTCTGTTATCCACTGCTTTACCACATCCGGATAAAGTCTTTTAATTTCCGGGTAGGTGCGTCCTTCCCAATCGCCAAAATTAACTTCTCTGAGGCGTTTATCCAGCTTAACCTCAAGTCCCCGCTCTTCGGCCATGGCTTTAGCCGTGTCATAAGCTCTAGATAAGTCACTGGCATAGAAGGCATCAATATTAACATCTTTTAACGAATGAGCCAAGCGCTTGGCCTGCTGTCTGCCCTTGTCGCTAAGAGGTACATCTTGGTGTCCCTGATACTTGCTGTCTTGATTCCAAAGCGTTTCACCATGTCTAATTAAGTATAGTTCCAGCATCTTATCATTACCCTTCTAATACTTCTTGCAAAGCATCTATTAGCTTAATATTTTCAGGCCTCTGTTTCACAGCAACTCTAATGTACTTGTCTTCCAAAGTAGGATAGGTGGCACAATCACGAACAATTATTCCTTTTGCAATCAAGCGTTCTCTTAATAGGCCTGAACTGAATCCTGTGCGGCTAATATCAAGAAAAATATAATTTGCGCCGGGAATATAGGGATCTAATCCGGCAATTCCCTGCAATTGTCCATATAGATATTCCCTTTCAATTGCAATTATTTCCTTCGTATTACTAATGTATTCAGTCTCTTTGATAGCGGTGCAGCCGGCAATTTGGGCTAGAGTATTAACGCTCCAGCAATCCTTCATCGCTTTCAGGTTCCCAATTAGAGGTGGTTGGGAAATAGCACAGCCCAGCCGTAAACCGGGTAAAGCAAAAAATTTGGTCAATGAATATAGTATGACAAGATTTTGGAAGTCTTGAAGGAAGGGTAAGGCCGTTGGCATGTCATCTACAAAATCTCTAAAAGATTCATCGACTACCACCAGTGTACCTTGTTCCTCAGCGGCCTTCAAAATTGACAGCATAGCTTCCTGCCCAATCAGATTACCCACCGGGTTATTAGGGTTACAGAGAAAAAGCAAATCTCCACCAGCCATGGTTTCTATTATGGCATCTACATTCCATGCAAACCTATCTTCAGCCCGTAAAAACACGGGTATCACCTGGGCACCTACACTAGCGGCAGCAAGCTCGTATTCACTAAATGTAGGCACAGGAATAATTACTTTTTGGGGATTGATAGTTCGCACCAAAAGATATATCAGTTCAGCGGCACCATTTCCTGATATGAAGTATTGAGGATCCATACCCAAGTACCCGGCGACAGCCTGATTAAAAGTTGCAGCATCAGGCTCAGGATAGTGTATCACTTCTTTAATGCTTTCATGCAAAGCCTGCTCAACTGCAGGTGCTAACCCAAGGGGATTAATATTTGCACTGAAATCCAAATAATCCCTACGACCATATTTTTTATAGATAGCCTTCAAATTTCCTCCATGCTGCCTCAGTTTATTACTGTCTGATTGCAATATAATTCACTCCATCTAGAAAGCTAGCCTTAACAAGATAAATATCAATAACCAAGTGACTTCCGATGTTTCACTAAGCCAGCCGTAGATATCACCTGTCAGGCCGCCTAGTAGTCTAGTGATAGCGAAAGCGGCCAGCATAGCCAGCACAACAACCACTATCAACGAAATAGCCCCGGTTCCCGTTAGCAACAAAATCGCTGCCAAAAAAGTGGTGATTAGTGCAAAAGTGACATCAAAAAGTTTTAGTGAGCCGGCAAACGCCTTACCTAAGCCCTGTTTCCGCACATAAGGAAAGAAATAGACAGCTAAAACCATATTTAATCTGCCGGCAGCCGGCATTACCAGTAAAATCCATAGAATTTCGCTGGCACTCCCCTGTTGCAGTTGTAAAAGCAGCGACCACTTCAAAAGAAACAGCATACAAACAGAAATAACACTATGTGCACCTACCCGACTGTCCCTTAATATCTCTAAGCGTAGTTCTCTGCTGCGGCCGCAAAAAAGGCCATCCATTGTGTCCATAAAACCGTCAAGATGCAAAGCACCGCTAATGCCGAGCTCAACCAATAATATTAAAACAGCAATAACTTCCGGCAGGAGTACCTGTTGAAACAACAAGTACGTCCCTGCCAGAATTAATCCGATCAACAATCCAACTAACGGAAAGAAGGCCATGCTGCGGGCATAATCTTTCTCACTTATTTCAAACCGAGGCCAGGTGGGGAACCGGGTTAAAAATTGTATAGCACAGACAAATCTTTTCAACATAAAAACCTCTCTATTCCTTGGCCACTCCTGCATCATCAAAGGTTGCCATTTCTCTCAGTACCTTGAGGCTTGCATCCACCATCATCATACCCAAGGCCGCACCGGTTCCTTCGCCCAGTCGCATGTCCATACGCAGCATTGACTCAAGTTCCATTAACTCCAGTGCCTTGTTGTGGCCAGGTTCTACGGAAAGATGAGAGCCAATCAAATATTCTTTGGCACCCGGTGCCATAAAGACCGCTACCAGCGCTGCTACTGCTGAGATAAATCCATCCACCAAGACAGGTACTCTTTTGGCCGCAGCGCCTAAAACCACGCCTGCCAGACCGGCAATTTCCAAACCGCCTACCTTGGCAAGAACATCCAGAGCATCACCTGCATCGGGTTTATTGACAGCAATCGCTTTTTCTACAGCGGAAATTTTACGGCTTAAGCCTGAATTGTCAACACCGGTTCCCCGGCCTACGGCTTCTGTCGGAGCTATTTCTCCTAACACTGAAAGAATCGCAGCACTTGGGGTGGTATTGCCAATACCCATTTCACCCATTCCGACCAAGCCAATTCCCTTGTCAATTTGTTGACTAACAATATCAATCCCGATTTCAAGGGCTTTAACAGCTTCTTCCTTACTCATAGCAGGCCCTTGAGTCATATTTTTTGTACCGTAAGCGATTTTTCTTTTAATCAAACCCGACATATCCGGTAAATCCTGAGCAACCCCTATATCCACCAAAGATATTGCAGCTCCGGCATGTTTGGTTAAAACATTAATTGCAGCACCACCATTGATAAAGTTTAGTATCATCTGAGGCGTCACTTCCTGAGGAAAAGCACTGACCCCTTCAGCCACTACGCCATGATCCCCTGCCATCAGAATAACTGACTTACGGGGTTGGTCGGGAACGACCTGTCCGGTAATTCCTGCAATTTGCTTAGCAATCCGCTCCAAAACACCCAAGCTCCCGGGCGGCTTTGTCAAGTTATCCAGCCTCGCTTGGGTTTTTTCCATAACTTCTTTATCTAACGGTTTAATAGACTCTATTGTTTTAAGTAATATACTCATCTTTTTCCCCCATATCTTTTAAATTTAAAGCATACTTTTAACACTACATCGCATAATTGTTGGCTAGTTAGGAAGGATTCCGTTTCCAACTTTCCAACTTTCTACTTTCCAACTTAAATAACTAGTAAACAAACAGCACCAACAACCAGAGCCAAACTTGATGTCAATAGCATTAAATTGTTGGTTGCGGCAATATCAGAAATCTTCATGTCCCGCTTTCTATCACCCATGACCGCTCTCGGACTAGGTTTGCCGAAATAATAATTCAGCCCCCCTAACTGTATACCCAATGCACCTGCAACCAAAGATTCAGGAATACCGCCGTTAGGACTGGGATGCTTTGAAGCATCCCGTTTCAGGGCAGCTAAGGCTGAGCGTGTATCCAACTTTAACAGCGACGCCGCAGCCAAAAGCAGTGGAATTACTATTCTAGCCGGCAGATAATTAGCCAAGTCATCCAACTTAGCTGCAAACCATCCGAAATTTAGATACCTGGAGTTTTTGTAGCCAATCATGGAATCCAGGGTGTTGACCGCCTTATAGGCCATCGCCAAAGGCGCTCCACCAATTAAAGCGTAAAATAAAGGCGCTATAATACCGTCCACTAAGTTCTCGGCTACCGTCTCAATGGTGGCTCTAATAATTTCCTGGGCGGATAAATTATCCGTATCCCGACCTACCACCATAGAAACAGCTTTTCTGGCTTTCGAAAGTTCCGCTTTATTTAAAAAACCTTGAATTTTTTTTGCAGCCGCAGCCAAACCCTTAGCGGCCAAAGTCATAGATAGCACCCACACATTGACAATTACCCCCAACCATAAATTTATTGAATAGATTAATTTTAAAAACATAAAGACCGCTAAATATGTAGTTAATATAACGAACACTGTCAGTACCGCGCCGGCAATTTTCTCACTGCCTGGACCAGTAGTAATTTTTCGTAAAACCTGTTCGCCCTTTTCTATTACCTTACCGATCAGAACAACCGGATGGGTGATGAACCTTGGATCACCCATGGCTAAGTCTAATAAAAATGCAGTGACAAAAATGTAAACTGTTAGCAAGCAATACACCTCAATTTTTTAAGTAAACTTGGCATGTGAGTGCCTTAGCTGCACTTATACTATTAGAAAGTTTTACTTCTGCAAGTAAACATTGTTAGATTATCTAGCGGTCAAATACAATACTGCGCAGCAAATCCATATTGAGACTGTTTCTTAACACATCGGC
Organism: Bacillota bacterium; assembly: GCA_016278515.1. Classification (GTDB taxonomy): domain Bacteria; phylum Bacillota; class JADQBR01; order JADQBR01; family JADQBR01; genus JADQBR01. The sequence continues at coordinate 71,714 of JADQBR010000028.1, forward strand.
CAATTTGTTATAATCCTTTTGGCGCTTGGCTAAAGTATCAGTTTCGGCTGCCTCTACCGGTGCCAACCCCTTTTTGAGACGGAGCCTGTTAATCAGGTAACGACGCCACAGGTCGTTATCAAATAAGCCATGTAAGTAGGTGCCTAACACAGTACCGTCCTTGTTAATAGCGCCATCCCATTCATTGACCGACTGACCCGATCGGCGAATAATATTAAAAACCGGTTGGGCATCCGAACCCAGTTTGGTTCTGCCCATATGTATTTCGTATCCGAAAAAACGCTGTCCGTGGAAAGATTCTAGAAAGGGCCCTCTTCCCATCACTTGAGCTTCTGCCTGGTTGGTTACCTTATCCGGTTCAAAAGTGGTAACCATGTCCAATAAGCCTAACCCCTTGGTTTGAGCGATAGAAGTTTCAGTTCCTAGTGGATCAAGCAGTTGTCGACCAAGAATTTGAAAGCCGCCGCAAATTCCGATAATAGGCGTCCCTTGGTTAGCCATACTAATAATTTTATCGGATAATCCCGAACGTTCAAGAAATAAGGCATCCTCGATAGTATTCTTGCTGCCGGGAATTATGATTAAATCACTGTTGTTTAACTGGTGGGGCTCGATAACATATGAAAGCGCAACATCCGGCTCCGCTTCCAAACTATCGAAATCGGTAAAGTTAGAAATACGAGGCAATTGTATGACCACAATACGAATTTGTTTCTCTGAGCCGCCAGTCTCATTTTCCGGTCTTTCAAGTGCAACCGAGTCCTCTTCCGGTATCTTAAATTCCGTAAAATAGGGCACCACACCCAACACCGGTTTTCCCGTGCGCTGCTCAAGAAAATCCAAGGCCGGCTGAAGCAATTTTATGTCTCCGCGAAACTTGTTTATAATAAAGCCTTTGACTAGGTCCCGTTCGTCCACATCCAATAACTCCAAAGTACCTACTACCGACGCCAATGCGCCGCCTCGATCAATATCAGCCACCAACAGCACCGGCGCTTTGGCCATTTTGGCTATCTTCATATTAACTATGTCTCTGTCTTTTAGATTAACCTCAACCGGGCTGCCCGCGCCTTCAATGACAGCCACTTGATACTGTTCCATATAATCTAAACATTCTTCTATAACGCCTAAGGCTTTGGTGTTATATTCTTGGTGATACTCCCGGGCGTCCATGTTCCTGAGGGGTTTTCCCATCAATACTACCTGAGAAGAAGAGTTCCCCGTTGGTTTAAGCAATACCGGGTTCATACGCACATCTGGGTCTATTCCGGCCGCCTCTGCTTGTACGACCTGGGCTCGGCCCATCTCCCTGCCGTCTTTAGTGACATAGGAGTTTAGAGCCATATTCTGTGACTTAAAGGGAAATACACTATATCCGTCTTGATAAAATATTCGACACAACCCTGCGGCAAGCACGCTTTTCCCTACATTAGAAGAGGTGCCTTGAAGCATTATCTTTCCTTCCATAGCGTTGTTTTTCCTCCTTGCTTCAGCTGTACCGGCAGACCGGAAATTGTTGCATAAACGTCATCCGCTGCGGCAGCTAACATCTGATTTGTGGTTCCCAATAAATCACTAAACTGACGAGATAGTTGGTTGTCACCGATTAGCCCCCAGCCTACCTCTCCGGACACCAGCACTACCGTGTTATCTATTTCCAATATCACATCTATCAATCTTTGCGCTCCGGCCAAGACATCCTGGTGCTCTTTAAACAGCAGATTAGTGACCCACATGGTAATACAGTCAACCATAGTGACAGGGAATCTGTTTCCCACATCAGCTATTGTCTCCCATAGTTTGACAGGTTCTTCAAAAGTAACCCATTGAGAAGGACGCCTGCTGCGATGAGACGCTACTCTCTGTTTCATTTCCGGGTCCAAAACTTCAGCTGTTGCAATATATGCTGCGTTATTTCCCCCAATAGTTTTAGTTAATTGTTCGGCAAAAGCGCTTTTACCACTACGGGAACCACCGGTAATAAAAATTAATTTTCCCATAACAAGAACCTCTCCTCAAAACAAAAATAAATAAACCTTGCCCTAGGGCAAGGTCAAATATCCAAATATAATGGTTTAGAATCACCCATTACATTCCCTATGCCCCGTAGGACTACTACAGCAATCAACAGGCAGGTCTCCTGGCTATGGGTCATGGCTAAACTTGTTCCTTCCCGGACAATCCAGTGGTTTAACAAGCTGCTACCCACGTACAGTGGCGGGGACCGCGCCGTTCCCTTTTAAAAATCAAAGGTACGGACTTCCCTTTTAAGTCAATAGACACCCGTTGGAAATTTTCACCTTTATTATACTACGTATTCCTCAAAAACAAAAGACTTGATTTCGGGGTACCCGCAGGGGGCATATCCAAAACTCTAGAGCAACAAGTTGCTAAGAGTT
>JADQBR010000064.1 GCA_016278515.1 Bacillota bacterium
TAACGGTAACTCGTTGCGGTTTACACCGCAATAGATGCGACTGCCCGTCGCACAAAAAGGGAGAACCCCGTTGGGTTCTCCCATAAAATTTCCGTTACTTGTTGGTACTTCCCCTTTATGATTTTAAAGGACCTGGATTAATGAGGGTATCGAATTATTCACTTACTCGGATAACTCTAACTAGTGAATTTTTCAGATGATTGATATATCCGAGCAGGTAAGAGAAGTGGTTCCAATTCTTTCTTTTAGAAACGCTGGTGAAGATACTCCATTGATTTCTTTCAGCTTTATACATTCGGAGAACCTGATAATACTTTAGGCGTTTATGCCCTTATCAATCCCGCTACAGGTAAATTTTCCGGTCCAATACTCTGCAATAACGCTAACCTGATGAAAATTGTATCACAGAATTAGTTTATCTATCTTCCCGCAGTAAATAATCATTCCCGTCTTGGTCTTTAAATGAAAACATTTTTCCGTAAGGCATATTCGTAAGTTCGCCTACTTCAACATCATTTGCTTTCATCTCATCATAAGCATTCTCAATATCTGCAGTGCTTAATATCACGGAGGGGTGTGAAACATTAGCTGATGGGTTTTGATTACTCATCAAATTCTTGTCATATAAAACAAATGTGGTAAATTCGCTTTCACTCGGGCCCACTTCTAACCATGTCATTGTCGGCCCCATCGGTTGCTCGAATTTGACTACAAAATTTAACTTTTCCGTCCAGAACTTCTTAGCTTCCTCTTGATTACTTACGTACAAGGTTATCTTACCTATTCTATCAATCATTTATTTACCTCCTAAACCCATTTGAAATATTATTAATAATTCTTGCAGCATTCTCCCTCCATTTTAGTTCTAATAATACTTCTATTATTTCATAACTAATCCTTTTTAAATCATCTTAATAAATTTGAATACTCTCCAAACTTACACCCAGTTCCCTATAAAAGAGTATCTGCTGCAGCCTTTCAACCTCTTTATGTTTGCATATTCCTTATCCGTAACGAGTCTAACGGCGAAAAAACTGTTTTTGGTTTCTTCAATAAGTCTTCTTGAATAGTTCGTAATACAAATGTTATAATATTACTGAGGTGATAGTTATGAAGACTGTAAGATTAAGAAAAATTGGCAATAGTTTTGGTTTTACTATTCCAAAGGAAGTTATGGACAAATATAACCTTACTGAAGGAAATGAATTACACATCGTTGAAACTAAGGATGGTTTTACCCTAACTCCTTATGACCCCGAATTTGAGGCATGGACTTCCAGCTTTGATAAAACCAATAGAAAATTTAAGAATACCTTGAAAAACTTGTCAAAATGAATAATATTAACTTTATTCCGAAAAAGATCGTTTTGCTGTTTCATGAAAAGTTAATCCAAATTTACGGTGGCTCCCACGGCATAAGAGATGAAAAATTGCTTGATTCAGCCTTAGAACAACCGAAAGCAACATTCGGTGGTAATTACTTGCATGATACTCTAATTAAAATGGCTGCAGCTTACGGCTATCACTTGTGTAACAATCATCCATTTGTTGATGGCAATAAAAGGACTGCTCTTGTTGCTATGGATGCTTTTTTGCAAAGAAACGGCTATGAAATTACCGCTACTGAAAAGGAAACTTTCAAATTAATGATGGCCTTATCATCAGGTAAACTATCAAAAGATGGGCTGGCATACTGGCTTGAAAAGAACACGTCATCTATTATGAGCAATTAAACGCCTATAGTCCTGGCTCCCTATGTGGCAAACAACATCCCCATGGCACACTTGCACAAAGGTAAGACCCCCAAGAAACAAAGGGGGTCTTACCTTAAGTTTGAACCTCTACGCAAATACTAACGAAATGCTATTGCAGTTTGTTTCGTAGGGGACATGTCACATCAGTCATTTAGGAAATGTGTTTGATTTATCTTCTTTTAGTTTTGTCTTTGATAAACTTTCGGGCATTTTTCATACCGCCTACTTCTTTGAACATTTCAGTGAGCTTTTCAGTTTCAATCTGCTTAGAATTTAAGCCCTCATACTTAGCCTCTTTTTTTAACTTTATATAGCTTGAAAGCCTATCCTCAGTTAGCAAACCATCATTTATAGCTTTTTTTACTGCGCAGCTTGGCTCACTAGAATGAGTGCAATCATTAAATTTACATTTAGTTGCTAACTCATCAATATCAGCAAAGGTTCTTGATAAATCAGCACTATCAATACCAAGTTCTCTCATGCCTGGAGTATCAATAACAACACCACCGCTCGGAAGAACAATAATCTCTCGCCTGGTAGTCGTATGTCTACCTTTATCATCATTTCTTATTTCTTTTGTTTTAAGAGTATTTTCACCAATGAGCTTGTTAATCAATGTAGATTTTCCAACGCCAGATGAGCCTATGAATGCAATAGATTTGCCACTGCCAAGATACTTTTTGACAGATAAGTATCCTTCATCACTAATACTTGAAGTAACAAGCACATCCACCCCATAGGCAACAGTATCGAGTTCTGCCAGTTTTTGTGGGAGATTATCGCATAAATCAGCTTTAGTAAGTACGATAACTGGAATTGCACCACTATCCCAGGCAATCCCAAGGTAGCGCTCTACCCTACGAAGATTAAAATCACTATTAAGGGACATGCAAATAAAAACCGTATCTATGTTTGAAGCTACAATTTGCTCATCATTCGATGTCCCAGGAGCCTTTCTAATAAAGGCACTTTTTCTTGACAGTACGTTGTGAATAATTGCATTTCCGCTACTATCCTCATCTCGGTCAAGCATAACAAAATCTCCTACCGCTGGGTAATCGGACAAAGCTTTCACATCAAAACGAAACTTCCCAGAGATTTCTGCTGTTATCTCACCATTTTCCGTTGCAACCGTGTATAGGTTCTTATACTGAGAAATGATACGCCCAATATATAAACCTGCATATAACTTAGCCTCCGCAGCAAATCTTTGGCTGAGCCCTAAGTCTTTCATATCTATTTTACTCAATCTTTTTACCCTCCTAAGTTTTAATAGTAACTTATGGGAGGTTAGTATAACAGATTATTTTGTATCTACCTCCCCATTAATTACAATCTCTACCGTACTATTGTTTAACATAAAATAACAACTCCTTCCGTTTTATATTAATATTACCTAACTATCATTCAGCTTATATTGTAGTTCTAATATCTCCTTAATGTCAAAGTTAATTAAATATAAGCGGGAACATACAGCAATCCTCTAAACCCTTTGTACCTGTACCAACGCACAACACTTCACGTGTTATGTATATGGAAGGAAACATACCTTGAAGAAAATCGCAGTTACTTATGGTACGTTTCACTGCATCTCACCAAATAACAAATTCAGGTTTGAGCATAGAGTAAATATTCTAATATGATTTAATATACCAATTACCCAATTACAAAAGGGTGCTTAACTGCACCCCTATACTTATCTAAGCAATTCTATTAATCTCTCTCTTACCTGATGTATAATGTCAGGGTTAACACTACCAAATCTATTTAATACAATACTTTGGGATATACTGTATAGCTTGTCTACCCTTATGCAAGAGTCAACTTTTAATGTTCCTTCTACTAAGTCCTCTGCTGTAAATAGAATACTATAATCTTTTGTAGTAATATTGGATGTAATTGCAGCAACAACTACATCGCTTGTCCTTTTGTTATAATCACTATTAGATAAGACTAATACAGGACGCTTTTTACTTGAAGATAAATCACTGAAGGGGATTGGCACTAGCAAAATATCCCCTTGTTCAAACATTATTCCACACCTCATCATCCACCTCATTATCCCAAAAATCCATACTGCTCTCACTTGCCACTTCTAAGTCTTTAAATACTTTTTTATCTTTTTTTTCCTTTAAGAAAGCTATAAAATCTATGACCTCAGGAATTTGGCTTTCTGGAATTTCTTGAACTAGTTTTAGTAAGATTTTCCTAGAAGTATTCATATCTGAACCACCCCTTTAACGATATTATAACACAATAGTAAGAAATCGCTAATTACAAGGTAAGGTTTTATTTTTTTATAAGATAAGGTATCTGTTATCGGGACAATTTCCAAATTACCTACTTATGATACGTTTCTTCGTAACGGGGCAAACGGTAAAAAATTTAATAGTTTTTTGTCCACACGGGTGTTTCAGTCAAATCACACTGCATTTTTCAAATTATTGCCCTACAGCGTTCTCGCAATTATCGTAACCGCTTCAGCCCGACTGGCGTTACCCTTAGGCTTAAAACTGCCGTCCGGGTATCCTGTTATCACTTTGTTTGCAAGCGCCGCTGTAACTGCTTGTTGAGCCCAGTGGGAAATCTGGTCACTGTCAGCAAAGGTCAATGCCGCTTTGCTACCCTCCAAACCGGCTGCTCTGGTGATCATCACCGCCATTTGCTCCCGGGTAATCAGGTCGTTAGGGCCAAATTGACTGGAACTGTAGCCTTCAACGATTCCAAGAGAAGCGGCTGTGCTGATATATTCTTTAGCCCAGTGGTCTGCCGAATCGGCAAAGACCTTGTCACCCTGCGCATCGAGGTCCAGGGCCTTGACCAAGACAGTAACAAACTCAGCCCGGGTAATCTTGTTATTCGGCCGGAAGGAGCCGTCGGGGTAGCCGGTGATTGCCCCCAGAGCTGTGACTTGTAGCATGCTGCTTTCTGCCCAGTGTCCTGAAATATCTTCTAAGATCACCGCCTTCTGCTGAATAACGGCGAAGGTGCTGAATTTGTCCACGATAAACTCGATAGAAGTAGGCTTATCCTGTTCGCCAAAGATAACCGTACCCTCTACCACCTGCTTATCTCCGTCACTGTGCAGCACCAAAACTGATAGACTGTCTAGGAGTTTCTGCCTTGCTGCCTGGTCATTAGGTAAGTCTAGACCTTGCAGGGGAAGTGTTACTTTCGTATTTCCCTTAACTCCTGCAGTTATTTCCACAGGCTCACCGATAATTTTCGCTCCCTGTGCGGTAGAAATTCCTGCCATCTCCTGGGCTACTTTCCTTTGATCTCCTTGTTGGATAGTAATGTCTGTTTCCATGCCTGCTTGTGCCAAGCTCCGCGTTTGATCAGCGGAGAGTTCCAGAGTAGCTTTACGGCTGGTCAGCTTCAGGCCTAAACCATCCAGGCTTTCCATAAACTCGGTTGATAATTTTACTGTAAATGCCTCATCCTCTACATCATCTAAATTAACGGGAACAAGAGTGCCTCCCCGGGCCTTGACATTTTCAACTAGTTCCCTTGCACTATCTTTCAGGCTATAAGTGGTTACTCTCCTCCCCCCCCCGGCAGGATTTCCGAGCCTTTAAGGAAAGAATCTCGGGTAAGTTCATCTCTTACGGCTCGATGAATGACAACGTTCTTGTCATCTCCTACATTGCCAGCCGGAGGATTGCTGGCAGTTTGTACTGTTATAGTTGCAGTAGCAGTAAAAGAGCCGTCCTCAGTGCTAGCCGTAACTGTTGTAGTTCCCCGGCGTAAGGCCATCACCATACCGTCTTTGTCTACCGAAGCTATATTTTCATTGTTAGAATTCCAGTAGACTTTTCGGTTGGAAGCGTCTGACGGTTGTATTATCTCGATCAGGGCTTCCTTTTCTCCCGGTTTCAGGCTGAGACTTTTTTGGGCCAGGGAAAAGGCTTTAATCGGCACATTATCAGTTCTCTCCGGAGCCGTAATATATACCTCTGTAAAATTGTTATCCATCTGAAGCTCTTGCCCATCAGCTTTTGCTCTAACTATAATCTCCATAATCCCGTTGCTGAAGTCTGGTGCATTGGCTTCCAGCGTAAAGAAATCTTCCTTTACTTGCCCGGGATCGAGACTGCCAAGACTTTTCTCTGCCAGGACTGTCTCCTGGTCGCTGTCCCTGGCTAGCGTGACTACTGTATTGGTAGCAGGAAGGTAACCCCCGTTTGCTGCCGTATATTTTACCAGGTATTTATTGGAATACTCGCCCAACTGCTTGGCAAGGGCAGTGATCGACAGGTCAGGACTGGTAGCACCGGCATGGGCTGTATTATTGGTCCGGTTGCGATCGGCCTTAAGGTTTTCAGGGTCAACAAGAACATAAACTTCATGAGAAGCTATGCCCGCCGGCATCTGCCAGTTAACAGATACGGACACGCCATCCCCCGCAGCCAGTACGGAAGAAATCATTTCCTCTCCGATTTTCTGGCCTCCGTTTAGGGGATTACCATCATAGAAGGCCACCGGGATATCTTTATCGGCCAGTTCCCCTTTATTATTGACAATAGCTGTGACAGTCACCGAACCGCCCGGAGCGGGATTTTCGGGGGAAAAGGTGATATCCTCGGCCTCGATGGACAGATCACGACCCACTGTTAATTCTGAGAATGTCAGGTCCGTCTCGTCAAATGCTGGATGACCGTCCTGTGTAATCACATCAGTTTTATTATACACTGCCAGGATATTGCCACTGCTATCAAGCGTAGCAGTAATGTTATCGTTGATAGCTCCATTATCGGTTAACGCTATCGGTTTGCTCCATGAGTCGAAGGTGGGATCGTACACGGCAACATTTATCTCCTGGCTTGTGCCCGTTCCTTTGCCCCAGAGTAAGGATAAGGAGTTGTTTTCCCCCATAGCCAAGCTGTAGTTGCTTAGAGCAGCGGACGAACTTTCTACCGCCACTTCAGGTGTGAACTGGTTGAAATCTTTGGTGTACAGTACCTTGTTGTTCTGGTACCAGAAAAGCATGGGTTTGTCATTCAAGTATAAGACCTTCGGGTTAGCATCTTTGTTACTGTTACTGGTAACCTTGGAGGTAGTGCTCCAAGTATCAGTGGTGCCGTCATAGTTGATAACGTATATTTCCTGGTCACTATCCGTGGCAAGGTCAGCATCTTCATCCAGAACATAGGCGTATAAAGCCTGTTGGCCGTTATAGGCCAGACTACCCTGTGTTACAGCACCGGCGGCCGTTAGATATCACCTGGCTAACGCCCCAGACACCGTCTGCCCACTTGGAAGACATCAACTGAATCTTGTCGGGTTCGGCGAAGAGGGCAGTGTTCAAACTGCTGTCCTCGGAGATGCTTCCGGTGTTTTTCGTCCATACCAGCATTGCCTTATTCCCACTGGCGGCAAGGGCCGGCTGGCTGTCGTAGTACCCGTCGGAAGTGAGGTTTTGTGCCCCGGACCAGGTCTTGGTCTGATCATCATAAGCTACAACAGCAATTTCCATATCCTGCATCTTATCTATCATACTGGTATCGTCAGCAAGAACAGAAGCGTTATTCATCCATGCGGCTACCGCTCCACCAGAGGTCTTTGCCAGTTTGGGGTAAAAATCAGCTGTCCCATCACTGCTGATAAAAGCAGGTGCTGTCCATGTTTGACCATCATAGACAGAGTATGCAGCTGATGTTCTGTTTCTATCAGAACGGGAGGGATCGTCGGCCACCCAAACTAACATCACCCCATTATCCAACTTACTCAGTCCCGGATGTGAACTGGGGTATACATTGGCCTGCAGCACGGTTTCGGATTTATTTTCCTCCGACTGATTACCATCCACTACAGCTATTAGATTCTCTTGTCCCGCCATTAAAGCCGATATTGGTAGCACTTCCTCAACAGAGGCTAACATGATAATTTCATTTTCTCTTTCGGGCAACCAAGTCAACTCTTGATTCAAGTATTCTCTGGACATGGGTGTTAGTTCAGCTAGGGTAGGCAGGTCTTCCTCCACAGAGGCTGCCACAAAACTTTCATTTCCCCAGCTATGGCTTTCCAACTCTTTGCGGTAAGCCATACCCAAATAGTCTAACTGGTAGCCATAGCTCAACTTGATGCCGTATTCATCAACGTCCACCCCATCTTCATCCCAAACCATCAACAGTTTACCATTGGCATTACCCCAAACCTTGCCGGAAAGCACACCGGAAACACCAACCCCGGCAGCAAGTTCCAGAATTAACTCTGGGGTAAGCTCCCCTTCTATGTCGTCGCCGTCTAAAATGAGTGCCGCTGAAACTTTTCCTTCAAAGTAGCCTTCGACAAACGCTGGTACAGCAAATACTACAAATTTAAACTCAGCTGATATCTTTCCACCCGCGATAATATCCAATTCCCCGGGCTTCATTTCCCAGCTTTGAGTTTCTCCGTTCCAAACGTAGAGGAACTTACCGCCGATTACCGCATATATGTCAAAACTTTTACTTAAAGTAGCATTTTTATAATTCTTTACGGCTGTAGCTGCGTCTTCCAATTTATCTTTATGCGCGGCCCGGTAGCCCAGGAAGACGGTAGCAACCCCGCTTTTAGGGTCATAATCCACATTAGTTCTGAAAGGTGTATCTTCATTAAGATCAAAACCAAAGACAGCATCCTCCAGGAACGGGAAGTCGGGGGGAGGGGCCTCCGGCGCAGATACTCCAAGTTTAGACGCTATCTGGTCCGACGGAGGTATTGGGGGAGCTTCAATAAAGCTGATGCCGTCGGCCAGCCATTCGGTTGCCACTCCTTCCCCACTGACAACCTGAACATAGATCTTATCTCCAATAGCCACATCCTCGGGATAAAAATAATTTATTGCCCTACTTTTCACTTTATCAACATAAGACTCAGTATACCTAGACCAAAACAATCTGGTCCAAGTGCCAATATCATCCTGTATTGAAATTGATTTAGTGTTTCCGTTGGCATCCACAAGTTTGAAGAAGACATCGCCTGCCTGTTGTCCGTTCCAGTCTATATTCACAGTAATCTTTAATCTTCCGGATTGAATAAACCATGGGGCATTGTCACCTAGTGGTACGGCAAGGGGCCGGGAGTAATCCGTGTACCAGTATCCTTTCGGTATACTATATTTAGCGCGCCAGTCATCATCATATTTTCCTGGGTTTAAAAGAGTGTACTCAGAAATAAAGTACGATAGATCCTGAAAATATAATTCCCCATCATATTCCGTATGAAACTTTTGCAAATTACGCTCCAGGGAAAACGAAGGTCGATTGCCCTTTAATTTTAGGGGCAAGTCTGCCACCTGAGCCGAATGGGAAATAACCAGATCAGTTAATCCATACTGCGAAAAAGCATCTTTTTCGGTGATAAGACTGTATCCTCCTCCATAGTTCAGGTTGGTGAACGAATAGTTCCCGTTGGCATCCGTTTGAATTTCCCAGGAACCACCGCTGGTATGCTCTAACCTGACGACCGCATCTCTAAGGGGTTTCCCGGTATCCGCATCCGATGCCAGCCCGGATAGATTGGCTCCAGTACCGCCTTGGTTAACAATGGTCAGCTCTGCATTGGTCTTATCTCCCAACACTGCTTGCCCAGTGGGGTTTTCCAATTGCAGCAGGATAGTATCATCAAATTCCGCCAGCTCATCTGTATTTATATTAATGGGGATTTTTTGTCCGCTTTCCCCGTCCCTGAAATCTAGAGTGCCGCCGGCTGCTTGGTAATCTAAACCATTTACTGCCGTACCCCCCACTATTCGATAATCTACGGAAACATCACCATAGCTCCCCATAGACCGCGAGACATCTACATACACAGTATTAGAAGCTTCAGGCACAATGGATTCACTCTTGCTAAATTCAAACCTGCCTGGATTTTCCGCATTTGTTAAGATTATTTCAGATTTTTTAGGAAGACCCAGAGCCGGACCACCCCTGGGATTGCTCAAGGTCAGGCTAAAACTCTCATCAAATTCAATCTCAGTATCATCAATCAGGTTTACAGTAAGATTCTTTACAGTTTCTCCCGATGCAAAATGCAGCGTACCTCCGGCTGTATAGTCTGAACCTGTTTTGGCGGAAGAACGAAATCGCTATCGCGATGGCTTTAAACCCCTAAACCCTAACCCCCAAG
>JADQBR010000160.1 GCA_016278515.1 Bacillota bacterium
GGGACACCCTATCGGAACCCAGGCGCATCTACATTCACTATTATTACAACATTGATAGAGCTGCTGAAGACGAAAAAGCCTTTGACCGAAAGTTAATCGCACTGCGCCACGAACTGGAGTCAGGTAAAAGGGTTCCGGAACATGAAAACCTCTATAAAAAATACTTTGAGACGAAAACTACACCTAAACGAGGTACAAAGGTCACCGTCAATGAAGATGCCGTCACCAAAGCAAGACGGCATTATGGATTCTTTGCCCTGCTGACCAACGAGAAGATGGATGCCATCACCGCACTGGAGCTCTACCGCAATAAGGATGTGGTTGAAAAAGCATTCGGAAACCTTAAGGAACGACTGAACATGCGCCGCACACTGGTTTCCTCGGAGCAAAGCCTTGACGGTAAACTATTTGTGGAGTTTGTAGCCCTCATCTATCTTTCTTACATCAAAAAGCAGATGCAGGAGACGGATTTGTTCAAAAATTATACCTTGCAGAGTGCCCTAGATAAGCTTGATGTTATTGAATGTTTTGAAGAACCGGGTCAGAAACTGCGTATCGGTGAGCTTCTTGAGAAACAGAAGGAAATCTATATAGGCTTGGACGTTGCTCCGCCTTCCTCGTTATGAGTAGGCGGTGATCCAGGTTATAATGAAAGCGATAACTACGAGTGGGCTCGAACCCCTGACATCTACACTGCCAGTCGCTTTTGGGTATTTGCGAACAGGTGCTAAACTATGTCCTTTTCAATATTTTGGTGTTACCGATACTGTGGATTTAGAATCTGTAAGGTGGAGCAGGGGCGGATATAATATCAGGGAATTAGCTAATGTTTATACTGGTAACGATCTTCGGGCGAAACATGTGATAACCTCTCTTAATCGCTACGGCATCCCATCAGCCTCCTTGTCTACTACTTCTAAGGACCAAGAAAGAAATAACATCAAAAAACTTCTTGTTAGTGGGGAGATCAGGTTTATATTTGTGGTTGACCTTTATAATGAGGGTGTGGATATCCCAGAACTTAACACCGTCTTATTTCTTCGCCCGACGGAGAGCTTAACAGTTTTTCTTCAACAACTAGGTCGGGGTCTACGCCTGCATGAGAGTAAGGACTGCTTGACCGTGTTGGATTTCGTAGGCCGGGCCAATAAAAATATAACTTTGAGGATAAGTTTAAGGCGCTACTGGTTAATACTAATCGAGGAATACAAAAGGATCTGTCGGCTTGGCTCAATATGTTCAGCATACCGGATCAAAACCCATGAGTATCGTCTGGAAACTATTTAGACCGATTCCGGCTAAATACTTAAAGAAAACTAATAAACTTGTAGTGGGGTGACCTAGTGAAACAAGTTGCTGCAGCCATTATTGAAAATAAAGGGAAGGTTCTTATTGCCCAGAGACCTAGGGCCGATAAACTATCTTTAAAGTGGGAGTTTCCAGGTGGCAAAATCGAGAAGCTTGAGACACCTGAGGAAGCCCTTGTGCGTGAGATTAAAGAGGAACTAAACCTTGATATCCAAATTACGGGTCATTTTATGAATAATCTTTATCGATACGAAACCGGCGAAATTGAACTAATGTGCTACTTAGCAGAAATCACTGGCGGCGAATTAAAACTGAATTACCATGAGGCGGCAGAGTGGGTTGAAAAAGAACGATTAAGAGAATTTAACTTTGCCCCGGCGGATATTAAAATAGTGGATTGTTTTTGTGGATTGTAAGATAGTATTGACCAAGGTTAAAGAATTGAATGCAAATCTGAAATACTCTATTTATCTCTTCACGAATACGTTTACAACCTAGTTATTTCTTGTAATAATAGTAAAAAAGCAGATTGAAAAGCGGGTGAGAGTTTATGACTCAACAACTCAAAGAGTTAGAAAAACGGCTTAGAGCTGCGTTAGCCAATTGTGAACAGCTGGAAAAAGAGAATATCCTTCTCAAGCAGCAGTTAATAGCAATTGAAAACGTTGAAAGTAAAGAAAGGCAACTAATATCTAAAGAATCCGATCTGAAACAAAAAATAGAGTTATATAGGGGCTTATTTCGTGGGCGCGATGATGTATATACGCTGCGATGGGAAAGTAATAACGGTAAATCGGGCTATTCTCCTGTTTGTAGGAATGAGTGGCACGCTAAATACTGTAGAAAACCTCATATTAAATGCTGGCAATGTATAAATCGAAAGTATTTACCTATAACGGATAATGTGATTGATAATCATCTGTCTGGAAAACAAATTATTGGTCTTTACCCTTTGCTGCAAAACAATACATGCTATTTCCTGGTGATAGATTTTGATAAGTCTGGCTGGCAGGAGGATGTTTTGATATTTCTTGAAACATGTGAAGGAGTAGGAGTTTCAGTATCATTGGAACGTTCAAGATCCGGTAACGGCGGACACGTTTGGCTATTTTTTGCTGAACCTATTGAGGCGAGTATTGCAAGAAAGCTTGGTCGTGTATTACTGGATAAGGCGATTTACCGCAGATATCAAATAGGACTTGAATCTTATGACCGGATGTTTCCTAATCAAGATGTACGCCCTAAAGGAGGATTTGGTAACCTAATTGCGCTGCCATTACAACGTCAAGCTGCTAAAAAAGGTAATAGCTTATTTATAGATGAGGAGCTTCGCCCTTATCAAGACCAATGGGCATATTTATCTAACATTTCTAAATTAAGCCTAATAAAAATTAAAGCAATTATTGGTAATAATAAGGGAAAATCTCAAGTGGTTAATGCGGATCTGATTGGTCGAAACAATGAAACGTTCAATGAAGATAGGGTTAACTCCTTACCTTCCAGTGTCAGCATTACCAAGACTAATCTAATTTATGTTAAAAAAAATGGGTTATCTTCTGCGGTAATAAACAGTATTATTAAATTAAGTTCCTTTTCAAACCCGGAATTTTATAAATCACAGCGGTTAAGGCTGTCTACACACAATATACCGAGAGTTATTAACTGTGCCGATGATTTTCCTTCTGTAATAGGTTTGCCTAGAGGCTGTATGGAAGATGTACTGAAGCTGTTCGAAAGATTAAATATTAAAGTAAGATTATCTGATAATAGTTTCCAGGGTGTGCCTATTGAAGCTGATTTTTTGGGTGAATTGGATAAAAAACAATTAGAAGCTGCGAAGGAACTTGTAGAAAACGATTGTGGTATTCTAAGCGCTGCTACCGGATTTGGGAAAACAGTGATCGCATCTTGGATAATTGCGGCCAGGAAAGTGAATACGTTGGTAATAGTTCATCGGCAGCCATTAATTGACCAATGGAAAGAACAACTATCTTCGTTCCTGAGTATAAATTCAGTTGGCCAAGTGGGAGGAGGTAAAAGCCAATCAACAAAAAAGATTGATATTGCAACTATTCAGAGCCTTTATCGAAAAGGTAATGTGAATGAAATAATAAAAAACTATGGCCAAGTCATTGTGGATGAATGCCATCATGTATCGGCATTTAGTTTTGAACAGGTGCTAAAACAAGTAAGGGCTCAGTATGTATTGGGTTTAACAGCTACTCCTATACGTAAGGATGGCCATCATCCTATTATGGCTATGCAGTGTGGCCCAATACGTTATCGTGTAACTGATAAAGAACAATCCGAGCTACGGCCTTTTAGACATATTCTATACCCACGGGAAACTGGGTTTGCATTGCCATCAGGAGCAACTGAAACAAATATAGCTTCAATATTCAGATTATTAATTGAAGATGAGGAACGTAACACCCTGATATTTGACGACGTTTTAAAGGCATTAGATAAAGGAAGGTCCCCTTTGCTGCTTACAGAGAGAGTACAACATTTACAATATTTTGAAAAGAAATTTAAGGGATTCGTAAAGCATGTTGTCACTCTTAGTGGAGGTAATGGAATAAATAAGCAAAGAGCAGTTTTTGAGCAATTAAAAAAAATACCTGATAATCAAGAGAGAATTGTTATTGCTACTGGACGGTTTATAGGGGAAGGGTTTAACGATTCTAGATTTGATACTTTATTTCTTACTCTTCCTATATCTTGGAAAGGAACTTTGCAACAATATGCCGGAAGATTACATCGTAATCATAAAGGGAAGCAGATAGTGCAAATTTATGATTATGTGGATAATGAGGTTCCTGTCCTAAATAGAATGTTCAGTCGTAGGCTTAAGGGTTACAGGGCTTTAGGCTATGAAATGAAAACAATAGACCAACCTTTGAACATTCAATTAAGTATTTAGTTGGGTTTTTCAATGTAGCCAATAATCGTTGAGCTAGGTTTTTTACTCAATATCATGCATACATTGATCTTAGATCCAATTCTTTTACGGCATCTACATAGGAGATGGTCTTTCTTTAATACAATCATTCATTCAAAAACTGTTCATTTACTTAACCTATGTAATAAAATAAGTAATAATATCTAATTAGAAAACTCTATGATAATTCAATGTTAACAAGGGGCATGACGATTAATGTAATAAAAAAAACAAAAACGGTAATAAAATAGTTCACATTTGGGCATTTTAATACTATAATTTAAACAAGAGGTTTGATTTAAAAGATTGGTGGTGATTAAGAATGAAAGTAACAGAAATTGTCAGGCAGCATATAGACAAATGCAAAGAGCGGGAACCTATTTTTGTGCAGGATGTCGAAGTTCCTAAGAAGCATGTTAATGCCAGAAATGTCGCATTTTATAGGTTGGAAAAAGAAAAAAAGGTGAGACATTACGAACAAGGTATTTATTATAAACCTAAAGTTACGATGTTTGGTGAATTGGGAGTCGATCAAGACCAAATAATAGAAAGAAAGTTTATTAAAAAAAGAAAGGACACTATTGGTTATGTTACTGGCCCTAAATTATGGAATAATTGGGATATTACTACACAAGTGCCTAACAGAGTTTGGATTGCAACTAATGAGGCTACTAGGAACAGGGAAATAGATAATTTCGGGGTGAAATTAGTTAAACCTAAAGTTAAGATTGAGAAAGATAACTATATGATTTTGCAATTCTTAGATGTAATTGATCAGATGGAGCAAATTCAGGATATAGACTTCAAAAGGTTGTTGGATGTTCTAAATGATAAACTTAAGACGTTTGAAATGCAGCAGGTTGCGTTTCTAATTGAATATGCAAAAGCTTATAAAAAGTTTGTTAGAAATTTTACCGGGGCTATAATTGAGAACTTGTTTGAAGGGACTCCAGAGTATAATGAGATCAAATGCTTTGTAAATATAGAGAAGCAAAAAGCAAATTATGGAAAAAAGATTAATTTTTTTACAAATATAAATCTATTAAAAAATCTTAAAGAATGGGGATTTTATCATTAAGTTCCGATGAGCTCTATTGAGTAAAGCGGACTTTTATTTAGGGAGGATAATGATGAGGGTGCATTTAGGGAGCAGGGACAAGGGGACAGGTTCATCGTCCCAGTTCCTGGCTGGGATGCAGAAAAAGTTACAGAGTTTGGGCAACCTCACTCAGTCGTGAGAGAAAATATGGATGGCGGTTGGGAAAAAATTGTCAAAGAGAAGTTCTTTAGATATATCGAAGACTAAATTGGTCTCATCCCAGTCGAATCATGATGTATTTCAAGCAGTTGCAGACCCTACCCGCCACAGTTTGTTAAAATTACTTGCAGACAGGGAAATGTCGATTACTGCAATTACGGAACGCTTTCCGATAATCCGTACTGCTATTAATAAGCATTTGCATGTTCTTTCCGATGCGGGTCTTGTCAGTTGGCGAAAAGTTGGAAGGGAAACTCGGTATAAGCTTCGATCCGAACCCCTGATTGAACTCAAGGAAGGGCTTACCTTTTTTGAACAGTATTGGGATAAACAATTACAAGCCCTCAAGGAATTGGTAGAAGTTGACCCAGATTAGGGTTTAAAAAACTATGCACTCTCTGTTTTTTAACAGAAACGAATGGATGGTATTTCTATTGTGTGAAAAGAAGGATTTTAGAGATACATCTTTTGATGTAATGAAATCTAAAAGGATGTAACAACGTTTCTAATAGGGTTTTGGCTTCTTTTTATAACAAGAGCTATTTTAAGGGAATACGATAAATATCCTTAAAATAGCTCTTGGAAGATTAAATTGTCAGACCTAAAGTTATATTATTTTAGATGCGCATGCCGAAAATAAAGATGGCCTCGGATAAAGTAAGCTAGTTACTTTATCCGAGCCGACGTACCTTGCGCTAGCTAGAAGCAGCTTTTATAATGAATGATTGTACTTCTGAACCGATTTGCAAATTACTGCTCATCAGTTGCCGCAAGCTTATTTCGAGTTTGCTCTTTACAGTGAGCTTTTGGGGATCATTTTCGGAGAGATCCAAATAGTCTAGCGCTTCTAGACCGGCCTGTCCCTCATTGCCCAGTTTTACAACCCATGGTTTAATTTCGGTCAATAGCTCTTGGTTGGTTATAGCCTGGTTGAGGTTATCGGGCAAAGCACTTATCAGTTCTAACTCTTGCCGCAGCGCTAATTCTCTGGTCCCATGTTCACCAGATTGATACTCCTGCCAAAAAGCATTGGCAAGGTTTGTAAAGTCAGTATTTTTACTTGCATTTAGGAAACTGTCACTTGAATATTGGCAGAATTTCCGGAAGGCTGACAAGTCTTCGATACCCGGCATGTTCCGGGTTGCGTCGTCCCAAGCGCGAAGTGAGTCATAAGAATCGGGATCATATAAGTATTTTGAAACAGTATATAGTGCAATTTTAGATGCTTCGGGTTGAAGCATGGGATTGGCCAATAGGCCACTGGTGTACCGCCATAAATCCGTATACCGATTTGCCAGGGGACCCATAAATATTTGGGGCGCTTTTTTTATAGCGTAAGTATAGTCATTCACCGGATAATTGTCCCAGATAAGAGGCTTCCTACCTAAAAGTTTCCCTACCTGTTCAGCTTGATTGCTGGTGATGGATTGGCTTAGAACTGAAGAACCAGTCCAGATTACTTGTGTGGAGGGATTTAAGTCCGACCTTATGGCAGACCAGTAATTGCTGTCATTAAGACCGTAATAGTCCGTTGGAGCGAACCAGAGCCTGAAGGCTGGGTCTTTTGCTGTTTCATCCTCGAGTAATTTATTGGCAAGATCAATATGGGCCTTCGGGTAATCAGAACCGTAAACTTGCTGGTCGGTACCTTTTAAATAATGTTTTACATCATCAAATGACAGCATAAAAGTGTTCACCCCAATGGAACGCAACTGGTCGATCTTAAGTACCAACCTTTGAAGATCACTGGCAGACGTGAAAGTAATGGAATTATTAATTACGGCTTCCGTTAATTTCTCCCCTTGAACCGGCACCGGGATGCCGGGGGATATGGAATAGACAAAGGTAATTCCGTTAGCCGTTGCGGTGGTAACCAAACTTTTCATCTGCTCGAGTTCGCTAGTGGGATAGAGATCGCCCCAATCTGCACGCTGGTAAGGATCATCTTTGGGTGCGTAGACATACGTATTCATATGATTTTGGCCCAAAAAGGCCAGCATGTTCATTCTTTGCTCCGTAGTCTAGGGACTACCATAAAATCCTTCAACAACTCCACGAATAGCAAAACTGTCCGTTGGGGCAGTCTGTTTTGTTTGAGTTGCGGTTATTTCTTCCTGCTGTGAGGGTGTCTTTTTTGCAATGTGCGAGGGAGTGCTGGGCTTCGATAGTGACTCAGCACTTTCAGCGCCGGTATGCGAAGGCCGGCCCAGCAAGTACTTCTCAAGAGGGGTACTATACTGGACTAAAGCCAAAATGCCTACTCCTAACAATAATGTCAGTACCAGCAAAGTTGCCGTCTTTTTCATCGGACCAAGCTCCTTTTTTCTTTTGACCTATTAAAATAGAAACACATTCCCAGTTTTGGTTTTTAAACTGACGTTTCGCCAGACTTGCCTTAGCTGAAAAAATTTTCACCTAGATTATAATCTAAATACAGACTACACTTGTAGGCGGATAGAGTCAACTGGAAAAACTGTGTAAAGATAAGCCGTGGTATTTTTGAATTTCGCGTAAAGGACGATTAAAGACGATTATACTTTTCTCGCAAATTGCTGCTGTTTACAAATAGTTTAATATGAAATGGCAAGGATGAATGATTTTATGATGAGATTATTACATAGGCTTTGAAGGTACCTTTTTATGTCCTTGTCTGCTATGAGGCAGGTTTTTATGGAAGCTCGGAATTTGTGGACTATGGGAAATTCATGGCTTTAATTCCCAGTTGACAATCCTTGACTACAGGTGTAATCTATAACTAAGCTATAGCTACAAAAGTAGTCGGGAGGTTAAAAATGAAAGAGATACCTAAAATTTCTGAAGCTGAATGGGAAGTATTAAGAGTCCTATGGGAAAAAGAAACGTGTACCGCCAATGAGGTTATCGAGGCTCTGGCAGACAAAACAGACTGGAAGCCGACCACTATAAAGACGCTGCTGGCCCGGCTGGTCAAAAAGAAAGCCGTAGGTTTTCGTGAAGTTGACCGTGCTTATTCCTATTATCCCTTGGTTACCCAGTCAGAATGCATTAAGGTCGAGAATAGGTCTTTCCTGCAGAGAGTTTACGGCGGTGCCCTTAAACCAATGCTTGCCCAGTTCATTCGGGACGAAAATCTGACGACTGAAGACATCGAAGAGCTTAAGCGCTTGCTTGATGAGAGGAGTGAATAAGTCATGGGTACTGTTCTGGAGCAGCTTTTTCACTGGGTACTCGTTTCATCGGTCAAAGGCGCGGTCCTTGTGGCCCTTATACTCCTAATTAAGTCTTTGGTAAGAAATAAACTCAGTGCCAACTGGCATTATGCCATCTGGGCTCTTTTGTTCCTGCAGCTTGTTATGCCATGGACTCCCTCTAGCCCGCTGAGCATTTATAAACTAATGCCAACAAGCTTGGTTGAGTCTGTAATGCATTCAGACCTGCGGACAATTTCAGATACTGAATTTTCAAATCCGGCGGTCTCCGCCAAATCCGGGATTCCAGATATCGTTTCGGGGTCAAATCCTGGGTAGCTGAACTATTCCGGTATTTTTCATGGGATATGTGCAAGGGCATAAAGGTAGAAGATTTTTTTATAGTAGGCCCGGAAGAACTTAAAGATATTGATTCATCTATGGAGGCGTGGATTTCTTTTCTGAAAAATAAGGAAGGAGACCTTGCGGGAGACTTGCTGTCGGATGTATGCATGCATCAGGGAGGCGTCGACCGTCTATGTGAAACAGCCGGAGAAGTATCTGCGAAGCATCCGGTTTTATATGAATATGCCTGCCGGCAGTTGCTGAATGAAAAAAAGGAGATTGAATGTGAAAAGCTGGGGCTGGAATCTATTGGCATATTGCCTCAAAAGCTGGTTATCCGGGGTAAAATTGCGGATTTATCAGCGAAGGCAGCTAAACAGTTGGGGCATGCTAATATAATAAAAGAATGTTATGAGGCAGCTTTTTATTCCGAATCAACGCTAAATCACTATTTGCGGTTATTTGAGCTTGCGGATTACAAAGAGATAACAGAAAGAGCTGCGGTTTATGCAAATGCACTGCCGGAGAATTCTGCATGGGAATGGAGTAATCAAAAACAGCTTCTGACGAATTACAAAGGAGAATAAAAAAGTTATTCGCTTTTTTAATGGCGAGTTTGATTATATCGTTGAAGATTGTATAAAGGATAGAACCGAATTGGGTTGGAGCAGCCAGTTTAAAGGGATTGCCATTCCGCTTTTTATTTTGCTGCTGAATTCTAATAGGAAGCTTACAAAAGCCGGACAGCGGTTGACAGATGGGATAGAATACAGGTTAGGATATAAGGAAGACGATATTAAGAACTTTACA
>JADQBR010000006.1 GCA_016278515.1 Bacillota bacterium
GCCAGCTAAAAATTTCTTTGCTGCCGGTAAAAAATCTCTCAATTAATCAGGGTTTAATCAGGGTTTGTGGGTTTGAATCAATTATAAATTTATACAAAACAAAAAGACCTTTGAGTTAATCAAAGGTCTTTATTTTAAAAATATAAGTTAATTGCCTGAACACGATGATAACACATATCACTTACCTAGAGAATGGCGTGCCCTCAGGACTTACTGTTAACCTACTTATAGACTATATTATTTTGTAGCCTTTGTCAACACGTGTGTTTACAATATTTCAAGAAAAATTTATTTAAGTAACATCAATTGCCCATGTATGACACTAACACATAGTGCTTACCGAGAAAAAGGCATAACATAGGACTTATTGTTGATGCTACAGTATATATTATTCAGAAATTTATAAAATGTTATTCATGATGGGGGAAATTTAAATATATCTATCAAATAACCATTGTCTTCCATGTAACTAATTTGGTCGTTATAGGCTCCATCTGTCAAAATATTTGAATAAAGTATATTTGAAAATACATCTGCCACTTGGATGAGTCTATTATTACAAGAATCAAAATAGTGTACAGAAATTTCATCAACAATATCTTTGCCCGCGGATAATTCCGTATATAAAAACTCTTTCAATTGATGTTTGGCTTCGGTTTTTACATTTCTTTCATCAATGTTTAGAACCCAAGTTCTGCCAACTATACTTCTATTGTTTAGATATTCAAATGCTAATTTTAAGATGTAATTAAAAGCTCTAGCCTTATTTTTATAAAGATTTTGAGTGGCCTTCGAGTTTTCAATTTTTATGTAGAGTACTTCAAAATAATTATTTCTGCAAAAATAGTTTACAAAGTTCTTTTTCATTTCGGGAGTAAAAACAGAACCTTTTAATTCAAAAAATTTATTACCAGTAAACATTTTATTATTTTTATCTATATTTTTCAATTCATTATGGTATTTCTGAACAAATCTCTTGTATACCCTTTTTAGCTTGTCTGGTTTTTCAACTAATATTAAAGTAATTATAAAAAATTTATTTTTTTCTATTCTTATGTCATGAGTCATGCTTCCAGACTCATCAATGTATACATTTGCCACAAAACACACCTCTATTTCTGTCAAATTTACATGTTCGACAAAATAGAGGTAAATCCTTCCTGAAAAGAGAATTATTATATACTGGATACCTTTTTATTTTTACCTGATTAAGACGGAAAAGAGCGGCGTATAACATCGTAGTAAAAGGATGGAGATATACATTGCCCAATACAAAAAGTAGTCTGGTTTATATCTGGTGCCTTTGTTTTGCCTGATTATAGGGGCAAAGGGGATAATGAAGTAGCTTGATCAATTCCTATTATCCTATTTTCGAGATAAAGGTCTTAAATATGCTGTTTTAAATGTGTTATCAAGAAACCTTATAGGAAAGAAAAGGGGAAAAAGTTCGGGTATAAAACTTTTAGAGAACAGATGAGAAAAAAGAAATAAGGACTGCAGTTTTAAGGGCTATTGTGAACAAGTGTTACTGGTGAAGTTGATGATAATAACATTTGAGAATACCAGCTAAAATGATAACAATTGTGTTATATAATTGCGAAGTGAAGCTCATGAAAAAATGGTGGATGATTCGTGCAGGAGATAATAATGAACTAATCCCAATTTGGAAAGAAAAAGTTATTGCTTCTATTGGGTGGCCTAGACTAGGGGATCCAAAGCAGTACAAACAAAAAAAGAAATGACTGTTAAGTCTGATGAGGTTTTTGCTGAAAGTAAACCTAATACAATTTGCTAGTGATAATCAGCAAGTTATTCGGTAAATTTATCTAACGCAAAAAATCCATGGGTAAATTGGGTACAGCATTTAATTCTAATGGCGATTTATTTCCTTCCAATAATGCATAATATCCCGCACACGCAATCATTGCCCCATTATCTGTACAAAATATCGGCGATGGGATCAAAACCTCAAGATCTGCTTTACCTGCTTTTCGTTTTATAGTTTCCTTCAAAGCGCTATTGGCCGCCACTCCCCCCGCAACAGCCATCTGTTTTGTTCCAATCCTTTCAGCTGCGGTTACCGCCTTTGTAACCAAGACATCAATAATTGCTTGTTGGAAAGATGCAGCAACGTCAGCCTTATTTATCTCTAGGCCTTTCTGGCCAGCCCTGTTCAAATAGTTTAATACTGATGACTTAAGTCCGCTGAAGCTAAAGTCCAAACTACCCTTCTCAAGCCATGCTCGGGGAAAATCTATGGCTTGGGGGTCACCTTTTCTAGCTAATTCCTCAATTTCCGGCCCACCGGGATATGGGAGCCCAAGTGCTCGAGCTACCTTATCAAACGCCTCGCCCGCAGCATCGTCTCTTGTTTGTCCCAGCAGACGCATCCTGCCATAACTTTCTAGCTGTATCAAGCTAGTATGTCCCCCCGACACAACTAAGCATAATAATGGCAGCTTAATACCAGGGTGTTCCAAAAAAGTTGCATAAATATGTCCCATTAAATGATGAACACCCAATAACGGCACATTAAGAGAGTATGCCATTGCTTTTGCTGTAGATACACCGACCAATAAAGCCCCAACCAACCCTGGTCCACGCGTAACGGCAATTCCATTTAGATCCTTAAGCGATATTTTTGCATCTTGGAGAGCTTGATCAACTACCATCGCAATATTTTCCACATGTTTTCGCGAAGCAATTTCCGGTACCACACCGCCATAACGGCGATGTGTGGGTATCTGGGACGCAATTATGTTTGAATATATTTCCTTGCCATCAGCCACTATAGCAACCGATGTCTCATCACAACTAGTTTCAATCCCCATAATCAATTGTCTGCCCACTATTGTTAATCACCCTTCCCATCCTCCAACAGGTGTTTCCACATGATTATTGCGTCTTCATTGTCATCTGTATAGTAACCTTTCCTAATTCCCGCCTCTTCAAATCCCAATGCTTTATACAGTCGTTTAGCATGAGTATTTGAAGGTCGAACCTCTAAAGTCATTTTATCCGCACCCTTAGCTAGCGCCTGCTGCATTAGATAAAGCATCAGCTGGCATCCAATCTTCTTTTGACGAAACTCCGGTGCTACAGCAACCGTAGTCACATGGGCTTCATCCAAGACCGCCCAGATGCCGCCATAGCCAATTACCTGTTGGTCATCCAGACAAACGTAGTAATGAGCAAATTGATTTTGTCGGATTTCGCCAAAAAATGCTCTCTTGGACCAAGGTGTAGAAAAAGAAGCTTGTTCTATTTGCATAACCATTGAGAGGTGTCGAGAATGCATATTACTAAATGCTAAATCTAAATCTTTTTCATTATCATTGGTCCCTGAGAGAGTCATGCTTTTCCTCCCAACGTATTTCCGCCTCTGAACGACGGATATATAACGGTGCAAGTTTAAAAAGGTCATCCCTCTCCCCTCTTTCCAGACGTTCTTGAGCAATCGCCGCTATCTGGGCAGCCCTAGGAAAACGATTGGCTTGACTTGCAATAGAAATGCTGCTTTCGCCGTTAATCAGCAGTTGACCAAAAGGTGCTACTGCATCTCCCAAAATAGTTATTTCTCTATCAAACTTTGCAAATCGTTCACTCAATTGTTGTGGCGATAATGCCATGTAGTCCGTAATCCGTTCACAAACATGTTCATGGCAATTATATACAGCCGTATATAATTCATTTTTTCTGGCATCCAGGATAGGACAAACCAGCCCGTTAACATCTATTAAGTTACGTGCCAGACCGTCTAGTGTCGGCACCCCTATGACGGGCTTGTTTAACGCCTGAGCCATACCCTTTGCAGTAGCCAAACCAATCCTTAAACCAGTAAAGGAGCCAGGCCCTATTGCTACAGCGAACGCTTCCATATCAGTTATTTCTCTATTAATAAACTTAAGAAGCTTATCCACTATTGGCATTAACACTTCCGAATGATTTTTCCTTGTATTTAAGAATACCTCACCTAAAACTTTATCTTGGTCTATAATAGCTATACTTGCAACCGTAGTAGCCGTTTCCAAAGCAAGAATCACGAACAATTTACCTCCAATTCTTTTTCCACCCGATCATAAATCCCACCATGAGATATAACCACTATCTCTCTCCCCGGTCTATTATCTAGATAACTCAACCTAACCTCCAAAAATTCCCGGGGAAGAAGTGGACTGACACTTTCCGGCCATTCAATAATTGTTATGCCCATACCAGGCAAGTATTCTTCCAGTCCAGCATCATATCCTTCATCAGAAGTCCTTAGTCGATATGCGTCAATATGCGCTACCTCTACCCTGCCATAATATATATTAAGCAAAGAAAACGTGGGGCTTGTGACCATATCCTGTACACCTAGAGCAGCAGCTATCCCTTTTGTCAGAGTCGTTTTGCCGGCACCTAGATCTCCTCTAAGGGCTATTACCATTGGTGGTTCCAAATGTTTACCCAGACAAACGCCGACCGCTATGGTATCTTTTTCATCCATCAAATATCTGCGCATAGAATGTACCCCCTACCTCTTTTGCCTTTAGTATTGCCATCAGCGGTTAGCTACAATCAATCTACCGTAATGTTACATTGAAAAGGCCACCTCTAACCAAGATATTTTTCTAGATAAGAGCAAGAATTCCTGCATTCCTTTTGAAACGTGCTTTAACATTATTTACTTATAAAAAAACACCTCGAACTTTCGAGGCATTAAGTAAACTATCCGTAAGACTGATCTCCTTGACTTAATAGTTCCTTTAATTTCACCCTTACTTCATCTATATCAAACGGCTTATACCAGACATCCACGACACCTGTCTCCTTAGCAATTTTCAAGCTTTTCTCCTCTGCATAGGCTGTCATGATGATAACAGGCAGATCAGAGTAGTGTTTCTTTATCCATTGTAATGCGGCTATCCCATCCATCACTGGCATTCTGACATCCATTACAACCATCTTGGGTCTAACTTCTTTAATTTTATTTATAGCATCCAAACCGTTTACGGCTGTATCTGCCATCAGCCCCTCTTCTTGACAAAGAAGACTCAGAAGCGTTCGTACTCCGGGTTGGTCATCCACAATCAAAATTGCTTTTTGCGCCATGGATTTCCCTCCATTCTTTTATGTATCGTTAGTTCTACAAATAACGATACATCCCCTGCCATAATTTAGAAACTTTACGTATTTTTTGCAAAAAGCATCCTAAGCTCCGCTATAAAAAGCGTCTTCCGAATTTATCCGGGCTAACCGCCACTAACATCCCGCTTCAGTTAAAGTAGTGCTAAGCTCCTGGATATGCTTAACTTGCATCTTATTTTCGTTTCCTTTGCTTAAGTAGTTTTACAATGCTTCTTGCTGCCGGATTTTGCTGTTTAAGTTCAAAAGCATGTTCAGGGCACAATTCATGACAGCATAGACAATCAATACACTCCTGGTAATTTACAGAAGGCATCTTATCAAAACTAATGGCACCGGCAGGACAGCTATTAACACAAATCCGACAGCCAGTACACTTATCCTCTGCAGCAACCGGGCGCCCCTTTAACAAGCCCAATAGATAACTACCAATAAACGATGGCACCTTATCCAATATTGCGTTGGAAGGAAGCACAAAATCATTCGTTCCGACATCCTCCAGTCGCATACCGACTAACTCAATATCTGCGATGTTTGCTTGTCCTAGCCCAGCTTCTTCAGCTTGTTTAATAGTGGAAACCCTCTGCGGATTCAATCCAATGCAAGTACACGCAACAGCATCTAACGCAACGCAATCGGAACTAGCCAAAATCAACCCAAGCTGTTTAGGCGACCCGGCAGCCGGGCCATTCCCCTCCATAGCTAATACCCCATCCATTATTGCCAAATGTGGCCTAGTCACCTGAAAAATGTCCACTAAAATTCTGGTGAAATCACTAGGTCTCGGTGCTATACGATGATACTCCATTTTTAATGCTCCCGGTATAGCACCATACATATTCTTTATTGCACCGGTATAGAGAGCGGCACTATGAGTTTTTAACTTGGGAACACTGATTACTACATCCGCTTCTAATACGGGCAGCGCAATTTGCAGCGGATTGGGCTCAACCCCACGAGGATTAATTATTCTTTTTACACCTGCAGTATCAAAGTTTACAACCTCCGCGCCTAATCCTTCTGCAGCTTCCTTTATTCCTGTTTTAATTAAACTCATATTTGTCCGAGAGCGCTCAACCATCATACCCCCAGAACTATCGCCTACAATAGGATTGGCTCCCAAAGCTTGTACCGCTTTTATTAACGCAGCTACCACGGCTGGGTGAGTAGTGATTGCCTTCTCCGGCGGTTCAGGACTCAGTAAATTTACTTTTAATAAAACCCTATCTCCTTTATTAACAAACCTATCTAACCCGCCAATAAGTTCAAGGCATTTGTTAACTTGTTCGTCAACTAATGACTGACTATAGCTATTGCACCGAACCACAGCTACCTTTGACTTTAATTTCTTCATAAGCACCTCCTTGATATGGTTTTCGATGAGTTACACTTAATTTGCGAAGGAGATTCTGGCAATAACTGTGTATCTTACGCAAAATACGGTTTAAAAAAAGCACCTTTCAAAAGGTACCTCTTA
Source organism: Bacillota bacterium (assembly GCA_016278515.1). Lineage (GTDB taxonomy): Bacteria > Bacillota > JADQBR01 > JADQBR01 > JADQBR01 > JADQBR01. Next base: position 6,605 of record JADQBR010000006.1, read on the forward strand.
ATTAAATAATCTATACTCTAGTTAAGCCTAAACTGATTTCTAACGCTTTATCCACTTTTTCCATATACTCTTCATCTAAGACTGCAATTTTTTGTCTTAACCGGCTCTTATCAATAGTCCTTACCTGTTCTGTTAAGATAACTGATTTCCGATCTAAGCCGCTTTTTTGTGCCGGCATTTCTACATGAGTAGGTAACTTGGCTTTGGATATTTGAGATGTAATCGCAGCTATAATGGTTGTGGGACTGTATTGGTTGCCTATATCATTTTGAATCACTAATACCGGTCGCGTTCCCCCTTGCTCTGAGCCAACCACCGGATTTAATTCAGCATAGAAAATGTCCCCACGTTTAACTTGCATACTTACTTACACTCCGCCAATTTATTTTCATAGTAATTCTGTACTTCACTTTCTATCTCATAGTTTTCCACAGCAAGCGCAAGGTTTATATCCGCCATTTCCTGGTAACCCTTCTTCATCTGCTCTCTCAATGTTCTTTTTTTCCTTTCTGAAATATACAACTTCATAGCCTCACGGATAAATTCGCTCCTATTACGTTGTTCAATGGATACCAAATCATCTACTTCTTTCAATAGTTTTTCGGGAATACTAATCATAATCCGTTTTACTCCAGGCACAAAGGCACCTCCAGTAGCTACAAAATGTTAAATTAGATGTTCAAAAATCCCGGCCAGGATAACCCTTTAAGTCTGCTTCAGAACAGGTGTCAGTATCTTATTGAACATCCTCTAATGATTTCATCGGCACAAGAATATATACTACATTATATCTATTAATAAATACCAATGCAAACATATATGGCAATAAATGCTCAATATGTTACTAGTAATTTATTCCATTTATTTGTACACCCTAGGTATGCGGGAACCAAACATACAAACAACCTCATAGTTAATTGTTCCTATTCTTGAGGCTATCTCATCTGCAGAAATAAATTCATTTTCCTGCCGCCCCATCAGTACTACTTCATCCCCCATTGATACACCTTCAATACCAGTAACATCAACCATACACTGATCCATACATACTCGCCCAACAATTGGTGCTCTTTGTCCTTTAATCAATACGTCAGTATTATTAGATAGTAATCGTGTGTATCCGTCTGCATACCCCAGGGGAAGTGAAGCAATTTGGGACTTCCTAGCTGTGACAAATGTACAACCATAGCTGATGGCAGTTCCTTTTTCAACCTGCTTTACATAGGATACCTCGGCCTTCAATGACATAGCCTGCCTTAATTGAAGCTTCTTTTTTTTCACTTCATTCGAAGGATACATGCCATAAAGAATTAGTCCCGGTCGCACCAAATCAAAATGCGCTTCCGGCAGGTCAATCACCGCAGCACTATTTGCAGCATGCCTAATGGGAATACGCAAACCGCTTTTTGCCAATTGATCCAACACCCAGTAAAAATATTGCAACTGTTCTAAAGTATAATCCTTATCTTCTGCATCGGCAATAGCAAAGTGAGTATAAGCACCTTCTATTTCAAGATTCGGCAGCCGAGCAATCTTCATGATGGAATCAATACCTTCCCGCTTAGGCAAAAAACCTATTCGACCCATGCCCGTATCTATCTTTATATGCACTGTTGCTTTCCTACCCGCCTTACCCGCAGCAGAAGAAAGAGCCTCTGCCTGTTCTAGTGTATAAATAGTTTGCCGCAAGTCATTGGCAATAACCAGTTCCATTTGTTCCAGAGGAGTATAACCCAGTATTAAAATCGGCACGGAAAATCCGGCTTCTCTTAACTCTAAAGCTTCCTGCAGTAGTGCTACGGCCAACCAGTCCGCACCGTTAGCAAGCACAGCTTTACTTACCGCCACTGCGCCGTGCCCATATGCGTTAGCCTTGACGACAGCCATAACTTTGGCAGATGACTTTGTCAGTTGTCGAATTTCTCGAATATTACTTTCAATGGCTGATAAATCGATTTCTGCCCAGACAGGACGCAACATCTAATCATTTCTCCTTTCCTAAAACTTGTTATCTATTTATTGATCGTAACACCTTTGAAATACCGCCTAGGACATCACTGGCAGTCAACCCCATAACGCTAGAATCTTCCAATGCTGCATCTGCTGCCCATCCGTGTATAAATGTCGACACTGCCGCAGAGCCATCTGCCGTTAACCCTTGAGCCAATAAGGAGCCTATCATTCCCGCCAGCACGTCCCCTGTCCCTGCCGTTGCCATGCCAGGATTGCCCGTTGTATTAACATAGAGGCCTTCTTCGGGGGTCGCTGTTAAACTTCTAGTTCCCTTTAAGACAGTTACAGCCTTATATTTCTTTGCCGCTTGAAATACCGCCTGCAGTCTATCACTTTGAACTTGGGCTGTGCTTATCCCCAACAGCCTTCCCATTTCACCCGGATGTGGAGTTATCACCAACTTTCTCGGCAATTCCACAGTACCGATACTAGCTAGAATATTCAGGCCATCAGCATCCACCACCGTCGGTTTATGCATCTTTGATATTAAAGGAATGAACAACGTTTTTACAGACTCTTCAGTAGATAATCCAGGACCAATAACAACAGCGGAGGCCTTGCCAGTGATAGAAAGAAGTTCAGATAACGCTTCTTGAGAAAATGTGCCGTTTCCCGTCTCGGGTAGTCCTTTGGTCAAGGCTTCGGGAACCTGAGCCGCTACTAATTGCTGCAAAGATTTAGGAACGGCTATAGTAACCAGCCCCGCACCGAATTTCAATGCAGCCTTACCAGCCAAGACAGGGGCCCCTGACATCCCATTACTACCGCCAATGACCACAACGTGCCCGAAGGTACCCTTATGGCTGGTGCTGATACGCTCCGCCAGCTGTCGCTTACACCAAATTCTAGTGGGCATCTCTGTTTGTAATTTCATTCGATCTATTATACTAGCAGGGATGGATATGTCCACAATCTCTAGCCTGCCTGTCATACTTGCACCAGGTTCTATCAAAAGACCAATCTTAGGTAAGCCGAAAGTAACAGTAATATCCGCTTTTATGCTTTGACCTCGAACCTTGCCGGTATCCGCTTCCAGCCCTGAAGGAATGTCAACGGATATTACCGGCAATTCGGAACTATTAATGTCCCGGATAATGTTACTGACCCTCCCCTTAGGAACTCCTTTAAAACCTGTACCAAATAGAGAATCTACTACCAAATCCGCTTTTTTCATTGCTACATTCATCCGTGTCATACTTGCTTCATTATCCAATTGGTATACCGGGATATGCATTTTACTTATTATTGACATATTAACTGCGGCATCTCCCGCAAACAAGCCAGAGTCAGCCGAAAGGTAGACCTTCACTCTCGCTTTTTTATTATGGAGATGTCTGGCTGCAACAAGACCATCTCCACCATTATTGCCTTTTCCCACGAATATCATTATTCTTTTGCCTGCTATGTCAGAATTAAAAAATCTCTCAATATTTTCCACAACTTTCAAACCCGCATTCTCCATTAATACTATCCCAGGAATTCCGCACTCTTCAATAGTCAAACTATCCAGCTGTTTCATTTGTGCAGCAGTTGCAACCTTCATTCCAAAGACCCCCCTTACCCTTTTGCCATTACCATAGCAACAGCATGACTTTTAGAATGGGACAAAGATATGTACCAAGTTGTAAATCCCAATGTTTCAGACAATTCTTTAGCAAGACCCGTTAATTCCAGATTTGGCTGCCCGCCTGGATCATTAATAACCCCGATATTGTTTAATGGGCACGCACCCAGGCCCTTACCCATAGCCTTGAGAACAGCTTCTTTGGCGGCAAACCTAGCAGCCAATGATGGTGCTGGATTAGATTTATTTAAACAGTATAATATTTCTTGTTCCGTAAAAACGCGCCCAAAAAACTTGTCCCTTCTTTTTTCGATAATTTTACTTATTCGTTCTATTTCAACAATGTCCACGCCAACACCTTCCATATATATCGCCCCTCTGTACTATTCCAATATCTATTAACTTTCTTCGTTCTTCTTAATGCACCTGCATAATGTAATTTGTTTTTCCTTCACTTCCCTTTTAGCAGTATAACCGAATGGTCACATTTAAGTCTTAAACTGTTATATAGATGTTTAACTGGTAGAAAAGACTGTTTTGTTATGTTTTTTACCGACAGTAGTATGCCTTTTTTAGTCTTCTAACAACTCGCTGCACTTTATAATACAACTCACAGTCATGTTTCTCCCATTTGCGGAATTGTACTTAACTAACGCCTCTTCTCCGCTTATAATAGAATCACAGAATCACTTAGAGGCCATCGAGGCATATTTGTTTCCATCACATGGATAATATTCAGAATTTTATAATAACACGTTAAAGGAGCGGGTAACCGGTATGTTTTCGTTATTCCTACAAACTTTATCATCTGCTTCCGGTCTTTCCTCACGGACTATAACACAACAAGAACTTAAATCCAATGTCAAGGGTGGCAAAAAAATTAATCCTGCAAAACTGTTAAGAGACATTCGTTTTGTCGTTTTAGATACCGAAACAACCGGGCTAAGGGCTTACAAGGGAGATGAAGTTCTTTCTTTAGGTGCTGTAGTTATTGAGAATGGTCGCATCCAAAAGGAACAGACTTTTTATCAAGTGGTTAACCCCGGCAGAGCAGTACCAAAAAAGATTACAAAATTGACAGGTATTACAGAAGAAATGGTCCAAAACAAGCCTGACCTAACCACTGTTCTAAATGATTTTGTTTCCTGGGCCGACCACAGCGTTTTGGTAGGGCATGTATTAAATTTTGACTTAACATTTATTAACAAGCATCTACTTACCCACTGCGGCACTAAGCTTAGGCATAGCTATATTGATACTTATAAAATGGCCAAATGTATTTTTCCCTGTCTAAGAAGTTATTCGTTGGAAGACCTATGTGCATACTTAAGCATTACCTGCGCTAAAAGGCACCATGCATTAAATGACGCTATTTCAGCTGCCAGATTATTGGAGATATTTTTAGCGATGTTGGAGCGTGAAGGGTTGGAAACCTACAAAGACTTCGAAAGTTTTTTTCATTATCACCAACTGTTTAGTCCGACTCTAGCTCCCCTTAAACATTAAATTTTTTTTAAAGGGAGGTGTGTTAATGACGTAGCTTATTAGCATTGAAATGGGAACACCCACAACAGCCGTTGTTCAGGAAAGGAAGAAACGCATAGCCTCATGTCTAAATACTAAATCTAATGGAGGTGCTAGTTTTGAGCAAGACGAAGGAAATTACGGAACAACAAAAGGCATACTGGCGTAAGAATATGGGCCTAATTCGTATTCTGCTAATTATCTGGGCTCTCGTCTCCTACGTAGGTGGTATTATCCTTGCCATACCTTTTAGTAACATCCCTTTCTTCGGCGTAACTCTATCATTTTGGATAGCCCAACAAGGATCAATCTTGGTTTTTATCGCCCTTATTATCACCTACGCAGTCCGCATGGATAAACTTGATAGAGAATACGATTTCCATGAAATTAAACTAACTGACCAGAAGAAGGGGGCCTCCTTATGAGTGTTGAAACCTTAACGCTGATTATAATTGCTATCACGTTTGCCTTTTATCTTTGGATTGGTTGGTGGGCACGCGTAAGGGACACCAAAGGATTTTATGTTGCCGGCGGCGAAATCCCCGCAATAGCAAATGGTGCAGCCATTGCTGCAGACTGGATGTCCGGTGCCTCCTTTATCTCCATGGCAGGACTTATCTCCTTTATGGGTTTTGACGGTACAGTTTACCTGATGGGTTGGACCGGCGGTTACGTTTTACTGACATTGCTGTTGGCCCCATATCTACGAAAATATGGAAAATATACTGTTCCTGACTTCATTGGCGACCGATATTATTCCAACAAAACCCGTGCCGTAGCAGCACTAGCTACAATATTTATTTCTATGACTTATGTGGCTGGGCAGATGCGCGGTGTGGGTATCGTCTTCAGCCGCTTCCTCCAGGTAGACATTACGGTGGGTGTGTTCATAGGTATGGCCATCGTCGCTTTCTTCGCTATCTTAGGTGGTATGAAAGGTATTACCTGGACCCAGGTTGCCCAGTATTCAGTATTAATTATTGCATATCTGATTACCGCCGGAGCCATTTCAGCCATGCTGACTGGCATACCGGTTCCCCAGCTTGCATTAACCTTTTCAGGTTTTGCTCAAAGGTTGACGGATTTACAGATTGATCTGGGGCTCATGGAATACATCAAGCCGTTCCAGTACATGTCGGGTCTAAACGTATTTGCGGTAACTTTAGCGTTGATGATTGGTACCGCAGGTTTACCCCACGTTATTGTCCGCTTCTATACAGTTAAAACTGTCCGAGCAGCTCGTTGGTCTGGAGTTTGGGCAATTATTTTCATCTCACTGCTTTATACCACAGCGCCGGCGCTGGGTGTTTTTGCCAAATATAATTTGATAAATACCCTGAATAATAGGACAGTAGCAGAAGTGCAAGAAATCGAATGGGCCTCAAAGTGGGCAGAGACGGGTCTATTCAAATTTGAAGACAAAAATGGTGATGGCGTTCTTAATATGACTAATGATGAAACAAATGAAATAACTATTGACAGAGATACCATTGTTCTTTCTACCCCCGAGGTAGCGCAACTGGCACCTTTTGTTATTGCTCTGGTAGCAGCCGGAGGTCTAGCCGCAGCCCTATCTACTGCAGCAGGTCTGCTAATGGCCATGTCCAGTGCAGCTTCACACGACATATATTTCCGCATCATGCGGCCGAATGCCAGCGAAGAACAAAGGTTAAAAGTTGCTCGCATCAGCATCCTTGTGGCAGTTTTAGTTGCTGGATGGTTTGGAATAAATCCGCCAGGATTTGTGGGAGAGGTGGTGGCTTTCGCCTTCGGCTTAGCTGCGGCCAGTCTATTCCCGGCAATTCTCTTGGGCATCTTTGACAAACGGATGAACCGAGAAGGGGCAACTTGGGGTATTGCCGTCGGGCTGGTTTTCACCTTCACAATGATTATATTAATGCGATCTCCACAAATTTTTGGCACAGCTAAACCTATTCTTAACAGTTTCTTCGGCATTAACGCCCAAGGCGTCGGTTCAGTTGGAGCACTTCTCAACTTTGTAATATCTTACTTTGTATCCCGCTCTACTGAACCACCGCCTCAGGAAATCCAAGAACTTGTAGAGGAAATTCGTATCCCCAGAGGCGTTGGCGAGGCACAGTCTCACTATTAAGCAAAAGATGAATCTGTTCCCCAAGCCGGGAAGGGGTACCCCTTCCCGGCTTTCTATATAGCTAGAAATAATATTATTTTATGCTGCATGCCTGAGAGTTGGTAAGGTTTTTTAGAATACTAAAATAATTTGCAGGTAAAGTTTCGAAAATAATGAATACTCTTTTATTAAGGCAGTTGCCCAACTAAAAGAGCACTTCTCTTGGTGATTTGTCAAACCGATCTTGGTAGTTAATTTAGATAAGGGGGTTTTGAAGTGACAATTTGGACTCTTGTATTCTCACTGCTGTTAGTACTGCTTTACTGGTTTCACCCATACTTAAGTACATTAGTAATCCGTAAGGCCGTAGGCATTGCACTGTTTCTGGATATTTTTTATGTTATTGGTGCCCTTCTTTCTGAAAGTTGGCCTTTCCCTACTCCACTTGTTCTCCTTCAAATCCTAATTGTTGTAGGTCTTGGTGTGGCTTTAGGAGTGGTTTTTTCACGTATCTGGCCCCTGGCCCCGAAGCCAGGTTTTGAACGGATAATGCGAACGCTTCTTATTTTTATCCCTTCACTTGGGCTAGGAATAGGATTGCAATTAGCACTGCAAGGAAAACAGCCAACTCAAGCCATCTACTTAATTTTTGCACTGTCAGCATGGCTCGGCTCGGGCCATTTTATTCGTAAAGATTAAATAAGTACCAGGAGGTGCAGTCCCTTGGACAACCAAATAATCCCAAGTAAAAAGACTTACAATATTCTGGAGGAGGCCCAACCTTTTAATTTGCTGGATAAGTCTACTCTGGATCACCTGGTTCCGAAAATTACTTCTGCTACATTTCCGGCAGATAGCTTTGTCTTCACCCAAGGAGAACGTTCAAAAAAAGTACTCTTCATCATTATTTCCGGTATGGCTGAAATAAGGGTCAAAACTGAAAAAGGTAGGGAAACAGTGGCCGGCTATAGAAAACAAGGGGAGTTTTTTGGTGAAACAGTAGTGCTATCTGATAAAACTTACCCTGCGTCTGTAAAAGCCTTAACGAACTTAGAGTGCATGCTGGTTAAAGCAGAAGATTTTGAAACCCTTTTAACTTCTAACGCCAGTTTTGCCAGTTTCTTCACGCAGGAGGTCGCGGACCGTTTTCGCAGTTTATTTCATGAGATATCTTTTGAATTGGGACCGGCCTTTTTCTATGAGGGCAATGCAGCACTCAAAAGGGCCAGTGAGTTAATGAGTAAGCCTGTCATAACATGCTCCCCCGAGGAAACCAGCGACCGGATTGCAAAAGTAATGGAAAATAACCATATTAGCGCCGTTGTATTAACTGACGACGACGGCGTTGTTTCAGGCTTAGTTACCGAAAAAGAATTAGTCCAAAGAGTTGTCGCTAAAAATCAGACTCCCAGTAGCATAATTGCATCAGAAATTTCGGTTAGTCATCCGGTATGCATCAGTGCCGAGGTATACTACTATCAAGTACTACTTGAACTCATTAAAGCAAAAGAAAAACATGCTATCGTTACTGAGGAAAAGAAAGCGGTTGGCATCATTACCATCCGGGACCTAATACGCGCGCGGAATACCGGTGTTATCAGCATCCTTGACAGGCTGGAATCCACATTAAATCTACAAGACCTAGCTCTGGTCGGCAAAGAAATCGACCAAGTATTGATCGGACTTGCCGCGGAAAAAGCTCCCATACCAGAAATACTGGACATTATTACAGAGTTTTATGACCGATTAACCAGACAAATAATTGATCTATCTATTGAAAAAATGCAGCCTGACTATGGACCGCCCCCCGTAAAATTTTGTTGGCTTAATTTAGGGAGCAGCGGACGGAGAGAACAGTTTTTGAGAACCGATCAAGACAACGCGCTTATCTATGAAGATACAGATGATGTTAACCTGGGAAATGAAGCAAAACGTTATTTTGAAAAATTAGCCGGTTTGATAGTATCCGGCCTAACTGACTGCGGTTTCAAACCTTGTCCCGGCGGCGTGATGGCCTCCAACAGTTTGTGGCGGGGAAACCAATCATCTTGGCATTCGAAGGTATCCGACTGGGTACATGGAGCAGAGACTGACCATATAAGGCTATTAAGTATTTTCTTAGATTTCAGACCGGTCTATGGCTACTTCCCACTAGCGGAACAATTACGTGACCTTACTAATGAATTATTCTCCACACAATCTCTTACTATCGGATTTTTGGCTGAAGATGCAGCCCATGGAAGAGTTCCATTGGGACTTCGAGGACAGCCTGTAGGCGAACGTTCCGGTGAGCACAGGGCTGAAATTAACCTTAAAACCTCCGCTTCAGTTCATTTGATTGATTGTGCCAGACTGCTCTCTTTAAAGAAGAAGGCCACTGTTACAAATACCTTGGAACGATTAGCCTATTTAAGAGAAACCAATACTTTGTCAAAAGAATTAATCGACCTGGTTGAAACAGCCCATAAAACTATTATGCTGTTTAGACTCCGCTCCAATGTGGAAAAAATGAAGAAAGAGCTTCCACCTGATAACTACCTTGACCTGAAAACTTTAACCCCGCGGGAGAAATCCTTGCTTAAGGATGCGTTAAAAGCAATAGATAAATTAATGACAATTACCAGGGAGGCCAACCTAGTCTACTAAATAGTAATAACCGCTTAACCGTTCACCGCTCCTTTCTGCAATTCAACCGCCAATATATGTCGTTCACAGAAAACCCTTTTAAAAATCTCAACGATCTTGTTATTATGTAATTACCTAATTATTTTGAATGCTTCAATAACTAAATTTATCGGAGGTGCTCATTTATGACAAATAAATCTCAAGGATTAGAAGACTTATTAAAGGAAAACCGGGTGTTTTCTCCTCCTCAAAAATTTACTGATCAAGCTAATGCCAATGATAACAGTATTCATGAGAAAGCACAGAACGATCGCTTAGGGTTTTGGGCCAAGCAGGCTGAACGAATTGATTGGTTCCAGCCATACGATAAAGTACTAGATTGGGATGATGCCCCTTTCGCAAAATGGTTTGTTAATGGAAAACTCAACGTGTCTCATAACTGTATAGATCGACATTTAGAAACTCATCGACGCAACAAAGCAGCTATTATATGGGAAGGCGAACCTGGCGACAGTGTTACCCTGACGTACCAAGACCTGCACCGAGAGGTTAGTAAGTTTGCCAATGTTTTAAAAGAGTTGGGCGTAAAAAAAGGGGATTGTGTCACCATCTACTTACCAATGATTCCAGAGCTTGCTATTGCCATGTTAGCGTGCACTCGTATTGGAGCGCCACATAGTATCGTATTTGGCGGTTTTAGCGCTGATTCTCTCCGTGATAGGATTGAAGACGCCGAGTCTAAGTTACTAATAACTGCCGATGGCGGATGGCGCAGAGGGAACGTTGTTCCTTTAAAAGAAAATGCCGATAAAGCCTTAGAAGGCTGCTCAGTTGTGGAAAACGTTGTAGTAGTGGAAAGGGTCGGTCTAGAAAAATCTCAAGCTAATATGCTTGGAGGGCGCGACTTGCTGTGGAACGAATTAATGGCAAAGGCCTCCCACAAATGCAAACCTGAAATTATGGATGCTGAAGATATGTTGTTTATACTTTATACCAGTGGCACAACCGGCAAACCCAAAGGTGTAGTTCATACTACCGGCGGTTATCTGGTAGGTGTTTCTACAACACACAATTATGTTTTTGACATCAAGGAAAATGACGTTTACTGGTGTACTGCTGACATAGGTTGGGTTACCGGGCATAGCTATATTGTTTACGGACCGCTGGCTAATGGTGCGACCACTGTTATGTACGAAGGGGGCCCGGATTATCCCCAAAGAGATCGTTTCTGGGAGTTAGTAGAAAAATATGGGGTAAACATCTTCTACACAGCCCCCACTGCAATTAGAGCCTTCATGAAGTGGGGAACTAAATGGCCGGAGAATCGTGATCTATCGTCACTCCGCCTGCTTGGCACAGTCGGAGAACCTATTAACCCTGAAGCATGGATATGGTACAATAAATATATTGGCGGCGAAAAATGTCCCATAGTCGATACATGGTGGCAGACAGAAACCGGCCACATTATGATTACCCCTCTACCCGGCATAACCCCCACTACTCCTGGTACTGCAACCGTACCATTCCCAGGAATCGATGTAGATGTAGTGGATGAACAAGGCAATAGCTGCGACTCAGGTTATCTGGTAGTTAAATCTCCATGGCCTGGTATGTTGCGCACAATCTACCGTGACCCTGACCGATACAAAGACACATACTGGAGCAGATTTGAAAATATGTATTTTGCCGGTGACGGTGCAAAACGCGATGAACATGGTTATATTTGGATTCTTGGTCGGGTGGACGATGTTATAAACGTCTCAGGTCACCGTTTAGGTACTATGGAAGTGGAAAGTGCTCTAGTTGACCACCCCAGTGTAGCAGAAGCAGCGGTTATTGGAAAAACACATGAGCTGAAAGGGCAAGCAGTTTCAGCATTTGTAACTCTTAGAGATGGTTTTGAAGGCGACGAACAACTGCTAAATGATTTAAAGAAACACGTAACCAAAAAAATTGGTGCTATCGCACGCCCTGAAGATATCTTTTTCACTGCTGAACTCCCGAAAACGCGAAGTGGAAAAATCATGCGGCGCTTGTTGCGCGATATCGCTGAAGGCCGTGCATTAGGAGATACGACAACCTTAGCAGATCCTTCCGTTGTGAAAAAACTTATGGAACAGGGTTAAATTTTTAGGGTCCCTACGTAGGGACCCTAAAAAAGATCCTCTAATTTCCATTTGCCTTCCCTGGGTTAAAATAGTAAGATTCTATCCATACACTATAAATCATAACTTCTTACAGATGCAGGAAACAGAAGCAATAGTAGCGAAACCTAGTTAAGATTCATTGCCCCGGATTGGAGGGTCGTTATGCCTATAAAACTGGTATTGATTGGTTTGACTTTAAGTGGAATACAAACAATTATCTTTGTCAAATTGTTATTTTTGGGTCATTTGAAGGTAATCTTGTTTATGACCTTATTTAACACCTTAGCCCTATATTTAGCCCACGAGTGGTTGTCTGAACGGAGAGGTAAAAATAACAGTGCAGAAGAATCATTTACTTCTTATGACCCAACCTTAAAGATTGCAAACGAAACTTTGCCAATTTTGCGAGGAGGATTAACAGAAGTATCTGCCCAGCAGATAGCTGAAATTATTCAGAAAATTACTGAGGTACCAGCAGTAGCCGTAACAAACAAGGAACAGGTGCTTTCTTATCTTGGTGCAGGCTGCGAAAAACATCAGCCAGGGGATCAAATCCTGACTGAAGCCACTAAGGAAGTTATCCGGACGGGTCACCATAAAGTTGTTAGAACATCGAAACAGTTAAACTGCACTATTCAAAACTGCGATTGTCCATTGGAATCAGCAATCATAGTTCCATTAAAAAATCGCAATGAAGTAGTCGGTTCAATTAAATTATATCAAACGGAACACGGTCAACTGCCACCCCATCTTATTAGATTGGCCATTGGGATTGGTCAGCTTTTAAGTATGCAGGTTGAGTTAGCTGAACTAGACAGACAAACCCAACTATTAACTGTAGCAAAATTGGATGCCCTACACGCGCAAATCAACCCTCATTTCTTCTTTAACACTCTTAACACTATTATTATGTACAGCCGTACTAATCCCGACCGGGCCCGCCACCTTTTAATTAGTTTGGCTGAATTCTTTAGGCAAACGTTAAAACGTCATGGGCACTTCATAACGCTCAGCGAAGAGTTAGAATGTGTTAATACCTACTTAGAGTTAGAAAAGGCACGTTTTGGCAATAAGCTACAAATTATTGAGGAAATTCCGGAAGAATTGATTAATTATAAAATTCCCGTCTTAAGCATTCAACCCCTGGTAGAAAATTCCGTAAAACACGGAATAACTCCGAAGGTAGGTAAGGGTATTGTAAGAATTATAGCCTTTAAAGAGAAAAATCATCTAGTCTTAACTATTTCTGATGACGGTATAGGAATTGCTCCGGATAAAATAGACAAGGTGCTTAAACCTGGTTACGGGTCAGGTAATGGTGTAGGGTTAAGCAACGTACATCAAAGAACCCAGAACTTATTTGGTGAAGATTATGGCTTAAAGATTACCAGCAACCTTGATGTAGGCACATCTATAAAAATGCGCATTCCTCTAATAGTTGACAGCGAAAATATAATCACCTCAAATAGAGGGGGCCCCAGTTATTATGAAATTGAAAGCGCTCATCGTTGACGATGAATATCCTGCTCGCAAAGAATTACGTTATATGTTGGAACAATTTGATAATATAGAAGTTGTAGGAGAGGCTGCCAATGCCCGGGAAGCCCTTAAGTTGGTTTCGGCATTGGATTACTCAATTATTTTCTTAGATATTGAAATGCCCGGTATGAACGGATTAGAACTAAGTATTTTACTTAAAGAACACCCGAAAAGACCATACGTCATTTTTGTTACAGCTTATGAAGAATATGCTGTTAAGGCGTTCGAGGTAAATGCCATTGACTATATACTTAAACCTTTCGACGCAAAACGCTTTTATCAGTCTATGCAAAAGTTGTTCACGTTAGTTGAAAAGAATAAACAAAGCAAACAAGCCCCCAACAAAATCATACCCAATCTGGGCCGCCTCCCCGTAGAACGAGATGATAAAACTCTGCTTATCCCAGAGGAAGATATTATATTTGCTTTTACAGAAAACGAAAATGTCTATCTAAAAACAACTAACGAAAAACTCTTGTCCAAATACACTTTAAAGGAACTAGAAAATAAGCTGAGTGACCAATCCTTCTTTCGTACGCATAGGCGATTTATAGTAAACCTTACCAAAGTAGAAGAAATCATTCCGTTCTTCAATGGCACCTACAACCTTATAGTTAATGATGATGAGCGCAATGAAGTACCTGTCAGTCGCAATCAAGCTAAAAAACTCAAACGCTTTCTCGGTATGTGAGAAAGCGTTAAAAGGATATTAAGCACAATAAACCAAAAATGCTAAAATCCCCTTGAAAGGAGACTTTAGCATTAGCTATCTATATTATTTTTTTCTCATCCGGAGACTTTGCGGTGTCACTTCCAACAGTTCATCATCTGAAATAAACTGTAGGCATTGCTCAAGGCTCATAATTTGTGGTGGTATTAATTTTACGCTAACATCCGACGTGGAGCTGCGTATATTCGTGAGATGTTTTTTCTTGCAAACGTTTATTGCCAAGTCTGCACCTCGAGAATTTTCGCCAACAACCATGCCCCTGTAAACAGGCACCCCTACACCAATAAACAAGCCTCCTCTTTCCTGAGCATTTTCCAAACCGTAAGCATTGCTTTCTCCTCCTTCAAAAGCTACCAGCGCCCCACGACTGCGGGTTTCGATATCGCCGACAAAAGGTTCGTAGCCTTTGAAAGAATGGTACATGATTCCTTCTCCCTTAGTATCTGTTAAAAATTCTGACCGAAAACCAAAGAGCCCCCTGGTAGCAATATCATATACTAACCGCACAATGCCATCCTGCTTTTGAACCATGTTCTGCATTGAAACCTTGCGTTGCCCCAAATTCTCCATCACCGAACCCATATATTGTTCGGGTACTTCTATAACTAATTCCTCAACCGGCTCGCATTTAACACCGTCTACTACCTTTAGAACTACTTGCGGGCGAGATACCTCAAATTCAAATCCTTCTCGCCGCATTTTTTCTATTAAAATACCTAAATGTAATTCCCCTCTGCCAAAAACATTAAAGGCATCCGGGCTGTCCGTTTCCTCAACTTGCAAGGCAACATCTGATTCTGTTTCCCTAAACAATCTTTCATTTAATTTACGTGAAGTAACAAACTTACCTTCCCTTCCTGCGAAAGGGCTCTTATTTACCTGGAATTTCATAGATACAGTCGGTTGGTCAATGGCGACAAAGTTCAACGGTACAGGGTGCTCCGAGCAGGCAATGGTATCACCAACGTTTATCGGGTCTAACCCGGACACTACTACGATATCGCCAGTAGATGCCTCTGAAACAGGTACTTTTTTTAAACCTTCAAATGAAAATAAACCAGAAATTTCCTTCCGATAGCTTTTCTGGTGATCAGCATTAATTACAGTAACCGCCTGCTTATTTTTCAGAACACCATTGGATATTCTCCCAATTGCTTGTCGGCCCAAGTATGTGTCATAGCTTACAAGAGTCACCCCTAGTTGAAGTGGAAGCATCTTGTCACCAAGGGGACAAGGAATATACTCCGCTATCATTTCAAACAATGGTTCTAGACTGCCGCTTTCACAATCCTCATGTGCAAGGCTTGCCGTACCCTTCTGAGCACTAGCAAAAACTGTTGGAAATTCTAATTGTTCGTCATCTGCTCCCAAATCTATAAACAGTTCTAATATCTCATCCATTACTTCCGTTGGACGTGCGTTTGGACGGTCCACCTTATTAATCACAACAACCGGTTTCAAGCCAGCCTCTAAAGCCTTTCCCAGCACAAAACGAGTCTGAGGCATAGGGCCTTCAACAGCATCAACTACCAATAGTACCCCATCCACAATTTGCACTATACGTTCAACTTCTCCGCCAAAGTCTGCGTGACCTGGCGTATCCACAATGTTAAATTTCATATCTTTATAAAAAATAGCTGTATTCTTGGACATAATAGTAATGCCCCGTTCGCGCTCTAAGTCGTTAGAATCCATAACCCTATCTTCCACTACCTGTTTCTCATGAAAAACACCACTCTGTTTTAGCATGCAATCCACCAAAGTAGTTTTCCCATGATCAACGTGTGCAATAATTGCTAAGTTTCGTAATTGATTTTGTTCCATTAAATCTTCCCTTCCTACTGTTAATCCTTCAACCTACTTATTATAACCTAAATCAGCTAAAATGCAATAGCAGCAATCACAGATCGACACCCGTAGAAACACTACAGATATATTGCGGCAAAAACCACCTTTACTTTATGTATTTCTAATTTGTTTAGAAAATACTGCAGGAATGATCTGCCAATCTACCGAAGATTAAGAAGAATTAGACTGCCGACTTAAGAATAGACCCTAATTTGAGCTTAATCATTCATAAGAATATGGAATACATTTATATGAATATTTAAATCATATTATACGAGGAGGGATTAAAATGCCAATCATAACAATCGAAGCAGGCAAAATGGAGAAGCAGCAAAAAGAAGCTTTAATTAAAGGCTTCACAATGACTGCCAGCAAAAACCTTGAACTACCGGAAGACGCATTTGTAGTGGTTATTAAGGAAAATAATCCAGATAATATCGGCAGCGGTGGAGTCATGTTAAGTAAAAAATTAGCTGAACAACAAAAGTAAAATACAATAGCCCAGCTAAGCTGGGCTATTGTATAAAACTCAAATTATTAAAGGGGTGGGGCACTCATAACTTAGGGTGCTATCTATATAATGCCATGAAACTATGAAAGAACTTTGATCGATCTGTTAAGATTTTGTGAATTTTTTCCGACATCTAAAAATTATTAAAAAGAGGAATGCTATTTTTAAGCATCCCTCTTTTATATTTACTACAATTTCGTTGTCATTTTACCACTATCATTTAAGTCGTGACAGTTGAGACAACTTCCACCATAGTTAGCTACAAAACTATTTTCTTCTCCGGTCAAGTGTGCCTTATGCAACACCTTATCCAAAGGTATATCACCATCTGCTTTGTGGCACATTAAGCAGTCTTCACCGCTAGATATTTCCATTTTAGGATGGCCAAACTCTTCATTCATTTTAGTTAATTCGTTAGTTAAGCTGTAATCGTTCTGATGGCAAGTGCCACAGCTTTCTGTTTCAAGATCCAAACTGGCAGACTTAATTACCTGCAATTCAGCATCCTTAGCCAAACCTTTAACGACCATTTCATTTTCGTCGGTTAAAGCATGACATTGGAGACAACTACCTTCGTAACTGGTGATAAAATGGTTCTCTTCACCACCGGTCAGGTGAATCTTATGAGCTACCTTATCGAAGGAGATTTCACCGTCCGGGTGGCACATTTGACATTGCTCCGGACCTTGAATATCCATCTTGGGATGCCCAAATTCGTCACTCATAGCGGTTAGTTCAGCAGTAAGTGAATAATCTTTCTCTTCACTTTCCTTGGTATGACAGCTCACACAACCTTCAGGCTTCTCGTCAGAGGATACGTAAACCATTTTCCCCTCTTCTTTAGAAGAATCTTCCGTGGCTTCTTCTTTATCCTGTTCAGCCGGCTCTTCGGTGGCCTCTTCTTTCTGGCCTTCCTGCTTGTCAGCCTTTTGCTCATCAGCTTTTGGTTCTTCAGCCTGCTGTTGATCTTCTTTAGGTTCTTCAGCTTGACCACCGCCGCAGCCCGCTATAAACAATGCCGTTATAAACAGTATACCTAACAAGAGAATTAGAATTTTACCTTTTCGCAATCTAGTCACCTCCTTTTATTTATTTCAAGGAACATCTTTCGCCAAAATAGCAGCTATCTCCTTCTCGATAATTTATAAAATTACTTTAATCCTAAAATAGAATTTTATCAATAAAGGTTTTTCCTAAGTACCAGCCTAATAGCCTAATTTGCATTCGGCCCGGCCTCTAAAATCTTTTCTGGAATTCCACTAAACTTAGAAAAATTATTAAAGAAACTTTTGGCAAGCTCAATAGTCTTTCTGTCGTAGGCCTCTTGGTCCTGCCAAGTATTACGGGGATTTAGTAGGTAATCAGGCACGCCGGGGCAATTATTAGGAACACCCAAATTAAATACTGGATCGGCAATATACTCTACTTGATCCAATTGACCGTTCAAAACAGCGGTCACCATGGAGCGAGTATAGTCTAGATTCATTCTTTGCCCAACACCATAAGGACCACCAGTCCACCCGGTATTAACTAAATAAACTCTTGTATTATGCTGCTTAATTCGTTTCCCCAGCATCTCCGCATAAACCATAGGTGGTAACGGTAAAAAGGGTGCTCCAAAGCATGACGAAAACGTGGCTTCCGGCTCGACAATACCGCGTTCCGTACCTGCTAATTTACTAGTATAACCTGACAAAAAGTAATACATCGCCTGATCTGAATTAAGTTTTGCAATGGGAGGTAGAACACCAAACGCATCAGCAGTTAAGAATATTACGGTATTTGGGTGTCCGCCTCTTCCTGGTATAACAACATCAGGAATAAATTCAACCGGATAACCTGCCCGAGTGTTTTCCGTAAACCTGTCATTATCAAAGTCCATTTTGCGCGACTGAGGGTCAACAACTACATTTTCTATCACAGAGCCAAAGCGCACTGCACCCCAAATCTGCGGTTCCTTTTCCTCCGACAGTTTTATGCATTTTGCATAGCAACCACCCTCAAAATTAAAAACTCCTTCACTAGACCAACCGTGCTCATCATCGCCTATCAGTCGTCTGGAAGGATCAGCAGATAAAGTGGTCTTTCCTGTGCCGGATAAACCAAAAAATAGAGCGACATCACCATCATCACTAACGTTAGCTGAACAATGCATGGGCAATACGTGCTGGGTGGGCAGTAAATAATTCATTACACTAAACATAGATTTTTTCATTTCACCCGCATATTGAGTTCCACCAATGATAATAATCTTTTTTGTGAAATTAACGATTATGAAAGTTTCAGATTGGGTTTTATCCACTTTGGGGTTAGCTTTAAAACCTGGTGCTGCGATTAAAGTAAATTCGGGTTGGAAATTAGCCAATTCCTTTTCATCTGGTTTCACAAACAACTGGTGAACAAAAAGATTCTGCCAGGCATATTCATTAATGAAACGAACAGGCAGTCGATACTCATTCTCTGCCCCGGCATATCCGTCAAATACGAATAATTCTTTTCCTTGAAGATAAGCTAGCACTCTGCCATATAAGTTATCAAATGCCCCTTCACTGATGGGCCTGTTAACCGTTCCCCAATCAATTTTATCCTTTGTCCCGCTATCCTCAACAATGAATTT
This sequence comes from Bacillota bacterium, assembly GCA_016278515.1. GTDB lineage: Bacteria > Bacillota > JADQBR01 > JADQBR01 > JADQBR01 > JADQBR01. The sequence goes on from JADQBR010000006.1 coordinate 25,815, forward strand.
ATCATGAGGAGACCTTCCGGTATATTTACCTGTCAAAACAGATAATGCACCACGCTCTGTAATAATCCCCTCACCTCTAATAAGCGCTTTTTCCACTAGTCCTGAAACTGATAAATTAAAATTAACCTTGCCCGCGTTAGCTAAACCTAATAATAGAACTTTTTTCTCCATAAGCCTCCCCTTCATGTACCAGTATCTTGTATACATCAATGATTGCTTCTCAAAAGTTCTATACTACTTATGCATTTCCTGCTAAATATGTTACATTATTTCACTCTTTTTCGACATTTAGTTATACTTTTACTAAATATAATCCGTTTTACGCCCAAAACCAAGCAAAAAAAAACCTTATCAAAATTCATAGACAAGGTCCTAATCTTTTAATTTGCGTTTATTTCTCTTTATTTTTTCCTTCTTCCTCTTCCTCTTCCTCTTCTTCCTCTTGAACCGATTCTTTAAATTCTTTTACGCTAGTACCCAATGCCTTACCGACACCGGATAACTTTCCGGCACCGAAAATGACCAATGCCAAAACTAAAACAATCGCTAATTCTGGAATACCGATAGGACCAAACAAGCCCAACACCATATGAATACCCCCTGAACAATGTGTGATTTCTTCCCGACACTTTGAACATGTTTTCACTTATTCTATTCTCGCAAAAACCTGTTTTCCCTTTAATAAAAATTTTTTTCAGCTTCTTACTCTTTAAGTTTAATACCCATGTGCATCGCCGCTACACCGCCAGCATAACTCCTAACTGTCACATCCCTCAGCCCAGCTTCGAAAAACATTCGTACCAATTCTTGTCGCCCTGGGAAATCTTTAGTAGATTCGTGCAACCAAGAGTATTGCTTATAACTTCGCGCAAAAATCTTTCCTAACAGCGGCATAATTGCACCAAAGTAAAAATAATATAGCTGCCTAAATATAGGAGTCGTTGGCTGGGATGTCTCAAGACAAACTACCTTCCCGCCTGGCTTGGTTACACGATGCATTTCCTTTAATACCTTTATATAATCGGGTACATTCCGCAATCCAAAACCAATAGTAACATAATCAAAAGTATTATCCTCAAAAGGCAGCTGCATGGCATTCCCGGCCAACAACTCTACATGCTCCGCAAAATCTTTACCCAGTAATTTTTTTTGAGCAACTTGCAACATGTTCCGGCTAAAATCTATCCCATATACTTTACCGCTGCTGCCAACTGCCTTTGCCATATTTATGGTCCAGTCCCCCGTCCCACAGCAAACATCCAGTACTATGGCACCCTGCTCAACCATCATCCGCCTCATTGTATCCCTCCGCCAAGCCTTATGGCGTTGAAAGCTAATTATGGAATTCATAACGTCATATTTTCCGGAAATAGTTTCAAATACAGTATGGACGCGTTCTTCCTTAGATTGCCGCATTAATTCCTGGCCCCCAATTACTGATTTCTAGTATCTTAATTTCTATGACAATATGCTACTTCTGTATTCCTTAAAATAAGTCCTGCTAAGAACACCCATATCACCAATATAGTTAGGTGCCCGCTGCAAATAGGATAACTATACGCTTAAACAGCAACCAGTTAAGTGATATACTATAGTTAAATTATATAACTTTATTTCGGGAGAGTCATGTCAATGGATTTTAAACAATTACAGTCCTTTGTTTCGGTAGTTAAATTAAAAAGTTTCTCCAAAGCAGCAGATATGATGTATCTTACCCAGCCAACTGTAAGTGGCCACATCCAAGCTTTGGAAAATGAACTAGGTGCAATACTACTTAACAGAAACGGCAATAAGAATATTTCAGCAACAAAAGCAGGGGGAATTCTATTCAGCTACGCTTTAGATATATTGAACAAACGTGAAAATGTTTTGTTTGACTTAAGCAAGTTTCAAGGCAGCATTGCAGGGATTTTAGAAATATCAGCTAGCACAATTCCAGAACAATATGTCCTGCCACAACTGATTACCAATTTTAACAATCTCTATCCTGATGTGCATTTCAATTTAATGCGATATGATTCCCAACAAGTCATTGACAAGATTTTATGTGGAGAAATAGACTTTGGTATTGTTGGTTTCAAAAAAGAACTACCTCAACTAACCTATATGGAATTAATGAAAGACAAAATTATTTTAATTGCGCCTGCCAGAAAACCTTATCTAAGCATGGAAAATATTGATATACAATCTTTACTTGAACTTAAAATACTGTTGAGAGAGGCAGGTTCCGGCACAAGAAAATCATTGGAAAATGCTTTGGGAAAACACAACTTTTCAGTGAAAGATTTTAACGTAATTGCCTATATAGAAAATACTGAAACCATAAAAGAATGTGTTAAGAATGGTCTCGGTTTAAGCTTTATTTCTGAAAAAGCTGTTGAGCAAGAGATCGAACACAATGTATTAAAGATCCTCCCCGTTAAAAACATGGAAATAGAAAGGAAATTCTATTTTGTTTACCATAAAACAAGGGCTCTTTCACCACTGGCAGAAACTTTTAAATTATTTATTTTAAATTGTTAAATGTTTCTTAGATAAAATTACTAATAAAGGAGGAATTTTGCACTATATAACTAAATAATAGTAATGGGGTTGACTTTTTTAATTTTGACAGCTTGGAGTGTTGAAATGTTACGGCAAAAATTAAAGGCAATTCAATCAAAAATTCCACCATCTTTTACGATTATGTTCATCCCACATTCGGAACAATCGGTTTTCCGTGCAAAGGTACCTCGCTTTGTTATTCAGGGATCATTAGTTCTTTTGATTGGTTTAATAATTTCTACATATTATTTCTATACGGATTATCACAAAATGAAAGCAAACATGTCAGAACTCTACAGGTTAGAGACTGTTAATAAAGAGCAAGAATATCATCTTCAGGAACTTGAAACTAAAACTGAACAACTGCAAGAAAAGATACCGGAACTTAACAAATTGGAAAACAACGTTAGAAATATGCTAGAGGAAAACGATAGACCCGGTAGAGAAGAGTTGCTCAGCAGATCAGATGCTTTACTATCTCGCAATTCCGTACGCATGTCTCAAGCTAACGAGCTTTCGGTGAAGCACGTAATGCCCAGCCCCGGTTCAGCCTACGGTGGTACTGGCAATTTTACTGCTGCACCGGCTGATAACAATTCTATCAACGAAGGCGATGACTGGGGCACAAGATACTCAGAAATTGATAGTACCTTGGAAAATCTACTGGTACAATATGATAATTCAAAACAAACCTTAATGGTATTAAACGGTGAATTAGAAACCACCATAGAATATTTGGACGCTAAACCATATGGCTGGCCTACTACCGAACAAAGAATTACTTCCAGTTATGGCTGGCGGCGCTCCCCATTTACTAGGCGCAGAGAATTCCACGACGGCCTAGATATCGCAGCGCCTTACGGTTCACCTGTAGAAGCAACTCACAGCGGCACCGTAGTTTATGTAGGTTATACATGGATATATGGCAGAACAGTTATGATTGAAAATAAAAAGTATGATTTTAAAACCTTTTACTCTCACAACTCCAAAATCCTTGTTGACGAAGGCGATGAGGTATCCAGGGGAGATATTATCGCTAAAATCGGCAGCACTGGTCGTTCCACTGGACCCCACACACATTATGAAGTACAGGTGAACGGAGTAAGAGTTAATCCTACAGACTACTTGCAATAATATTTCAGCAGTTTCAAGGAGGGAAATTAATGTTTAATAAAAAACAAACTACCCCGGCACCACGAAGCATGCATACTATCATAGGTAATGGCAGTAACTTTAACGGCAACCTAAATGTTGAGGGAACTCTACGAATTGACGGTGAAGTCAAAGGCGAAATAACCGTGAAAAATGGTTCTGTGATAGTCGGGAAAACAGGTATGGTAAAAGCGGAAATCAGAGGGAAAGACGCAACCATTGGCGGAGAGGTACATGGTAACATCTTTCTTGACGGCAAACTGGAACTGCTTAGTACGGCAAAAATATTTGCGGACATTATTGTTGCCAAGTTTACTATTAACGAAGGCGCAATCTTTAAGGGGCGTTGCGAAATGTCTACTGACATGGATGATCCCATTGAAAATAGCATGACTGAGAAAACTGCTAAAGAAGAATTCTTTACTGAGACGGAGACAGATGGGAAAGATAAGCACGTTTCTTAGTGTAAAAATGGCCACATAATAAAGTGGCCATTTTATTTATATCTAAAATGATTTTTACATTAGTCATTCCGTATGATAATATTTCCCCTATCCGTCCCAAGGTTTAGTTTGAATTCTCCGTTTCCAAGCAAGCCCTTGCTGTATGGCCCTGTTCATTAGGAACTTCTTCAATCTCCAGCGGCAACCTCGTCAGTATCTTACCAGATTGCGTTTCCGCACTTATTTCATATCCTTCATTCCCCTCTGATAACTCAATACGAACATCACCAGACTGGGTCTGAACCATAATATCACCCTTTATCTGACTCAGTTCCAAATTTGCATCGTTGCTACCCTTAACATTAATAGGCCCTACCACATTCTTAGCTCTAAATTCCCCACGGTACTCTTGATTTGCTTCAATGCTTCCTTCGATATTTCTTACTTCAAGTCTGGACAGGAATGTCCCCGATGCAAGGGGATAAGTGGCGCTAAGCTCCTGGATATGCTTTACTAAACATCAGATGGGGTAGTAAAACCCCACCTGATGCAAGTTTCACTTTGCATGCCCCATATGTCACAACCCGTCGAATTTTTACATACTATGGAACTATAGTACACATTTATAAGGAGGTTAACCATGTCCAATAATAATATGAACCCTCAATTCCCATGGGAAGAGTATCCGGAGCATAAGCATATGCATATGCAGTACCCGTATTACCCCGGGGCGGATTTGGCCGAAGCTTTTGTCATCTGGCAAGAGTTAAACCAATTGTATCCCTTGGAAGAAGCATTAATGAAAGGAACAGTATTTCCTGAACTTTGGAAGCCTTACCCTTATCCAGAGAAATAAAACTATTTAACAGGAGGTGATTTGCATGTCTCGGAAAGAAATGTGCGAGCCTAAAGACCCATGTCTAAATGAATATGAATTGTTGGAGCAGTTAATGGAAGTACAGTTTTTGGTTGTTGAGCTGCAGTTGTATTTGGATACCCATCCAAATGATATGGAAGCATTAAGACTATACAATGAAGCTGCTATGTTCGCTCATAGGCTTATGCAGCAGTACCAACGGGAATATGGCATGTTGATGGCACATGCACCTAATGGTCGAGAGAAGTGGGAGTGGATAGATAGTCCGTGGCCTTGGGAAATAGATTATAAAAAACTTTAATAAGGAGGGAAGTACTTTATGTGGATTTATGAAAAGAAATTGGAATATCCTGTTAGGGTAAGTAGAACTGACTTGGGAATGGCAAAGTACCTTTTTGCTCAGTACGGCGGCCCTGATAGCGAACTCTCTGCAGCAGTCAGGTATCTTAACCAAAGATATACCATACCAACTAACAGGGCAAAAGGCTTGCTGACAGATATAGGAACTGAGGAAATGGCGCATTGGGAAATTATCGCTACTATGATCTATAAATTAACCCGGGGGGTTTCCCCAGAGCAAATGGAGAACGCAGGCTTAGGAGCGCATTTCACACAGCACGACACAGCCTTGTTCCCTCATGACGCAGCAGGAGTGCCTTGGACTGCTGCTTATATCCAAGCTCATGGCGATCCGATTACTGACTTACACGAAAACATGGCCGCTGAGCAAAAAGCCCGGTCCACTTATGAACACTTAATACGACTAAGCGATGACCCTGGTATAATTGATACTTTAAGATTCTTAAGAGAAAGGGAAGTGGTTCATTTCCAACGTTTTGGTGAAGCATTAAACTATGTTCACGAATATATGGAAAAAGATAAGTGCTACTAACAAGAGTCAGAGGAAATTTTCCTCTGACCTTTCCATTATTCTGAGTTGAGAACCACAATCGAGACCAAACAATTTACTTTTTCCCTGAAACCATTCCCAAAAGGGCCCTGTAAGGTCCTGGTGTGCCCGGTGGAACAAATCCTACCCTGTCACCGGCTTTCACCATGGCTTCTTCGAAGGGCATGGCTCGGCCATTAATAAAAACCGCTTCAATTTTTTCTCTTGGCAGTTCCAGCAGTTCTATCAACTTCATAGCAGAGCATTCTTCTTTTAACTGATAGTAAAATGGGAAAGGCCAATCTCTCTCATCACAAATCGTTTTCAAAAATGAAAAGCATCGTATTTCTACTTGCCCACTATCATTACTTTCCATACAACATCCCCCCGTTAAATTATACTCTTAGTTCTTTTTTCTATGAAGAATCCCTGACTTCCTTTATGGAATTTATTATTCTCATATATTGTTAGACCTATGATGACATTCTAAACTTTGTCTTACAGGTAGACTCTACTCAAAAATTTTTTCGGATGTGAAAAACATACAGGAAAGGACTTTATAATGCCGAATATAGCATAATCACAAAGTAGTTGTAAAAATTATTAACTATAAAGAAAAGCCTTTAAACTTTTTAATTACTATTATGGGGTGAATATTTTGAAAATAGCAATTATCTACAATCGGGAAAGCCAAGCTGTCATAAACCTTTTCGGCGTTCCAAATAGGGAAAAGTATGGATTGCAAACTATTAATATGATTAAAACCGCACTAAAATCCCGCGGACACCAGGTTCGTGCTTTTGAAGGTGATAAAACCATAATTCACAAATTGGAGGAATTTATGCCCTCCGTTATTTCGGGAGAACGGCCCGGATTGGTCCTAAACCTTAGTTACGGAATTCAGGGTAGAGCTCGTTATACCCATATTCCTAGCATTCTAGAAATGTTAGGTATCCCTTATGTAGGTTCTAGTCCCTTAACCCAGGCGATTGCTTTAGACAAAGTAGTTACGAAAATGATACTAACGGAAAAAGGGTTACCTACTCCCAAATTCACTCTACTAAACAAACCCGATGACCCGTTAACTGAAAACTTAAACTATCCCTTAATCGTTAAACCGAAAGATGAAGCTGTTTCCTTTGGCCTAAGAATTGTAAACAACGAAAATGAATTACGAGAAGGAGCTCGTGTTATTTATGATATGTTTAAAACCCCGACGCTGGTTGAAGAGTATATTGAAGGTAGAGAAGTCAATGTTGCCTTATTGGGCAATGACCCTGTTAGAGCCCTGCCGCCAGTAGAACTCATATTCCCTGAGGGGGAAAAAATTTACACCTACGAAGACAAAACTCATACCAGTGGTAGAAGTGTAGACAAAATCTGCCCGGCTCCATTAACTCCTGAAGAAACAGAGCATGTTCAATCCTTAGCATTATCTGCCTTTAATGCCCTTGGCTGTTATGACAGCGCCCGAGTTGATTTTCGGATTGACCAAAATGGAGAGCCTTATATTTTAGAAATCAATTCTTTAGCTAGTTTAGGACCTGAGGGGTCATTTGTTTATGCAGCTAATAACATAGGCCTTAACTACAATGACGTTGTTAATGAGTTGGTTGAAATAACAAGCAAACGCTATTTCGGCGATACTGAAATTACTAACCACGACCAAGTAATGGATGAAAACAACAAAAATATCTTTAACTTTTTAACTGAAAGCCGAGATAAAATTGAAGAAACATTAAAGTATTGGACTAATATGCCCAGTCGAACCGATGATCCCGTTGCCCTAAGCAGCGTAGTAAGAAAGCTGGATAATCGATTTAGAAAATATCACTTAGTTCCAGCAGAGAACTTTACTAATATGCATTCTGCTTGGACCTGGGAAACCAAGGCCGGACTGGAAGGTGGAACCCTATTGGTGGTTCCAATTGACGTGCCCGAAACTAAGGAAGGATACCCTATACCTTTTAGGCGAGACCCCGAATGGCTTTATGGTGAAGGAATTGCCTCCAGCAGGGCAGGTCTAGTCTGCATCATTCAAACAATTGAAGCATTAGCAAAAATAGATAAGCTTGCTTCAACCAAATTAGGTATTTTTATCTACTCCGATGAAGGAAGAGGCATGCGATATAGCGGACAAGTTTTACACCGTTTGGGAAATAGCGCCAACGATGTACTTGTCATGCAGCCTGGCTACCGGGGGGGTAAAATAGTAAACCAGCGCCGCGGTTCCCGCAAATTTAGCGTCTTGGTTGAAAGCGGTTCTTTTCGTATAGGCTATCGCAGCACCAAAACAGATGCCTTAACATGGTTCTTGCAAAAAATAGAAAAAATAAATAAACTTAGTCAGATTGAAAAACACCTAACCGTAGCTGTCCAAGATGTTCATTCAGACAGATACGGCATGCTTTTGCCTCATAGAGTGCGGGCAACCATATATGTCACATATCTAAATTTCCAAGAGGCGGACGATGCGGAAAATCAACTTAAAAACATCTTTAATACTAGCAAAAAAGGTATTCAATCGTACATTGAAAAAATAGAGGAAAGACCCCCTCTTTCGACTAGTAAAGAAAATGATGAACTAATCTCTGCCCTGGAAAAATTAAGCGAAGAATGGAAACTGCCTTTCGGCACTGAATCCAGTTTAATCCCATCCGCCGCGGGAGAAATAAGTTTGAATACGCCGGTAGTTTGTGGAGTGGGGCCAACTGCCCGGAATTTGCACACCCCTAATGAGGCTGTCCACAGAGGCGAGTTATTACAAAAAGCATTGTTGCTAACACTATTCTTATTGGACAGAAGTACTAAGTGATTGGTAAGTTACAAGATTATCTTACGATGAAGCTGAACCAAGTTAAAAAGTCATCGGGAACCCCTTAATGGGGTCCCCGATGACTTTTTAATATTCATTATTATAAATCATGTCATACATTTTCATTATCCTTCTCAGTTTTCTTTGTTCTCTCTCGCCTTTGGGCTGAACATCTGCTCTCATTTTAATTATCATGCTAATTTCCCCCTTTTTCGATTATAATTTATATATTTGAATGAATAGCTTGTTGTTGTACTTATTATATGATATTTATTCTCATTTGTAAATAGTTATCAATTAAAATTTTTGAAAAATTTGCCCGCCAATCTTGACGACCAAACAAAGACTTATTCCGGCAAAGACTTGGTATCCAAATTTATTTCAACAGAATTATCTTTTTCCAGAAGACTATACACAACCGGAATGACAACCAACGTAAGAAAAGTTGATATTAACAAGCCGCTTATACCCCGACTTAAATTCAATTAAAAGATAATTGCATTTGCAACCATTTTATTCTATAATGGTTTTTATGCAAAAGAAGCCAGCTTAGGAGGTATAGTATGAATCAACCAGCTCAGTTAGGTACAGAAAAAATCCCCAAACTACTATGGAAATTTTCCATTCCTGCTATCGTAGGGATGTTGGTCAATGCAATATATAATGTAATAGATAGGATTTTTATCGGTCACGGAGTAGGCTCACTGGGGATAGCCGGGGTTACCGTAGGCTTTCCGTTCATGTTAGTCATCATGGCCTTTTCCATGCTAATTGCGATCGGGGCCACCTCGCTGATATCAATTAAACTAGGTGAACAAAACAAAGCAGAAGCTGAACTGATATTAGGAAATGGAATTGTATTGCTCATATTGATATCCTTAGTAATGTCAGTAATCGGGACCATATCATTAACCCCTCTGCTACGCCTTTTTGGTGCTAGTGAAGCAGTACTGCCTTACGCCAGGGATTACATGAGAATAATTGTATTTGGAACAGTCTTAATGTCTACCGGTTTTGGAATGAGTAACTTTATCAGGGCTGAAGGAAACCCAAAATTTTCCATGTATACCATGCTGCTGGGAGCGGTATTAAATATAATATTAAACCCTATCTTTATTTTTGTCTTAGACTGGGGAGTAGCAGGAGCCGCCATAGCAACTGTGTTAGCACGAACTGTGGCTACAGGCTGGATACTATACTATTACTTAACAGGTAAAAGTATTTTAAGAGTTTCTTTAGCCAATTTTAAGCTGCGTCTTCCAATTATTAAACAAATTCTAGCCATTGGTATGGCACCTTTCGCCATGCAACTCTCCAACAGTCTGCTACAAGTCATCATGAACAACAGCCTAGGTTATTACGGAGGCGATATAGCTATTGCAGGTATGGGGATCACCATGAGCATCGCTACGCTTATGTTTATGCCTATCATTGGTATTACCCAGGGTGCCCAACCCATTATTGGTTACAACTATGGTGCCAAACAGTATGACCGGCTAAAAGAGACCCTAAAACTAGCAATTTTAGCAGCAACTGCAATTGCCACTATTGGTTCAGTTGCAATTCAACTGTTTCCCGGACAATTCATCGGCTTATTTAACAATGAAGATATGCAGTTGCTGGAATTAGGTACGCACACTTTAAAGATTTTTCTCATTGCTTTCCCAATCGTAGGTTTCCAAATTGTCGGAGCCAACTATTTCCAGGCAGTGGGCAAGCCAAGACAAGCAATGTTCTTAGGCTTATCCCGCCAAGTATTGGTATTAATACCCTTACTCTTAATTATGCCGAGGTTTTTGGGTTTAAATGGCATTCTTTATTCCGGCCCAATCTCAGACTTGATTTCATCGATCTTAGTAGCCATCTGGTTAGGAAAAGAAATACGAAATCTAAATGAACATCATAAGGCCGCAACTGCACCGCAATTGGATTAGACAACAGATTACAAGTTTTTATCCAAAAGGAGCGAAAGCAATGACCATAACCAACAGCAATTCCATCGGTAAATGGATCTCTGTTTTATACCGATACTCCCAAATTTATATAGATAAAGAACTAAAGTCCTATAATATTGGCCCAGGTCAGTTTCCATTTTTGATTCTTCTATTAAAAAGTAACGGGATAACTACACAAGATTGGCTGTCTAAGTGCCTTAACATTGATAAAGCAACCACGACCAGAGCTTTAACTAAGTTGGAAAGGTCAGGTTACATTACTCGAAAGGTTAATCCCATTGACAAACGAGCCAGGATAGTTACAGTTACGGATAAAGCAGTTAAATTAAAACCGATACTTCATCAGATATCGGAAACATGGACAACAAAACTTACTGCTGGTTTTAGCGATTGGGAAAAGGAACTGATTGCAACAATGTTAGAAAAATTGGCGGGTAATGCAGAGCATATTATCCGTGAAGAACTATCTATTGATGAAAAGTAATCTATTATTCATATACATAAACTGTTTACTCCTCACCCGGTCAGTAACGAATTCCTTCTCTGCTTCATAGTATGTATTGTATCTGTTTACGTACGAAGTAAGAGAAAGGAGGGTAAATATGCCTGCTGAAAGTGGTAGTTACTATGGTGGTAGCAGTTTTATTTGGATTTTCTGTATAATTATTTTCTTCATCTTCTTTACCGGCCTATTTGATTATTAAGAAAGCTCAGTATACCTAAAGAAACCGGTGCTATCCGTAGATAGCCTGGTTTCTTCGTTAAATAACTTTCCATTTCCAAACATTTCTTCAGTTACTCTTCCTGGTATTGGTTTAACTTATAATACAAAGTGGACAGGGAAATGTTTAGGGCTTTAGCAGCCGCTTTCTTCCCCACAACCGACCTGCCGTATTTATTTAGAGCTTTAAATAACATCTTCTTTTCTAGTTTATCCAGAGGGAAAATTTCATCAGTCTCGTCAGTAAATTCATCAACAGCAGTTTCCAACTCCAAGTAACTACTTACTGTGTTTACTTTTATATAATTGCCCTCAGTTAATAACATTGCTCTCTCAAGTATATTCTCCAATTCCCTAATATTTCCCGGCCAATGATACTTTTTAAATATGTCTAAGGCTTGTAAATCAACCCCTAATATATTTTTACTCAACTTAAAGTTAAGCTTTTTTATAATGTGGTTAACCAACAAGGGAATATCTTCTACTCTATCCTTTAATGATGGCAGGAAAATCTCAAGCACATTGAGCCGATAATAAAGATCCTGCCTAAAATCACCATCTTGAACCATCCGTTCAAGGTTCCTGTTGGTCGCAGCGATAATACGGACATCTACTTTAATTGTCTGAGTCCCTCCAACTCTTTCAAACTCCCTTTCTTGCAATACACGCAATAGTTTAGCCTGCAACGAGAGCGAAAGGTCTCCAATTTCGTCTAAAAAGATGGTCCCATTGTTAGCCAGTTCAAACTTTCCTTCTTTGCTTTTGACCGCACCAGTATATGCACCCTTCTCATAGCCAAATAATTCGCTTTCCAAGAGATTTTCCGGAATGGCAGCACAATTAATTTTCACAAAAGGGTGGTCCCTCCTTGAACTTTCGTGATGAATGGCATTGGCAATAACTTCTTTTCCGGTACCACTTTCCCCAAGCAATAAAGCGTTGGCATTCGCTTTTGAGGCCATTTCGGCAAGCTTAATAACTTTTTTAAAAGCGGGGCTCCGCCCGATGACATCATGTAAATTAAAACTGACGGGTCTGAAGTGGTCCAATTCCTCATGCAAACTTCTAATCACGCTATTGCTACGTTCCAATTCCTTTGTTAAACGAGCAACATCAGATATATCTTGGAAGATTACAACCGCACCTGTCATCTTACCATCTACAGTAATGGGTGACGCGTTAGAAACAACCTCGATGTCAGTGCCTTTAACAACGTTCCGTAATTGCTTGACCTGACGCCCAGACTTTAATACCTTAGCCAAAGCACCATCAGGTGAAATATTAAACACATTTTTCCCAATTCTATCTTCTCTTTTTACCCCAGTAATATGTTCGAAAGCAGGGTTGACATATTTGACGCTTCCATCTGAATCCGCTACCTGTATCCCTTCCTGTGCAGAATTTAGGATAGTGCTTAGCTCCTCTTTAATTTCTTTGTGACTAAGCAAGTGCTCACGTTCAATAACTAATAGCATCATCAAATTCGCTGCATCTGCCTCAATGAGGGTTATTCCTGGCTTCAGGCACTGACGAATACTATTTTGGACCGACACCATTCCTGTCGCCTCAATAATTACATCCAGTTTGGGAAGTGAAAACAAATCTATAAAATCCAAGGTAACAAAAATACCTTTTTTTTGTGCTAATGCTATGCCTGGTGCGTGCAAGTTGCTATCCGCTACCGCAACAACCTTTATTTGAGTTAAACCATCTAAATTACGAAGTACCGTAGTTCCTCCCCTGCCCATACCAACAATACCTACATTTATAACCTTTTTTGTCAATCTTGCTCACCTCATCTGCTACTTCTAATAATTGTAATTAGATTCGACAGATCCATCTCCAGTTCCTTCATTTCCATCAACAGCTTTATAATGCATTAACGAGATACTCTTCGCTAAACAGGAACTCACATTGCTTCTTGGACAGACAGTATTTTCCTTATAAAACTCTCCTTGCATACTTTATTATCTATTTTGTAAACTCTCAAAAGAAAAAATGGCCGTCATTATTATTTACGACATGCCAAAGAATCAAACCTTTTCAATTAGGAAATTTAGTTTATTCGACGTAAAATTTAAATATATTTTGGAAGGTAAGGGATTACTGTATCCCATACCTTCCTTATTACTGTTATTCTTCGTCTTTTACTTCAGTTTCGTATGCCAATTCTGATTGAGGTGTCATAAGAGAAACTATAATAGTAGATAAAGCAGAAATAGCCACACCCCATAAAATACCAATTGTTAGGGAAACAACTGCACCTACCACTAAACCAACACGAGATCCCCATGGGGTAACTTTGCTATTATGAACTCCCATAGTGAACATCTCACTGCTATCACGCTTCCAGAGCAGCCCTACCAAAAGTACTGGAACTACACTACCACCGGCCATCGTATAGGCTTTAGAGAATAAGCTAATGATGCTAGAAGCATATATTGCAGCAATAGCAGCAAATATACCAACAACGATTGTTATGTTCTTAGCATACTTTACTAACTGCTGATCTGGAATGTCGGGAGCAAAGGGACGAATTAAATCGTTTACAATAATAACAGAAGCCGAATTTAAATTAGAATCCGCACTTGACATGGCCGCAGCCAGAATAAGTGCAAACACCATCGCGGTAATGCCCATAGGCACTTGGTTTGTCATAAGCCAAGGCATAGCATTAGCAGCGTCCATAGTAGGATTTAAAGCTTTTGCTACAAGACCAACAATAGCTGTTAAAGAAACCGCTGTTATTGCAAGTACCCCACTAATAAACATTCCACGCCTAGCTGTTTTGCTATCTTTTGATGCAAAGCATCGCTGCCAATAAATCTGCGCAGCCAGCACACCAAATGAACCGGTAATAAATTTATTCAATATTGTCCCCATGGGAATCTTGGTATTAGTCAGTTCTGCTGCACCAACTGCAACTAACTTTTCATTTAGAACTGTTAGGCTAAAATCAATTGGCGCTAAGGCATAAATGTAGAAAATAACCCCAAAAATTATAACCATTATGCCCTGAATCAGATCAGTCCAGACTACTGCATATATTCCTCCTAGGTAAGTATAAAGAATGAAAACGGCTGAAAACACAATAATTACTGGAAGCGGATCTAACCCTGTAAATTGGGCGAATATTGCGCCTAAACCTTTCCCCTGGCCACCAACCCAAGCGATCATAATAGAGGCAGTCAGCACACCAATAATTGCCCTCGATGCCTTATCCCGAATAATCAGGTCGTCCATCATTTCTGAAATAGAAATGTAAGTAAACCGGCCTGCCAAACCGGCAAATGCCAAAGCAAATAGTATCTTAGAACCTTGTTCACCAAAAATAAACGGAATTTGAGTATACCCTATCTCATAAGCTTTTGAAGCATGGCCGATAAAATTACCGGCACCCATAATTGTAGAAACGTCTGTAAAAAGCACCATAATCAAAGGTAGACTTCCACCGGCAATAGCGTACTGTACAAAACTACTGCTGGCATTATCTTTTACCCGCCAGGAAATCCAGAAAAACACGGCACAAAAAACAATAGTGATAATCCAAGTCATTGTTGCTAAACTCATTAATAGCCCTCCTATCGATAACAGTTTTCAAACAATTGCGACTCTTTCTGTAAAAAAATTTCCCTGTTCCTTTATCTTTTTAATCACCACCTTTACTTGCGGCCGGATGAAACCACTTCCCCACCGCGTCTTTTGAAATACATTTATTTGGTAGTTTCGAGTGTTTTACACCCGAAACTACCATATGACTACTACCCACCGGCTAAAGGAGGTAGTAAAGTTATTTCATCTCCCGGGTTTATAATATCAAGCTGATTTGCCTTTAATCCGTTTACCAAAACCCACATTACTTCATTGTTAGGTATGTAAAGTTTAGCAAGAACCTCACCAACAGTTGTGTCCTGCTCAACAAGAAGTCCTATCCTTTCTTTTTTGCCTAAATAGTCTTTCAGATAGGCAATGGCTTTAATTTGCACAGATACCATGGGTCACCTCATGTATTTAAGAAAATAGTTTGGTCATTTCAGATGCCGGTACGTCAAATACCGTCCCATGGGGAATATTTTTTTCAGTTAGCATAAATTCAGGCAATCGATCATGCGATTCGTTAAAGCCCGCACGTTTGTTGAAATCTTTTTCAACCCTAAGAATCATTTTTCCTAGATTCACAATGTCCTCCGGAGCCCACTCAGTGCCGAGTAAGGAATTTGCAATTTCCGTTACTATCGTCAAATCACCTAAGATCGGAGCGCGTGTGAACCAACATAACCCAAGGCTGTCAAAGTAGGCTGCGGCCTCTTGAAACTTTATAGAGTATTCAATCTGACCTTCAGGCTTTAATGGGTCGGCATCACCACCCAATCCATTACCGCCAGTATGGTCAGCTCCCATTGGCGAAGTAGCATAAGTTACCCCTGCACCTTTCAAAGTTCGAGGATCATAGGCGGCCAAACTTTGACCTTTGACTGCCGGAATCCTGGCAACACCTAGTACCCTGCCGGTTATTACCGAGCCATGGCCCAATAAGCGGCCCATGATAGTTCCTTTACCTACTTCCCTAATGAGACTTAACATAGCCTCTCCATCGCCGAAATCAAGAATTCCTGCTTCCATAGCAATACCAATGGCTGCCCCGGTTTCAACAGTATCTAATCCCAGGTCATCGCAAATCCTATCTGCCTGAGCTATAACGTCTAAACTACTTACCCCGCAGTTGGCCCCCAACATACCGATTGTTTCATACTCTAAGCCTGCCGTTACATAATTACCTTCACTGCTGTTAAAAATATTAGAACATTTTATAACACGTCCCGGATGGCAAGCATGCCCAGTTTTTCCACCGCGTTTTGAAATCAATTTAAGAAAAGCATCACCACTAATTTCATCAGCCTGTTCGAATTGACCTGAGGAATAATTTCGTGTCGGTAATGCACCCAGTTCATTAACCATTTTTACCAGTGTAGTAGTTCCATAGGTCGGAAGCACTTTCCCAGTAGTGGGATGACTTTTCAATGCAAGAGCAAACCTTTTGATTGCCGTCTTATACCGTTCAGGTTGTTGCGGTGCAAGACTTGTTTTAGAATTTGGTTTAGCTATAAGATATTATTAACTGTCAATGATTCTCGGATAATTTCTAGTTTAGATTGTGGTATATTGATTAAAGGCAGCCGCAAACCGCCAACATCGTGTCCTAGTAAATTCAAAGCCGCTTTCACAGGTACCGGGTTAGTATCAATAAACATTGCTTTAAAAATTCTGTTCAACCGGCCATGGTCCTCTGCAGCCTGCTTAACATTTCCCTCTAGATAATTTGCAATCATCTTTGCCATTTTGTTTCCAGCCACATGTGCCGCTACACTAATTACTCCGTAACCACCTACTGCAAGCATAGGGAGAGTTAGTGCATCGTCTCCGGAATAAACGAGAAAATCCTTAGGACATTGATCCACTATGTCAGCAGCTTGATCAACGTTTCCAGTTGCGTCTTTCACTGCCACAATATTGTTTATTTCTGCCAAGCGTGCTGTTGTTTCCGGCAGTAAATTAACCCCGGCGCGGCCTGGTACGTTATACAATATGACCGGTATGCTAACACTTTCTGCTACTGCCCGAAAATGCTGGTATAAACCTTCCTGATTTGGCTTGTTGTAATACGGGTTGACAATTAACAAGCCATCTACGCCTAGCTGCTCCGCTTCCTGACTAAAGCTGATAGTTTGGGAAGTATTATTCGAACCGGTGCCAGCAATTACCGGTATTTCGCCAACTGCCTTTTTTATCGTCTTAAATAATTCCACCTTCTCATCATGGGTTAGCGTTGGTGACTCTCCGGTAGTACCCGCAACAACCAGGCCGTCGGATCCGTTATCAACTAAAAACCGTGCTAGTTTTTCCGCTTTTTCAAAATCCACTTGCAAATGTTGATCCATCGGTGTAACCATAGCCGTTAGTATTCGGCCCCATTTAACCACACTAAAACACTCCTTAACGCTTCAATTTTTGATCGCCAAACCTTGAAATATGGAATAAACTCAAATCTATGGATGACTTACCATGGCATATCAATTCTGTCATAAGCTGCCCTGTGATAGGCGCTAATGCAATCCCGTCCCCTTCATGACCCGCAGCAATATAATATCCGTTTAATTCCGTTCCCCCTAGAATGGGTAGCCCATCCGTGGTAGAAGGCCTAAGACCGGCAAAATTTCTAATCATGTTAATATTTCTTAAAGCAGGAATAATTCTAATCGCATTTTGAATAATGGCACTTAATGCATCATAAGTAGTGCTCTTATCATATCCGACAAATTCCCTAGAGGCCCCGATTAGTAAATTACCGCTGTCTGATTGACCCAAGGACAAGCCTATACCCATTTGGGTAGCTTTATCTTTCGCCTTTTCGACAATATCGGGATTATGCTTGGCTGCAATATATTTTGCACTCAGCATGTCTCCCTTTATCAACTTTGGCATCGGTTCGGATATGACTATTTGACCCCTCCGGGGGCGGATCGGTATATTTATACCTACCATGCGTCCTAGAAACGGTGCATAGGCACCCGTACAATTAACAA
This sequence comes from Bacillota bacterium, assembly GCA_016278515.1. Lineage (GTDB taxonomy): Bacteria > Bacillota > JADQBR01 > JADQBR01 > JADQBR01 > JADQBR01. The sequence goes on from JADQBR010000006.1 coordinate 43,795, forward strand.
TATTTCTTGTTGATATTTGTCCTCGATTAGTCTCTACCGCGGTGATTGCGCCGCTTTCTACCTTAATTCCCGTGACCTCTGTTTGTTGATATATTTCTACTCCCAAACGTTTTGCAGACGTTGCAAAGCCTAAGGTTGCATATATCGGATTAACCTGTGCATCCTGATCACTATGAGTTGCACCGATAATGTGCTTGGCTAAAGCCGGTTGGATGCTCCTAGCTTGCTTGCCGTCTAACAAATCTACTTTCAGCCCTATTTCCCGCTGTTTCTTTACGAACTGTTTCATCACAGCCAATTCTTCTTCAGTTTCAATGACTATCATGCCACCATCATTAGCATATTCAATGGGATACTCCAGTTCGTCCGCCAATGTTTTATAAATCTCAGCGCTTTTTAGAGCCAACTCCAGATGAATGCCCGGCTTCTTGGATTGCATCAATATTGCTTTATCGCAAGCTCCGGATGATTCCGAAGCCAAATCACCCTTCTCAAGTATTACAACATCTCGACCTTCCTTTGCCAGGTAATATGCTATTGAGGTTCCGATAACTCCGCCGCCTATTACTACAATCTCCGCTGTCTTTCTCATTGATCTTCCCCCTCAAATGCGCCCATGATTATAGGTCTGACCGGCGGTCGCGTAGTTGGCAGTAATATCTCTTCCATACTCTTACCCGTCTCTTGAGCAATAATCCTGGCAACTAACTTTTGACATGTACGCCCTTGACATAAACCCATACCAGTCCTAAGGCGTTTTTTAATAGCATTAATTGTAGTAAATCCTTCTTCTATGGCCTGCTTAATCTCCACTTCTGAGACATCTTCACAACGGCAAATGATGACTTCCTTTTTATTTGTTTCGGTCATTTTGTACCCCCCTTTGCCATACTGCGAACTTCCATAGCATATTCTTCAGGAACAGCAAGAGAGATAGCAACAGTACCATCTGCTTTTTTATTATTACGTACCTTTACAACCTGACCATAACATATTCTTTCACCTTGCCTGTTAACAGCATGAACAGTAGCTCCGGTTTCTGGCAGAGGCAGATATTCGTAAGGAAAAGTTACCAACGCCTTGTTTTCATCATAAGTCCGATCGACCGTCACTATTGCCAAGCCGGGGCAAGCCGTAACGCAGCTTGCACAACCGTTACAGGCATTCTCCGTCAATTGGGGTAATGATGTTATAGGCTTACCCACTTTTATTGCTCCTTTAGGACATACTTGCTCGCAGGGGTTACATGGTATTTCTTGAACACACTCTATTACCGCAACAGGTCCCTTTGCCAATCGTCCCTCACTAGGAACTCCCGGACAGCTATCCAACTCGTCCTTAGAAGGCGTCCCAGAAAACCTTAAACCTAGTGTATTCTCTTCTTTAACTTTATCCTTAAGATGCTCTTTATTACCAAATGTCCCGTTTCTTATGGCTGATAGTTGTTCTCTGATTAGTGCTTTTCTGTCTGCCGCAGCTTTACCAGCAATGTGTTTTAGATACTCCGCGGCAGTAACGCCCGCCAATCTTCCCTCTTCCATTGCGGACGAGGCTTCCTCCACCCCGCAAACGTCCCCCGCAACAAACATTCCGGTAATACTTGTTTCCATATTGTCATTATTAACCGGCACATGGCCGCCTAATTTTGGAACGTATTTTAATTCCGCACCCGCCATACGAGCCAATTCCATCATCGGAGTCAGCCCCACAGCAATGCAAATTGTATCTACTTCCAATGTTATCTCTGATCCGGGGATGGGCTGAAAACTCTCATTAAGCTTTGTCAGTACCGCAGACTCTACCTGATGTTCTCCAATGGCTTCAGCTATTGTATGGCCTAAAAAGAGTGGTACCCCTGCTCTTTTAATCTTAGCAGCATGGACACCATAACCACCGATACTGGGTGCTGCTTCAACCAACCCTACTACCTCAGCCCCAGCCTGCATCAGTTGATACGAAACAATAAGGCCAACGTTGCCAGAACCGACCATTAGCACCTTTTTCCCCGGTAATACTCGGTGGAGATTGATAAAGGTCTGGGCAGCACCTGCGGTCATAACACCCGGAAGAGTGGAACCCGGAAAAGCCAGGGCATTTTCAGAGGCCCCTGCTGCAACAATGACAGCATCAGCTTGATAAACCTCAGTCTTTCCTTCTTTTAAAACCCATAAATTGCGTTTATCTAAACCAAAAACTGTGGATCCAAGATTAACTTTTACTCCCAGCTCCTCAGTTTGAGCCAATAATTCTTGTCCTATTCTAAACCCTCTGGTTCCAGCCCTATGCTCTCGAGAGCCAAAAAACTTATGAATTTGCTTAAAAAGCTGCCCCCCCGGCTGAGCGTTTTCATCAAACACTACTACTTTCACACCCAATTGAGCAGCCTCTATGGCAGCAGCCAAACCTGCCGGCCCCGCACCAATTACTGCTAATTCAACCTTATTCATGTGGTATCTCCCTCCAGCTGCCCAATCCAATTTGAGTCTCTACAACCATTCCCTCAGCAACCGAGGTAACACACGTACGAACATTAGGCTCGCCATTGACAGTCATCATGCAATCGGTGCAGCGACCTATGCCGCAAAAAATACCACGGTCCTGCTGTTTTCTAGCAGTCTGCCTAAAAGATTTTATGCCGACGGCCATTAACGCGGCAGCGATAGGTTGTCCTTCATAAGCTTCTATAGAACGACCATTGACAAATAATGTGACTTTTCTTTTTGCAGCTTCTACTTCACCTAAAATTGGATGATCTAGGATATTCATAAGGGTCCTCCTAAGAAAAATATTTGATCTTTTTAGAGTAACAATCTCTATAATAATGCGACTATTTATTCAATTTTAAAAATCTAGTTACTAAAAATAATATAGCAAATCACATGCCAATGGCAATGTTTTATTCTGTAAAAACAGGCCCACCTTAGTCAAGCAGTGATAAATTGGTATCATAGTGCTTGTTCTTTTCCTTAATTTATAAATAACTTTCGGGTAATGTCTTAGAATGTATTCCGAGTTTCGGAATACATTCTATTCCTGCGTGGATTAAGACTAGTATAAAAGGATAAAGTGATTCCTATTTTAGGAATTCGCGTTTCCTAAGCTCGGAAATTTATTCTTAGCAGCTCCATTGGCCCCAACAGCCGTTTATTCCAAAACTACGTTTTATGCCATTCCTGCATATTAAAAATTATCCAGAATAATTATGTAGTAAAACCGCACTAACGGAAAGGATTTTCATGAAACTATTAGTTCTGAGAAAAAGAACCCTTACTTACCTGTTAGCCAGCAGTTTTATCATCATAGTCACCATCCCCCTCTATATTTTTAGCAACTACCATTTATCAATAAATTCTCCAGATAACTTAATAAAACAATTAGATTCAAGTCAACACATTGCAAAAGGACCACTTCCATGGGAATATAACTCTGATTTTAGGAAACTTTGCTTGGAAAATGATGCCACAGTGAGAATGTCCGCATTTAAAATTGACCTGCCCGATTTATTATCCGGGGGTAATTTTAATATTGACCATGGCGCAGATTTGCTGGCAGGGAAAGTCGTTCAACCCGGAGCAGTCTTTTCACTAAACGCTTCCGTCGGACCATATTCAAAGGTGCGCGGTTATAGAGAAGGCCCTTCCTATCATAGTGGGCAAGTGAAACAAACCGAAGGCGGCGGAATATGTAAACTTGCTGCCGCTTTGTTTAACGCAGCAGTTCTTGCAGATCTTACTATATTGGAACGGCATGCCCATAGCATGGTAGTACCATACGTACCGCCCGGTCAGGACGCTGCAGTAACATTCTTGGGTGGTAAAGATTTAAAATTCAAAAATGTTACCCAGTCCCCTTTGGTAATTTGGTCAGATACCGTGGATAAAACACTTTTTGTGGCAATTTACGGAATTAAATCCCCCGACAAAGTTTCATGGCACCACAAAGTACTTAAGCGTCAGAAAACCTCAACAGTATACCACCGGAATGATTCGTTAGGTCCTGGTGAAACTCGCGTTGTTATCCCAGGCGCGGACGGATTAACGGTCAAATCTTGGTTACTAATTGAGCCTAAAAATGACAAACCCTACATCAAGGAGTTAGGCATAGACCATTATCAGCCACTTCCGCAATTAATTGAGCACAATCCTCAATACAGCGGGACTTACATGAACCTTATAATTTTAAACGATAAAGGTGTGTATCTATGAACCTGGTATTTGCTTTACTAGTTATATTAGGATTATTAACCGGTATTTTTACTGGTGACTTACAAGTTATAAATGAAGAAATTCTTTTATCAGCCCAAGCCGCTGTTGAGAGAATTATGAGTCTAATGGGAGTATTCACATTGTGGTTGGGCATTGCAAAAGTGGCTGAAAAATCGGGTTTACTAGCTGCTTTTACTAAGTATATGAGCCCGTTAGTAAAAATTCTCTTTCCTTCCATCCCAAAAGGCCACCCTGCTATGGGAGCAATTTTAATGAACATGAGCGCCAACCTATTTGGGTTTGGTAGTGCAGCGACCCCATTTGGCCTAAAAGCAATGGAAGAATTGCAGAAATTAAATCCAGAACGAGAAAATGCTAGTGAGGCCATGTGTACTTTTCTTGCCATCAATACTTCCAGCATCACCTTAATACCTACCACCATTATTGCCCTTCGCGTAAACGCCGGTTCCACTAACCCTTTTGAAATAATAGGCACTATATTCTTTGCAACAACAGTATCTACAATCTGTGCCATTTCAGCAGATTATATATTTCGTTCACTGTCGAGAAGGAGAAAATAGCTATGCTTTTCAAAATTATTAGCACAATTTCAGTATGGATAGTTCCTCTATTCCTCTTAATAGTCTTTTTGCACGCTCAATATAAAGGAATTAAAATTTATGATACTTTTATCGAAGGGGCTAAGGAAGGCTTTTGGCTGGTCGTAAGGTTAATCCCTTATATTGTAGGTATCTATGTTGCTATAGGCATTTTCCGTAGTTCTAGTGCCTTGTCCATATTGACCAGAGGTTTAACACCTGTTTTAAATTTGTTCGGAATACCCGGAGAAGTTATTCCGTTGCTGATTACCAGGCCCCTGTCGGGCCCGGCCACACTGGGTCTGGTATCAGAGCTTATCGATAAATTTGGCCCGGATACCTTTATTGGCAAATTAGCTTCCACTATTGATGGAAGCACAGATACGACATTATATATTTTGGCCGTCTATTTTGCCTCCGTTGGTGTAAAAAATGCACGGTACTCTCTGCCAGTAGGGCTGTTAGCTGATGTGACAGGTTTTGTGGCGGCAGTATATATTTGTCTGCGGATTTTCGGGTAGCAAAACTGCATATTCCACTCTACGCCATGGGTCAATGTGGTATACTTATTATTGTTTATTTCGGTAATCCTCTTAAAAGGAGAAATGTTGAGTAATGGATAGTGGATTATGGGGAACAATATTTGGTATATTGGCTTATACTGCATGGGGAGTTTTACCTTTATATTGGAAACTGCTGGATAGCATACCTGCCCTTGAAATACTTGCACACAGAGTTTTTTGGTCTTTTCTGTTTCTAAGTCTTATTATCTTACTCTCAAAGCAACTGACTTCCCTAAGGATAGCTTGTAAAAATAAAACAAACACGTTTTACACTTTTTTAAGTGCAATAATAATTAGTATAAACTGGTTTACTTTTATTTGGGCGGTTACTTCCGGCAGAGTCGTGGAAGCTAGTATGGGGTATTATATTAACCCGTTAATTGTTGTATTGTTGGGAACAGTAGTATTAAAAGAACAACTTAACACAATGCAAAAAATAGCTATTGTTTTTGCATCGGTTGGGGTTATTATTATGACTTTGCAATACGGCGGCATACCATGGGTTGCTATTACCTTGGCTTTAAGCTTTGCTTGTTACGGGTTAATTAAGAAAACAGTTGATATAAGTTCCTTAAATGGCCTTACCTTAGAGACGGCCATAACTGCTCCAATTGCCTTAGCCTATATTCTGTATTTACATTTTAACGGAACTAGCTCGCTAGATGTCATCCCCCTGCCGACGATGCTTACTCTGTTTGCTTCAGGAATAGCCACAGCTATACCATTATTGCTGTTCGCTCAAGCAGCTAAAAACATTAAATTCTCTACTATGGGCTTTATGCAGTACATTGCTCCTTCACTTAGTCTTGCAATTGGTGTATTTCTATTTCATGAACCATTTACGAAAGCTCATTTGTTAGGTTTTGGCTTTATTTGGGTTGCCTTAATTATCTATTCTTTATCACAGATATCCATAAAAAAACCCACCCACAATATCTTGGAAGAAAAAATTTAAAATTATTATCCCTTTGGCTTAAAAAAGAACGCCGCAAAAAAGGAAAATATTATAGCAGAAGAAATACCAGCACTGGTTACTTCGAATATTCCCGTGATTACACCAACAAATCCATTTAATTTTAATTCCGATAGTGCTCCTTGCACTAAGGAATTTCCAAAGCTGGTAATGGGCACTGTAGCCCCGGCACCTGCAAATTTTATGAAAGGCTCATATAATCCTAGTCCGCCCGCCGCTGCCCCCAGTACTACTAACAAGCTCATGGTATGAGCCGGACTTAATTTAAATACGTCAAAACAAATTTGCCCAAAAACGCAAATCAACCCACCAATAACGAATGCCCAAAAAAAGTCCATAAACATTTCTATTCCTCCCCTCTCTCTAGGGCTACAGCGTGAGCAATACAAGGAATGCTTTCGCCTTGCTGGAAAGATAAAGGAGATAATAAAGCACCGGTAGCTACAACAAGGATACGCTTGAACTCACCTTTTTGCAGCCTTTTTAGTAGATGCCCGTAGGTAACAACAGCAGAACAGCCACAGCCACTTGCTCCGGCCTGCACCTCTTGTTTTTCATAGTCATAGATCATCATACCGCAGTCGAAGTATTGACTTTCTTTTATTGGCACATTATGTTTCTTAAACAATTCACTGGCTATTTTATACCCTACTTTAGCTAGATCTCCGGTTACTATTAGGTCGTAATAACCAGGTTCAATATTTAAGTCTCTAAAATGTGCTTCAATGGTATCTACTGCTGCAGGAGCCATAGCTGCACCCATATTAAATGGGTCCTTTACACCCATGTCAATAACCCGTCCGATGGTGGCTGAAGTGATTTGGGGACCTTTCCCTTCCTTACTGACTACCGCCGCTCCCGCCCCCGTTACCGTAAACTGGGCAGTAGGCGGCTTTTGCGATCCATATTCTGTTGGGTAACGAAATTGCTTCTCTACACTGGCGTTATGACTACAGGCTGACGCTAAAGTGTACTCTGCAAAGCTTGAATCTACAATTAATGAGGCAATGGCCAAACTTTCCATAGACGTTGAACATGCTCCAAAAATGCCGATATAGGGAACTGATAAGGTTCTGGCGGCAAAACTGCTGCTGATAATTTGGTTCATTAGGTCCCCACCAATATTAAAGTTAATCTGCTCTTTAGTTAATCCCGAATTCTCTATAGCCAGCTTATGTGATTCTTCCAGCAGTGATTTTTCAGCCTTTTCCCAACTTTTTTGTCCCACCATTAATTCACCATGAATAATATCAAAGTCCTCAGCCAAAGGCCCTTGCCCTTCAAAGGGCCCAACCACCGTGGCTCTACCCATAATTACAGGTCGATTATTAAATTTCCAACTCTGGTATCCTTGTAACATGTTTACATCTCCCCTAAATAGTTGGGTTAAATAACCAGTGTAGAATTCCAACCGCAAAAGCAGATACGGTACCAAATACAATAACCGGTCCTGCAAGTTCGAACATTCTTGCACCTACCCCTAAAACCATACCCTCACTCTTATGTTCTAGCGCTGAACTGGCCATGGTATTAGCAAACCCTGTGACAGGAACTGTAGAGCCGGCACCGGCCCATTGGGCAATCTTGTCGTATACACCAAGAATAGTCAAAATGGTTGCAATAATAATTAGTACTGCAACGGTAGGATTCCCCGCCGACTTCTGGTCAAATCCGCCCCATCGGATAAATGCTTCTTGTATACCTTGTCCGATTAAGCAAATTACTCCCCCTGCCAAAAAAGCACGTATGGAATTCCTGAAAAGGGGCCTTTTGGGTTCCTCCTGTTTTGCTAATTCCTGATATTCCTGTTGAACCGGCGTTAAATTTTTCATCCTATTATTGGGCATTTAGGCTCCTCCTTACCTTGATAATATTGGCTTTACTGATGCTATTACTTCCTGCAGTTCTTTTGAACACTGTTGATACATTTCTTTTGCCTTTTTATCCTTACTTCCTAAGGCAAACATTTCTATATCTGCCTCACATTTCTTTAAAGTTGCTAGTAACTTAGCTTTTGACTGGGGCTTAGGAACCTTAATTTGGTCATCAAATAGGTCTACAGTCAACTGCCCGTAAGAGTCAACCTGCCCAATAAAGACGTTTTCTATTGAAACTCCAATTTTTTTAAGTTCTGTATCTAGCCAATGACGGTTCAGCCCTATCGTTGCAAGCGGCTCGTCCAAAATCTTCCCATCCATAATTACAGTTTGTGGTTCTTGTTCAGGGGCTACCTTAATACCTAAATTCTTAGAAGTCAGCGGTTGAGTTGCCTTATTTAATAAGACATTTAGTTTACCATCCGCCTCTAATACGGCAAATTCCACATCGGAAAAACTAAAAGCATTTTTCCCCCGCAGTTCCTCCAAGAGGTCATCACTTGTAAAACGAACTTTTCTTAGGTTATCCTCAAGTACTTTTCCTTCTTTGATAAGGACTACCCCCTGGCCATTAATTATGTTCCGCGCAACTTTACTCTTTAAGCTTATATATTCTAATCCTAATGCAACGGTTGCCCAAACAATTAAAGCAACGGGACCATAATACCAGGTTATTCTTAAATCCAGGGACATTATGGCTGCAATCCCACCAACAGTTATACCGGTTATGTATTCAAAATATGAGAGCTGAGTAATCTGCCTTTTGCCCAATATTTTAGTTATGACAAACAACACAACTGCTGCCAGTAAAGTTCGTAGAGCAATTTCTATCCATTGTGGCACCTAATTTTCACTCCCTAATAATGGCATATTGCTAATGCTACTCATATTATGCCGTCATAATAGTTTTAACATTCGTAAAATTATTTCCTACATTTACCACTCATTAGTTTTATAAATGTAGTCAAGATTAAGTATGGTAGGGAGGTGAAAAAAGTGACTATTTCATCAGATGTTAAAACTTGTTTAGCTTCCTTAAAAAGTGCTCAGGCCAGCCTAGAACAGTTTGCTTTGGGCACCCAAAATAAAGAAGCTAAAAGCTTATTTGAAAATGCCGCAAAGTCAACCCATCAAATAGTTGAACAGGTGGAAAGCAGGGTTCAACAGATTGAACAACAAGAACCTCAATTTAAGGGTTTTTAACAAAACTTGTAAAGCCTTTTTTCTAAGTAATATTTTGATAAACGGGTCAAGGATACATACTCCAGATCATAGTCCCGGACATTTTCTCTATTCCGTGAAAGTGATGGAGTGTTAATTGCGGGTTTTTCAATGAATTCAAAAAATATAGATGAGTGTTACTATAACATGAATGAGTTAATCAAACTCAATCTTAACAGGTGGCAAACAAAACGTCCCCATGGCTATTCCCGTCCCCATGGCTATTCCTTAGCTAGGTGACAGGTTTTCTTTCAAACCATCGGCTCGGCAACATGCCTCGCAAACCAAAAAAGCCTCAATCGCAATTGAGGCTTTAAACATGTAATCTCCAATCATTTAAAGTTTTATTCCCTATTTGTCCGTATCCTGCAGTAGTACTTTGGATAAAATAAATTAATAAGATTTTTGACTGGCCTAATTGTAAGATGATTAGGTGCTTTAGGCGATAGCATACATTCCATGTCCTATATTTTTAATTGGCTCTTCAATGACGGCTCATAATATATCGCAACTAATATTTCCAACCTAGACCCTTTTTATATAGGACGTAAAAAAGGAGCATTCTTTATGTATGATCGACTTAATACTGGGGCCGCAAGTGGAATAATTGCCGGTATTATAATGGGATTAATCAGCATGACATTATTTGCAGTTGGAATTTGTGAGTTATGTATAATTGCTATTGGTGGTGGAATTTTTACGAGTCAGCTAATGGAAAAATTGTTTATCGATGGTGTTATATTGGCATGGCTGATTCACTTTGCGTTAAGTGGGGCATTTGGAATAATGATAGCTATAATGTTGAAGTATTCTGGCACTAGATATCATATACTTAAAGGAGCAGGTTTATTAACCTTAGTATATTTAGTTAATATCGGCTTTTTGGCTCCAATTAGAGGAGTCTTCCCTGATAACCAGGAATATTTTGATTTACTTTTAATACTTTTATATCATATTTTATTTGGAAGTTTAGCTAGCTTTTTAATTGTTAAATATGAACAGAAAAAGGTTGTATAAAGAAATAATTAAATCTATTGAGGCTTAGAAATAAACTACAAAAGCCTCAATCAAAAAAATTTGATCGAGGCCTTAACGATGTAATCTCTGTTCTATATAGTACTGCCCTATAGTTATGACATGGATTACAAGTTATTCTTTCCCTTTCCCCACTACCTTCTGCCCTTCTTGAAGTCCCTCTAACTGGGGATTTAAAATAACTAGGTCCCCGGACTTTAACCCTTTGCTGATTACTACCTCAATATCGTTTTCAAAACCTTTTTCCACAGGTTGCACTGCTGCTTCGCCCTGACGTACAATCCATAACGCTTCACCCTTTTCGTACGGAAATAAAGCAGTTTTCGGAACAACTAATTTGTTCTGTTGTTTCCCTACCGTAAAGATAACTTCTAAAGTATACCCTGGTCTCAAGTGCATATTTGCAGGTATATTAGGTTCCAACGTAACTTTTACTCTTCTTTCGTTTAAACCTAAAGGAGACATTTTTTCAACAGCTGAGGGGGCAATCCGACTGACAATTCCCTCGAAAGGCACATTTCCGCCTTGCTTATCTTGAACTAATTGAACCTTTTCCCCCTTCTTTACATTGACCAGATCTTCAGTAAGCACGTATACTTCTACCTGATAGGCATCCCTTTGAAAAATAGTCATGATAGGCATATTGGGGCTTACTGTCATACCTTCTTTAACGGTTAAGTCTGATACAACCCCATCTACCGGCGATGCAATCTTATAGTTTGCCAGTTGGTACTTCAATAAATCTATTTGGGCCTGCAATGCCTCTCTTCTACCGGCATAAAACTGCTTTGTTCCACCGCTGGGGCTGTGAGATTCATATAGCAAATCCAAAGCTTCTTTTTGCTGCTTGAGATTAATTCGGGCTCTTTCTACAGCATCTTGGGCCTCCTCGTACTCACTCTTAGTCGTAATTCCTGCCTCGAACAGTTCTTCAACCCTTCCAAAGTTATTCTCAGCCGTTTTCAGACCATTACTAGCCTGTTCCACCGCCAGCTGCTGGCTTCTGATTTGAGCTTCATAAGGTTCTTGAGAAGATTGTTTCTGTTCACCTTCTAAGCTGACTAGCTGCCCTTGAAGCTGTTTTATTTGATACATTAATTCTTTAGACTCCAGAACTGCCAGCACTCCACCCTTATCCGTCGTGTCACCCTCCGCCACAGGCAGTTGGGCAATCTTTCCACCATAGGCAGGGTATATGGGACGCTCTATCTTAGAAACAACTGCCCCATCCTCTACAAAAGTCTTAGCAATATTGCTGGGTTGCACTTGCAGCAAGTCTGCCTCTAATGGCCTAGTATTTTGGAATAAGATGGTTCCAATAACGGCCGCCCCAATTAATACTCCCAATATGATTTTCCATCTAGTCTTCATATTACTCACCCTACCTCTCCTTTATTCTCTTGCCTTAAGGGTATCCGCCAAATTCAATCTTTTTATCTTCTGTGCCGCCATCTGTTGAGCAATCCAAATAGATAAAGCAGTTACTAAAAATGCCATTACAAAAGATGAAGATGTCAAATTTGTAGGCATTGTATACACATCATTACTCATAGATTGAGATATCCCAACAAGAAATGCTTTAGATAAAGGTATCCCGCCAATCATGCCGAGCACTCCAATGAACCACTGCTCAAAAGTTATCACGGATAGCACCTCTCTAGGCGTCATACCCAATACGCGCATAGAAGCCAATTCATGACTCCGTTCTGACAGAGTAATGATGGATGAGTTATAAATTATTGCAAACCCAATAATTATTCCAATTAACGCATAAATGTAAATCATACTGCCAAAGGATGCCATCAGTTCCTGGGACTGTCTAAGTCTCTTCCCCAGGTCATCAACTCCGGCTATCACCGCACTTTCCCTATATTTATTCTGAAGCGCAGAGATATTTTCCGGATTTATACTTATCATATAGGAAGTGGTGAATCCTTTGTAACCCAGAGACTCCTGCAAAGCTCCAATTTCCATGTATGCGTTGACCCCGAGATACTGGGGAATAATCCCTACTACTTCCAATTCCGTATTATCTTCATCTTGGCTCAGCCGGTCGGTTAAATGCAATCGAGTTCCAACATGAGCGTTCAAGAGCCGTGCTAACCGCTCGGAAAGAAGCAAACCATTCGTAGGAGGAGCAACCTTATTATAATCCTTATCCATTATGTTATAGAGCAAACTGTCTTCCTGAATACCAAGTATGGCAACGTCCTTCTTAAGCCATTTGTTTTTTAAGGTTGCCGGGACCTCAGCCATCGGCTCTACCCTCTTTACTCCAGGAAAGTTGTATAGTTCTCCCTCAGCACTTTTCTGATTAGAAGGAGCGGATAAAGTTACCTTAACATCATAAGTTTCCACCTTCTGGTACTGGTCAAAAAGCATCACTTTAATCAGGTCGTTCATGGACCAAGTAAAAGCCAAAATTGCAAAAGTAAACATAATACCGACAAATATAAAAGCACTTCTGCCTTTATTCCGCGCCATATTTCGCACTGCCATCTTACCTTGAGCAGTAAGAATGCTCCAAAAAAATCTAACTTTTTCCAACCATATTTTTCTCCCTATTGGAGGCGCTGGCGGTCTCATAGCTTCTGCCGGTTCTAAGGTAAGAATCTTTTTTGAACCTTGGTATCCTGCAAACAACGAAAATATTATGGATAGCATTAGCCCCAGCAAGAGATATCTGGGAGAAAACTGGCCGTTAAGTCCAGGCATGTTAAAAAATAATTGATACATTGAGGTAAACGGGTATGAAAGAGCAATACCCGATAACCCTCCCAAAAGACCACCCGCAACACCAAGCACCAACGCATATGATAAATAATGCCCCAGCACTTCTCTTTCGGTATAGCCAAATGCCTTAAGTATCCCTATTTGGCCGCGCTGCTGCTCAACCATTCTTTTCAGCATAATATAAAGAATTACACCGGCAATTGACAGAAATAATATAGGCATACCCTGGGCCGCAGCCTCCAACCCCTTTAATTCCTCAGATAATAGCATGTGACTCACCTGATCTTTACGGGGATAGATAGCCTCTAGGCCATAAGTCTTTAATTTGGGTTTAAGTAGTTCTTCCACATCTTTATAACTTGCTCCTGGCTCCAAAGTAAACACTACGTTATTTGCCACTTCCTGATACGAAAATAACGCTTTCATTACATCGTAGGGCAGAAAAGCAATTCCAAAGGTTTCAGGGTTAGGAAACAAGTCACTAGAGGTGCGTAATGCATAAATAAATTCAGGACTTCTGCCATAGCCTACCACTCGCAAACTTTTCTTGGCACCTTGGGCTATCACATCAATCTGTTGATTTATTTCGATCTTGTTTGCGTCATAAAACTTATTGTCCACCCAGACATTCATTTCCTTACTGTTCAAAGGAATGCCTTGGAGTAAATCCACTCCGTTAATAAGAGAAGAATTCTGCGTCGACGGCAAAGACACTAGTCGCAGGTAAACGTTTTCATCCCTGTTTGGAAAAAGTACCCTGGCATCCTTCACCAACCGCCCTTGAATGCTCTTTATACCATCAATATTTTGTAATTTCTTAACTTCCGACATGGGCATACTTCGAACCTTAATAAACCCGTCAGCAAAATTTTGATTAGAGTAAAAGTTTTTCTGAGAAAGTTTCAGGTTATCTATAACCATTGAAAAAGCACTGAAAACCATCAACCCTATGATAATTATGATTATGCAAGCTATATATGCACCTTTATTTTCCTTTATGTCGCGCCATGTTTTCTTCCATAACATCACCAAGTCACCTTCTCCGGCGATACGGGTTCACTATTTCTCTCTATGCGATCAATCGTTCCATCCTTTAAGTAAAATACCCGGTCTGCAATTTCTGCAATCGCTGTATTGTGAGTTATTATGACAGCAGTCTTGCCAAAATCTCGGCAGGATTCTTTTAGCAGTTTTAAGACTTGAACACTTGTTTGGGAATCCAAGGCTCCCGTGGGTTCGTCACATAACAGCATAGTAGGATTTTTGGCCAAAGCACGTGCTAGTGCGATACGCTGCTGCTCTCCACCTGACAGCTGAGATGGGAAATGGTCAGCCCTGTCAGCCAAGCCCACCTTTTGCAGCAGTTCATCAATGGGCAGCGGATCTTTAGAAATTTGCGCAGCCAAGTGGATATTCTCTTTTGCCGTTAGATTAGGCATTAAATTATAAAATTGGAATACAAAGCCAACATCATTTCTTCTATAAAGAGTAAGCTGTTTAGCGTCCGCTTGGTGTAGCGGTACACCTTGATAAAATAATTCGCCGCCGCTTGCATTATCCATGCCTCCGATAATATTAAGCAATGTACTTTTTCCCGATCCGCTTGGTCCTAAAATGACCAATAGCTCGCCTTCATAGAGTTCAAAATTTGCATCCTTCAAGGCTGCCACCGTTACCTCACCCATTTGATATTCTTTAGACAAATTTTTCCCTACCATAATTGGCTCCATTGCAGTTCCCTCCCGGAGGCACTGATTTCCTTTATTTTTCATACTACTCCACTAACATTTTCTCGCACTTTTAAATATAAATCAATATAATTATTATAAACTTATTATAAACTGTAGCCAATATCACTTAATTAGAGGATTATTGTACTAATAAGGGAAAACTTTAGTACAGTCTACATCAGAAGAAGGTGAACAACGTGGGCCATCTAATTGGCAAAGATATATATCGTAAAGTAGGCAGTAAAATAGATAATCTTAATACTAGAGCACCTTGGAACGATTCTCTGGGAAACATTGTAAAGGAACTGTACAGCGAGGAAGAAGCTAACTTGTTGGTGCAAATGCCTTACTCCTTATCAACTGCTGACAGGATTGCTAAGGTTACCAATTATGAATTGAAGAAAGCCCTGGGGATATTAGAAAACATGGCCAATAAAGGACTGGTAATAGACCTATATCATAACCATCAGTATCATTATATGCCGTCTCCTGTAATGATAGGCATTTTTGAATTTACTATGATGCGAACAGATCATCATGGGATAAAACACCGCGCTGAACTGTTTAACGAATATTTATCTAATAGTGATGAATACTATCGGGCAAACTTTAACAAAAATCACAAAGTGTCAATTGCTAGAGCGCTTCCCCATTCAGGGACAGTGGCGCCGGAAGATAATGTAGAAATTCTATCCTATGAAAAAGCAGAGGCAATTGTTGCAAGTCACGACAAATTTGCCATTGGCACTTGCGCGTGCCGTCACGAAAAGCTTCACGCCAACCAAAAAAAATGTGATACTCCCCTTGAAACTTGTTCCTCATTTGGTTATGCAGCGGACTATTTAATCAGACATGGTCTAGGCAGAGAAGTAAGCCGCGAAGAAATGTCAGCAAACCTGGAACGCTGTAAAGACTTAGGCTTAGTCTTTACAGCAGATAACGTTCAAAGAAACGTTTCCTTCATTTGCTGCTGTTGCTCTTGTTGCTGCAATTTACTTCAAGGCATAAATAAATACGGCTACCCAAATACCGTAGTAACTTCTACTTTTATCGCGACAGTTGATAATAACAAATGTACGGGTTGCGGGAAATGTGCGAAAGAATGCCCAATTAATGCAATTACGATGATAAAAGAGGGACCGAACCCGCTGGCTGAGATAAATAAGGAGATTTGCTTAGGCTGTGGTGTCTGCAGTCTCAAATGTCCAAACGATAGTCTTAAGCTAAAAAAGCGTCAACAACAAGTCATTCACCCGGAAACCATTTTCGAAAGAATTATTCTTTCAAGCCTTGAGCGAAATTCTCTGCAAAACCTTATCTTTGATAACCCACAGTCCATTACTCACAAGGTTATGAGAGGTTTTATCGGCGGCTTCCTTGGACTACCGCCTGTTAAAAAAACATTGATGAGCAATTTGTTCCGTTCAAGGTTTCTATCCTTACTAGCTGCAGGTACGGGTTTACAAGGGAATAAATTTTTAACAAAACTTTAGTATGAAATAGAAAGCGTCGTATGTTAGTGAGTAATGGGTTCAATTTTTGAGGATAAAATTATAATTGTCATCAGTTTTTTGTAAAGATTAGTATTTCGATCGTAAAAGTATAGCGTTATATATCGCCTAATCATGCTATGATAGGCATATAAGTAGCGGTATTGAGGAGCTTAGAATATGACTCAATCTAAACTGATAAAACATGAAAATATAACAAGAGGTAAAATTACAATATTTTTAGGATATGCATCCGGAGTAGGTAAAACTTATGCCATGTTCCAAAAAGCTAAAGAGCAATTAGTCCAAGGGGTGGATATTGTTGTTGCCTGGCCAGATACCTATGAAGTGGCCGAAAATGCTAACTTCCTAGAAGATTTACCCCTAATTCCACCCAACAGACTAGAATATGAAGGTGAAAAGCATAAGGAAATGGACTTAACAGAACTTCTAAAACGTAGACCTAAGCTAGCGATAATAGATGACCTTGCCCATATTAATGCCCCAGGTTCCTGTCATTTGCACAGATACCAGGATATAGAAGAGGTCCTGCAGGCAGGAATAAGTGTATACACCACCTTAAATATTCAAAGTGTTGAAAGCCTAGTTGATATTGTTGCACAAATTACTGGAATTGAAGTAACAGAAACTGTGCCGGATTACTTATTGGAAAATGCAGATCAGATTAAGTTTATTGATCTACCCCCAGAAGAATTAATAGACCGTTTAAAAAAGGCAGAGATACCAAGATCACTACAGGAGAAGAAGGCTTTATCTAAACTGGGTAATATTAATGCGCTAAGAGAACTAGCATTTCGTTATACTGCCCAAAATGTGGATAAAAAATTGATTAACTATATGAAAGAACATAATATAAAGGGCCCTTGGCCTGTTGGTGATAAAATAATGGCATGTATAGGGCCTAGTCCATTCTCCGCACAAGTACTTAGAACTGCACGACGTATGGCGGCAGGATTGAAGGCGCAGCTAGTTGTTGCTTATGTGGAAACTCCTTATAAATATCCAGCTAAAGAAAGCGAACAAGATCAGTTAAGTTATAATCTTCGATTAGCAGAGGAATTGGGAGCGGAGATTGTGCATTTAGCTGGAAATAGTGTTTCAGATGAATTAATAGCTTTAGCCGGGCGTAAAAATGTTACTCAAATCGTAATAGGCAAACCCCTTCATTCGCGTTTCCGAGATTTTTGGCGAGAATCTATTGTGAACGATGTTATACGAGGCAGCCATGGAATAAGCGTACATGTCATTCCAGGAAAACCTAAAAAAATTAAAAAGGCAAAACAAGTACATGGGTCTGCTAAAAGCCAAAGAGATTCTATCTGGCCTTATGTTGGAACTAATCTCTTTATTATAGCAATTACTATATTTAATAAGCTACTCGAACCCGCCTTTGATTTAACAAACATAGCATTACTTTATTTACTCCCTGTTTTATTTAGTGCAGTTTATTGGGGGCAAGGGCCTTCAATTATGGCATCTCTAGTAGGTGTACTGGCTTTTGATATCTTTTTTGTGCCGCCGGTGCTTAGCATTACTGTTGCAGATCTACGTTATTTATTGAGCTTTGCAATTTTTCTTTTAGTAGCTTTAATTACAAGTAACATGGCCATAAGGTTAAGTAACCAAGCCAATCTCGCCCGTGTTAGAGAAGCAAGAACGGGTGCACTTTATGCACTAAGTCGTAAAATTGTTGCTGAAACTGATATTGAAGGTGTTTTGAATACGGCGGTAAATGTTGTTTCAGAAACTATTGGTGGTAAGGCCATAATATATATTTCTAACAAGGACAAGCTTGAAATAGGCACTACTACGGCACTGCCTTCAGGGGCCCTTCTTGGAGTAAATGAACGGGAAACGGCTGATTGGGTCTTTAAGCACGGGGAAGCAGCTGGCAAAGGCACAGGGACCTTTAACAAGGCAAATGCTTCATACTTACCGCTTAGATCTGACGAGGAGAACTTAGGTGTTCTGGGGGTACAAACGGAAACACCTAAAGAGTATCTTTCGCAAGAGCAAAGAAGATTGCTTGAAGCATTTGCAAACCTCATAGCGGTTGCAGTTATTAGACTGCAGTTGGCAGAAGAAGCACAAAAGGCTCAATACTTAGCCAAATCAGAGAAACTACGCACGGTTTTATTTAACTCAATATCCCATGAGATACGAACTCCCTTAGCATCAATCATCGGTGCAGTAAGTAGCCTGCTTGAACAAGGGGATGTTTTTAGCAAGAAGGATGAGATAGCCCTTTTACGAACAGTTAACGAAAGTGCGCATCGCATGGATAGGTTGGTCCGAAATATGTTTGATATGGCACGCTTGGAAAGTGGTAAATTAAAACTAAAACTGGAATGGTGTGACATCCAAGATATTATAGGAGTTGCATTACGCAGGATGAAAGAATCTACAGTGTATCATAAACTAAGAGTTAAAGTTAACCCTAACCTACCTCTTGTTAAAGCTGATTTTGCCCTGCTAGAACAAGTCCTTATTAATCTCATTGAAAATGCTATAAAATACACCCTAAGCGGAAACGAAATTTTACTTGAGGTAGTTCGCCAGGGAAATGAAGTAAAATGGACAGTTGCCAACCAGGGAGAGGTAATTCCTGACAAAGAAAAAGAGAAAATATTTAACGAGTTTTATAGATCATACAATCCAGAGAGAAAAACCGAAGGAACAGGGCTAGGGTTAGCAATCTGCAAAGGGATTATTGAGGCTCACGGCGGTCGGATATGGCTTGAGAATGGACCAAATCAGTGGAACGTATTTGCATTTACCTTACCTTTGCAAGACAATCCTCCTAATCAAATCTTAGAGTAAAGTGGTGACCAATATGGTTAATAATGGTGGTGCGCGCATACTGATAATTGACGACGAAAGTCAGATTAGAAAAATGCTTAAGGTTGCTTTGTCGGCACATGGTTATGAAATTAAAGAAGCATCTTTTGGCAAAGACGGTATTGATAAAGCCGCTTTATACCATCCCGACATGGTAATACTTGATCTTGGATTGCCAGATATAACCGGATTTGAAGTAATAAAACAGTTAAGAGAGTGGTCACAAGTTCCAGTTATAATTCTGTCAGTAAAGGAACAAGAAGAAGATAAAATAAAAGCTTTGGATGCCGGAGCAGATGATTATATCACTAAGCCCTTTGGTATGGGTGAATTACTAGCAAGAATAAGGGTAGCTTTGCGACATGCTGCAAAATCAGAAGATGAGCCTATTATCAGTATCGGAGAGCTCACAGTGGATTTGGCACATCGGATAGTAACCGTGGAAGGTAATGAAGTGAAACTAACTCCAACAGAATACGAGATCTTAAAAAAACTAATTTTACATGCCGGTCGAGTGCTAACTCATCAGCAGTTGCTCCTATCCATTTGGGGCAAGAAATATCAAGGGGAAAATCACTATTTAAGAGTATATATAGGGCAGCTGCGACGGAAAATAGAACCTGACCCTACTCAACCTATATATATTGTAACTGAACCAGGGGTAGGGTATCGTTTGATGGGTAGTGAGTAATATTCGGGATAAGTTTATTAGCTTTGGTGATACCACCGGAGCTTTTTTGATTCCAGCTGTAATGTTTTTTCACCTTAACTAATGCTAATGGTAATTGGGAGCAAGATTCATAACTAACCCTGCTTTCTTTACATTTTCTTTATGTTTTAGAAAACATTTTTAACAACTTCTTTATGGATACCAGACTTATAATTAATATAAGTAAAGATATTAAAAGTAAAATTACGGGTTTTGTGAGGTTTTTTGGTTCTAGGGGGGTAATAATATGGAGTCGGAAAAAAGAATTAAACTGTTAAAGCTCCAAGCTGCAAATATCACTAACCTCAAACAACTATCGAGAAACAATATAGTATTTTTGACTTGGAAGCAAATAGCCTCCAACGTTATTGAAGGTATATTAGGTGAGGATCATCATTTTGTTATAGCTTTTAGTGATATTCGGTATGCACCTGTCTGTAATGAGTGGGATTCTAGTGTTTCTAAAGACTTATTCCATATGGCATTTATAGAAGGATTGAATACAGCAAGAGAAGTATTAGAGAAGGCAAGTATTGAAGTAGCTCAAAATGGTAATCTATCACAAGAGCAGACTGACTCTGCGCTTACTGCTTTAGTTAGGGAAATTACCGCGAATTATGAAATCAGTAATGAAATTGCTTTGATAATTAATGAGATAGTGTCAGATAGCCAAACTGAACCATCATTAGACCAAAAGGAAGTATATTATAATAAATTAGGCCGTCTAACTAATCAAGTTAGTATTAATTTGTTTAAAGAATGGCAGAACTAATGAGCTATAGATTTATAAGCAAACAGGCCCAGAGGACAAAAAGAAATTTCAGTTATAATCCTACTAGAATACTGGCACTAAGTTTTATCATTCTAATTTTTGTTGGTTCTTTACTATTGAGTTTACCAATTGCGAATAAGAGCGGACAGAGTTTACCATATCTTGACGCACTTTTCACTGCAACTTCGGCAGTCTGTGTGACAGGATTGGTAGTAGTGGATACAGGAGAAACTTTTACCGTTTTCGGTCAGTTGATCATTTTAGTTTTAATTCAGGTAGGTGGCTTAGGGCTAATGACTTTTGCCAGTCTTGTGGCTATAGCACTTGGGAGAAAGATTTCTTTCAAACAACGCTTAGTGCTGCAGGAGACTTTAAGTCAGAACTCGGTAGAAGGTGTTGTCAGATTAGTTCGGTATGTTCTGGTAGTTACTTTTATATCTGAGCTAGCAGGAACAATTGTTCTTGGAGTAAATTGGTTTGCCGAAATGGGTTGGAAAGCCTTTTACTATAGTTTATTTCATTCAGTATCAGCTTTTAATAATGCAGGGTTTGATTTAATGGGTGGGTTCAGCAGTTTAACTGCATATACCTCTGACTGGATAACAAACGTTACAATAATGTTTCTATTTATTGCTGGTGGATTAGGTTTTTTTGTGATTTGGGATTTATATTTATACCCGAGCAATAGAAAGCTTTCTGTCCACACGAAAATAGTATTATCGGCGACCGGGACACTGTTAATTATAGCGTTTATTGGCTTTTTCCTATTGGAATACAATAATGTTGGTACGCTAAAAAACTTCGGTCTATCAGAGAAAATCATAACATCAGCGTTCATGGCCTCAACGCCACGCACTGCTGGGTTTAGCACGGTCAATATTGGGGATTTAACCCAGGCCAGCTTGTTTTTTACTATGATTCTAATGTTTATCGGTGCGTCCCCTGGTTCTACAGGGGGAGGGATTAAAACTACTACTTTTATTGTATTAGTGGGTTCCGTACTTGCAAGTATCAAGGGACAAAAGCAAACAGTTATGTTTAAAAGGTCTGTTCCACATTCCATGTATTCAAAGGCTAATGCAATTTTTATTTTATCCCTGATGTTGATCGTGGTTGCTGGCTTGATTTTACTTGTGTCGGAAAACAGTATACCAATAGATATTCTTTTTGAAGTGGTCTCGGCATTCGGCACTGTTGGGCTTTCAACTGGAATTACACCAGAACTTAGCATTATTGGGAAACTGGTGATTACAGTAACTATGTTCGTAGGGCGAGTTGGTCCCTTAACTTTGGCTTATGGCATAGGTCAACAAAAAGATGCACGAATTGAATATCCTAAGGGGAATATTCTTATTGGCTAGGAGGATTTATTATGGGTAGTTATGCGGTAATTGGTCTGGGTAGATTTGGTGCAAGTGTTGCAACCACCTTGGTATCATTGGGCCATGAAGTGTTAGGAGTAGATAAGTCGCAGAAGAAAGTTCAAGAATTGGCTGATGTTTTGACTCATGCTGCAGCTGCTGACGCTAAAGATGAAGAAGTATTAAAAAGCTTTGGGGTGCGAAACTTCGATGGTGTCGTAGTGGCTATAGGACAAGATATAGAAGCCAATATATTAACGACCGTTATGCTAAGCGATTTAGGGGTCAAAAACATCATTGCAAAAGCCCAAACCGAGCTTCATGGACAGGTGCTTCAAAGAGTAGGAGCTACCAGGATTGTATATCCAGAGAAAGATATGGGAGTAAAGGTAGCCAACAATATCTCTTCAGAAACAATTCTAGACTATATTGAGCTTTCTTCTGACCACTCGATTGTGGAATTTATAGCACCTAATAAGTTTATAGGTAAGACACTAGGAAAATTAAACCTACGGGCTAAGTATGGAATAAGTATTCTAGCCATAAAGAAAGGAAACGACATTATGGTAGCTCCAGGTGCCGAAGGGTTGATAGAACAAGATGATTTATTGGTTGTAGTAGGGGGCAATAGTGCTATAAACAAGTGCACCCGTTAATACTTATATTATCGGGTGCACTTAAATAAATGGAACCCGCATGCTCATTGAGCATAACGGCTTATGGTAAAAATATTTTATCCAAACATTCATGGTTCCATAGATTATTGGGAATAATGAAAAGCGAGTCGGAATAACCGACTCGCTTCTTTATTAATTTACTGTTGTGGTTGATTAGCAAATTGTTGTTCATAACTTTGAATCATTTTTTTCACCATGTGACCACCAACTGCACCATTCAGTTTGGAAGGTACATCTCCAAGATATCCTTGGTAATTTTGAATACCTAGTTCAGCAGCAGTTTCTTGCTTTAATTGATCTAAAGCCTGCTTTGCTTGAGGAACTACCAATTGGTTAGTATTTTGTCCTTGTGCCATGAATTTCACCTCCTGCTTCAAGTATTCAATACTAGTTTGTGGCCAAAACAACTCTACAATACATGCAATTAATTGTAAGGTTTATACGATATTCCTTGTAAGAGAAGTCTTGGGAGAATTGAAAAAATTATCTTTTTTTTGCAAAAAAGTCTTAGACGACAAAACAATTTAATATGATGCAATGATCAATGAAAAAAGGCACCTTTACTGGTGCCCTTGTCATTTCTAAATATTTACTTCGTCCAACAATTGTAAATCGTATCTGTTAATAATATCAATCAGCTTTCCCGGATATTTGGAATCAGTAGCATAACCGGTCCGCCTTAAGGCCCAAGCACCTTGAGTACTATTATGCATTACTTCCCTAAAAGGTTCATATCTACTTGAAGTTAGAAGAAGTTGCTTGTGATCCGTCCAACTACCCTGAGGGTCATTATAAGCGCGAAATGGCGCGTCTATTCGAAAGGTATTCCCATTGTATTCTTCCCAGGTATTTGATATCACTGAACCCGCCGGACCCTTGCCTTTAATGCCAAATAAGTTATTAGAAAGTTGTCCAGTATACTTATCTGCCGGCGTATACTGACCCCAACCGGTTTCGAGAGTAGCTTGGGCCACCTGCAATGCCGCAGACATGCCTGTTTTTTCTTGCGAACGCTCTGCCAATTGAGAAACATAATCCAAAAATTTACTTTTTTCTATTATTGGCTGTGAACCAAATGTTTTGCCTAAATATACCTTTATTGGTATCAATTCACTTGCTATTCTTTCACCGCTGGTGGTAACTGCTGTAGCTTGTAGCTGCCAAGATCCTTCATCCTTCTTTTCAGGCGTCCAAGAGTATCCTGCTTGGTTGGCACTGTCGCCAGCTATCACCTTTTCAGTCCCCGCACCAGTTTTAATTAGCCTATATTCGATGTTACTTAAGGAAACATTTGAGGTTGAAGTTAGCTTAACCGTCCCTGTTAATACTTCGTTAGGACCGACGGACTGCAAAAGCAGTTGAGGCTTATCCCCTAACTTCACACTCAAAACATTAGTAATATGCACATTCCCTTCTTCATCCTGCACCCTAGCAAACAATTCCCAACTACCCGCTAGTTCAGGTTTCGGAAACCATTTATAACTGGAATAACCGGTGGTCTCAAATAATATTTTTTCTTTTTCTGTACTATTATTCTTTAAAACATACTCAGTCTTACTAACAGGAAAATTACGGGACAGCCATAGTGTAACCGGCTTTTCAATGGTGGCAGCTGAAGCTACCCCTCGCAAGGCCAGTCTACGCCCTACATTGGCTCTCACATTAATTGCTGAACTATAATAGATTTGGCCCAGACGGTCCGACGCCAGCGCCCGAACTGAATATTCATCGTTATTACCAAATTGGGGAGTCCAACTATAGCTGCCTTGAGGGTCGGACTCATCTGTTATAACAACAGTCCCGGTATTTTTATTAGTAATCTCGTATTTAACATATTCAGAAACAAAGTTTAGGTCAACACTAAATTCTGCAGTTTCAGTTATCTCTTGGCCTTGCGTTAACCCTGCCAACGATACCTTCGGTTTCACTGCCACTTCCACCGGAACAACAGAGCCGGCCAGAAATTGTCCTTCTTGAGTGTAGATACCGACTGCCAGCACACGCGGCCCTCCATAGGCGGGATCGGGCAGCCAACTATACGTTCCGTTCAGATCATTCCCCCTAGCAACAACTGTTCCTCGGCCCGTCTCCGGATTCAACAGCAAGTATCGTACTTCAGAACCATTTGTCGGAGAAATATCTCCAAATGTTAATTGAAGGTCAGTATTTACACCTATAACATCCCCCGGGTTTAAGTCCCGGAACGATATATCATAAAATGGTTTAATGGAAGCAGGCACATTAGAATCCACTGAGACAGTCTTACTGGCAGCATCCCAATGCACCGATACTCCCAGCGCATTGCTTACCAGTCTAAGCGGCACAAAGGTACGGTCCCCTATTATTTGCGGCGGGACATCAGAGAGCCCAAAATTTATATTTTCATTAGAATAATTCACTAAGCGATTATCTATCAGCAATTTTACAAAATGATCCCCCTTAGCAATAGATACAGTCTTACTTTCCTCATACCAGTCCACTACAGCCCCTAATGTTTCCGAAACAAGGCGGACCGGCACTAATGTGCGTCCGTCCGTTATTATCGGTGCAGGCGCAGTCGTAACCTCATGTCCATCAATAACCAATTTGACCTTTTCCTCCGCCCACCCGGGCGATGCCGTTCCCCCTAATATAATTAAAGCAGCAATCAGTACACCAACTAATCTCCGAATCAAAAATTTCCTCCCAACAATCATAAAAATTCCTCACCCTCTTAAGCTAATATTATATATATAGTTCGAATAGTCTATATACTCTTTGACGGCAGATAAAGTAGAAAGTTCCCACACTATGCCCTATCTAACATCAATCTTTAATAAGTTAAACCCTTGAGGGATTAATTCCTTCAAGGGTTTTATCTATTATCTACCAACTGCAGCCACGTCGTCTTACAGGGACCTCCGGCTTACAGTTACTTTCTTCCTGTACATTCGGTTGTTGATACTGGGTATCTGTTTTGACCTTGGGCATCCTCTGTTGGTAATCTTTGTTCCGACTACCTACCCTACACCACATTTCAGACACTTAACTACTTTAACGTATTACAATTAAAGTAATCGTACAAAGGAGCCAAGAGAAAAATCAGCTGCGAAGCTGCAGCTGATTTTTTATTTTTCTGTCCGATAATAACCCTTTTAAAGCTAATAATGCCTTACATGTTCCAATGCCTGCTTAAACAGCAGTGCAACATGTCCATCGTCTATAGTATAATAAACGTTTTTACCTTCTCTGCGATTTTTTACAAGCCTCGCGTTACGCAGAACCCGCAGCTGATGGGATATTGCGGAAGTGCTTAAATCAAGCACCACTGATAAATCACAAACACATAATTCTTTTTGCAATAAAGCTTGTAAAACCCTTATCCTGGTTCGGTCTCCCAATACTTTGAAAATATCAGCCATATAGGTTACTTCGTCCTCAAGCAGCATTCGGCTCCGGACCTGTTCAACAGCCTCGGGATTAAAACAAAAAACCTCACAGGTATCTTCTTTTCGCCCCATTACTCCACCTCATTTACAGTTGAAACCCATTTGTTAAACTCATTATATTGTACCTGAAATAGTACGTCAACACAGGCGTCCTGACCGATTAAGCAGCTTCTTTGTAGCTCAATGCACGGGTGGCATTTAGTATTGCCAGTAAGGCTACTCCCACATCGGCAAAAACAGCTTCCCACATTGTTGCCATACCAAAGGCCCCAAAAGCAACAAATATACCTTTAATTGTCAAAGCCAAAATAATATTTTGAACAATAATCCTTTTTGTGCGGTTTGCTATGCCAACTGCTGTTACGAGTTTAGAGGGCGCGTCATCCATAATGACTACATCTGCAGCTTCTATAGCTGCATCCGAGCCTAATCCCCCCATGGCCACCCCAATATCCGCCCGAGTAATTACCGGCGCATCGTTAATACCATCGCCGACAAAGGCCAATTTCATTTTTCCGTCACCCATCTCAGCCATTAGCTCTTCAACCTTAGCCACCTTATCCTCAGGCAAAAGATTTGCAGCCACTACATCTATGCCTAAGTCCGACGCCACCTTCCGGGCTACCGTAATATCGTCGCCGGTCAACATCACAGTACGTCGAATTCCAAGTTTTTTTAATCTTGCTATGGTTTCAGCCGCATCTGCTTTAATTTCATCCGATATGCTGATATATCCCGCGTAAGTTCCATCTACGGCAATATATACTACAGTCCCATCAATATTTTCGTCTTGGTAAGCTATCCCTTCTTGCTGAAGCATACGCTCATTGCCAGCAAAGATTTGCTTGCCTTTAAAAGTTGCTTTCACCCCATGTCCAGGTATTTCTTCATAATTGTTTATTTCTCCGCCCTTAACCTGGCCTTCATAAGCTGCCATAATAGATTTAGCAATAGGGTGATTTGAATTTTCTTCAGCATAGGCCGCATATTCCAGTAGTTGCTCTTGGGAAAAAACATTTTGAGGTATTACAGATGCAACTTTGAAAACACCTTTTGTCAGGGTCCCTGTTTTATCTAAAACTACTGTATGAACATTGGTTAAAGACTCTAAAAAATTAGCTCCTTTAATTAATATCCCTTTTTTCGAAGCCCCGCCAATACCCCCGAAATACCCAAGAGGGATAGATACGACTAATGCACAGGGGCATGAAATAACAAGTAAAATAAGTGCCCTATAAACCCAATCACTAAAGGCCGCTCCCGGTATAATGACCGGAGGAATGATAGCTAATGCTAAAGCACCAAACACTACCGCCGGCGTATAATACCGCGAAAATTTAGTAATGAATTTTTCCGTTTGTGCTTTTCTGGCTCCGGCATTCTCCACCAGATCTAGAATTTTAGCCACAGAAGAATCCTCAAATGTCTTTATAACCTCAACTGTTAACAAACCGTTGGTGTTTACCATCCCCGCCAGTACTTGTTCTCCGATTTCCGTCTTTCTGGGAACAGACTCGCCGGTTAAAGCAGACGTATCTAAGAAGGAGGTTCCATCGGCAACCATCCCATCGAGGGGCACTTTCTCCCCGGGTTTTATTACGATTATATCGCCGACGTTAACAGTTTCCGGTGCAACTTTATCCAGATTACCGTTAATTCTTAAGTTAGCATATTCCGGCCTGATATCCATCAAGTCCTTAATAGACCGCCGCGAACGATTCACGGCTAAGTCTTGGAACAATTCTCCAACATAATAAAACAGCATAACTCCTACTGCCTCCGGCAATTGATTGACAGCTATCGCACCTAAAGTGGCTACTGTCATTAGGAAATTCTCGTCAAACATGTTACCCCTAATACTATTTTTAACAGCTGCCTTTAACACCGGCCAGCCAACAAGAACATACGATGTCAAAAACACCAGGTACTCACCAACGGCAAAGGGCGTATTTCGCAATTGCGATTGAAAAACCATACCTACAACCATTAGTATCAAGGATGTGGCCATCACATATAATTGACGCTTCATGTTGCTACCGGTTTCAAATGAAGAATTATCCGTAGATACTTCTTTTAACAAAACTTCAGGCTCAATGGACGTTATTATTTCTTGCGCCTTCCGCAGGTTTTTTGGGTTGATCTTAATAACTCCCAGTGAAAAATTAACGATTGCATCTTTAATGCCATTCTCTTTTAAGCCCCGCTCTATCTTTGCTGCACAATCGGCGCAATCCAGACCTCTAAGCTGATATGTTTTAAATCGCTTATTTGCTAAAACCAATAGCACTCCAGGTTCAATCCGTTCAATTATTTCCTGAGCTTTTGCAATATCCTTTTGCATTAAAAGAACGGATTTCGAAGCAAAATTAACCGAAGCATAAGATATGCCTTCTTTATGCATAGTAGTCTCCATTTTTGCTGCACAGCTGGCACAATCTAGGCCTTCTATCAAGTATTTTGCTTGCTCTGATTGTAGCTCACTGATGTCTACCCCCACATGAGCCCCTCCTTTAAGATTAGTTTATCACTTGAATAACTGTTCAAGTGTTCTATTAAGAATCTACAATAGCCGTAAGCTTTTGTCAATGCATTCTTTGTTAACATTTAAATGAAAGACGATGCTCTTACAAAATTATTTACTAAAACAAAAATGATATCCCGTCGGTCTAATTCATTATCCTTGGTTATTCAGGAGAGAGTGGGTTTGGGGCTAAATGCTGCTATTGCTATTGACCATATAACGTATCTTCTGAACAAAAAATGGCTGTATCTCATATAATTTAAGGGGTACAGCC
>JADQBR010000029.1:0-9623 GCA_016278515.1 Bacillota bacterium
GTCAATTTCAGACCTCGCAAGATTTTTAAAAAAGTTCATGCGTCAGCTCTGGGATTCATTCATATTATTCGACAAAGCACCAAGCTTTTTTGGGGGTATTCCCCTTAAATTGACTACTGCTGTATTGCTGACAGCATTAGTATTCCTGCCGGCTAACTTTATGTTCCGGGCCGGTAAAGCTGCTGCTTTAGGTGCTCAGGCCATGGCGGTGAAGAACATTCAATCTGCAGAAATTAACATGGAAAAAGCCCATAGGTTAGACCCTTATCATCCAAGCTACATGGCTGATTTATCCCAAGTTTATGCGGCCAAATATTTAATGTCCCGGGATAAGGATATGGCCCAGCTGGCAAGGGATACCGCCCAAAAAGCGAATGTATCGGGTAAATATAACGTAAGAGTGCAGCAGGCCTTGGTTAATAGCAGCTTGCTTATGGGGAATCTACCCAAAGCATTGGAACACACCAAGCGGATAGTGGAAATAAATCCGTTGGACGTATCTTCATACGAAATGCTCAGCGCCTACTATTTTAGTGCCGGGGTAAGATTAATGAAAGCCGGTCAAGATGAAGAAGCCAAAAAAGCACTGGAAGAAGTAGTTAAACTGCCCAAACAGCTGGAGACAGCCCTTCAATCTATTAGTCCCGACCCGGCGGTCCACTGGCAGGGAAGGGCATTAGAAGTTACTCCCATGATAAAGTTAACCCAGGGTCAAGCCTTAATCCTTTTAAAGCGTTATCAAGAGTCAATAAACGTATTAAAAGATATCGAAAATGACAAACAAGTGGCAAGTGCCGCCAAAGCCCTGGCAGAAACTGCAGAGCAAGTAATGGCGGGAGAAAAGACATCACAAGATATCTATCAGTTACTAGGACTAGACATTTAGGGGGAAAAACCATGCAGGAAACTCAATATGACAGCAAAGGCCACGACGAATCTGAAATTGATTTAAGAGAGTTACTAAAAGTAGTTTTTAAATGGAAGTGGCTTATCATAGCCATCACCATATTAGCCGTTGGTACTAGCGCAATTATGAGTGTTTTCATCCTACCGCCGGTCTATAAGACCAAGGCCATGCTGTTGGTGCGCCAGGCCAGTGATAACCGGTCTTATTCGCGCCAAAATGACATATCAAACATAGAAGATGTGGTAGATACGGTGTCCAGTATTTCCCGTATGACCATTCAGAGCTACGTTAACCAAGTGAAGAACGAAACCGTCCTTAATAATGTTATTAATAGCTTAGGCTTAGATAAGGACCTTTATAGTGCACAGTCCCTGGGTGGCATGATTCAAGTTTCAGCTATTTCCGATACCAATTTCATTGAGATTTCCGTCACCAACAGCGACCCCCATCTGGCGACGAAGATTGCTAATTCATTAAGCACAGAATATGTTAAACACATTACCCAAACTATTCAAAAGCAGATGAACCAGTCTGTTATCTTTTTGAACGAATTAATTGCAGAAGAAGATATTGCATTAGATAAGGTTAGCGACAATTTAAGAGATTTTCAATCCCAAGCCAAAAGTACCAACTTTTTAGCAAGTGAAGTCCAAAGCATCACCGAAAACCTGGCAGACTACCGTTCCAAGTATTATAGCCTAAAGATAGATATTGAAAGCCTGCTGGTAGCCGTTGATCGGATGGAAACTCAAGCAGTAGAAATTCCCGAGACCCTAACTCGAGAAGAAGTGTTACCGGCAACCGAAAACACCGAAGCCAAGGTTATTGAAGTGCAGGAACCAAATCCCGAATACAATACTCTTATTGCCAAACTGCAGGATAAACAGGTACAGCTTACCCAGAAACAAGCTGAAATGACTTCAGTCCAAGATACCATAGCTGAACTGCAAGGTGAACTGGTAGGCCTGCAGGTAGACCTTGCAGATAAGAGAGGGAATGAAAGCTCGTTGGAACGAGAGTTGGCCCGGCATGAACGGACCTATGCAATTCTTTCCGAAAAGCTGACCCAATCTCAGCTGGCCCAATCGGTGGATATCGGACAGAACACCCTGCAGGTAATGTCACCGGCTACTACACCGATCAATCCTATCAAACCTAATAAGAAGCTAAATATTGCTATTGCCTTCGTGCTGGGTTTGATGATTTCCGTCTTTATTGCATTCTTACTTGAATTTTTTGATACTAGTGTCAAATCTGCCGATGACCTGCAGAAACGTACCGGTTTAACCGTCTTAGGCAGCATACCTAATCACGATTATAACGGCTAAGGAGATGATATTATGGCTGTCAATAAAGCAAATAAACGCTGGCTAGTAACCCATGATGAACCAAAAGTTGCGGCCTCTGAAGCATATCGCTTAATCAGAACAAACTTAAAGTATTCCCAAGTAGACCGGAAAATAAAGTCCGTAATTTTCACCAGTGCCGGCCCCGGTGAAGGGAAATCTACCACCATTGCTAATGTGGCCGTCACTATGGCTCAATCTGGACAAAAGACCTTATTAGTAGACTGTGATTTAAGAAAGCCCGTTCAGCACAAAATATTTGAGCTATCTAACATTATGGGCTTAACCAACCTTCTAGTGGAAGATATTGAAGCAGAAGATGTAATCCAGCCGACAAAGATAAATGGTTTGGATGTCATAACTAGCGGGCCTATTCCGCCTAACCCGTCGGAACTATTAGGTTCCACAGGCATGAAACAAGCCATGAGCCAATGGGTTGAAATGTATGATCAGATATTAATTGACTGCCCGCCTGTCATAGCCGTCACTGACGCCATAGTTATGGCGCCTCAGGCTGATGGAGTAATCATGGTAGTCCAGGCTTATGATGCAAATATAGATATGGTTAACGAAGCTAAAAAACGTCTTACCCAGGCCGATGCCAATATCATCGGCGCGGTGCTAAACGGCGTTAAAACCAAAGGCAAAGACTACTACTATTATCACTATTACGAAGCATAGAAGAATAGATATAAAGTAAAGAAGGCAGGTGAAATCATGATTGACCTTCATTGTCACATACTACCGGCCATAGATGACGGCCCCAAAGACATAGAAAACCAGTATAGATATGCTAATAATTGCCGCAGAAGACGGCATTAGCTCCATTATAGCCACACCTCACTTTGAAGACATGATAAAGCCCACTAAAGAAGAAATAGTAGATAGGTTGGCCATGCTGAAACAAAAGGCAGCGGCATTTGGCATCAACCTCTATTCCGGCATGGAAGTATACCTTACACCAGACACGCCAAAAGACCTTAAAAATGGTAATCTCTTAACCTTAGCAGCTTCCAAGTATCTCTTGGTAGAGTTTCCGTTCCAACAGATACCGCCCTATATAGATAACGTATTATTTGAAATAATGCTGCAGGGCAAAGTGCCGGTTATCGCCCACCCTGAACGTTACCGTGAAATTATCGATAACCCAAACATACTATTAAAATACCTGGATAAAGGTGCCATAGCCCAAGTCAACTCATGGAGTATCATGGGCTATTTCGGCCCGGACATAAAGACCTGCGCCAAGTCCCTGGTCAGCCACAACATGGTCCATTTCCTAGCCAGCGACGCCCACAGCAATAGAAAAAGAAAACCAATACTCACAGACGCACTTGAAAAGATAACCCAATTCGCCGGCACAGAAACCGCCGACACCCTAACTCAAAACGCAACAAAAATCCTAAAAGATGCAGTGGTTGTATCCAACCACCAACCAATCCAAACCAAAAAACGCGGCCTGCTATCCTACTTCCCAAAAGTAAGCATCTTCAACTAATAAAATTAGCACACGGGGACGTTTCATTTGTCTTTTCAGGGTAACCCCTATTGGGTTTTGAATAATTACATTATTAATTGTATGACTAACTTCACCCCAGATAATGGAATATTTTCTTTCTTGTGTTATAATGTTCTTAGCAATTACATTTGGAGAAGATCCAAGGTGGTGAACTTCATTGGTTAGACTTAGCCGCAAACTCGAAATGATAAAATTAACTGATCAACAGATATCTAAAATGATACAGTATGCAAAAAACCAAAAAGACATTCTAGCCCTCTATTTATATGGCTCCTACGGTACCCCGGACCAAACACCGTTATCCGATGTAGATCTGGCAGTGCTACCTATACGCGGCCGTTTACCCATCAATCGACTATTAGAAATTATGTCAGATATGATGGACATAGGAAAAAACGAGGATATCAATACACTTGACTTAGCAGCAGTGCCTATTACCTTGCAGATGCGAATACTGGAAAGCGGACGACTATTATATAGCCGAAATGAAATATTACTGGCCGACTTTAAAGAGTACGTAATTATAAGTCATTGCGATTTTGCACCGGATATGAAGGCTATCAATGAAGATTTCGATAGCGGACTGCGGGGTGAGTTTTTTGACAGTTGACCAGGATAAAAAGTAATCAAAACCTATCTTCATATATAAAACCACCACCGCTGACACTATAATTGTCAAGGCGATGGTTATTTTTTTCAAAGTCTTAAACATTCTGACCCCTGTATTCTGCTCTTACGCCTCATACATCACATACTTAACATTATCTTTATCGATGACTCTGCAAATAGAGCTTCCGAACTTTAACAGCAGTTTAATCCATACCTCATCGCTGGGAACACCAGCTTCTACAAACGCCTTCCTGAGCGCTTTTTCCAACTCTTGATTATCCCTGCATTGATATTTTTGCAACAGATTAACTAAATTATTTCCCAGTTTAGCCGTTGGGTTGTTTGCGGGAACGTCTGATATATCTTTGTGACAATAAGGGCATATCCATATCCCCTTTGTCGAAGTACTGTAGGAGTCTTTCTTACAATAAGGACAGTTTTTTTTAACCATTTATCTCACCTCATGCCTATATTTATTAACAGAAACTGGTGTGCCTTGCTACTTCAAAAAAATACTGCAATCAACATCTAAAGCCTTGGCTATTTTTTTAAGGGTTTTTAGAGAGGGAGTAGTCCTTCCTGTTTCTATATCAGAAAGATAAGTATTTGAGATATTGGCTTTGTTAGCCAATTGATACTGTTTAAGGTTTCCTTTCAAACGCTCTTCCCGGATTTTTCTACTAATACCCAATTAATTTCACCTCGACTTATTACTATTTTACGTAAAAACCGAAATTGAAGCAAACACCCATAAATTGCAAATTTCGCAATTAAATAACATATTCTTCAAAATGGTGGATAATTCGACCTAATACTAAGAGTTACGTAAAAAGCGTATTTGTTTACAAAGTTGCTGTTGAACGGTATACTATAGACATTAAAATACGTTATTTACGGAAATGAGGTAGGCGTATCTTTGGTAGTCGGCAAGCGTATAAAACTTTTACGACAACAAAAGCAAATGTCTTTGAAACAGCTTTCTGAACGAGTAGGCATATCCATCTCCTTTTTAAGTGACATTGAAAACGGGCGCAGTGCGCCTTCCCTTGAGAGGACAAAAGATATTGCCAGAGGATTAAATACTACCGTCAGCTATTTGCTAGGCGAAGGTAAAAATGAAAGTAAAATAGACTCATCGGAACAGCTAGGGGGAGCAGAAATAAAGTATCTGCTGGATAAGCCTGGCTTCCAGTTGGTTCTAGAAGAACTGAGAAATTTTGATGATTGGAATGAAGAAGATAAGGAAGAATTATTTCACTATCTGAAAGCAAAGCGTCTTATTAGAGAAAAAGAGAAATAACTTGCACTAGCACCGCGTTCCGCCAACACCCCCTGGATGAACTTTACCCCCCAATATGGTATAATAGTAATATATGGAAGGTGATGAAGATGCTGCCGGATAATTTGCATAAGTTTTTTTGGGAATATGATACCCGGACTTTAGACAAAGATACTGACTGGTATCAGATAATTGAACGAATTTTGGAATACGGCAGTCTTGATGCAAATCGCTGGATATATCATTCATATACTGAAGGACAGATTGCCGAAGTGGTTAAAAACAGCCGAAAGCTGTCTAAAAGAACTGCCCTTTTATGGCAGAACCTAATAGGGGTATCGAAGGAGGAAGTGCTGTGTTTGAAAACATCATGTCAGCCAAGCGACATTCCCTTCTTGAACAGCTAACTCAGTTAAATATACTGCAAGATTTTTACCTTGCCGGTGGAACCGCAGCTGCGTTATACTTGGGCCACCGTTGGTCTGAAGATCTGGATTTTTTTTCGGAACAGAAGTTTGATTCTTTTCTACTTGGCGAGAAACTGGCTCAAATCGATGGATTTCTCTTGACTGGGCAAGAGCAGGGGACGCTTCACTGTTTCATTAATGATGTGAAGCTGAGCTTTTTGTATTATCCATATTCCCTTCTTAGGACGGGAGAAATCTATAAGAAAGTACTTGTGGCAGATCTTGTGGACATTGCCTTAATGAAACTGGTGGCTGTAGTACAAAGAGGGACACGAAAAGATTTCGTGGATTTGTATTTTTTGGATAAGGAACAGGTTAGTTTCGAAGAAATGTTGAGGTCGTATCCGCTGAAATTCCCGGTTAAGACCTATCAACCATTACTATTGCTTAAATCATTCGGTTACTTTGAAGATGCTGAACAAGAGAAAATGCCGAAAATGTTCAGAGATACTTCATGGGAAGAAATCAAGAAACATTTTTTATTGCGTCAAAAAGAATTAACCCTAAATATTATGAAGGATACTAAGTTGTAAAAGACGAGGAGAGCACAAAAGAACGTCCCATTGTGCTCCTTGACTTTACCGGATAATAAAAATAAAATGTAGGTAACAATTAAATTACACGTAAATAGGTGCCTCCAATTTGGAGGATAATAGGGAATCGGGTTAGACTCCCGAGCGGTCCCGCCACTGTAACCGTCGAGTACCTTGTATGAACCACTGTTCCTCATTATAGTTTTTGAATAAGGGGAATGGGAAGGGGCAAGGACAGCTATGAAACGGAAGTCAGGAAACCTGCCTGTTTACAAAAAACTGGTCTCTCGCGGCAAGAGGTAGTTTGAGGATGATGGTAAAGTTCTTGATCATAATATTTTTATGGTTAAGAACTTTTTAGTTTGTCTGCGTAAGAACAAAAGACTTGCCAGTGAGCCGGCATTAATTGTGGATGATGGAAAAGTCCTCAACCGATAAGGTTGAGGACTTTTCTAATTAGTTGAGGAGGGATAGGTAATGTCATTGTTAAGAAACAAAGCTTTACGGGGTGTTATGACACAGGAAATCGAACAGGTAGCTGAGCAGGAAGGAGTGAGTCCCGAATTTATAAGACAGGGGGTTGCTGCGGGTACAATTGTCATACTTCATAATTCAAACCGCGAAAATGTTAGCCCTGTTGCCGTAGGCCAAGGCTTACGAACCAAGGTAAGTGCAAGGCTGTCCGCAAAAATCCTGGGAGCATATTTCTATGGAGACCAAGCAGGTTTTATTACAAAATTTGACGAAAAATAACAAATACTCAATAACACAAACCATGGACGAATGAATTTAAGCTGAGAGCCCCCTAAAACCATACCGGCTTACGAAACTATAAATAAGTGGGTGAACTTTGATGCGGCAGTACCGCTTGGAAGAGCTTCTGAAAAAGGCCTGTTCGGGCAGTGAGGCGGCCCGAGAAGAATTAATAAATTCATATAAGTCATACATCAAAGAGGTGGCGGCAGGTTGTTGCGGTAGGCCGCTGGAGTGGGAAAATGATGACGAGTTGAGCATTGCTCTGCTGGCTTTCAATGAAGCGGTTGAAAGTTACGACCAATCATTGGGCAAGGAGTTTAAAAATTACGCCCGGATGGTTATCAGTAGCCGGTTGATAGATTATTTTCGAAAAGAGACCCGACACCGACATCTACCCTTAGAAACGGTTGATGAACTTGGAGAAACCGACCGCCGCTGGGAGATGAATACTGCATGGGATAATTACCGAGAACAGCAGGTCCAGCGGGAGCGGGCCGAGGAAATGGTTTATTTTGAGCAAGTTCTTCATGAATACGGAATGTCGCTTACTAAGTTGGAACAGTCAAGCCCAAAACACCGGGATACGAGGGATAACTTGGTAAGTATTGCTGAATTTACAACCGGTCATGAAAAATTCGCCGCATATATTAGACGTTATAAGAAATTACCTTTAAAGGAGTTGGCCCTGGCCACCGGTACCAGTAAGAAAGTTCTGAAACGAGGAAGGCAGTACATTCTGGCTTTATTCTTAATCCTGATAAATAAAGAATTTACCTATTTACGCTCGCTATTTTCATTACCGTCACAAACCGATACGAAAGCAGCGGTTCCTGAAAGTCAAGGCAGTACTACGGGAGGTGGCCAAGTTGAGTAAACTAAAAGGAATTGTCATGAAAACCGAAGGAAGCAGCATGTGGGTGGCCACCGAAGACCGTCAATTTCTGCGGCTGTCTATACCCGAGAGTGGTGTCACCCAGGGGCAGGAAGTATGGGTAGACCCACCCAGAAAAAGTAGTATTTTTCATCAATACAAGATAGTGGCTGCCGGCGTTATTTTATTGCTGCTGATAGGCAGTGCATTTGCTCTGATTTTCCCGGGTGATGATGCTGTGGCGTATTTAGCCTTGGATATTAACCCTAGCTTGGAACTGGCTCTTGGCCGGGATAACCTGGTCCTGGAAGCTGTGCCGTTAAATAAAGATGCAGAACTCCTAGTTAAGGAGCTGCAGTTAGAAAACAAGCAAGTAAATGCAGCTTTACAACTGGTAGTGCAGTATTCACGAGAAGCAGGTTATTTGGCTCCGGATAAAGATAATCTGATTTTGTTGGCTTTGGTTCAGAAAAGCCAAAGCCAGCTGTTAGAGATTACAGAGATTAAAGAAACCATCCTTTCCAATATAAATGATTTGGGTCTGAATGGCACCGTGGCCATTCAAAAAGCCTCTCAAAAAGATAGAGAGCAAGCGCAAAGACAAGGGGTATCCGTTAATAGCTACTTGATTAGACAAAAGGCCGCGGCAAAGGTTAAAACCACCCAAACCTCCTTGAAAGCGGTGGAAATCATTAAGGAACTGGAAAGCCAGGGCCTTAAAATAACTGATTTGTTTGACCAGGTAGGTACTTCCAGTAGCACCAAAAAGGCGGAACAGAAGGCCGGGAACAATAGTAGAAAAGCAGGATTGGATAACAAGACAGGCAAAGAAACAGCCCCGGGACAGCAGAGCGAAGACCATAACCCAAAGCAATCCTCAGGGGCGGCAAATAAACCGGATAAGCCCCAAGAAAGTCTGGTGGATAACCAGACTGGTTCGGAACGAGAAACGCAAACCGATATGCGCCCCGGGGAACAAGACAGAGAAGAGAGTAAAGTAATACAGGAAGAAGATAATGTTATACAGGAAACCAGCGGTAATGTTAATCCTAACCCTCAAAGCGGCGAAGACGTCGAACATGTGATACAAAAACAGGGGGATGACACTTCGGATTTAGAAGATCAAGAGATACGGGATACAGAAGGTGCTGACGATGATAGCGACAGCCTGCAGCAAGAAGAGCCGGATATAGCCGGTGACGGTTCACAGGGTGATGCTGATAATTCCCAAGAAAGGCCGTCGGACGATGAAACACAAATGGAATCGGAGTCGGATTCTGAACCTGAACCTGAACCTGAACCTGAACCTGAACCTGAACCTGAACCTGAACCTGAA
>JADQBR010000029.1:9633-72682 GCA_016278515.1 Bacillota bacterium
ACCTGAACCTGAACCTGAACCTGAACCTGAACCTGAACCTGAACCTGAACCTGAACCTGAAACGCAGCCTGATGATGAAGAGAGCAGAACCAGCGATTCCACAAGTGGTAAAACCGGTAACGATTCTAAACCGCCGGGAAGATAAAAAAATACCAAAAAATTTTGGACAGAGGCCCCAAAATTTGTTCTTGCCTACGTAATTATAAATGAAACCTAAATTATTACATAAGGGAGGAATTTATATGCTAAAAAAACTGTTGGTATTGGTCTTGTCGTTGGCATTGATGTTAACTGCCGGAGGAATGCTTTTAGCTGCTGAGGGAGACCAAGAGGCTAATTCCGGATCAAGGACAGTTGCGGAAGATCGGGATCAAGAAGAAGCTGTCCAGGAGGAAGAAACTACCGAAGAGGAAGAAGAAATTGAGGCAGTGGAAGAAGAGGATGAAATAGAAAGAGAAGACGAAGAAGCGGAAGGCTTCGGGCCTCCAAGTAACCTCAGAAAGGGCAAAGGCCAAGAGTTTGGTCGCAGGGGGCTTAGCGGATTGCAGAACGCGTTTGAAAGAGTATCCGCCAATGGCTCTTCAGTAGCTCAGAGAGTATTGAGCAGACTTATAGAAGCAGCCGGCGACGTAGCTTCCATTGCTCAAACACTAGGAGATTTAACTGACGAAGAATTGGATGAACTGGATGAAGCTGCTGAAGAAGAGCTTGAAGCTGAAGCCGAAGCTGCCATGGAGCAGGCAGAAGAGGATGCAGAGCTTGCAGAGGAAGATAAGAATAATACCATGAAAGGTATCGGTCGGTTCTATAAGAACAAAGGAAATTCTGATGATGCCATTCGTGCTTTCGAAAATGCAGTACAGTACTCCCCGAAAGATATTGAGACATACCGGGAAATAGGGGAGCTCTATCAGACACAAGGCCAGGAAGGGATAAAGACCTTTGTTAAGGGCAAGAAACCCAACTTTGACGTACAGCCCAGAGTGGAAAACGGTCGTACATTAGTACCCTTCAGAGCTTTGGGAGAAGCATTTGATGCCGCAATCGGCTGGGATCAGGATACACAGACAGTGACCTTTGAAAAAGCGGATACAGTAGTACAGCTGTCAATTGGTGAATTAACGGCGCTGGTAAATGGTCAGGAATACCAATTAGACGTACCCGCCTTCATTGATAATGGACGTACCGTAGTACCGCTGCGCTTTATTATGGAAGCACTTAACGCAAACGTGGACTATCTCGCCGATACCCAGATGATTATCATCAATGAATAAAAGATGAGAAAAAGACGAGGGGACGTTTCATTTGTCTTTTCAGGGTAACCCCCTAGGGGTCTTGAATAATTTCCTTATTATTTGCATGATTAACTTACGAAATTTACTCCAAATAATGGAAAAATATTGAACTTGTGTTATAATGTATTTATAATATAGTCATAATTCGTCAAAAACTAAGGTTATGCTGGATAATGAGGTGTGAGAAATATGAGTAATTTGGTTACAGTTAATTCCGCAGTTATTTATAATAAAACAATACCTGTCTTACAAAATTATAAAGATATCGCAGGGGCTGTTCATTTTGGTTCCTCTTTGGGTAAGTGCAGACCTGATAGTGATATTGACGTTGGGCTGATAATGAGTTTGCATTTTCCCACTCAAGAAAGAAAAATCGAGAAATTGATTGACAATATTTCCAATGATCTAGGATTCATAAATGACCATGATTTTGATAATATTGTGGTAAATTCTCTGCCGAGTATTTTTGCTTTCCGCGTCATAAAAGATGGCCATTTATTTTACCAAGAGGACCCGGAAGTAGTAACAGAACTTATAGAACAAGTGAGCAGGCGCTATGCGGAAGATTACTCAAGATATCGATCCGCCTTACGTCTGGTGGTGGAGGTCTAATAATGTGTTTTGATGAGGAAAGAATCTTAGCCAAAGCAGCCTTTATTCGAGAACAGGTAAAAGCAATTCAGGATCTTATAGCGGATAGAAGCAAGGAAGCAATTATTTATGATCAATGGGTTTTAAAAGGCCTAAAGTATTCACTACAAATAGCTATTGAAGCTATGATTGATATGGGCTATCATATTTCCGCAAAACAGTTTGCCCATGCGCCAGTGGACGCCCGAGATGCATTCCGGGTTCTTCTAACAAATCAGATTATTGGACAAGAGGAGTTTGAACTTTATTCCTCAATGATAGGATTTCGGAATAGGATAGTCCACGGTTACCAAGAAGTGTCACCCGAAAGGGTATATGAAGTTGCAATTGAAGAAATAGAGGACTTTAACAGGTTTATTAATAGCATTTTAAAGTTACTATCTAAAAAAAGTTAATCCTTTGCTAAAACTTTGAAACAATTAGTACCAACCCCGAGAGGCTCATTACTCTCGGGGTTCATTATTTTGACCCAAATATGTTATAATAGTAATATATGGAAGGTGATGAAGATGCTGCCGGATAATTTGCACAAGTTTTTTTGAGAATATGATGCCCGGGCTTTAGATAAAGATACTGACTGGTATCAGATAATTGAACGAATCTTGGAATACGGCAATCTTGATGCAAATCGCTGGATATATCATTCATATACTGGAGAACAGATGGCCGAAGTCGTTAAAAATAGCCGAAAGCTGTCTAAAAGAACAGCCCTTTTATGGCAGAACCTATTAGGGATACCGAAGGAGGAAGAGCTTTGTTTGAAAACATCATGTCGGCCAAGCGACATTCCCTTCTTGAACAATTAACCCTGAATATTATGAAAGATACTTAAAACCACCATGTCGACACTGTAATTGTCAACATGGTGGTTTTTGTTTTACAATGTTAAAGAACCCAGTTGTATCTAAAGCGAGAGAAAGGAGCTGATGACCTAATGACCACATTAATTGATAATGTAAAGATTTTCACTCTCGGTGATCAAGGAACTATAGAAAACGGCTATATATTAATAAAGGGCGACCGCTTCCAAGAAATTAATGCAGGGCACTCAACCATTAATTGTGATAAGAAGATTGATGGGCAGGGCATGGTTGTATTGCCAGGCTTGGTAGACTGTCATACCCATTTAATGGAGTACGCCACAGCAGAACTACATCAGACCCAGGGACCTGCCCAAAAAATGGCGGGTATTGCTAACCTGTTAACGGCATTAAAATCAGGCATAGTTGCTGTTGGGGAACACCATTTGGGACACCCGGTGCTTAGCCAAACAACAAAAGAGTATCAGGAAATTACTAATGACTTACCTATTGATGTTAAGCTGGCCACAGGCTGTTGTTTTATAGGCACAGATCCGCTGACGTTGGTATCTGCTGCCCATCCGGGACGGATAATTGACAAGGATAAGGATCTTACAGATGAAGTAATTAAGCACATGGCTATCAATTCCGATTTTCCCGGCGAAAGCATTTTCTTAAATGCAACTGTCGCCAACCTGCCGCTATCAGTAGCACCGAAAGCCGGTCAAATTACCTTTAAATATGAAAAAATAAAAAATTTCGTAAACATTTTTCATGCATGTGGTAAGAAAATCGGAGCACACATCGAAGGTGATATAGCGGCAGAAATGTTTATAAATGCCGGAGGAGATGTAATTCACCATGGCCATGGCATAAGCAAGCAGGTAGCCGGATTGATGGCCAAGCAAAACGTATCATTAGTAGTTACTCCCCACGGTGGGACCAGTTCGAAGCCTTTATCGCCAGAAGAGGTATATCAATTTTACAAGCTGGGTGTGAATATAGCCATAGCCAGCGATTCCTATCTACCAGCCCATCCAGAAGCTGCTTGGCTGGATCTACCCCAGGATTACTTGGTGGGGCCGGAAGACTTCTTAAAGATTACCAGTCCTTTTCTAACATACTTCTTAGACCAAGGTGAGCCACTTGAAGATGTCTTGGAACTAATCACCGTTAACGGCCGCCGGCTGTTATCTAATAGCACAGAAAACGGCACAATTACGCCAGGTAATCAGGCCGACTGCATCATCTGCCAACAAATCCCCGGTATCGAGACTATAGATACAACTACTATTAAATACGTAATAAAAAACGGTCAACCTGTAGTTGTAAGGAACTAGAAGCCCCCCTACGCTAACTTTATTTATCAACCCGAGGACCCCAAATTCTCGGTTTTTTGTTTCTTATGAGAAATGTACTTCTGGTATTATACCGCTGTGACAATAAATAAGGAAATTATTCAAGCCTGACCCCAGATTTTTACACGCATTTACTTCCCAGTAAAGGTGTAGCAATCTATTACGAAATCTAGCCATTTTAATTAAAGACTCTGTAAATTTCATAGGAAGCAGCCTATTTTCTGCCATTACCTTAAAAGTATCTGCATAATCTTCAGGTACTCTAAAACCATTTTTACTAATTAAATGATTGTATATGTCAATAATAGACCCTATCGTTACTATAAAATTATACTTGGCACTGGATATTTTGTGAGGGTCCGCAATAAACTTAGCCTCACTCAAGGTTTCAATGTCTGTTAGCAGAGATCGGGCACTCTTAAACTCTAATAGCAGCCAGCACGTCATCCTTGCTGCATCCTAACCCCGATCCCCGTTACAGTCCCGAACGGTCCCGCTAACTCCACAATAAAGTCCAGATAAAAGTAAAAATTATGATTATCAAAGGGCATACCTGGCAGGTATACCCTGATTTTATTTTAAAGACAGCTTTTTAAGCAAAACAGTTTAGCCATACAACATCTCAGTGCAGAGACAATAAAAAGAATATATTTGATAATTAATATTGCAGACAGCAGATTAATTTTCATTGTCAGCTTAAGGAGGTGAAAACAATATAAAATATGAAAATTCTGTCTTGAAGGATTTCGATTAAGTGAATTTATTTCCAAAAGGAGGTCAAAAATTTGTCAGCATTTGTTGGGGAAATAGTAGGGACTATGTTGTTGGTTCTTATGGGGGATGCTGCCGTAGCCAACGTGGTATTGAACAAATCTAAGGCACAAGGTTCGGGATGGATAGTTATTGCGACTGGGTGGGGGCTTGCGGTGGCCTTTGCTGTTTATGCTGTAGTTGGTATTAGTGGCGCACACATAAACCCGGCGGTCACCATTGGACTGGCATCTGTCGGGCAATTCCCATGGGCTCAAGTTCCAATATATATCTTGGGGCAGATGATAGGGGGATTTATAGGTGCAGTACTGATGTGGCTAACTTTTTATGCCCATTGGGGAGAGACTGATGATCCCGAAGGAAAACTGGCGATATTTTGTACGGGACCAGCAATACGAAATTATGGGGCTAACATAATAACTGAAATCATTGCTACATCTGTGCTGGTTTTTGGGATTTTAGCTATTCTTTCCAATGAAATTACTGCAGGTCTATTTCCGCTTTTAGTCGGTTTTTTGGTCTGGTCTCTTGGTCTAAGTATGGGCGGGCCTACTGGTTACGCGATGAATCCAGCCAGGGATCTGCCGCCGCGTTTTGCTCATTTTATACTTCCTATCCCAGGGAAGGGTATTTCAGATTGGGAGTATTCTTGGGTACCCATAGTTGGTCCAATTATCGGCGGTATTTTAGGAGCAGTATTTTTTGTTACTGTCATCGGAGGATGAAGGAAGCTCGTATTCAAGACTTAAGAGTATTTTTAAAAGGAGGAAAATTTTAAAATGCCTAGATCAAAACGTTTTGAAACTCTGGCATCACGTCCGGTAAATCAGGACGGCTTTGTTGAAGAATGGCCAGAAGTAGGATTAATCGCTGTTGGCAGCCCTAATGACCCCAAACCAAGTACTAGAATTGAAAATGGTCGTGTGGTAGATTTGGATGGCAAACTCCGGGCGGAGTTTGACTTAAATGACCAATTCATCGCTGACCATGCTATTGACCTGGAGAAGGTTCCCCGGGCTATGGGGATGGATTCCGTTGAGATAGCCAGAATGCTGGTGGATATCAATGTGCCCCGGGACGAAGTGACTGCAATCACCGGTGGTCTAACCCCAGCGAA
This sequence comes from Bacillota bacterium, assembly GCA_016278515.1. Taxonomy (GTDB): domain Bacteria; phylum Bacillota; class JADQBR01; order JADQBR01; family JADQBR01; genus JADQBR01. The sequence continues at coordinate 15,626 of JADQBR010000029.1, forward strand.
AATAGTAGAGGTAGTAGATAAATTAAATGTAGTGGAAATGATGATGGCCATGCAAAAAATGCGGTCGCGGAAGACCCCTTCAAACCAATGCCATGTAACTAATTTACGGGATAATCCCGTGCTGATGGCCGCAGATTCGGCAGAAGCAGCGGTAAGAGGATTTGATGAACATGAGACAACAGTTGGTGTTGTGCGCTATGCACCTTTTAATGCCCTGGCGCTCTTAATTGGTTCCCAGACAGGAAGAGGGGGCGTACTGACCCAGTGTGCTCTGGAAGAGGCCACAGAATTAATGCTGGCCATGCGTGGCATTACCTCTTATGCAGAGACAATTTCTGTATATGGTACTGAACAGGTATTTGTTGATGGAGACGATACACCCTGGTCAAAGGCGCTGTTAGCCTCAGCTTATGCTTCCAGAGGTTCTAAAATGCGCTTCACGTCAGGGACCGGTTCTGAGGTACGGTTATGTCGCTGTGATGTTCAGGCAATGGAGCGTTACTTACATGCATTATGTACCCTTGACTTATTAATTTATGATGAAGGTGACAACTTATTCCACAATACAAATATTTCTTCCCAGTATCTGGTAGAAGGCCTAAAAAATTACCAGGGGGATTCCATTCTCTGGCGGCAATACCTAAGTTCTTACTGGCGGGACGTTCAGGCCTGTCTCCGCGCCGGAGGCAGGGTGAAGTATGCCCCGGCTGATGAAGAACCCGGCAATCTGGCGGCGCGTATTCGTAGCTATATTTTTGCAATGGATCGTGTGGCGCGTACAAAGGTGAAGGAGATTATCCCTATGTTTGTCAATCTTAAGCTGGAAGGAAATATTCTGGATGTAGGGGCCGGCTCCGGTGCTGTATCAGCAGGTTTTCTAGAAACGTTGCCTAAATGGCAGGCGACTCTGATGGATATCCCGGAAGTTTTGGAGTATTCCCGGGAATTGATACAGGAAAGAGGATTGGGGGAGAGAGTATCCTACTGCCAAGCCAATATACTGGAAGCATGGCCTGTAAAAGAACAATTTGATCTGATAATACTTTCCAATGTAGTTCATGTTTATTCGGAAAGGGAAGTACCCTGCATTTTGGAAAAAGCTGTGGAATGTCTCAAGCCGGAAGGCTTTTTGCTGGTGCACGATATCTTTTTTGCGCATTTATGCCCAAAAAGCTGCCTTCTTTGATCTTAATATGCTTATCAACACTTACAACGGACAAGTTTTTTCAGCCAAATGGTTGCAAAAGGAAATAAGAAGTTATAACCTGTACGTCTCTGATATTATTCCATTACAGACTGTTACCGCTATCATAATAGCCGCTAAGAAAGACGATGGGACGTTTTGACAGTTGACCAGGATAAAATTCGTCAAAAACTCCAGTTTAGGACAAGGTACTCCCCTTCCAAAAGTAAACAAGAGACATGATTAGGAAATAATTAGCCGCCTTTTTTTGGGCGGTTATATTTTTTTCAAAAAGACGAGGAGGACGAGGAAGATGAGGGGACGTTTCATTTGTCTTGTCAGGCCAGCCCCAGTTTCCTATGGAGCACAAGGGGGAGCACAAAAGAACCGTGCCCGTGTGCCCAGGCCAGCCCCTAATTTTAAATATCAACCTTTTGCAGGAATAACAAGAGGCGCTAAGAATACTCTAAAATAATAGAATTTTCGCAAAACTAAGAAAGGAGAATCTCAAATGTCAGAACTATGTACTATTCAGACTTTTGTGCAGCGGGTAGCTGAAGCAATTGCTGCAGCTTTGTCAATCGATGTAGAAATAGTTGATGACCAGCTTTATCGGGTGGGGGCTACGGGCAATATCAAAAAAGAATTGGGATCTAAGCAGAAGCGGGGCTATGTAAATAAATTTGTCATTAATACCGGCGAAAATTATGTAGTAACCAATCCTGGCGAACACAATCTTTGTAAATCCTGTGATTTAAAAGGAAACTGTTTCTACACCGCCGGGCTCTTTTGTGCTATCAAGTTGGAAGGAAAAAGCATCGGCCTCATCAGTTTGATCAGCTTCAATGAAGGTCAGCGAAAAACCCTGCTTGCCAAAAAGATATGTTATTTAAACTTCTGTGAACAAATGGCTGACCTGTTGGCTTCTAAAGTATCGGAGTTTCGGACCATGGCAAAACTAAGTGCCACTTCAAAGCATCTGGAGACAATAGTGGATACTATTCAAGAAGGAATAGTTGCTATAAATACCGGTGGTAAAGTTACTTACTTTAACAAAGCGGCTGAAAATATGCTGGGTATCAAACAGGTCGAAATATGTAACCGAGATATGGAAAGCTTTTTGCCTAATGCTCTCGCATTAAAAGTATTATCCGGTACGAGAGCTATTGACAGCACGGAAGTTGTTTACGTGGGCAAGCGAAAGGCACATGTTTTGAGTAGTGCCTATCCCATTCGCCTTGGCCCTCGGATAGTGGGAGTAGTGGAAAAATTTACAGCCATGAACGAAGTACAAAAATTGGCTTATCGCTTCAATGTCCCTACTCAAGGATTGACATTCGATGATATTATTGGTGACAGCAGCTCATTTATCGCAGTTAAAGAACGGGCACGAAAGGTTGCAACCAGTTCTTCCACAGTGCTGATGCAGGGAGAAAGCGGTACGGGGAAGGGACTTTTTGCCAGAGCTATCCACTTTGCCAGCAAACGCAGCGGCAAACCGCTTGTAATTATTAACTGCGGCGCTATCCCTGATACTTTGCTGGAGAGTGAGCTTTTTGGTTATGAAGAAGGGGCCTTTACCGGGGCTAAACATGGAGGTAAACCAGGTAAGTTTGAATTAGCGGACGGCGGTACGGTTTTTCTTGATGAAATCGGAGAACTGCCCCTTTATCTTCAAAGTAAACTTTTACGCGTACTGCAGGAGCGCTGCATGGAAAGAGTGGGTGGAGTAAAAACCATTCCCATTGATGTGAGGGTTATTGCCGCAACTAATAAGGATTTAACTAAAATGGTGGCATCCGGTGATTTCCGGGCCGACCTATATTATCGACTTAATGTGATACCATTACGAATTCCCTCCCTCAGAGAGCGCTCAGAGGATGTCAGTGGACTACTGTCTCATTTCTTGCAGAAATATAATAAATTATTTGATAAAAACTTTCAAGATTTCTCCCAGGAAGCTTACCGAGTGCTTAAAAGTTACCACTGGCCCGGTAACGCAAGGGAATTGGAAAATAGCATAGAATATGCCTGTAACCTGGAAACCGGCAGCGAAATAAATGTCAACAACTTACCGCCTCAGGTGATGCGTCCGCAGAGCCTAGGCATTGGCCACACGTTAAAAATCAGACTGGAAGAAGGAAAAAAAGAGGTGGAACGACAGGTTTTTCAAGAGGCTTTTAAGATTTACGGTACTTCCGGGGAGGCCAAAGAAAAAATCTCGCAAGCACTGGGTATTAGTCGAGCCACGCTTTATAGGCGATTAAAAGAAATAGAATCAGAATCTCAATATTGACACTTAGTATCAAATATGAGAAATACTGGGGCGACAGGTGCAAGATGCCAATAAACTTAATACAATCTCAATATTGAGATAAAAAAACATTTAAGCTAATGGGACTCCCGTTAGCTTAAATATTGTACTTAAGAAACCTCAACGCCCCTAAATAAAGACTCTCCATTGAAAAAACCCCCAGCTATTAACAAGATTATTGGATTTAAGTAAAGCAAAGAAACTTGGCACAAGACTTGCTAGTAATAGATCTTAACTGATTGTTCATCTATTTAAAAGTTTAACAACTCCCTACCAAAAGATAGAATATTTAAAGATTTTATCGGTATAGGGCAATCCGATACGAAGCGTGGTGAAACCAAATGATTAAAGGTCAAGGACTTCAGGGTGGTACGTATAAACCGTTAACCAGCCGGCAGGTAACGGAAATTCATGAACAAAGCCTGCGTATTTTAAAAGAAGTGGGTTTTTGTTTGGAAAGTCCTGCTGCAAGAGAGATTATGGAAAACCAGGGAGCTACGATAGATGGTAATATTGTCAAGCTGTCTCCATCTTTAGTCGAAAAATTTCTGACCAAGGCACCAAACAAAGTACTGCTGTGCGGCCGTAATCCTGAAAACGATCTTCATCTGGGAGGTAATAAAGTTTATTTAGGTAACGGCGGAAATGTAACAGCAGTGGTGGATTTGGAAACAGGGAAGAAACGGGCGGCTCTGCTTAACGATGCTGCTGATATAGCCCGTTTAGTTGATGGCTTGGAATATATACATTTTTACATTTTACCTGTTTACCCTTCGGACGTGCCTAATCATGTGGTGGAGCTAAACAACTATTACCAATCATTTAAAAATACCAGCAAACATGTAATGGGAGGGGTTGATAGCGTAGAATCATTGGCTGAAACCAAAGAAATGGCAGAAATTATAGTTGGTGGAGCCGAAAAGCTGAAAGAAAGACCGATATTTTCAGTTATAACCAGCATTATCAGCCCCTTGAAGCTTGATGCTAAAGCAGCAGATGCTTTGGTGGCTGCCGCCCGTGAAGGTATTCCACTTACTGCTGCTCCGGCACCCATGGCAGGGGCTACTTCTCCGGTTACATTGGCAGGGACATTGGTACAGCAAAATGCAGAATCATTGTTTGGCATAGTATTAGCTCAAATGGTTAATCCCGGGTGCCCGATACTTTACGGTGCTGTGCCCACTACCGCGGACATGCGTACTATGAACAGCCTCTTTGGTTCCATAGAGATGGGCATCTTAAACGCCTGTGCCGCGCAAATATCCCAGTACTATCAGATTCCATGCTATGTTTCTGCCGGACCGACTGATGCCAAACTTCCTGATATGCAGGCCGGCATGGAAAAAGCCATGAATACGTTGATGGTTGCCCAAGCAGGGGGGAATTATATACATCTTGCCGCTGGAATGCTGGATAGTGGATTATTGGTTGCTTACGAACAGTATGTGCTGGACAACGAAATTAACGGTAGTGTTATTAGAGTACTGCAGGGTGTCAATTTTAATGAACAAACCCTAGCTATTGATGTTATCAAGGAAGTAGGACCGGGAGGGCAGTTTATCACACATCCGTTTACGTTGGACTTTATGCGCAGTGAGTTTTTTCAGCCGCGCATCAGCCAGCGAGATAATTTTGTTAATTGGGCGATGAAAGGTTCTTTGGATGCTAGGGGGGTGGCAAGGGAAAACGCAAAAAAAATGCTTAAAGAGTATTATGGTGAGCCACTGGAGCCTCACGTTGAACAAGCAATTTCAGAAAGGTTTTCTGGGAAAATTATGATATACCCGCAAAACCAGGAAATGGGGGAGAATTAAATGCCTGAACTAGTTAAAGAAACGTACGCTGGTGGTCAGTATAGACCATTAACCCAAGAGCAAATTGAAAAAATCCACAAGGCTACGCTGCAGGTCTTGGAAAATACGGGGGTAGAGGTGAACCACCGAGAGGCACTGGAGTTATTAGAGAAAAACGGTGCGCGGGTTGATTATGATAGTAAAAAAGCTTACTTAACCGCAGAACTGATAGAGCGCTGTATTGAAAGTGCTCCAACTGATGTCGTGCTTTACGGCAGAGAAGACAAACATAACCTTGACCTTTCTGGAGAAAGGGTTTACATGGGAACAGGCGGGACAGCTCTTAACGTATTGGATCTTGAAGGCAAGCGCCGCCGCTCTAATTTAAAAGACATAAAGGACATTGCCCGTTTGGTAGATGCTCTGGAAAATGTACACTTCTATGTATGCCCAGTCTTTCCCAATGAACTGGATAAAGAAGTAGTAGACGTAAATCGCTTTTATAGTTCTATTTTAAATACCTCAAAGCATATTATGGGCGGCGTTTATACAGTTGATGGTGTGCGAAAAGTGGTAGAGCTGTCTGCTGAACTTGCCGGAGGCCTGGAACAGCTTCAGAAAAAGCCCTTTATTTCTATAATCACATGTACTATGAGTCCTTTAAAATTTGATGGTACCTATACTGAACTGATGTTTGAAGCGGCCCGCAGCGGTATCCCATTGGCTACACCCTCTGCACCCCTGGCCGGAGCAACAGGACCGGCGACGTTAGCAGGAACACTAGTTCAGTTGAATGCGGAAGCTTTAGCCGGAATAGTACTGGTTCAACTGGTTAAGCCTGGTAATCCCGTGCTTTACAGTGCCGTACCTACTACAATTGACATGAGAACCATGGCATTTTGCTTTGGCAGCGTGGAGATGGGAATTATGAATGCTGCATCTGCTCAGCTAAGTCACTATTATAAACTGCCTGTCTATAACACCGCCGGTGTATCAGATTCCAAAATACCCGATGTCCAGGCTGGTTATGAAAAAGCCGCTTCGGCAATAATGGCCGGGTTGGCTGGTTCCAACTACGTTCATGATGCAGCAGGACTGCTAGAAGGTGCGATGACAGCCAGTTATGCTCAGTATGTTATTGACAATGAAATAATCGGTATGGCCATGCGCAGTGTACGGGGAATTGAAGTGACTGACGATACTTTGGCGGTGGATGCCATAAATAATGTTGGCCCCGCAGGAAACTACCTTTCCGATACACATACCATCAAGTTCATGAAGTCAGAGTGTTACTTTAACAATGTGGCTGATCGGCAAAGCTATCCCTTGTGGTCTGAAGCAGGCAGTACCGACGCTTGTCAGCGGGCAACCCAGATTGCCAAAGAGTTAATTGCTGCTCACAAGCCATTGGGTGTAGAGCAAAAGCTGGATGCAAAAATTCGTTCTATGATTCCAGAAATAGTCTAGTTTTAAAAATTTTTAATCAATACTTTAGGCAGATTATTGGCTTGATTAGTTTGGAAAGCAGTCCCTTTCCAACTTTCTACTTTCCAACTTTAAGCTCAAAAGTTAATAAACACATAAAAGAAGAGGTGTATTTGCATGTGGAATACCTTAACAGGCGGACAGCTTCGCCTGCTTACAGAGAGCGATATTAATTCAGTTCATCAGGCAACATTGGAAATATTGGGCGAAATAGGGATCAAAGTTAAGAGTGCAAAAGCCCGTAAGATTTTCGCTGCTAACGGAGCCATAGTAGACCAGGATAAGGAAATAGTAAAGATATCAAAGGCTATGCTTGAAAAAGCAGTTGAATCTGCTCCTTCAAAGGTAATCCTTTACGGGCAGGAAGAACGATATGACCTAGTGCTGGAAAAGGGCCGCACTCACTTAGGAACCGGCGGTACAGTCCTCTACGCTCTCGATTTGGATACCGGAGAAAAAAGAGAGACCAATACTCAAGATGTCAGGGATATAGGCCGGATGGTGGATTACTTGGATAATGTAGCATTTTATGTAGTAAATACTTATCCCAAGAATGTACCCGATGAAGATGCTGATATTAACCGTTTTTATTGGGCTCTTACTAATTGCCGCAAACACGTCATGGGCGGTATGTACACCATGAAGGGATTAAAAGATTCTATCGCCATTGCTGAGCAAATCGCCGGCGGCGAAGATAAATTGAGAGAACGTCCTTTCGTTTCATTTATTACTCTAATGGTTAGTCCCTTAGTAATGGACGGTACTTATACTGATTTCCTGATTGAAGTTGTCAATAAGGGGCTGCCCCTGGCAATTCCATCAGAACCCTTGTCCGGTGCCACATCGCCGGTAACATTAGCAGGCACTATTGTTTTAAATAACGCTGAATCCCTGGCCGGTATCATCTTGGCTCAGTTGATTAACCCCGGAACTCCAGTTTTATACGGTTCAACCTCTAGTATCATGGACTTAAAGAAGGGGTATTATGTTGGCGGTGCCATTGAATCCGCAATGGTCAATGCGGGCCTGGCTCAGATGGCTCAATACTATCAGATCCCCATGTATGGAACCGGTGGTATGTCCGACTCCAAGACCAACGATGTTCAGGCAGGTTACGAAAGTGCGCTGACAGGCATGACCGTTGCTTTGTCCGGTTGCAACTATATCCACGATGCCGTAGGTCTTTTGGAGATGTGCCAGGTTTTCTCATACGAGAAGATGGTTGCAGATAGTGAAATCATCGGTAACATTTTTCGGGTAATGAAAGGAATAGAAGTCAGCGATGAAACTCTGGCCGTTGACCGGCTTAAAGAAGTAGGCCCTGCAGGCAATTTCCTGGCAGACATCCATACTATGAAGCATTTTAAGAATGAGTTCTTCTTCCCTGAAGTTTCAGATCGTAATACTCGTATTGCTTGGGAAGAAAGCGGTTCTCAAGATACAGCCGCACGAACCCATGCCATGGTTAGTGAAATTCTGGCGGAACATAAACCCAATCTGGTAAGTGCAGAGCTTCGCTCCAAATTACGGAAAAAGTATCCAGGCATCAAAGGAGAAGATTTATCCGGAAGTTAACCCTTTATGTAAATTTGTCAGGCTGCCATTAGCCAAAAATGGCATTTGGAAGTCTGAATTCCAAATAATAATCAGAAAATTATTACTAAAAACAGGAATTTTCCGGATACAGCAGAATTGCTTATTGTATAGCTAGTGGAATTATCTGGAATAAAAGGGGGGATGATTGATTGAACCAAACACTATGGGATTTTTTTATCACGCGCCAAGACTTGCTGTTAGAATTGATCCTTGAACATGTAGGTATTGTTTTATTGGCAGTTGCTATTGCTATAGTGATAGGAGTTACACTGGGTCTATTATCTTCCTACTATTCAGCGTTAGCCAGTATCATACTGCCATTTACCCAGATAATGATGACGGTTCCCAGTATTGCTCTGTTAGCCCTATTCATTCCAATTTTTGGCACCGGATTCCTCAACGGTCTCATCGGGTTAGTGATTTATTCGTTGCTGCCCATTGTTCGCAATACCTATATTGGTATTAAAGAGATTGATAAGGGAATTATTGAGGCTGCACAGGGGATGGGAATGTCAGAACGGAGAATTCTTTTGAAGGTTAAGATCCCACTGGCTCTACCGGTTATTTTGGCTGGTGTGCGAACTGCTACGGTAATGATTACCGGTATTGCAGCTATTGTGTCCGCAGTGGGTGCCGGCGGTCTCGGTGAGTTGATATTTCGTGGAATCGCTCGGACTTACCGCGATATGATTATTGCCGGTACAATCTTAATTTCACTGCTGGGAATAGCTGCAGATTATGGTTTGAAAGCGGCAGAGCGCTCCTTGACAAAGCAGCAAAGCTAGATTGGGAGGAGGATGTTAGTTGATAAAGATAAAATACGAAAATGTTGTTAAACAATTTCCCGGCAGCGATCACCTGGCTGTTGACAATCTTAACATGGAAGTGCATGAAGGAGAAATATGCATTTTAGTTGGTCCTTCCGGATGCGGTAAGACTACCAGCATGAAAATGACCAATCGTATCTTTGAACATACCTCAGGGCATATCTACATTGACGGCGTTGACAATCGGGACATAAATCCCATTGAACTGAGGCTGGGTATCGGGTATGTTATCCAGGAAATAGGCTTATTTCCCCACATGACCATTGCAGACAACGTTGCGACCGTTTTGGTTGAAAAAAAGTGGCCTAAGAATAAAATACATCAGCGGGTAGAAGAGATGCTCAATTTGGTAGGCCTTGACCCGGAAATTTATAGTAAGCGCCGGCCCTCAGGTCTCAGCGGCGGGCAGCGGCAGAGAGTAGGCGTGGCACGAGCACTAGCTTCCGATCCGCCCGTCATGCTGATGGATGAACCTTTCGGTGCGGTGGACCCTATTACCCGGGCCCGCCTGCAGAATGAGTTTTTGCGGCTGCAGGAGCAGATGAAAAAAACCATCATATTTGTTACCCACGACATTGATGAAGCAATTAAAATGGGTGACCGTATCGCCGTCATGCGTTACGGCCAATTGGTCCAGTATGCGACGCCGGACGACCTGTTAAGTATGCCGGCTAACGATTTTGTCAGCAGTCTCGTAGGCGGAAACCGTTCTATAAAGCGTCTGAACTTAATCAAAGTTGAGGATATTGATCTTTATAGGCCTCCGGAAGTAGCAGAAGGAGACAGTAAGACAAAAGTGGTGGAAGCGGTAGCAGGCGATAAACTGGGTGTAGCCTTGGTGGTAGATGACCGAGGTAAGTTGGTTGGCACTGTCACCAATACTGACCTTAAGAGAAAAGGGGAGTACGTAAAGGATATTTATGCCCCAGCCCATGACCTTGTAGGCCCAAAATCCACTTTAAGAGATACATTGTCCATCATGCTCGGTTACGGTGAGGGATATGCATTGGCTGTGGACCAGGAAGGTAAGCCCCGCGGTGCTGTTTCCGTAGACGACATCTTTTCGGCGGTGAAGGATAATGAATAGGCGGAATTTGATCTGGATCATAGTCAGCTTTTTGTTAAGTGTCGCTACAATATTTTATTTTGTAAATTATCCCGGTGGGAAAATGGCGGCCCGGTTGTTGAACTTCGAAACAATCACCAAAGCCTATCAGCAACATATTTTGATGGTCTTTGTAGCATCTGCAGCTGCAATAATTGTCTCTGTTTCTTTAGGAATTTTGATAACGCGGCCGTTTTTCTCTAAATGGGCTTCCATAGTGGATAATATAGTTAACATTGCCCAGACCATACCCAGTTTAGCGATTTTGGCGTTATTTTTCACCTACCTGGGCAGGGGATTCTCCACAGCTATTTTTGCTCTTTGGTTGTACGCCCTGCTACCCATATTACGTAACACTTCGGCAGGTATTCAGAATATTTCACCAGGCATCATCGAATCCGCCAGAGGAATGGGCATGAGTAATCTGCACATTTTGACTCGTATCGAATTACCCTTGGCCCTGCCGGTGATTATGGGCGGGATTCGCACCTCAGTTGTTATTACTGTAGGTGCCGCTGCCTTGGCATCTTTTATCGGGGCCGGCGGGCTGGGTGATTTGATTGTAACCGGTTTATCAGTTAGTCGCAATACGTTAGTTGTGGCTGGCGGTATCCTCAGCGCACTACTGGCAATTTTTTTGGACCAGGTACTGGACTTGATAGAGGATTCCCTGCGGATAAGGTAGTGAAAACTTAGCCTCTATGTAACAAATTGTGCGGCCTTGCTGGTTTGACTAATGTAGGGATTGATGTATTGGGTAGTTGCTTGCATGATGCTATCAGAGGGTTATTGATGCTTCTTGATGGTATAAAAAATGAGGAGGTTTTAAATTGAAAAAGTCTAAGATTTTAGTACTCGTGATTTCAGTGTTTTTATTAGTTGGTCTGGTGGCCGGTTGCTCCGGTCAGGAAGCGTCCCAGAGTGATCAAGAAGGAGATACTAAGGGTACAGTTACAGTAGGTTCCAAGGAGTTTACCGAACAACTTGTTTTAGGTCAAATGACATTACTGGCGCTGGAAGATGCAGGCTATGAGGTAGTTGATAACACTGGACTGCAAGGCAGCAACGTAGTACGCGGAGCCCTGGAATCCGGTGAAATTGACATGTATTGGGAATATACCGGGACTGGCTGGATCAGCTACTTACAGAATGATGAACCTTTGACTGATCCTCAGGAATGTTTTGATGCTGTGAAAGCAGCAGATGCCGAAAACGGATTGGTATGGCTGGATTATGCACCGCTCAATAACACTTATACTGTCATGATGCAGCAGGAAAAGGCGGACGCACTGGCTATTAAATCTATTTCTGACCTTGCAGACTACTCGAATCAGGCGGACCACGAAGAGATTGTGTTTGCCACAGACCACGAGTTTAGCATCCGAGATGACGGTCTCGTAGGTGTCTATGAGAAATATGGTTTTGAATTTGACGAAGTAGCTACTATGGATCCTGGGATTACTTATGACGCATTGAAAAACGGTGAAGTCCAAGCAGCTATGGGCTTTGCAACCGATGGCCGCATCAAATCATTTAACCTAGTAAACCTTGAAGATGACAAGCAGTTCTTCCCGGTTTATAACGCTGCTCCCGTGATACGTCAAGACACCCTGGACCAATCGCCTGAAATTGCAGACATTCTCGCTCCCATTGCTGAAAAGCTTGATGATGCTACAATGTCTAACCTCAACTACTTGGTAGACTCTGAGCACAAGGAACCCCGAGAAGTTGCTGAGACCTGGCTGAAGGATAACGGTTTTATTAAGTAAAAAACTTTCTAAATAAAAGGGCAGTATCTAAGGGGAGGGATATTTTCATATTCTTCTCCCCATTTTTTAAAAAATCCAGGCCTATCTATTACATACATTACTTTAGCGGAGGCAGAAACAGTGAAGAATAAACAGGTTTTGATTATCAATAATGAGCCTCAAAGAGATAGTTTCGGTGGGATACCGGAAATCAAAAAAGCCCTGGCTGAAGCATCACCGGTTCCGGTTAGGACGGAAGTAACATTTTTTAAAGATATTTGCTTGGAAGACATTAGAAAAAGCAATGTGAGCCATACTGTTCTCAGTGGACGTCAAAGCACTTTCTGGGAACCTGCAGAACTTCCGCTTTTTACACATGAACAGCAGCTGATAAGAGAGACCAGTATTCCGCTTCTGGGCATCTGTGCCGGTCACCAGATTATCGGCCTGGCCTACGGAGCTGAGTGGGTACCTTTGGAGGGCGAGATAATGGAAGAAGGATTTCACGCCGTTAAACTGCATGGTAAAGACCCGTTATTCAGCGGTCTGCCGAAAAATTTCAGCGTGTATCAGTATCACGCATATCACATTCCCGTTGTACCTGACGAAATCAAAGTATTGGCCTCTAATGACCTTTGCCCGGTGCAGGCCATGCGGTGCCGGAACAGGGCGGTATATGGTGTACAGTTTCATCCCGAAAAGCTTATTGGTAACGATTTTGTGGGAAAGACCATTCTGAGAAACTTTCTTAACCTGTAGCGCTTACAAAAAGAGTATCATCGGGCTATACAAGGCGCTGCCTGACAGCAAGCTGCAAAACGGTTGGGACATACATTTAGGGGAAGGTAGTTGGTTATGACCGAGCGAATCAAACCATCAGAAAGGCTGTACCAGTTTGTTGAAAAGAAAGTATTTGAAAAACTGCTGCGTAGTTTCTCCCGATCTACCGGCCTCAAGGCTTTGTTGGTTGACGAAGAGGGGCGCACCATGATTACTCCCTCAGAGGGCATCGAGGACAGCTGTTTTTGTCAGATGGTTCATTCCGACTCAAAAGGCATTCAAAAATGCCAGCGTTCTTATGCTCGGGCCGGGCTGGAAGCTTCCAAGTACGGTGTGCCATATATTTTTCGGTGCCATGCAGGGCTGATAGCCTGGGCAGCTCCTATTCTTATTGACGAGGTGTATGCAGGGTCTATTATCTGTGGCCAGGTATTAATGTGGGAACCCGAAGATTACTTCTTGGAAGAAATTGAAATAATGGTGACAGGTCTTAATGTTGACCTCACCCAAGTTAAAAAGACAGCTGCACAGCTGGAGGTAATTTCCGCAGACAGGGTCCAGGCTGCTGCCGATTTATTATTTATAGTTGCCAATCAAATTATGAAAACCGGTATGACAGTGTTAGATCAACGGCGGCAGATAGCAGAGCAGGAAGCCTTGCTGGGTGAGGTTACACAGGCCAAAAAGAAGGCCGAGATAGCGGTAAGAAAAGTTGAAGCGCGGTCAATGGGCTTATATTCTCTGGATAAGGAGCAGCAGTTGGCCGCCAAGGTACGTAATGCTGAATATGAACAAGCGGCCAGCTTGTTAGATGAAATGTTGGTTGATATTATCCAAAAGTCCTTTGACGACATAGAATTTTTTAAAACCAGGGTATTTGAGCTGCTAGTTGTGATATCCCGAGCTGCTGTAGAGGGAGGAGCGGTGCTCAGTGATGTATTAAAGCTAAATGCCGCGTATCATCGCTACCTTATGGATGCAAATAATACGGGTGAAATATGCCTTTGTATAAAAAATGAACTGCAGACTTTCATCAGGTGGGTGGAGGAAGCCGGCAACAGTAAAAATCTACAGCTAGTTCAAAAAGCTGCCGAATTTATCAGGCAGAACTTCCAGCAAAAAATTAACATGGTAGATGTGGCCGAGGCCGTATATTTAAGTCCTTCCTATTTAAGTCGCATCTTTAGTCGGGAAATGGGGTGTACTCTCATGGAATATTTAACTCGGGTGAGGGTGGAAAAAGCCAAAACCCTGTTGAAAAACCCAAAATTCAATGTAATGCAGGTGGCAAACCAACTAGGCTTTGATGACCCAGGGTATTTTACCAAAGTTTTTAAAAAAAGTGAAGGTGTGACCCCCAGCCAATTCAGGCAGAAGGCGCTATGATATTTTAGGGAGTGATGGAAATGACAGCGGAGAGAAATTTTGACCTCAAACTAATAACCGATGCATTGCTGAAAGGACAGGCCGACAGGGTGAAATCCCTGGTCAAAGATGCTTTGGACAGCGGCATAGCCCCCCAGGAAATTGTTGGGGAAGGGCTGTTATCCCCTATGAACATTATCAGTGATAAGTTTCGCGACGATCTTATATTTACTCCTGAGGTATTAATAGCCTCCCGGGCCATGCATGCAGGGATGCACGTTTTAAAGCCTTATTTATCCCATGCAGATCAGTTATATGGAGGCAAAGTAGTGATAGGGACCGTAGTAGGAGACTTGCACGACATCGGTAAAAACTTAGTAACAATGTTAATGCGTGGTGCAGGCCTGGAGGTAGTGGACCTGGGGGTGGATATGTACCCTGAAGACTTTGCTGCGGCAGTGATGGAACACTGCCCGGATATTGTGGCCATGTCCGCGCTGCTGACTACCACCATGCCCGCAATGGCGGAAACCATCAGGGAACTGGAAAAACAGGACCTGCGCAGCCGGGTTAAAGTACTGGTAGGTGGAGGCCCTGTTACCGAGGACTATGCCAAAGTTATCAAGGCTGACGGCTATGCTCCCGATGCCCGTAAGGCAACGGAATTGGCCCTGAACCTTATAAATAAGTGACACCTGTGGTGCCTGAGGCCACAGGTGTCACTTATTTATTCTTCCTCATAATTAAAAGGGATAAAAATGCCCTAGATAAGTAAAAAGATTACCAAGGGAATTATCATATAATATAAGAAAAGATGAACTAAGACTAGAAAAAAGTAATTTGAGGAGGATGAAATGATGTTTAGTTTTGAGGAAGTTCAAAGTGCTGTAATGGCTGGAGAAATGGATAAGGTAGTTGAGTTAACGCGTAAGGCTATTGAAGAAAAACTGCAGCCGGTATCCATTATTAATGAAGGTTATATTCCCGCTATGAATGTTGTGGGTAAACGATTTAAAAATGGTGAAATGTTCGTACCCGAAGTATTAATGGCTGCCCGTTCCATGAATGCCGGTATGGAATTAGTTAAACCGTTGTTAGTGGAAGGCGAGGTGCAGGTAAAGGGAACTATACTTTTAGGTACTGTTAAGGGTGACCTGCATGATATCGGTAAAAACCTGGTAGGTATGATGATTGAAAGCGGCGGTTACGTGGTGATTGACCTGGGTACTGATTTAGAGCCTGAAAAATTTGTTGAAGCCGTTAAGGAGTACAAACCAGAGATTGTTGGTATGTCAGCTCTGCTTACCACTACCATGCTGGCAATGAAAGAAACCATTGAGGTGTTGAAGGAAGAAGGCCTGCGGGATGGCCTTAAGATTATGATTGGCGGCGCCCCTGTATCCAAAGAGTTTGCCGATGAAATTGATGCTGACGGTTATGCACCGGATGCTGCCTCAGCTACTGAATTGGTTGAAAAACTAATCAATGCTTAATGGGAACATAGCCTTGGGGATAGATACGGGGGGCACATATACAGACGGAGTACTGGTAGACCTTTCTTCCCAACTGGTGGTGGCCAAGAGTAAAGCAAGAACGACCCATGAAAACCTGACAGTAGGCATTAAAAACTGTCTAGAAATTCTCAAAAGCCAATCACTTCCTGAGGAGCTATTCTCAAATATCAAATTAGTGGCTTTATCAACTACACTGGCTACCAATGCCATTGTTGAGGGGAAAGGCGGAGAAGTGGGGCTGTTATTATTGGGACATGGACTTGAGGGTCCAATCCCTACCAGCCATGTGATGGAAGCCCCCGGTGGTCATGATATTAAAGGAAGAGAAAAGCAGGAATTGAATCTGCAGGAAGTCCGTCGGGCTTTGTTGGCGATGAAAGGGAAGATAGATGCCCTGGCAGTTTCCGGCTACCTCAGTGTCAGAAACCCCGTTCACGAGTTGATGGTCCGGGATGAAGCACAAAAAATTCTCAATATCCCAGTGGTATGCGCCCACCAGCTTACTACGGCATTAGGATTTTACGAACGTTCAGTCACCGCAGTACTTAATGCCCGACTGCTGCCTACAATTGCAGAACTTTTAGAGTCTGTTAGGAAAGTACTGAATATTTACGGTATTGAGGCTCCCTTGATGGTGGTAAAGGGAGATGGTTCCTTGATGAGCGAAAGCGTTACCAGAGAAAAACCGATTGAAACCATTCTCTCCGGGCCGGCGGCCAGTATTATCGGGGCTACCTTCCTTACCGGAAGGAAGGACGCTGTAGTAGTGGATATCGGTGGCACCACTACGGATGTGGCTTCTCTGGAAGCGGGAAAGCCTATGCTCAATCCCGAAGGGGCTGCAGTAGGGGGTCTGCTCACCCGAGTAAATGCAGCTAGGATAAGCACCTTTGGTGTAGGAGGCGACAGTGAGCTATGGGTAGAAAAAGGTGAGCTGAAGATTGGCCCCCAGCGGGTGTGGCCCCTGAGTGTAGGGGTAAATCTTTATCCTCATTTATTAGACGAATTGGAGCATGTTTGGACTACTGATAGAAAAACCAAAGAGGTATCAGGGGGGCAGCCCTGCGACTGTTATATTCTACTTAGACAGCCTGATATGGATAATTTGTCGCCGATGGAAAAACAGCTGATTGAAATTCTCCGCATCGCTCCCCATAATATATTTAAAATTGCTGCTTTTTCGGGGAAAGACGTTTCCATGCTGGGTTTAAAAAGTTTAGTGGATCGTGAAATTGTTGCCAGAGCGTCTCTCACGCCTACTGATTTACTCCATGTGCGTGGGGATTATAGCCAATGGGATTGCCGGGGAGCTGAAGTAGGCGCACGTATTCAAGCCTGGCGTTTAAAAAGGGATTTGGACCAATTTACCAACCAGGCTTTAAAAGCAGTGGAACGAAGAATAGCCGGGGTGATACTGCAGTCACTACTTAATGATATCGGTTACCGGACAGATATTTTAAAAGAACCCCTGTTAAAGCCATTTGTTGAGCGTGTTTTGGGTATTAGCACTGAACAATTTCAGTGTATGGTGAAACTGGATAAACCAATTATTGCCATTGGTGCGCCGGTAGAGAATTTTATGCCCCAGGTAGCGGAACTGCTGAATACCGAGCTGATAATTCCTGAACACGCGGAAGTTGCCAATGCAGTGGGAGCAGCAACCGGTCAGGTTATGGAGCAGTTTGATATATTAATACGACCTTCCC
Organism: Bacillota bacterium; assembly: GCA_016278515.1. Classification (GTDB taxonomy): domain Bacteria; phylum Bacillota; class JADQBR01; order JADQBR01; family JADQBR01; genus JADQBR01. Next base: position 33,042 of record JADQBR010000029.1, read on the forward strand.
CGGAAGGTGGATTTATTATACATGCTCCTTGGGAGCGAAAAGACTTTCTGGAATTGGCAGACGCTGTGGATTATGCAGCCAGCGAAGGCGAAAAATATATTCTCCACAGCGCACAAAGAGCTGGCGCGGTGGAAGTAAACGTAACAGTAACAAGAGAAGATGTTTACAGCAATACTTCCCAGCGATGGGAGGAAGAGTTGTTTATCGAGACTAGAATAGAAGTGATGGCGGTAGGGCGTCCCCAATGGCAGGATGAAAAACAAGGAGGCCAAAAAGTATGTTGATAGTTGGCGAGCTGATTAACAGCAGCAGAAAAGCAATAAAGCCTGCTGTACAAGAGAAAGATGCTAAATTAATTCAAGACTTAGCCCTTAAACAAATTGAGGTCGGTGCTGATTACGTGGACGTTAACTGCGGCACCCAAGTCTTTAACGAAGTTGAGACAATGCAGTGGTTGGTAGAAACCATTCAACAAGCCTGTGATGCCCCATTATGTATTGACAGCCCATCAGAAAAAGCCCTGGCAGCAGGACTTGCAGCGGCCAAAGGAAATGGCAAACAACAGATGATTAACTCCATCACCGCAGAAAGCGAGCGCTATAATAACATTATTTCCTTAGCCCAGGAATACAAGCCAAAGTTAGTAGCCCTGTGTATGGACGATGCAGGCATGCCGGAAACCACAGATGATCGCATTCGTGTCATAGATAAACTGATAAACAACTTAACCAAAGATGGTATTAAAGAAGAACAAATTTATCTTGATCCATTAGTTAAGCCGGTTAGTACCGGAGACGAAGCCGGTCTTGAAGTGATGGATACCTTACGCTACATTCGACGAAGTTATCCCGGCGTACACACAATTTGCGGCCTCAGTAATATTTCTTTCGGCCTCCCCAATCGTAAAGTTCTAAACAGGGTATTCCTCATTCAAACCATGACTGCCGGCATGGATGGCTATATTCTCGATCCTCTAGATAAAGAAATGATGGGTGCAGTATACGCATCCCGTGCCCTGCTTGGGCAGGATGAATATTGCGTCAACTATTTAGGTGCCCATCGTAAAGGATTGTATAAATAGTTTAAAATTAGCTTGGCTTAGACATTTTTACCAAAGCAAACTACATTCCTGTCAAAAGAGAATATCCCAATTAAAAGTTGGGCAATTGGTTAGGATTTTAAACCTTTCCAACTGTCCAACTTTCCTATTAACCAACAAGATTACAACCAAATTATGTTCAACAGCTTCCACCAGCAGGTAGTTGCAAAGTCTGCCCCCTTCATCTAATTTTTGAAGGAATTTCGGCATGGTTCTTGAATAGAAGAATAAACGGCATAATTATGTCGAAAATCCGCTTAATTAGCTGGGTAGCCTGTCTGTTCAGAATGTTATGCCAATAAGTACCCAGCCGTCAATTGCGGTTCAACCATGAACTTACTCTAAGAACAAATCTGCGGAGTGATATGATGAAATCAAAAATTAGTTTTTCATTAATTATTCTCGTTATTCAGTTGTTAGTGCTGTCGTCTATTGTCGGCTGCAGCAGTACTGAACCGCCCATCAAGATCGGATTCTCCGGCACTTTAACCGGACGCCTATCTGAATTTGGTGTGTCCGGGCGTAATGGTGTTATTCTGGCTATTGAGGAAGTAAATAATAGCGGCGGTATAAATGGGCAGGCTGTGGAGCTCATTACTAAAGATGACAAGAACGATTCGAAAGTTGCCGCAGTTGTGGATAGAGAACTTATTAACGAAGAAGTGGTGGCCATTATCGGGCACATGCAAAGCACTCCCTCAGCGGCAGTGGCGGCGCTGATGAATAAGGAGCAGATGTTGATGATCAGTCCCACCACCGCAACAAACAGCCTGACCGGCCTGGACGATTTCTTCCTCCGAGTGTTTCCTGCTAATAAACCGGAGACCGATAAATTAGCCGAATACGCAATTGAACAAATGGGGATAAAGAGGGTAGCTTCTGCTTTTGATATATCCAATCCCACCTTTACCAGGGAGTGGCATGAAAATTTCCAAACTAAATTTGAAGCATTAGGCGGAGAATGCATATTGAAAAAGCCTTTTGATAGCCGCTCCGTGAAAAGTTTTCTTGATTTAACCCAAGAATTACTTAGTGTACAGCCTGATGCCATAATAATTAGTGCCAGTGCCATTGACACAGCTGCTATTAGCCAGCAGTTAAGAAAACTGAACCAGGAAATCCCCGTCATTTCCAGCACATGGGCTATGACCGATGATTTTCTGCAGTACAGCGGCCCTGCCGGGGAAGGAGTGTTTTTTGCCCATCCCCTTAAGGTGGGCAACCAAGATGAAGAGTACCTGGCATTTGTGGACGCCTATAGCGCTCGGTTCGGAAACCAGCCCAGCTTCAGTGCGACTTTTGGTTACGAAGCAGCCCAAGTCCTCTTAGAAGCACTGGCGTCCACTGACAACCACAGTTCACAAGCATTGAAAGATTACATAATAGAAAAGCGTACCTTTCATGGCCTGCAGGGAGATTTTGCAATTGACCGCTTTGGCGATGCCGTTCGCGATGTTTTCCTGATTACTGTCAAGGAAGGTCAATTCATAAGGGTGGAACAAGATGGGAAATAGGATCAGTTTAAAAAAAGTATTGATGGTTCACTTTGTTATCTTTTTATTAGTGCTGGTCTTTATCCTTAACTTTTTTACCTTCAGGGTATTAACAAAGCATTGGGAAGAGGAAATTGCCAATAGAAACTGTTTGTTAGCCAAAAGTATTGCAGGTGAAGTGGAAGAATTCTTATCTGAACCAATAAATATTTTAAGACAAATTCAAGCAGTAATTAGTGAAGGCGGTTTGGTAAATGATCGGCATCTTGATGACTATCTGTCCTTAATCGTAGAAAACTATCAATTCTTTGATATGATTCAAATTCTTGATGCAAGGGGAGATGTGAAATATGTTGCCCCCTTTAATCGGGACTACCTTGGCACCACTGTTATGGGACGGGATTTTTTCAAAGCGACCCTAGCGACCGGACAGCCCTATTGGTCCCAAACGTTTATTTCCACCCATAGCGGCCAGCCCACCTTAACCGTCTCCATGTTTCTTGGGCAGGGAGTTGTAGTAGGTTACTTAAATCTAGGTAAGCTAACTAGCATAATCGACCGCGTCAAGTTTGGCCCGGATAGTTTCTCTAGCATTACAGACCAGGCCGGGACATATATTGCACATACCAACAAACAGAATGTTTCTCAGCGAGTTAGTATCAATAAGCAGGAATCTAATGCTGACAGAGGAACTTATCGCTATAATGACCAGGGACGGGAGATGCTGGCCAGCACAGCAGTCATTGAGCGGACCGGTTGGTCGGTAATGGTTTCCCAGCCTACTAGCGAGGTTTTCGCTCCCGTCAGTAAAGCAAGAACTATCTTTTTGGCCGGGACCATTTTTGCTTGGCTGGCAGCAATTTTAATTGCCTTACTGACTTTGAATAAGGTGCTGCGTCCGGTATCCGAACTGGCCCATAAAGCCAAAGAAATTGCCGGCGGTAATTACGATTCCACCTTACAAACCAATACCTATCAGGAGTTTAGCGGGTTGGCCCAAGATTTCGTCACTATGTCTGAGGCAGTAAAAGAGCGCGAAAAAGAGATCAAGTCCTCCCTACAAGAAAAAGATGTTCTCTTAAGGGAAGTCCATCATCGGGTCAAGAATAATATGCAGGTTATTTCCAGCCTTATTAGACTACAGGCCGGACACAGTCACGATAAAATACAGAAAGAGCTGCTGGAAGAAAGTCAGCACCGGATAAGATCCATGTTTTTAGTGCATGAAAAACTCTATCAATCTTCCGATTTAGCCAAAATTGATTTTGGCGACTACATCTACAGCTTGGTAAATGGTCTCTATCGCTCCTACGGGGCAGATCCGGAAAAGATTTCACTGAAAGTAGACGTTGCAGATATCCGTTTGGGGCTTGATAATGCCATACCATGCGGCTTGATTATTAATGAATTGGTATCCAATGCTTTAAAATATGCATTTCCCCAGCATGCAAATCTCTTTGAAAATGTTGGACACGATCAATGCGGTGAAATCAAGGTTATACTACGGTCAGTGAGCGAAGGAAAGATTGAATTAATTGTTAGTGATAACGGTATTGGGCTGCCTGAAGGCTTAGGCTTTAAAAACACGGAGTCCCTGGGTTTGCAGTTGGTTACAACCTTAGCCGAAGACGAACTATCAGGCGAAATAGAATTAAATAAAGCTGAAGGCTCAGAATATATAATTAGATTTAGGGGGGTGTCTTGATGGCGATAAATATTATGGTAGTTGAGGATACCGGTATCGTAGCCTTGGATATAAAACAATGTTTGCTTAGCCTAGGCTACCAGGTGCCGGCTGTTGTTTCATCAGGTGAAGAGGCTGTAGACAAAGCGGTTGAACACGCACCGGACTTGGTTTTGATGGATATTATGCTGAAAGGCGATATGGACGGCATCGAAGCTGCCGCTGAAATCCGCAGCCGCCTCAATATCCCCATCATTTACCTGACAGCCTATTCCGATCGTGAAACCTTAAAGAAAGCGAAAATCACCGAACCCTTTGGCTATATCATCAAACCATTTGAGGAAAGAGCACTGCACACCACCATCGAAATGGCTCTCTACAAAAGTGACATGGATAAAAAGCTGCGCGAAAATGAAGAGTGGTTGTTAACGACGCTGACAAGTATCGGCGACGCGGTAATCGCTACGGATAAAGAAGGTTTTGTGACCTTCATGAATCCCATAGCCCAAAACCTGACCGGTTGGCAACAGGAAGAAGCTAAAGGCAAACCATTGGCAGAGGTTTTTAATATTATTAATGAAGATACAGGCATCAGGGTGGAAAACCCTGTGGTCAAGGTGCTGCGTACGGGTACAATTGTTGGCTTGGCAAACCACACTTTGTTGGTAAGAAGAGACGGAAAGAAGATTCCAATTGACGACAGTGCCGCACCCATTAAGGATGATAAAGGTAATATTAACGGTGTGGTGATGGTCTTTCACGACATTACAGAGCGCCGACAGGCGGAAGAAGCCCTGCGAAATAAAGAGCAGCAGTTGAGGCTGGTGACCGATAACATGCTGGATGTGATAAGCCAGGTAGATTTAGAAGGTAATATTCTCTATTCCAGCCCGTCTGCCAAAACCCAACTTGGCTATGGGCCTAACGAACATATCGGCACATCCATTTTTGAACCCGTCCATCCCGACGACAGACAGCGAGTACTTGCTACTTTTAACAAGAGTGTTGCCACCGCTTCGCCTGGAAAAACTGAATACCGCTATAAACAAGCCGACGGCGGCTATCAATGGTTGGAAACTGTAGGAAATCCCGTAATTGATAAGGACGGAAAGGTTACCAGTGTTGTTTTAAACACTCGGGATGTTTCTGAGCGTAAGCAGATGGAGGAGCAGCTGCAATATATCAGTCTCCATGATACCCTGACAGGGCTCTATAACCGAAATTACTTTGAACGAGAGTTAGATATGTTGGAAAAAGATTGCCAAGGCCCTGTCGGTGTGATACTTTGCGACCTAGACGGGTTGAAGCTCATCAATGATACTATGGGCCATGCCGCCGGGGATCAACTGCTAATCAACGCCGCCAAGGTATTAAAAGAAACCGTTCCCGAAGCTGTGGCAACAGCCCGGGTTGGCGGTGATGAATTTGCCCTGATGCTTTTAACCAATGAAGAAGATAAGGTAGCCAACGCCGCTCAGCGAATTCGAGAGGCCATCGACACCTATAATGCCAGCCACATGGAACTTCCCTTAAGTATTTCTATTGGCTATGCCTTGAGTAGTGATGGAGCCTTTATTCGCCATGCTTTTACCACAGCCGATGATAACATGTACCGTGAAAAACTGCACCGGGGGCGAAGCACCAAAAGCGCTATAGTGCAAATCCTAACCAGCGCTTTGCAAGCCAGGGATTTTATTACCGAAGGTCATGCAGATCGGTTACAGGACTTAGTAGAGGGTTTGGCTCTAGCCGTTGGATTACCCGAACAAAAAAGGGTGGATCTGCGGCTGCTGGCTCAGTTTCATGATATCGGTAAGGTAGGGATACCCGATCGCATTCTTTTTAAAAACGGTTCCCTCACTTTCGAGGAATTCAGCGAAATGAAACGGCACTCTGAAATAGGTTACCGTATCGCCCAATCCGCACCGGAACTGGCTGTTATTTCTGACTGGATACTTAAACACCATGAATGGTGGAACGGAGCCGGCTATCCCCTTGGACTTAAAGGTGAAGAGATACCCGTAGAATGCCGTATCCTGGCCGTGGCTGATGCCTACGATGCCATTACCAACGACCGGCCCTATCGGAAAGCCCAATCCCACCAGCACGCTGTCAGTGAACTAAAAAGATGTGCAGGCCTTCAGTTCGACGCCCAGCTGGTAGCCAAGTTCGTGACAGTCTTAGAAAAGAAATCTATTTAACATCGTTTTGCTGAATCAGAAGGAATTACTGCAAACCTTTACCTTCTTGCCGAGCAGCAGCTCTTTTAAATTTCAGCAGTGAAAATAATGAATATATTGGGAGGTCTATCATGGCACGAAGAAGCAAATACGGCAATACCTGGTGGGGTAATGCCTGGGTGGAAGCAATGGAAAGAATAGATCTCAATACCAATCGCCTGCCGCGGGGGAGACGGTATGCCAACAGCGGCAAAGTGACCGGTATCCAAATAGATGATGGTCAGGTAGCAGCTTGGGTTCAGGGAAGCCGATCAAAACCCTATAAGGTTGCTATCAAGCTGACAGAATTGACACCGAAAGAAATTAAAGTAGTGGAGCAGTTAGTAACCAAAGATCCGGCATTGGCAGCAGAGCTGTCTATGGGCAGGTTACCTGAAACCATCCTCGGGCATTTGGAAGAAAAGAATATAGCATTGTTACCTACAGGCTGGGATGACATTAGAGCCAATTGCTCTTGCCCTGACTGGGCTAATTCTTGTAAACATTTGGCTGCTGTCTACTATATTATCGCCAATGAAATTGACAAGGATCCCATGATTTTGTTCAAACTGAGGCAATTGGACGACAAGAGGTTAATGCAGGTAGCCGGTTTTGGCAGCACCCGGACTTCCGAACAGCTCGTCGTTGCGAACAATTTTGGCGGCCTGCCAAATTTCATACCATATCAGCAGGTAAAAATAGTAACAAATGCAGATTACCAAACAACAGATGCAAAACAGAGTGATGAGTTAAATGAACAGACCAATGCAGTATCAGTAGACTTGAGTGCCCTAGCAGCCAGTAAGGAAAGCCTGTCCATCTTTGCCCTTTTAAAAGACAACCCGTTGTTTTATCCAAACGACAATTTCAAAGGCATCTTATTAAAAGCATACAAAAACATCGCCCGCTCCATGGAACAACTGGAACTAAAGGAAAGTAACTTTTCTTTTAAAGATACCCTTATGACGCTGATCTATCCCCCAGCCAAACAGTGGAAGAATTTTTTGCTAAATAAACAGGGAGAGCCGTATGCGGCCCAGTTTCACTTTTTCTCAGTTCCCGTTTCAGTTTCTTACGGTAACGACCGTTTTCCGTCCCGCTATCTGCTTTCTTTGGGCGGGCAAGAAGAAACAACCTACTTCCTGCTGCCAGTAGAGGAAAGTCTGGTAAATAAAAGGAAAAAAGGAATCCGGCTTCCCCTGGATTCAGTTTTAGAACTGTTTTTATCTCTGCCCTTTGACCTAGCCTCGAACCGTGCGGCTTCAGCGGATTTTCTTCGCGCCGTTGTTGCGGTGGCGCGGGCACTGGCCACTTCCTCATCATTCATACCGGCACTAAGAGGTTTTGAGCAGGAGTCGGAGAGCTTCTACATAGTATATAAACCGCTAGACAGGTCCGACAAGCTGCAGGAAATTGTGGATTACCTGGCAGCAATAATGCCCCTCGGTTTTGTGTTCTGCCGAAAAGATAAAACCGTCCTTGAAGGGACCGAGGCCGTTGAAGAACTACTGACAGTAGTGCTGACTTACCTAGTCAACCGCTTTTGCGGTATTAAAATGCATCCTAATGATAAAACAGCGGCGGCTTTTTTTGCCGGCCAACCCTATGCTTCCGAAAAATTTGAAGAAGAGCAAACCGCTAAAGCTATCTCTGATTGGTTGGGGTGGCTTAACCTGCGTCCGGCTGATATTGCTCCGGTCATTGACATCGGCTTGCCGAAACCGGGTAAGGAAAAGTTTACTCTCAGAATGAAAGTCGAAGATAAAAGTGATTCTCTGGCACCGGTGCTGCGGTTGAAAGAAGTCTTTTATACTGACAAAGAAGAGCTTTTTTCTCAGCCCGTAGAATACGTTCGCCGGGAAGTGGCTCGACAGATGACCATAGCCGGGGAGCATGTTCCCGTATTGAAAAAACTACTGAAAAACAAAGGTAAAATGCGGGCTAATCTAGATTCCCTAAAATTGGCTGACTTCCTCACCCAGGGCCAAACAATATGCTCTCTGTTGGGGATTAAAGTAATTATACCCAAAGAATTGCAGAAAATGACCGTTCCCCAGTTGGCATTGGCAGCTAAAACAGACAGTGCAAGTGACAAAGGTGTTTCCTATTTAAATTTAGATGAAATGCTGGATTTTTCCTGGCAGGTATCCATTGGCGGCGAGAGCATCAACCAAGAAGAATTCAGCCGGTTAGTAGAGTCCGCTTCAGGTGTAGTGCAATTTAAGGATCAGTACCTACTGCTAGAGCCCGGGGAGGTCAGCGGTATCTTAAAAAAACTGCGCCAATCTCCGCCGCAGCTTTCCTCGATGGAGGTACTGCAGGCTGCAGTAGTGGGAGAAACTGCAGGTGCGGTCTTCAACCCCGGCCAAGTGCTCGAGCAGTGGGTGCGGGATCTGGGTACGACCAAGGAAACATCATTACCACTAGCCCTAACGGCCACACTGCGCCCTTACCAAGAGCGAGGCTACTACTGGTTATATAACAACACTATCAAAGGCTTAGGCTCATGTTTAGCTGATGATATGGGACTGGGAAAAACCATTCAGGTAATAACACTCATTGCAAAGCTCAAGGAAGAGGACTGGTCGGAAAAACCCGTTCTAGTGATATGCCCTACCGCCCTGATTAGCAACTGGCTAAAGGAATGCAGTAAATTTGCCCCGTCGCTGCAGGTGGAAGTTTATCACGGAGCCGGCCGCAGACTGACCGCAAAGAATGCGGATGTGATTATTACATCCTACGGTATTCTGCGCCGGGATGCAGCCAAGTTTAAAAGACATCAGTGGGGACTGGTAGTTATTGACGAGGCTCAAAATATTAAAAATCCCGACAGTAGCCAGACTAAAGCCGTAAAATCCATACCAGCCAAGAGCTATATTGCCCTCAGCGGCACACCGGTAGAGAATCGGATGGTAGAATTGTGGAGCATCTTTGATTTTATTAACGAAGGCTATCTGGGCAGGCGCCGGGATTTCGCCCAACGTTTTGCCCGGCCCATCGAAAAATATAGAGATATGGATAAAATTACTAAACTTAAGACAGTCATGGCTCCCTTCCTGCTGCGCAGGCTAAAAAGCGACAAGACTATCATCAAAGACCTGCCGCCTAAAGTGGTCAAAGAGGAACATTGTTATTTAAGCAAGCAGCAAGCAGCATTGTATCAGCAGGTGGTGGACAGCATGCTCTCTGAGATAAAGGAAAGCCAGGGTATTGCTCGCAAGGGTATGGTTTTTAAGCTGATGACTGCCCTAAAGCAGATCTGCAACCACCCGGTACAGTACACCAAAAAGGGCCAGATGGATAAGGATCATTCAGGCAAGGCCGCAAGGACAGTGGCTCTGCTAGAACAGATATTGGCCGCAGGAGATAAGGCACTCATCTTTACCCAGTACAAGCAGATGGGCCAACTGCTGCAACAGTTGATCAGAGAAGAGCTGCAGCTTGAGCCCTTGTTCTTTCACGGCGGTCTATCCCGTCAAGGTCGAGATCGGTTGGTAGACAGTTTTCAACAGGAAGCTGATTGTCCCATTATGATTGTCTCCCTGAAGGCCGGGGGCACAGGATTGAATTTAACGGCTGCAACCAATGTCATCCATTATGACCTATGGTGGAACCCTGCCGTGGAGGACCAAGCCACCGATAGAACCTATCGTATCGGGCAAACCAAGACGGTGATGGTACATCGTTTAATTAGCCAGGGCACCTTTGAAGAAAAGATCAATGACATGATGAGTAGAAAAAGAGAACTCGCCCAACTGACGGTATCCCAAGGCGAACACAGCCTCAGCGAGCTGTCCAATGCGGAACTGAAGGACTTGTTTAACCTAGATCCTACTTCCTAAGCCGAAAGGGTATATGAGGTTGCTCCTCCTGAACAATACCCCTTAAAATTGCCCAAATAATGGAATTTTTACTTACTTGTGTTATAATATTCGTAACAATTACCTTTGGAGGATATTTTAATGACTACAAGTCCTGACAATATGAAGATACCGCGCAGTAAAGAAATTGAGAATATCAGAAAAAATAAAGTTGCAACAGTAAAAAGACTAAATAGTGCGCAGATATTCGCGCTTCTCCCTGAAGCTTATGCATTCCTCTAGGGAGGTATAAGGGCGACTAAGCCAACAAGTTGGCAAGTCTTCTTTACCTGCGGTGGACTTTTCGAACAACCTACAATAGTAATACTTCTAAAAGATAATCATATATTTGGAAGGGAGGTTCTACTGTGTACAGGGAGTCATAAATAGGCACGACATCGTTTCAAATCCCCTATGGCAGGTTCTCGATGCTAATTTTGAGAGGGAGGACAATTATGTCTAGTTTAGTATACCACATGGGTAAAGCAAATATGATTAAGCAGGCTTGGAGTAATTTTGTGCTTGCGGGGAAAGTTCAAGAAGGCCATGTACGGAAAATAATCTTTGAGTCATGGAAGCGATGTAAAAATATGGGAGTAACTCATCTTAACGGTATCTGTTACGATGTTTTGCCCGGTGAAGAATTACAAGAGCTTCTTTTAGAAAAACGACAACTATTGGATATTGCAAGACCTATTATGGAGACACTGTTTAGATGTGTACAGGGTTCCGGATTTATTGTAGTATTGATAACTAACAACGGTCGTCTTATTGAGTCCATCGGTGACCCGGATATTTTGGAAATGGCCAAAACTTTAAATTTTGTTCCAGGAGCCAATTGGTCAGAAGCATCTGTGGGCACCAACGCTATTGGCACTTCTTTGGCAACAGGTAATCCTCTTCAGGTTTCGGGCGCTGAGCACTATTGTAACAAACATCATGCATGGACATGTTCCGGTGCACCTATCCGTGATCCCTCGGGCGAAATAATTGGCTGTCTAAATATGTCCGGACCTAAAGATCGAGTTCATTCTCATACATTAGGAATGATTGTGGCTGCGGTTCGAGCGATAGAAAATCAAATCCGTAAAGAAGAAGCTCAGGAAAGATTAGCGGCAGCCCACAAACATTTAACAACAGTAGTAGGTTCTATCTCTGAAGGCTTGTTATCGGTTGAAAATAAAGGTCGTATTACCCATGTTAATTCAGCAGCGGCAAAGATAATCGGCACTCTTCCCAGTGAACTAATCGGCAAAAATATTTTCGATACTTTTGGACGGAGTTGTCATGTGAAAGAAGTACTGGAGACGGGAGTTGGTTGTCTGGAGGAAGAGTTGGTACTGGATTCTTTAAAGGGTAGGCTGCACTGCACCTTTAGTGCTACACCCATCATAGATGAAGCTAATCACACGGTTGGAGCAGTTATAACGCTCAGGGAAATCAAGAAAGTTCACAAAATTGTGAATAAAATGGCTGGGGCTAGAGCGCGGTTGCGTTTTAAAGACGTAATTGGTGAGAGCTCGCAAATGATGGAAGTTATTAAGAAGGCGAAATTGGCTGCTGGAAGTCCTTCTACAGTTTTGCTCATGGGAGAAAGCGGAACTGGGAAGGAAATTTTTGCCCAGGCCATTCATAATGGAAGTCCGCGGAGAGAGGGACCTTTTATCGGTGTAAATTGTGCTGCTATGCCCCGGGAATTGATACAAAGCGAATTGTTCGGTTATAGCGAAGGAGCGTTTACCGGAGCAAGGCGTAGTGGACAACCCGGCAAATTTGAATTGGCCAGCGGAGGGACCCTTTTTTTGGATGAGATAGGGGATATGCCCTTGGATATGCAGGTGAATCTTCTCCGGGTCTTACAAGAAAAAAGTGTTATTAGAGTTGGAGGTAATAAGGTTATTCCGGTAGATGTTAGAATTATCGCGGCGACCAACAAGAATCTTTCCATAGAGGCCAAAAGAGGCAATTTTCGTCAAGATTTGTTTTTTAGGCTCAACGTATTCCCGATAATGATTCCGCCGCTTCGCCAAAGAGTAGATGATATAAAATTGCTTACCAATTATTTTATCCATAAATTATCAATAAAATTGGGTAAGGAAATAGTACAAGTTCAGCCAAAAATTTATGAAATTCTTGAAAGTTATCATTGGCCGGGTAATGTTCGGGAATTGGAGAACATCCTTGAACATGCTATCAATTTAGGTGAGGGAGACACCCTGTTGATAAAGCACTTACCTGACTATTTTCGGTCAACTCCAGCTGTTGGGGTTGGTAACGGTGAGGTTGTACCTTTGGTGGAATGGGAGCGAAGGGCTATCCAACAAGCCCTGGAAAAGCTAGACGGGAATGTTTCAAGAACTGCCGAGGCCTTAGGAATAGGACGTAATACTTTATATGATAAATTAAAAAAGTACGGAATCAAAAAATAAACTACAGTAAGGGGCACTTTCAACAGTGCTCCTTTTATATTTGTTAAAGATTTAATATATACGAAAAATGACCACTGTAAGAAATTAGGGCATTATGTTTCCGCAGAGTTGGTAAAACATACTTTTCTTCACCGGTGGGCTGGGTGCCGATGTATCTATAGAATGTATTGGGCATAAGACCACCGGACCGCTGGCGGTTCAAGTGATTAGAAGCGGTGGGAAGGCAGTTTTAGTTGGGATTTTTGAAAAAGAGAGCAGTATCAACTTCTTTGACGTGGTGGCAACAGAGAAACACATTATCGGGTCCCTGGCATATTACGGCGAATTTGCCACGGCAATAGATTTGTTAAACGACGGCCGGCTTAATGCGGAACCGCTGATTACCGGCAAGATTAAACTTGATGATATTGTAGAAAAGGGCTTTGAGGAACTGGTAAATCGCAAAGAGGAGAATATCAAAATCATCGTATCACCGTAAAAGTTGCATTATTATCCCAAAATCTAGTAAGTGTTACTTATTGGTGCCTGAGCGCAATAAGTAACAGCAGATCTTCTAATTCTTTTTTCTGTAAGTTCAGCTTTGTTTCTGTAATAAGTTTCTTTAGCTCCATCTTTAGACCAGCTTGGCTCACTTTTTTACCGACCAACAGATGTACTAGCATTTCACGGGTTTCCTGCAGGTTATCGGTGCCGTTTAATTCTAGGTGTTCTATCGTCTTATTATTTAGGATGAGACTCATATTAACCGGTACCCCCTGCAGTATGACCTGTCCTGCCCTTGCGTAGACACCTTCTCTGATTTTCACCTCCCGGTAAGGTAACTGTTTACCCGGTTCTGTCAGCCATTCCCAGGAAGTGTACATTGGTTTTAGATAATTAGCTTTGTTTATGCAGGCGCTGTCCAAAACACCGGAGCTTAATGGACCCAAAACACGGGAAAAGGACTGGATTAAGACTTCCTTTACCAGCGCAGGATCTGCTTTTGCCTTTAATTCTCCATTTATTGTTGTCATGTTTAACTGCATCTGTTCCAACAACAGGCGGCGGAATTTCTCATCGGGTACTTTCAAAATTCTGACCATGGTTTCAAAATCAAAATCCAGCAGTAGGTTTCCTACCAAAACATAATATGCTTCAATTTCCCCGGCACCATTGCCAGAAATTTTTCTGTTGTTAACAATAACGTCACAGTGGGGCCTGAAAAGACCCTTAATACCCAGACGGTTCAAAGAATCAATCATGGGCTGTAAAAATTTTTTGTAAAACCTGGTACGGTTCAATGGTACTAAAGGATTATCTTTATGCAGTACCAGCTGAAAAAAAACTTGGTTTTCATCCAGGTAAACCGTACCTCCGCCTACTTCCCGGCGAAAGACGGGAATATCGTTTTGCCGGCAGTAATTCACATCAACCTCTTGCAATAAGTCCTGGTGAAAGCCAATGCTGACATAATTTGAGTCCGGTTGGCAAATAATTAACCCTTCTCTATCAATTCTTGGGAAAGTGTGATATAACACCTGGGAATCCAGCCAGGGTATCCGGCCTAAATCATATAACAGCACCATATTCAACCAACTCCTTTACAAGCTCTTCATAATAACGTGCAATATTTATGCCTGCTGTATTTTGTAAAGTTCCAACAGACTTTGAACTTCTTTCTTCTGCTGCTTGGGACTTTCCTATGCATTTATTTTAAATTTAACCAAAAAGGAAACATCGGCTCGTTCAGCCTGCGTCAGGAGCATAAAAAGTGTTCGAAATCGGAAAGTGTTCGCAACCAGGACAGTTATCCCAAGAAACCAATGTATGCTTGGCTTCTTGGTCTTTGCGAGGAATGATGCTCTTAAATCGAACAGTTATAGCTGTCCGCAGCATAATTCCGTAAGCATCACTTTTCGGGGCAAGCCCCCGCCCCATCACGTTTTATCTATTATTTCGGTCTTGGCATTGAAGTTGCATTTTAATATTATTAACGAGTTTATTTGGGAGGTGAAATAGTGACTTTAAAACGTTACATAATCGAGTTGGGAACCGGCGCAGATCTGCATGGACAGGATGTTACCAAGGCGGCCCAAAAAGCAGTAAAGGATGCAATCTCACGGAGTTGTTTATGCGGCGTTACAGAGATAATGGGTCTGCAAGACCTTAATAAAATGTTTGTCCAGGTAACTATAGCCGCACCTTATCCGGATAAAGTTGGCCATAATGAAGTTTTAGCCCAGGTTCCCTTTGGCAAAAAAACAATTGATGTTACGAAAGGAGGAATGGAAGTAGCGGGGATGTTCGTACCCCAGCTGGGCGATGCCAAGGATAGCATTGTGGTGGTCAATGCTGCAGTGGAAGTAAGTATTGAGGTAGATTGAGTTTGGGCTTTCAGGTAGTGATTCTCGAGTTTACTGAAATTTAAGGAGGGGGAAAAATGACGCTTTCCAAAGAAAAACTGCTGGAACTTTATAAAAAAATGATAACCATCAGATTATTTGAAGAGCACGCCGTGGAACTCTTTGCTAATGGAGAAATTCCCGGTTTTGTCCACCTGTATATTGGTGAGGAGGCAACAGCCGTAGGGGTTACTGCTATTTTGGGGGACAATGATTATATCGCCAGTACCCACCGCGGACACGGTCACCTGATAGCTCGAGGCGGCGATGTGAAGCTGATGTACGCTGAACTTCTTGGCCGTAAAACAGGCTATTGCAAGGGAAAAGGCGGCTCCATGCATATTGCTGACATGACTTTGGGCTTTTTAGGTGCCAACGGCATAGTCGGAGCCGGGCCGCCTCTAGCAGCAGGCGCAGCATTTGCCAATAAGTACAGGAAAGACAATGGAGTGGCGGTATGCTTCTTTGGTGACGGGGCTTCTAACCGGGGTACTCTCCATGAAGCCTTGAACTTGGCATCCATTTGGAAACTGCCCGCCGTCTTTATCTGTGAAAATAATATGTACGGTATTTCCATGAATCAGGAGTACCACCAAAATATCAAAGATGTTGCGGACCGGGCATCTGCTTACGGTATTCCCGGTATCAGCGTGGACGGAAATGACCTGTTTGCTGTTTTTGAAGCAGCTGAAGAAGCGGTCAAACGTGCACGCCAGGGAGACGGGCCTACGCTGATAGAGTGTAAAACCTATCGTTGGCGCGGTCATTTTGAAGGTGATCCTACCGTTTATCGATCTGAGCAAGAAGTTGAGACATGGAAGAAAAAGGACCCCATTCCCCGTGTTAAAAAACGTCTGTTGGATTTGGGTGTCTTGACCGAACAAGAAGACCAGGCTGTTTGGGATGAAATAAGGAAGGAAATTCAAGCAGGCATTGACTTTGCCAAATCAAGTCCTCTGCCCGATGAGTCGGAACTCTTGGAAGACGTATATTGCGATTAATTTCGGAATAAAAAGAACGGAGGGGTGAAAATATGCCGGAAATTACTTTTTTAGAAGCTATTAACAGTGCGTTAAAAGAAGAAATGCGCAAAGATCCCAACGTATTTATATTAGGTGAAGATGTGGGTATCTTTGGAGGTTGTTTTGGGGTAACCCAAGGGTTGTTGGATGAATTTGGCCCGGAGCGGGTATTAGACACTCCCATTACCGAGACAGCCATCATTGGTGCTTCAGTGGGAGCTGCCGCGGCCGGTTTAAGGCCTGTACCCGAAATAATGTTTATGGACTTTCTGGGAGTATGTTTGGATGAAGTATTCAACCAAGCCGCCAAAATGCGCTATATGTTTGGCGGAAAGGCAAAAATCCCTATGACTATTCGTACCGCATGCGGTGCCGGCCTGGGGGCTGCTGCCCAGCATTCCCAAAGTCTGGAGGCGTGGATCGCCCACATACCGGGGTTAAAGGTAGTGATGCCCTCTACTCCGGCTGACGCCAAGGGGCTGCTGATCAGTTCCATACGCGACGACAATCCCGTTGTGTTTATCGAACACAAAATGATGTACGGAATCAGCGGTTCGGTTCCCGAGGGAGAATACTCCATTCCGCTAGGTAAAGCAGACATTAAAAGGGAAGGTAAAGATGCCACCGTAGTGGCTACCGCCATGATGGTGCATAAGGCTCTGGCTGCTGCGGAAACTCTGGCAGAGGAAGGTATCGAGATTGAAGTGGTAGATCCCCGGTGCTTGCAGCCGTTAGATAAGGAGACAATCTTGCATTCGGTAGAGAAAACCGGCAGGCTGGTGGTAATACATGAAGCAGTAAAGATAGGCGGAGTTGGCGGAGAAATTGCCGCTATGGTGGTAGAAGAAGGATTTGATTATCTGGATGCTCCTATTAAGCGTATTGGCGCTCCTTTTACACCTATTCCGTTTGCCAGCAATTTAGAAAATGCTTACCTGCCAGGAGAAGAAGATATAGTAGCGGCTGTTAAATCTCTGGTTTAAAGAGTGTAAGGGAAAGTGGGCGGCCGAAATATGGCCGTCCGTTTCCCCTTTATAAGGGGGATGGTTATGTCTACAGTAGGAATTATTGCCAATCCGGCGTCGGGAAAAGACATTAGACGGTTGGTAGCTCATGCCACCGTATTTGACAACATAGAAAAAGTTAATATTGTTAGGCGGATTTTATTGGGACTGGATGCGGTTGGGGTGGGGCAGGTTTTGTTTATGCCCGACTATTTTGGTATTGGCCGCCAGGCTTTAGAGGGGCTTACCGGGCGATATAGTTTAAAGACGAAGGTGGACTATCTGGATATGCCCGTAACCTGGGGGCAGGAGGATTCCCTGGCTGCCGCACGATTAATGGATGACCTTAAGGTTAATTGTATTATTACTCTTGGCGGAGATGGGACCAACCGAATAGTTGCCAAAGGATGCAGGCAAGTTCCTTTGGTTCCGGTATCCACGGGGACCAACAATGTTTTTCCTGCCATGGTAGAAGGTACTACGGCCGGGCTGGCCGCAGCACTAGTGGCAACCGGACAGATCAGTTGGGAAGCCGCCGCTGACAGAATGAAAAGGATCAGCATTGTTCTTAACGGACAAGAAATTGATCTGGCTTTAGTGGATGCAGTGGTTTTAAGAGAACAATTTGTAGGATCCCGAGCAATTTGGGATGAAGAGAAAATAATCAAGTTTGTGGCAACCCGTGGGGAAGCCTTCAATATAGGCATAGCATCAATCGTTGGTGGATTGTACCCGCTGTCGCCCCAAGACCCCAACGGTATAGTGGTGGAGTTGGGAAAGGGTGAAACCAAGGTTTTGGCGACACTGGGACCTGGACTAATTATGCCAATTTCCATATCCGACTATCGAATTTTAAACTTTGACGACAAGGTGATTGTAAAAAAGGAAACCTGTGTTATCGCCGTCGATGGTGAACGGGAAATAGAGGTGGGCCCCAAGGATACGGTTGTACTTCAACTCAAGGCCGACGGTCCCCTAGTGGTTAATGTTAAAAAGACTTTAGACATGGCGGCCCGTCAGGGTTTATTCAAATTAACCTAATGTGTAAAGGAGGAAGAAATTATGGCAGTAAAAGTACTCATGCCCAAACTTGGCCTAACAATGAAAAAGGGGAAGATTGCCAAGTGGCTCAAAAAGGAAGGAGAAGAGGTAACTAAAGGTGAGGATTTGGTAGAAATAATAACAGAAAAGATTACTAATGTTATGGAAGCTCCGGCCAATGGTATTTTGTATAAAATTTTAGCTGAAAAAGGAAAAAATGTACCCATTATTGTTCCTATTGCCGTTATCGCCGACTCAGGAGAGGATGAAAAAGAGATTCAGCCAGTGGTAGAGGAGGCCCAAGCAGAATTAGTCGGAAGTGAAGTGGAGGAGACAAAAAAAGTAGATAAGCAGCCGGTTCAAAAAGAAGTTCAACCGGTACGGTTAGATAATGAGCGAAAGATATCTCCTAGAGCAGCCCGTTTAGCCGAAGAAAAAGAAATTGATATTGATTACATAGACGGCACCGGTCCTAACGGCAGGGTAACCGAAAAGGACGTAAAGAATTATGTAGAAGAATTGGAAAAACAACCTGAAGAAATTCCTTTTGAAGGCATGCGGGGTATTATAGCTGAACGCATGTCTGAAAGCAGCCGGAACTCCGCCAGAGTAACTATTATGCAGGAAGTGGATTTTACCAATCTCCAGGATCTAAGAGAGCAACTTAACAACACTTTTCAAGAGCAGGGAAACGACAAGGTATCCTACACCGACCTTCTTGCGGTGGTAGTGGCTAAAGCCCTGAAGGAACATCCAATAATGAATTCCCGGGTGTCCGCTGATAAGATAGAAATATTTGATTCCGTAAACTTGGGCATTGCAGTTGCCCTGGATGACGGTTTGATTGTACCGGTTGTTCATCAGGCCCATAGGATGTCCTTGATCCATATTTCGGAAAAAATTAAATCAGTAGCCGAAAGAGCTCGTAGCGGCGAATTAGATTCTGAGGAACTACAAGGCGGCACTTTTACCATAACTAATCTTGGTATGTTTGGCGCGGAAGGCTTTACGCCCATTATCAATCCACCGGAAACCGCAATTTTGGGTATTGGCACCATCGTGGAAAAACCGGTGTTGAAAGAAGGAACGCTGGAAAGACGGCCCCGTATGACCTTGAGTCTGTCCATTGACCATCGTGCCGTGGACGGTGCACCGGCGGCCCGGTTTTTAAGCAGGGTTAGGGAACTGTTGGAAAATCCTCATCCCCTATTCCGCATGGAGGAGCCCAATATTAGTCGCCCGTTGGCAGCCGGAGGCGGTAAAGACCCGCACAAACTGATGCAGGATTTTGTCGGCGGGATAGAATGGCTTAGTGAAGAAGCTCCCGACATGGCAGTAGGTTTTAATTCGTTGATGGCTCCGGCTTTTGCGGAAGGAGAGCTATCAACAAAGGACAAAGAGTTAATAGCTATAGCTTTGTCGGTCTATATCAAATGCGAATACTGTATTTCCCATCATGTGCATAATGCTATAGCAGCAGGAGCCGAGGCCGATGAAGTTCTGGAAGCTTCCGGCGTAGCCATAGCTTTTGGCGGCGGACCGGCCATGGCTTATACGGTGACACTGGTCAAGGAGTGTATTAAGGCATTTTCCGCTGACTAAATTTGGGGAGGCATCTATCATGACTGACACTTGGCGGCTGCTGGATACTGGTATTTGCAGTGCTGCTGAAAATATGGCGCTGGATGATACGATACTGACTGCCCGTGCTGAGAATTATGTGCCCGATACCCTGCGTTTCTTACAGTTTAGTCCCCGGTGCGTTTTAATTGGCTACCATCAGGCTGTGGATTTGGAAGTCAGAGAGGATTACTGCCGGCAGCAGGGAATTGAGATAAACCGGCGCATTACCGGAGGCGGTGCACTGTACTGGGATGAGAAACAGTTGGGTTGGGAGATTTTTGCGCAAAAAAACATGATATCGAAATTGAGGAATGTTGAACAGGTCTATTCTGCACTTAGTCGGGGTTTAATAGAGGGATTGCGGAATCTGGGAATTGGTGCTCAATTTCGGCCCCATAACGATATTGAAGTAAATGGTCGTAAAATTTCCGGCATGGGCGGCACAGAAAAAGGTAATGCTTTTCTCTTTCAGGGTACTCTGCTGGTGGATTTTGATATAGAGACCATGTTTCACGCTCTCCGCATTCCCGCGGAAAAGCTCAAGGATAAAGAGATAGCTTCTGCCAGGGAAAGGATTACCTCGGTAGCCCGGGAACTAGGATACGTACCGCCCGTAGATAAGATAAAAGATGCTCTGGCCGCGGGATTCAGCCGGGCACTTGACATAGATGTACGAGCCGGAGACCTGCTTCCTAAAGAAAAAAACTTCTTTAAATCAGCAGCCAAGAAGTTTACCTCGCCCCGGTGGTTGTACGGGGTAAAAAAGTCATCATTGCATGGAGAAGAATTGCGCCATATTTACAAAGCACCTGGTGGCATGATCAGAGTTTCCCTGATGGTTGACATTGCCGGAGGTTACATCAAATACGCTTTGATTAGCGGTGATTTTTTCGCTTATCCCGGCAGGGCTATATATGATTTAGAAGCGGTGCTGAAAAATTGCCCTTGTCAAGGCAACCGGTTGGAGCAGGTGGTACAGGAATTTTTTGCTCAGCATCAAGTGGAGATACCTGGAGTTACCTGGCAGGATATCTGTACTGCAATACGCGGTGCCCTCACCAGGGCTCAACTGTTGGAAAACGGGTTTTCTGCGCCGGAAGCCAATGCCGTTACCATGGTGAATGGCGGTGCTATCCAAGCTGCTGAGGGAATTCCCCTGCTTTTGCCTTATTGCGCCAAGCTGACTTCCTGTAGTTGGCGCAAGCAGGATGGATGCGCTGAATGCGGCAAATGTACCGTGGGCAAGGCATACCAACTGGCCCAAGATGCGGGTATGATACCCATCAGCATAAACAGTTTTGAACACCTGAAGGCGGTTTTAAGCCGGTACAAGGAACAAGGGCGGCCAGGTTTTGTCGGGTGCTGCTGTGAGCCGTTTTATGCAAAGCACCAACAGGATTTTTTGGAAATTGGACTGCCGGGACTGCTGATAGATATAGATAACAAAACCTGTTACGAACTGGGACAGTTAAATGAAGCTAAGGAAGGTAAATTCGAACGCCAGACCGATTTAAAAGTTCCTCTGCTAATAAAGATGATAAGTAAGTTAGCTAATCCACCTGCAGGGAATTTAAGTACCATGACGGCGGTCAAATGATTACGCTGGGGGGAAAGAGAGGAACGCCATGACTGCGCAGGGCTATTTGCTTGATCTTGGTTTTACCGATTACACGGAGGCCTATATGATCCAAAAAACACTGCAGCGAATGCGGATAGCAGGGGTTATCCGGGATACCCTTATCCTGGTGGAACACCCTCCGGTTCTCACCATTGGGCGAAACGGCGGACGTGAAAATATCCTGGCCGCTGAAGAAATGCTGGAAAGGCAGGGTATTTCCATTTGTGAGGTGGAACGTGGTGGTGATATTACTTACCATGGTCCGGGGCAGTTGGTGGGGTACCCAATTGTTGATTTAAATATGAGGGGCAGGGATCTGCATCTCTTCGTACGCTGCTTAGAGGAAGTGGTTATTAGCACCCTTGGCTGTTACGATATTACAGCGAATCGAAAAGACGGCTATCCCGGCATATGGGTTGGCAGCCGGAAGATTGCCGCTCTGGGGGTAGCAGTAAAAAAGTGGGTCACCATGCACGGGTTTTCTCTTAACATAGCCTGCAGTCTGGACCATTTCCAGCTGATTGTGCCCTGTGGTATTTCAGGTTACGGCGTCACTTCAATGGCGGAGGTTACCTGCCGGGAACAAGATTTTGAAGCTGTATCCCGGACGGTTCGCGATAAATTTGCAGACATTTTTCAAGTGGAGTTGGCACCGGTTTTCTTGGATGAACTCTACCAACGAAAGACACCAACCACTAATAACTAATTTGGGGCTGAAAGAGGATGGATAAGGAAAGGTTTTTAACCGGAAAGAAAAACTGCAGGGAGCAAGACCCCGGGGACAGACCTCCTTGGTTAAAAGTGCCTGTTCCTGAAGCAGATGCTTTAGCTTCCATGGAAGAACTGTTACGTAGAACCGGGTTATACACCGTCTGCCAAGGGGCGTTATGCCCCAATATGGGGGAATGTTTCGGTAAGGGAACCGCCACTTTTATGATTTTGGGTGACACATGCACACGAAACTGCCGTTTTTGTTCCGTAATAAAGGGAAAGCCGGAGTCACCCAAAATGGATGAGCCAGGCAAACTGGCCGAAGCAGTACTGCATTTGGGCTTAAAACACGTGGTAATAACTTCGGTGACCCGAGATGACTTAGAAGACGGAGGAGCCAGTCATTTTGCAGATACTGTTTTCGCTGTACACGGACTCTCTCCCGAGAGTACGGTGGAAGTACTTATCCCTGATTTTCAGGGGTGTGCTGGAGCGTTGGAGACGGTAAGTGAGTCCGGACCGGAAATTATCGGGCATAATGTAGAGACTGTACCCAGATTGTATTCCCGGGTACGTCCCCGGGCTAATTACCGGCGTTCGTTGGCGGTGTTGGCTCAGGTCAAGAACATTAATCCCCATATCAGGACAAAATCTGGGATAATGCTGGGGCTGGGAGAGACGGAAACGGAAGTAATAGATGTATTGAAAGACCTGCGTAATGCGGGGTGTGACATCGTTACTTTGGGGCAGTATCTGCAGCCAACGGGAGACCAACTCTCGGTATACCGGTATATTTCACCCGAGGCCTTCAGGGTATTTGGCAGAATTGCCAGGGAGTTGGGATTCTCCCATGTGGTATCTTTACCTTTAGCAAGAAGCTCATACCATGCTGAAGAAGCGGTCAAAATTAGCTGCGGGAGGTGTTGAAAAAGATGCCAGTTATTGAAGGGTATGAAATGCCCGATGAACTTTATTATACCGAGGACCATGCCTGGTTAAAAGTAGAGGAAGACAATAAAGTAAGGATTGGATTAAGCGATTTTGCACAAAAATTAGCAGGGGAAATTTCCTTTGTCAAGGTGCCTAAAGTGGGAAAAAAAGCCGTCCCCGGTAAATTGTTGTTTTCCTTGCAGTCGGGAAAATGGGCCGGTAAAGTGGTGGTTCCCGTAGCTGGGACAATAGTAGAAGCCAACAAAGATTTACTATATGAGCCCCAGTTAATCAACGAGAACTGCTACGGGACAGGATGGGTGGCAGTAATAAAAGCCGCCGGTCTTGCTGAAGATTTGGCTGGACTGAAGACAGGAGAGGCAGCTCACCGGTGGCTGCGGCAAGAAGCGGTCCGGTTAGAGTCAGAGCAGAATAACTAGCACTGTAGGAAGGGGAGGACAGCCTTGCTGGACCAGATAAAGCAGGATTTTGGGCCGCGGTATACCGAGTCCTATTTTGAAAGACAGTTTTATACCAGGGATTTAGCTTATATTCCTAATTTCTTAGTTTCACTGGTGGCTAAGCCGCTGCCGGAAATGGTAGTAAGGCCGGTTAATGCTGAAGAAGTAAGCCGTATTGTTACTTTTGCATCGAAAAATAAGACGGCGGTAACACCCAGAGCAGGCGGTTCTACTGCAGTGGGTGGCTGTGTGCCCGCAAATGGCGGTGTTGTAATTGATTTAAACGGTTTAAAAGGGGTTGTAGAGCTTAACCTGGACCAGGAAAAAGTAACAGTGCTGCCGGCAACTACCTGGGCGGAGCTGGACAGTTACCTGCGCCAACAAGGTTACTGTGTCTGCTCATATCCGTCAAGCATTAATGCCGCTACCGTTGGCGGCTGGCTGTCCGGCGGTGGATACGGCATGGGCAGTATCCGGTTTGGTCCTATGGTAGAGCAGGTTAGCTCCCTGGAAGTGGTTCTTCCTTCGGGAGAAATAAAGCGTCTTAACCGGACAACAGACCCTCCCTTGCAGTGGTTTGCTGGCAGTGAAGGTACCTTAGGCATTATTACTCAGGTGGAAATGAAAATAAGGCCTATACCGGAAAGCATGGGTCACTACCTGATTGCCGCGGAAAATTCTAAAGCCCTGCTGCAGGCAGCACGGGAATGTGTCAGTGAGCTGCCGGATATTATTCATAACATGCACTTTAACAGCAAGCTACTTAATGATTCTTTAAAAAGAAAAGGATTAACAGAAGAAAAACTGGGAGATTATCACAGCCTAGCCATTGATTTGGAAGAAAAAAATTCCTCTGGGCTGGACGAAACGGAAGATTTTCTGCAAAAGATCGTGAGTAAATACGGCCTTGCTTTCATGGACCAAGAAATTGCCATGGAAGAGTGGGAGACGAGATTCCAGTCTCTAAAGATTATGCGGGTTTATCCTTGCCTGTTGGGTGCTGAAGTACTGCTGCCGGTTGCTTCTTTTCATCGTTACGTGGAACAGGTAGAGGCATTGGGGCGCCGGGCCGGGGTAAAGATGCTTACCTACGGTCACGTAGTGTCCCGAGAGGGGGCTGTGGTCATGACCCTGTATCCTTCCGACGAGAGGCAGACATGGCGGTACCTTTGTGACACCAGTTTAATGAGGGAAATTTATAGTATTGGCCGGAGGCTGGATGCAATACCATACTTGACCGGTTTTTGGAACACTCCCTACGTAAAAGATATTCACTCCCGGAAAAAACTGCGGGAGTTAAAGAGACGCAAGAACTTATTGGATCCCGGTGACATTATGAATTCCGGAAAAGTTTACCGGCCGCCGCTGCTGCTGCAGCCAAATCTATATCATTTAGGCATGAAAACATTGGGGCTGGTGCGGCGAATTTGGCCAAAGGGGGTAGAGAGCCATGACCGGCAGTAAGCAGGCGTTTCGCGGCTTGGCGGAAGAAGCAAGAATCTGTGCCGGCTGCGGTTCCTGCCGTTCCGTTTGTCCCGTCTATGCCGAGATAGGCTGGGAATCCGCAGCGCCCCGCGGTAAGATAACACTGGGCAAAAAGATATTTGCCGGCGGTAAGGAGGACTTTCTTTCCGAGCCCTATATCAATCGGGTTTTTCAGTGCACCCTATGCGCCCGGTGTGCTGAAGTTTGCCCGGCCCGGATAGATACACGGGAGCTGTGGCAAAAAATGCGGCAAGCCATAACGGCCCGGGGCAGAGCACCGGCAGTGTTTGAACAAATGGCGAAAAACATAGAAAGCAACAAAAACATCTCCGCCAACACCAATGACGGTCGTTTGGATTGGGCAGATGACCTGGATGACCCTGACTGTATAGAAGCGTTAGAATCCAATGCAGTGGGCTATTTTGTCGGCTGCGTAGCATCTTTTTATCCCATGGTGGCGGAAATTCCCTTGAGTTTCGTCAGTATTATGGAGAAAAATGGTATCAAGGTCACGGTGCTGGGAGAAAAGGAATGGTGCTGCGGCTTCCCGCTGCTGGGTGCCGGTCGTAACGGTGAAGCTCTGTCCCTTGCGGAACACAATGCAGCAAAAATCAAAGAGCTGGGGATAAAAACCCTGGTTACCACCTGTCCCTCCTGTTACCACACCTTTAAGCACCATTATCCAAAGGTCTTAGGTAAGCATCTGGACTTTGAGCTGGTGCATGCAGCCCAGTATCTCAGCTGGCTCATTCAAGAAGAGCGGATAGATTGGTCGGAATACGAGGAACTCGACCAAGTGGTAACTTATCATGACCCCTGTGATTTAGGGCGCAACAGCGGAATTTATGATGCCCCCAGGAACATTTTAGAGAATATTCCCGGAGTAACCTTAGTAGAAATGGAGCACAACCGGGAAAATGCTCTCTGCTGCGGCGGGGGAGGAAATTTGCAGGCTGTTGATGCCAGTTTGACTGCCGCTATTGCAGAGAGGCGTATAGAAGAAGCCCTTAATACCGGGGCTACAATACTGATCAGTGCCTGCCAGCAGTGTGTTCAGGTTCTCACTGACGCTGCCCGGCGTAAAAAGGCCCCCATACAAGTAATGGATATTAACCAATTACTCTGGATGGGATGGGAATAGGTTGACTTAGGATAGGAGTGAACAGAGTTGAAATTAGGGGAATGGTCTTTTTGTAAGGACCTATTGTACCATAAAGAGCATCTTTGGCTGGAGGTTAAAGACTCCATCGCCCGTGTAGGTCTAACCGACTACGCCCAGGATACCAGAGGTGATGTCCTCTATCTGGGATTACCGAAAATCGGCCTTCGAGTCCAACAGGGAGATACCGTGGCTACCATTGAAACTGGTAAATGGGTAGGCAGACTCATTGCCCCGGTCACAGGTACTATAGTAGGCATTAATAGCCAACTATCAAGAAACCCTCAGCTAATAAATCAGGATCCGTACGGTGAAGGTTGGATTTTTCAACTGCGCATTTCGAACCAAACAGAACTATCCTCTCTATTGAAATGTGATGAATTTTATCATTGGCTGGAGCACACGTTAGCAAACCAAGTAGATTGTGAATTGGACAGGTGATACTATGGACACTATTCAAGCGGATGTACTGGTAGTTGGCGCCGGACCTGCAGGCTCCATAGCAGCCCGTCGGGCAGCCCGAAATGGGGCTAAGGTAATCTTAATCGAACAAAAGACTTCTGTTGGTATTCCCGTTCAGTGCGGCGAATACGTGCCTGGTTCTATTGGGGAGTTTTCCGGCAGTTATGCAGAGAGTATTGTTCAAGAAATCAAAGGGATTAAAACCTATATTAACTGCCGGCCGGCGGTATATACTAGGGCACCTGGCTACATTATTCAACGGCAGATATTTGACGGAAATCTGGCCCGGGAAGCTCAGGAGCAGGGAGTTAATCTGGTAACGGGCGCTCGGCTTGAAGGAAGAGACGACAGTGGAGTAATAGTAAAACTTGCAAAAGAAACAGTCAAAGTGTTTCCAAGGATAATTATCGGTGCCGACGGGCCCCGATCTTTGGCAGCTGGGTGGATAAACGACTCCGGACCTTTGCTGGCGGCAGCCGCCCAGCATACTGTAAAATTAAGAAAACCGCTGGAGGATGCTGAGGTTTTCTTGGATGAAGCTTATCCCGGCGGATACGCTTGGTTATTCCCCAAAGGGAAGGCAGGCAATCTAGGAGTAGCCGTTGACCCCAAATTGGGAGGGGATGTTGGCAAAGCATTGCGGCAGTTTACGAAATTCATCAGCAAAACCGGAATACTCTCAAGTGCCGAGCCCGTAGATACTATATCTGGATTCATACCTATCTCCGGACCCCTGCCCAATGTTCAGAAGAATAATATTCTCCTTGTGGGCGATGCGGGAGGGTTTACCCACCCCATTACCGGCGGCGGTATCCTGCATGCACTAATTACCGGACAGCTGGCCGGAAAAATATCTGCCCTAGCTCTTAGTGAAGATGATCTGGAAATATTAAAAAATTACGGATCAGCTTGGGCAGCCGTTCTGGGGGAAACCATGATAAGGGGCACAAGAAAAAGACGCTATCTTGAAACAGTCCGGCCAAATCGGCTAGGCGATGACTTTGCCGCTGTTGCAAGAAAAACATGGATTGCCTTTCCGGAATACTACCAGGGTGAGGCAAAATAATCTTTAATGATGTAGTAGATAAAGGTGGGAAAATGTATGATAAAATGTTCGGAAAGCCCCAAGTTTACCAAGACAAGTTTGGCCGCCGCCATCACTTTAAAACTAAAAAAAGGAAGCTTTTACCGAGAAGCAAGATTAAACTGCTTAAACCTGCTGCTGAGTTATGATAGCGGCTGTGTTGGGCGCTGTGCCTACTGTGGATTAGCCAACAACAGGGTTATATCTCCCGAGGAAAACACTTTTATTCGAGTCAAATGGCCAACCTATGACGTAGACGAGATACTGCAGCGGGCAAAAAGAGATGAAGATAAACTAAAACGAGTGTGTGTGGCCATGGTTACCCACCCCCAAGCACTGGCTGACTGTAATGAAATCATTAGTCGTTTTAAACATAATACAAGTTTATTAATTAGTGCCCTGGTGACGCCCACTATGATAAAAAATAAGAGGCAGATTAAACAATTAAAGGAAAGCGGAGCGGACAGTTTGGGAATAGCTGTGGACACGGCAACCGGGGAACTTTTCGGCAAATTGCGTGGCTCCGGTGTGGAGGGACCCCACAGTTGGAGACATTATTGGCAGGTGATAAAGGATGCGGTGGCAGTATTCGGGCCCGGTAATGTCAGTGTTCATCTCATAGTGGGCTTGGGAGAAACAGAAAAGGAAATGGTAGAAACTATTCACAGGGTAAACCGACAAAAGGCAGTGCCGCACCTTTTTGCTTTCTTTCCCGAAAAAGGCAGTGCTTTAGGTACTCTCAGCCAGCCGCCCATAGGCCAATACCGGCGCATCCAGCTTGCCCGTCACCTGATAGTTAGCAGGTTAATCAGTCCGCAGCAAATGCAGTTTAACGAGGACGGCAAGATTGTTGATTATGGTACCGACATAAAGTCTGCGGTGGAGACGGGACTGCCCTTTATGACCTCTGGGTGTCCCGATGCACAGGGTGAGACAGCCTGCAACCGCCCATACGGCAACGAACGTCCCGGAGAACTGCTGTATAACTACCCTTTTAGACCGAATAATGACGATGTCAAGTTAATTAAAAGTCAGTTATGGCAGGGGTTAAAGGAGGAACAGTATCAATCATGGTGATAAGTGAGACTTACTTTCGGGAAGAATTATCAGCCCTCCTAGACCGCGCCTGGGAGTTAAGACAGAGAAACTTTTCCCCGGAAATTACCTTTGCCGTCCCCGGGGGAAGAAAATATGATACGGTAGTTTTTACTAACCGCCAAGAACGCTTTTTAAATGTAAGTATCACAGACAAAACATGTTCCCTACTTTGTGACCACTGCCGCGGGCGCATGCTAGCCGGCATGACGCCGGTAACCGATCCCCGGCAATTGCTTGCTTTGGTAGAACGACTGATGGGAAAGGGGGCCCGCGGGCTGCTGATTAGCGGCGGCTGCGACCGGGAAGGCAGTGTCCCTTTGGATAATTTTATTCCGGCCATAGCCGATATTACAGCAACGGGATTAAAGGTTATCGTACATACCGGTTTGGTTGCCAGAGATCAAGCAAAAAGATTAAAGGATGCGGGAGTTGACCAGGTTCTTTTTGATATCATCGGCGATGAAGATACTATAAGACAGGTTTATCACCTGGATAAAGTTCCTGAGGACTATTATCGTTGCTTGGAGAGTCTTTTAGAAGTAGGACTGGATGTGGCACCCCACATTGTAATAGGGCTGCACTACGGAAAAATCAGAGGAGAACACGCAGTCTTACGGGAAATAGCACAAATCGGCGTTGACCGTTTAGTACTTGTAGCACTGCGAAATTTGTCTGGCACACCCATGGCCGGCCTAAGGCCGGTAGATCGGCGGGAAGTAGCGCGTATAGCAGCCGTAGCCAGATTGATATGCCCTGAAACCTATATATCTTTTGGCTGTGCCAGACCATTTGGAAAGGAAAAAATAGTGCTGGAGCAGCATCTCATTGATGCAGGTATAAACGCTCTTGCTTACCCGGAAGAAGAGACATTAACCTATGTCCAAAAACGAGGGCTGGTTTTCAAATTTGAAGAGCAATGCTGCAGCATGGTCTAGAGCTACAAGAGCAAGTTAGGGACCCAAGAATTTGCATCGAGAATCTATCCCGCAAAGGGTTGAAAAAACTTGCGAAAATTACAGTAGAAAACATCGTTATTATTGGTGGTGTTATGCCGCAATTTAGGGACTACACATTCAACGCATGTCCTTGAAACCTTGATGCTTCAGTACTTGGTAAAAATTGTCG
The DNA here is from genome assembly GCA_016278515.1 of Bacillota bacterium. Taxonomy (GTDB): domain Bacteria; phylum Bacillota; class JADQBR01; order JADQBR01; family JADQBR01; genus JADQBR01. The sequence goes on from JADQBR010000029.1 coordinate 63,030, forward strand.
CCAAACTTGGGTTTGAAGAAAAAATTAACGACATGATGAGCAAAAAGAAGTTGTCAGGGATATTTTGCTTAATATTAATTACGATACAGATTTGGATGTAATAGTATGTACACCGGAAGAGTGGCGAAAGCATAAAGATGATAAAGCTACTTTTATGGGTATTATAAATAAGACTGGGGTGAGTTTACTTGATTGATACGGTAAAGTACAATGACCTGTATCCTGCTTTCCCATTACCGATACAAGAAACTTCTAGTCAGCGGCAGGTCATTGTTCAGCCCCCACCTGGAACAACATCTTCACCAGACTTATTGCCAAGGCAGCAAAGAATTAATATAAATGATAATGCTTTTCCTAAAAGCCAGAAAATCCATAAAGGATTTTCTGGCTTTATGGTGAAATAAAGGTTGTTTGGAGAGTTATAATCGAATTTTAAGCAATTGCACCAAAAAAATGCTATTTGTGGAACATATCCAGAACATCCGTCGTCTAAAAGAATTGCGGTCCTAAAATGATGAATTATCAAAACAGCACGAAACTGTTGATTAGTTTAGGTTTTCCTGACCAACTTTCCAACTGACCAACCGTCCAACTTTTTACTGTCCAACTAACCAACATCCAACCAGCCAAGGGAGTGAGCATCATGGAAGAAGAAATTGATTTACGAGAACTAATAGAAGTCATACTTAGGGGCAAAGTCATTATAGCAGTGATTACCATATTGGCTGTATTGGCTGCAGGTATATTTAGCTTTTTCGTTATGTCCCCTACATATGAAGCAACAGCAACATTAATGGTCAGCCCACTATCACCGAATAAACTTAACGTCGAAGAAGACAGCGCATATCAAGCATTGCTAGATTCCTTGTCTCGCTACCCTCAGTTGACTATGGAAACATATCGAGCTGAGGTTAAAAACCCGGTAATTCTTAAAGAGCTAATTAGTGATATGAAGCTTGATTCAGAAAAATATACAATTAGTTCCTTAACCAATGCTATAACGGTAGAGGCGGTTCAGGATACTAATCTAGTTAGGATTAAAGTAAAGAATACCGATCCTGCTCTGGCTGCCGAAATATCTAATAAACTTTCCCAAAAGTTTGTCGCCTTTATTTCTAAGACTACTAAAGAACAACTAGGTAAGTCTGCCGAATTTATTAAACAGCAGTTGGATCAAGAAAAAATAAACTTAGACACAGCCACTACAGACATAAAAGAGTTTTTGGCTAAACCGCGGGGCGTAAATGAATTAAGACAAGAAATTGATTCTAAGATTACTCAAATGACTAATTTCAAGACCCAACTGGTAGACCTGGAAGTAGAAGGAGAAACTATTACCGCAGCTATAGGAAAAACCAAAGAAGAATTAGCTAATCAGCCTAAAACGTTGGTTACCGAAAAATCAATAATGGACGACCAGTTAATGGAAAAGATTGCCGATGAAACCGGAAACTTAAGTTTGGATAACATATCTAACTTACAACTACATAGTGAAGAAGTTAACCCAATTTATCTTGAACTTTCTCAAACATTAGCTAATGACACTATTAAGCTCTCATCAATCTCAGCCCAAAGAAATGCAATAAAAGAGAGAATTACGGAACACCAAAAGCAGTTAGAAGCACTACAGGCTGATTTAGCTGAGAAGGAAGTTACTTACGAGCAATTTCAGAGACAAGTTGAATTGTCCAAAGAAAACTATAACACCTTTTTAGAAAAGTATCAGGAGTCAAAGGTAACCCAGTCAGCAAAAATCGGTGAAGCCAACATAATGGTAGTCTCACCTGCTATGATTCCCGAACAACCGGTTTCTCCTAATAAAAAATTAAACGTTGCCATAGCCGCAGTGTTAGGCTTAATGCTAAGCGTATTCCTAGTATTCTTCAAAAATTTCTGGCAAAACTCCGCCAGCACCGACCCCAACACCAAAGCAACCAACGTCTAACTAAATAATTCACACTAAAACGCTCTACTCTCAAAAAAGTAGGGCGTTTTCATAGGAAACCGGAAAGTAGAAAGTTAGAAAGGGGAAAGCCTAATCAATTTTCTAATAAGATGGCGCAGTATGTTTGTTGTTCCTTTCCAACTGTCCAACTTTCTACTTAAAGAACTGTCCCCATGGCGTAGCAGGAAATAATTAAATCCTTTTTGCCTTTCCCGTCCAACTGACCAACTGACCAACTTTCCAACATTCCAGCAGGAAAACCAACACATTTGTCGAATACTAAACGAAATGCCAATTTTTCTCTGGGAGTGAGCACTATGCAAAAAAACAGACAAACACAAGAGCACCTAGATGCCAAGTCAATACTCTCTTCCAGAGAACTAGAAGCAGCTATGCTTGCCCGCATAAACGTAGGAAGAAACGGCATGGCCGCCGTCCTTGGAATCTCAGTCAACAGTGTTAAAACTCTCCTGCGGAGAATAAAGCAAAAACTAGGACAAGAATGGCAGCAAAACAAAAATATTATATGGCCAACTACGGAAAACGCACAAGAATCCAAGGGATTAAAGACTAATGAGCTAGATCAGTTCGAGAACGGTTACTATCACCGTTTAGAGCGAGAGCTAACTAGACAGTTCAAAGCCCGCCGCGGTTCTTTTTTATTACTTATTAACCAAAGCCACCCGGGAAAAGACATCATCCATGTCACTTCCTCCCAGAGATTTTGGCTGCGCCCAGTTATAAAGGAATTAGAAGATAGAAAATATATAAAACTCTTGAGAGTAGACTGGAACGAAACCTTTTCACCCAATTGGCTGCCCCTAATAAACCGAGGCAGAAAAGAAATCCGAGCAGCCGATTACGTAACATATAACGCCCAATTCGTCGTTCAATACATTAACGACTATATAAAAAATGACCTAGAAGATTATCTCCTAGAATGCACAGACAAACTCAAAGAGGTAAAAACAACCTCTAAAAACAAAACCATCCCAAACATCAAAGACCTAACATCAACAGTAGTCGCTAACCTAAATATAGGAAAAACAGGGGTGACAAAACAGTTGGTTAGCAGAAAGTTGGACAGTTGGACAGGAAATAATTAAAATCTTTATTGTTGCCTTTCCCGACCAACCGACCAACTAGCGGAGCCAGGGGGACGGTTCGAGCGACCCCGCAGGACAGCGGAGCCAGGGGGACGGTTCGAGTGGCCCCGCAGGGCCGAAGGGAAGCCGATGGAACTGTCCCCCTGGCGTAGCGGTCCAGCAATTCCTGACCAACTGACCAACTGTCCAACTTATTAAAGAGGTGTTCCCATGTTCACAAAACTCAAACGCATATCCGCCCTAATGCTAATCGACGCCGCCCTAATAATCTTCGCCCTATACATAGCCCTACTATTACGTTTTGACGGTATTTCCAATATCCCAAGCGCCCATATAAAATCAGCCTACATGATGGCACCACTCTTTACAGGTACTTTAATTTTAACCTTCTATTTCACCGGTCTTTATAATCGCTTATGGAAATATGCTAGTATCGGTGAACTAATTGTAGTTATCACTGCTGTATCTATGGGAACTGTCATTGCCATCGCCGCAGTTTACTTCATTAATGCCGGTAATGTTCAGTTTGCCCGGGGAGTATTCATCTTGCACTGGCTGTTAAATATCTTTTTAATTGGTGGTTCTCGTTTAGGCTGGCGGTTAGTAAGGGATTACGGACTAAACAACGGAAAAAACAATGGCGGTAAACCGGTCTTAGTGTTTGGCGCTGGTGATGCTGGAGTAATGGTGACCAAAGAGTTGAAAAATCACTATAACGGCCAGATTAACCTTGTCGGTTTTATAGATGATGATCCTTCTAAAAAGAATCTGCAGATACTCGGTAACCCAGTCTTGGGAGGTCGGGGAGATATCCCTGACATAGTCGAACGATTTGGCGTGCAGGAGATTATTTTAGCCATGCCTTCTGCCCAAGGTAAAACCATACGAGAAATAGTTGAAGTGTGCTATAAGATAGGAGTTAAGGTTAGAACCGTTCCCGGTATGTACGATTTAATTGAAGGAAACGTAACGGTCAACCAGATAAGAGATGTACAAGTTGAAGATTTATTAGGGAGAGAACCGGTTAAGGTAGATTTAGAAAGTATTTCTCATTACATAGCAGGAGAAGTTATTTTGGTCACCGGTGCCGGCGGTTCTATCGGGTCGGAATTGTGCCGACAGATTATACGCTTTGCACCAAAGAAACTTTTACTGCTGGATCTTTCGGAAAACAATGTTTATGACATTGAGATGGAACTGCAAAACAATAATCCTCAGATAGATATTTATCCTATTGTCAAAGATGTCCGAGATGAACAGGCAGTTGAACAAGTATTCAAATTACATAACCCAATAGTTGTCTTTCATGCGGCTGCTCATAAACATGTACCTTTAATGGAAGCGAATCCTGAAGAAGCCATCAAGAATAATGTGATGGGTACCTACAATGTGGCTGATGCTGCCAATAAATTTGGCACCAGTAAGTTTGTTCTTATTTCAACTGATAAGGCCGTTAACCCATCCAGTATTATGGGAGCATCAAAGAGAGTGGCAGAAATGGTTATTCAGCATCTAAATTCCATCAGTAAGACTGATTTTGTTGCTGTCAGGTTTGGTAATGTTCTGGGAAGCAGAGGCAGTGTCATACCTTTATTTAAAAAGCAAATTGCCGAAGGCGGCCCCGTTACGGTGACCCATGAGGAAATGGTAAGATACTTCATGACCATTCCCGAGGCTGTACAACTAGTAATACAAGCAGGTGCCATGGCTAAAGGCGGCGAGATTTTTGTTCTTGACATGGGAGAACCGGTAAAGATTATGGATTTAGCTGAGAGTTTAATAAGATTATCCGGCTTTGAACCAGGTGAAGACCTTGAAATAGCGATTACCGGCATCAGGCCCGGTGAAAAGTTGTTTGAAGAGCTATTAACAGACGAAGAAGGAGTTAACTCCACTAACCATAAACGTATTTTTGTAGCCAAACCCCATGATATAAATAGTAAATTAATCGAGGAAACGACAAGTGATTTAAGAAGAGGGCTTCATCCGAGGAATAAGTACGAGACAGAAAACTTCCTAAGGAGCTTTCTAGCTGGGTTTAGGAGCAAGGAAGATAAAATGACGGGGTGAGTATATAGTTGGTAAGTTGGAAAGTTGGAAAGTAGACAGGAAAAGCTTTTGAACTTCCTGACCAACCGACCAACTGACCAACTGAAAGCTGACCACTGCCAAAGCCAGGGGGACGGTTCGAGCGGCCCCGGAGGGCCAAAGGGAAGCCGATGGAACTGTCCCCCTGGCTGTACGGTTCTTTTTGCCGTTTAAGTGTAAAATTGAACAATGGTTAAACAATAGTTAAACAATAGTTTAAAAGGGGGCTTTTCAGATGAGCAATAAAAAGAAAAAATTAGAGAAAAACAAAAAGGTTAATAAAAACAAGAAAAAGCATAAACCAAAAGATAACAATAAGAAGATACTGCAAAATTCAATAATAAATAATATGTTTCCAGATGCTCAATTTACTGTAAACGATACTGATAACAAGCTATCTGGGGTAATACTAGATTATGCACAGCCGCTTCTTGATAAATTGCCAGGGTTTTCGGAACAGAAAAAAATTATCTCCTTAGCTTGCTTAACTTGGAATATGTGTATAGTCCCTCCAAAAGAAGCAGAAAAGGCAAAAAAGCAAATGGAAGAAAAACTTTGTAAAGGAGATAAACAGGCAATTGAAGATATGAATGAACTTATGGGCTATCTTATTGCAAGAAAATATCAGTTATTTGAAGACGACAAGCGAATTATTGTTTCATACAAACTCACAAAGAAAAATAACCGTCTAAACTTAGATGTGGCATATAGCCAGAAAGTTATAGAATGATATGGTAAAAGGATAACAAGCAGACAGTTGGACAGTTGGAAAGTAGACAGGAAAAGCTTTTGAACTTCCGGACCAACTGAAAGCTGACCAACTGACCAACTAACTAGATTGCAAGAAAATATCAGTTATTTGAAGACGACAGGCGAATTATTGTTTCATACAATGTCACAAAGAAAAATAACCGTCTAAACTTAGATGTGGCATATAGCCAGAAAGTTATAGAATGATATGGTAAAAGGATAACAAGCAGACAGTTGGACAGTTGGAAAGTAGACAGGAAAAGCTTTTGAACTTCCGGACCAACTGAAAGCTGACCAACTGAAAGCTGACCAACTGACCAACTGACCAACTGACCAACCAACTCACTTAACCTGTTGACCGCTGCTTCTTCTTTAGCGTATAATGGTTTTGCTGGAAGACATCTATGAGTAATAACGCAGAGGAGTGGAAACAGATGCCTAAGCGCAAATTCACTGTTGTTATTGAAAAAGATGAAGACGGAAAATATATAGCTTCTGTACCCGCATTGCCGGGGTGCCATACCCAGGCAGACAATCTAAATGACTTGGAGGAGCGTATCCAGGAAGCTATAGAGCTTTGTATGGAAGTTTGTTGAAGAATACGAAACTCTTCGTACCACTAAAAAGAGATAAACGTAAGGGATGCTCCGTTACTAGCGGGCGTTTTAACGCTTATCGTGAACGGGATGCTTGATTTCCGGTTCTTTTTTGCATATAAGTAGAAATTTTGGAAGCTGGACAGGAAAATATTTTAAATCTTTTAGTTTTTCCTGACTCCTGACCAACCGACCAACTGTCCAACTGTCCAAGAAGAGCAGTAGGAAATTAATCAGCTAAGAAGACGAATTGGGAGGGTTTTGATATGAAATGGGAAGAAGTAAGAACGCTTTTTCCTAACACATGGGTATTGGTAAAAGTACTGAATTTTTTTATAGAAGATGATGTAAAGTATATAGACCAAGTGGAAGTAATAAGGGATGTTAACGAAAAGGATGTAGTGAAGGAGTTTAAGAAAATAAACCGGGATTATAGCGGAGATGCAGGTATAATTCTATATCATACCTCTCAAGAAGAAATTTCGTTCAGAATCAGGCATTGGTTAGGAGTCCGTATGTAATCATGAAGATATATTATCGTAATAGGTTGCTATATACTTCTGTTATTTTATCCTATCGTGGCAAGCAGATTAAGTTAGATGACATCATTATCGATACAGGCTCAGCGACCACGTTGTTTGATGTAGACGAAGTATTACCTCTTGGTATGAAAATAGCTGTCTATTGACCAACTAAGAAAAAGCTGACAGTTGGACTGTTGGTCAGGAAAAGCTTTTGACTTTCCTGACCAACCGAAAGCTGACCAACTGACCAACTGTCGATTGACCCAACATAATTAAATTATGTATTAAGTAAAGAACTGGATAAAGACATCCGGTTTTTTTTGCAGTTTAAGTGTAGAAAGTTGGACAGGAAAGTTGGTCAGTTAGTCAGTTGGACAGGAAAAGATTTTTATTATTAGGGTTTTCTGACCAACTGACCCCTGACTGACCAACCGACCAACTAAGCGGCCAGGAAAAGCTTTTGAACTTCCTGACTGCTGACCAACCGACCACTGACTAACTAAGAAACCGGGACAGTTGGACAGTAGACAGGAAAAGTCTTTTTTTTAGTTTTTGCCTTTCCCGACCAACCGACCAACCGTCTGCTGTCCAACTGAGAAGCCGGAGGTTTCGCGATGTACAGACGAGCAGCGGTTTCAATTCCAAGCAATATTGTAGAAGGTAAAGCAAGAGGCTCAAACAAAGATTATAATAGATTCTTGCTAATGGCTAGAGGGTCACTTGAAGAAGTGAAGTATCAAATCTTGTTAGCAAAAGATTTGAAGTATATAGATGACACGAAATACAAAGAAATATTTAATAAGACGGACGAGGCTGGAAGGCTTCTTGGTGGCTTAATCAAAAAACTAGATAGTAGTCAGTTGGTCAGGAAATAATTAAATCCTTTTTGCCTTTCCCGTCCAACTGACCAACCGACCAACTGACTAACCAACTAACCAACTGACCAACTGACTAACCAACTTTCCAACTAAAAAGATTGAATGGTGAACCCGACGTGAGTATGGTGAAGTAGTAAGAACCACAAGATGTAGCATAAGAGTTGTCAAAAATAATGTTTGTTATGCAAGATATAGATTGGATAAACCACTTGGTTTTTTATATACGTCCATGCTATGAACTAAAAGATGAAGGGAGTGACATTGTGAAAAAGAAAAACGATATTGCAATTCGCTCGAGTGCAGCAGAATATCTGACTTATATTGCAGCAACAGGTGATGATTCTCAAAGTTTTGAAATGAGATATGAAGATGAGAACATTTGGCTAACACAAAAAATGTTGGCAGCTTTATACAATGTAGAAATACCGACAATCAATGAACATATCAAGAAAATTTTTTCTGATCACGAACTTGAAGAGGAAGCAACTATTAGGAATTTCCGAATAGTTCAAACTGAAGGTTCACGTCAGGTAAATAGAGAAGTGAAACATTACAATTTACAAGTCATTATTTCTGTTGGGTTTAAAGTAAATAACGAACGTGCTGTGCAATTTCGAAAATGGGCAAATCAAATTGTAAAGGATTTTACGATTAAAGGGTTTGCAATGGATGATGAACGACTGAAAAGCGGGGGAACTATTTTAACTGAGCAATACTTTGAAGAACAGCTTCAACGTATTCGTGAAATCCGACTGAGCGAAAGAAAATTCTATCAAAAGATCACTGACATATATTCAACAGCCATTGATTACGATGTCAATGCAACTTCCACAAGGCGTTTTTTTTCAACTGTACAAAATAAACTTCATTGGGCAATTCATAGGCAGACTGCTGCAGAAGTCATCTACAATCGTGCTGATGCTGAAAAAAAACATATGGGATTGACGAATTGGAAAGATGCGCCCAATGGAAAAATCCAGAAATTTGACGTATCAGTTGCTAAGAATTATTTGAGTGAATCAGAAATGGTACAATTACAGAGACTTGTTTCTGCTTATCTAGATATTGCGGAGGACATGGCGCTGCGACATATTCCGATGACCATGAATGACTGGGAAACAAGATTAAACCGTTTTATAGAAGCAACTGACCGTGATGTTTTACAAGATGCGGGAAAAGTGACCGCTGAAATTGCTAAAGCTCATGCAGAGAGTGAATTTGAGAAATATCGAATTATTCAGGATAGGCTGTTTAAAAGCGATTTTGATAAGCTTATGGAAAGTACAAAAGAGGAGTAATCCAACTGTCAAGGATTCCTTGACAGTTCAAAGTGAGTGTGTAGTTACAGATGTTGTAGAGAACAAATGCCCACATACAACATGCTGCATAAATACCAATAAATGTCATGCGGGTTTTCGACGTGAGAATGCTGAAAGGATTAATAGCTGACAGTTGGACAGTTGGTCTGTTGGAAAGGAAAAGAATTAAGTAGACAGTTGGTAAGTTGGATGGTTGGACAGGAAAATCTTTTGAATGTCCTGACCAACTGAAAGCCGACCAACTGACAACTAAAGAAACCGGAGGTTTTGCGATGTACAGTGATACTAGCAAATTGATAGTATGGCAAAGATCACATGAGTTGGTCTTAAAAATATATGAAATCACAAAAGACTTTCCAAAAGACGAGCAGTTCGGTTTGACATCTCAAATTAGACGAGCATCGGTCTCAATACCTAGTAATATCGTGGAAGGAAAGGCTAGAAACT
>JADQBR010000138.1:0-2293 GCA_016278515.1 Bacillota bacterium
ACTCTAGAGCAACAAGTTGCTAAGAGTTTTGCTAACGGTTCTCAAGTTGAATTTTACAGTATGGTATACTAGAATGAAGAAAGAAAGTGCAGTGGCTGACTTGAAAATTTTCTAGAGGTGACTTATGGAGAAAGAACTAAAGAAGATAGTTGTCAATCTATTGGACGAGACAACTTACAAATTGACTGAGCACATTGCAGAAGAATTGAGGTTGGAGTATCCAAAAGAATATGATGATGTTATGAGATACTATCAAGTGGAATACGGGCTAAGTGCCTGCGGTGCCAGGAATAGCCCATTGCAGGCTGTAAATGAAGCGTTAAATCAGCTGTTAGAAGAAGGGATCGCTGCTAAAAAGGTACTTGATAATAATTACTTATGGTGTCGTAGACCTAATAATTAAGTTTTTAATCAAATAGTATGAATAAGTTCTCCCCCAAAAAGGGAGACTTTGTTTACCTGATGCAAGTTTTCGCTTTATGCCGGTTTTTGTTCATATATTTTTAAGGTGCGTTTAATTATTTCCTCGTGTTTTGTTTGCTTTGCTAAATTATTGAGGGGAGCTTTTAAGAATGCTTCAACAATATTCGGGTCAAACTGTGTGCCGCTGCAACTTTTTAGTTCATTGAAAGCTTCCTCAATCGACATTGCATTGCGATAACAGCGTTTAGTAGTCATGGCATCAAAAGCATCAGCAACAGATACAATTCTTGCACCTAAAGGAATTTGTTTTTTGATGGGTCCGTCTGGGTAGCCCTTGCCGATGTAATGGAGGTGATGGCACCGGATTATTTCGCTTATTTCTTTTAGGGTTGGGACGTTTTTAACAATTTTTGCTCCTACTTCAGGATGAGTTTGTATAACGCTCCATTCTTCTTTTGTTAAACGATCGGCTTTTTCCAAGATATTTTCGTTAACACTTACCTTGCCAATGTCATGAAAGAGACCTGCCAAAGAAATTGTTTTAGATTGGTTTAAGGGTAAGCCTAACTGTTCACATATCTGTTGAGCGTAAAAAGATACATTTAACGAATGACCACATAAATAACTATTTTTTGCTTCAATGGTATTGATGAAACCGAGAATTAAATCCTTGTTAAAATCTATTATTTCATTATTTTGCCCGTTTAGCGTCGCTATATATTTCTTTAATTGTCTTCCCGAGTAACCGACAAAAATCATAGTAAATGCAAATATGATTTCTATTGATAGATACCTGTCTAAAGCGAAAGAGAATGTCCGATGGAAAATAAGGGAGAAACTATATATTCCTAGAAACAATATTCTATTAACCGCGCTGGAGAACAGTAAATTGCTAAAGAGAAAACTGATAATAAAAATGCCTCCAAAGAAAATACCGGTGAGGAAGGGAAACAAAACACCTAAAAAAATTAAAGTATAAACTACTATGTAACTGTATTTTTTATTTGAGTTCATTATTTGATTAAACATTGCTGTCATCCCCATCATTTGGTTATTAGATATATTTCGAGGCCAATTCCGAATATCCTGTCATTGTTACCAATTTTAATCAAAAAAACTACGGTTTAAAGCTGGGCTCTAAAGGTGTTTAGGCATAAATATGGAAATATATCTTAAGTCATTTGATACCGTGATTATACTTGATGGGCGTGGTGACAACATACGGCAGAATAGAGGGAACTTTGCGATCTATCTAATCTTTGGTTTTTCCGTAATCGCCCAGGAACCTTTCCAATCGGCCTATGGCAATGGGCCGACCAGTTTTATCAAGTACACACTTGGATTCGCATTGTTTTTCCTGGGGGCAAACTCTGCCGCAAACGGAAGCTAATGTATTGCTTCTCTCAATAGTTGCTAAAGCTTCATCCAGATCCTCTGTTTGCAGGTTTTTTATAAAATCACGTATGCTTATGCCAACAGGACATCCAATTTCGCAGGTCGGATTTTTGCACTGCAGGCAGCGGTTTGCCTCTTGCACTGCCATTTCTTTTGTATAGCCGCTGGCTACTTCTCCAAAGTCTTTTTTTCTATCGCCCGCTTCCCGCGTGGGCATGGGTGTGCGTTCCTTAATTTTGGCCATTTTTAATAACCTCCTCGGACTTATATTTAGTGTTACCTTTTTGAAATATTTTTAACCGATAGCTAACCGCGGTTGGGGAATGGGGACACACCTGCTGAAGCCTTGGTTATTCTATGGGGACAGGAATGTCCCCGATGTAAAATGGGGGAAAGTGGCGCTAAGCTCCTGGATAGGCTTAACTAAACATCAGATGGGAAAGACACCCCAACTGATGTAAGTTTTCGCTGTATC
>JADQBR010000138.1:2303-9742 GCA_016278515.1 Bacillota bacterium
TAACTAAACATCAGATGGGAAAGACACCCCAACTGATGTAAGTTTTCGCTGTATCCGATAGCTAACCGCCACTAATTCCCCCTTAAGGCATGGGGGAAAGTGGCGCTAAGCTCCTGGATAGGCTTAACTAAACATCAGATGGGAAAGACACCCCAACTGATGTAAGTTTTCGCTGTATCTGCTGAAACTGGTAGAAAGTAAAAGGATTTAAACTTTTTTCATAGAATTGCAAATTGGGGTGAAGAAATGCGTACATCAGATTTAATAGTATTACTTCTTATAATACTTTCGATTTTGCTCTATAATATCATTAATGGAGCAAGACGAAGACAAGTTACCCAGACAATGATTTCTTCTAAAAAGACCGTCCAAGATGCTGCTGACCAATTTAGCGAACAGGGGTATCGGATCGCTGCCATCCAAAAACAGATTCCTATTACGACTAAAATAGATGGCAAGGCTTATCATTACACCATGGGGGCTGATCTTGTTGTTAAAAAAGCGAGAAAAACTTATTTAGTAGAGGTGAGATCCGGCAGAAAAAATAATCAGCGACTCACCAGCGTCCGTGCTCAGAAAGAATTTCTTCCTCAATTTTTATTATACAGACCTGATGGTATACTTATATTAGACACTGACAGCAACAAAATACGTGAAATCAACATCAATATTCACGCTATTGGAAACCGGGAGATTGCCATTAGAATAATATGCGGATTTTTTGGATTATTAATTGGATGGGTTTACTTTAAATTTTTTGGAATTTAGGTGGCTGCTAAATGAAAAATATCGGTTTAATTGTCAATGGAAAGAAACAAAAAGCAATTGATATTGCGTCCGATCTTATAAAGTGGTTTGAAGAGAGGTCTGTTCGTCTCTTCCTGCCGACTTTCAATGGCAGGTTGCTAGAGCGGGAAGACCTGGAAAAGTCCGAGGAAGACCTTATTCAAAACGCGGAATGCATTCTAGTTCTCGGCGGCGATGGTACTTTGCTGAATACTGCACGCTCATTAGCCTATACTGGTATTCCTCTGGTAGGGATAAATTTAGGGCAATTAGGCTTCCTGACGGAAATAGAGCTGAGTGATTTATACGAAGAGCTCACTAAACTGTTGGACGACCAGTACACTGTGGAAGAAAGGATGATGTTGGAAGCACGGGTCTTACGTGACGGAATAGTAGTCGAAAAGTTCTTTGGTTTAAATGACATAGTCGTTACAAAAGGTGCATTTTCCAGAATGATTTCCCTAGAAACTTACGTGGGGAAAAACTATAATGCGACTTATGCTGCAGACGGGATAATAGTCGCTTCTCCCACCGGTTCTACTGCCTATTCTTTGTCAGCAGGGGGGCCGCTGGTTTGTCCGGATGTAGAAGTAATGTTGCTAACACCGATTTGTCCACACACGCTGGCCTCCAGGCCACTGGTCATATCTCCCCAAGAAACGGTGCGTATAGTTGTCTGTTCTTCAGTGTCGGAAGTAATGCTGACCGTAGATGGACAGCATGGATTTAAATTACGGGAGCATGATGAAATTGTTATCCTTAAGGCCCCCTTCTCTACTAAATTGCTGAGATTCCAGGGAAGAAGCTTTTACGAAATTCTCAGAGGAAAACTGAAAGGGGAAGATAGCCGCTATGCCCGGTGATAAAGCATTATTTGGCAATGCAGTTAGAGAAGCTAAAAAGCTGGTAGAAAAGGTGGTTAGACCAGGAAACATTTGCTTGGATGCCACCTGCGGCAGTGGACAGGATACTGAATTTCTGGCCCAACTGGTAGGCGCCAATGGTCGTGTTTACGCTTTCGATGTGCAAAAAGTCGCTTTGGATCAGACGCTGTCCCGCTTAAATAGCGGGAATTTAACGGATAGGATAACTCTTATTCATGATGGGCACCACCATTTAACGAAGCATGTATCCGATCAGTTATCTTGTGTGATGTTTAACCTGGGTTATCTGCCAGGTGGTAATAAACAAATTACAACGAAACCAGAGACTACTATTGAAGCTCTGGAACAGGCAACAAAAATTCTAAGGCCATGGGGCCTAATTACCATGGTTATTTATACCGGCCATCCTGGCGGTGAAGAAGAAGCTGCTAGTGTTGAGGATTGGGTTTCAGACTTAGAACAAACCCGATGGATTGTCGTACGGTTAACATACCCTAACTGGCAGCAGTATCCTCCCTACTTACTGGCAGTCCAAAAACGAGGTGGGGTAATGTGAAAGAGCAAAGGAAAAGGAAGATCTTGGAAGTTATTGAAAAACAAATTGTTGAAACCCAAGATGAGTTGGTAGCTGCTCTGCAGCAGGAAGGTTATGAGGTGACTCAAGCAACTATTTCCAGAGATATTAAAGAGTTGGGTTTAGTAAAAGTATCGGCAGACAATAACAATTATCGCTACGGGCAGCCCCAGGAAAGATCTGGGTCTGGAGCCAATTATGAGCGGAGATTGAGAAGAATGTTCAAAGATTCTGTCGTTTCTATAAATTATAGTGAGAATCTAATTTTGGTTCGCACATTACCGGGAACAGCCAACGCAGTTGCTTCTTGTTTGGACAATGTAGTATGGAAGGAAATTATAGGCACGGTAGCCGGCGACGATACAATACTGGTGATCATTAAACCTAAAGAAGCGGTACCAGCTGTCATAAACCGTATGAATAACTTGTTAGCATAGGGGGAGACCAATGCTTAAACAGCTAACTATTAATAATTTTGCGCTGATAGAACATTTGGAATTGGAATTTTCTTCTGGCTTGAATGTACTAACAGGAGAAACCGGGGCGGGAAAGTCGATAATTATTGATGCGGTTGGTTTGTTGCTGGGACAAAGGGCTAGACAGGAATATATCAGAAAAGGTTCTAAAAAGGCTGAAGTATCTGGTTTGTTTGAAATAAATAATAAAACCCAGGTGGAAGAACTTCTTATGTCAATGGGCCTGCCTGCAGCCGATGGAGAGATACTCTTGGCTCGTCAGGTTTCGACCAGCGGCAACAACACATGCCGAGTTAACGGGCAACCTGTCACTTTGGGGATGTATCAAAAGTTTGGGGAATTTCTCGTAGATATTCATGGGCAACATGACCATCAGTCATTGTTATTTGGTGATAGGCAGCGAGAACTGTTAGATAATTTTTGTGGTTTCGATTTAAAAAGCCTAAAAGTTAAGGTTGAAAATTTGTTTATTAAATGGCGGGAAGTTAAAAAGAAATTGCTCACATTAGAAAATAAAGCACAAGAGATGGCCAGGGAGGAAGGCTATTTAAAGTTTCAATTGGAAGAGATTGAAAAAGCCGCACTGACGCCCGGTGAAGAAGAAGAATTGGAAAGAGAAAAACAGCGGCTTAGCGGTGTAGAAACCTTGGCCTCTGGTTCGGAAAAGATTCGAAGTTTGTTGTATGATGCCTCATCCAGCGAAATTACTATCAGTGCATACGATGCCATTAGTCAAAGTCTAAACGAAATTGAAACAATGGTAAAATATGACGAAGATCTCAAACAAGTTGCGGAGCTTTTGCAGCAGGCCCAGTATCAAGTGGAAGAGGCTATTTCACAATTAAGGTATTCTTCTGAGGATCTGTATTTTGATCCCGAGAGATTGGACCAGGTGGAAAGCAGATTACACTTGATAATACAGTTAAAGCGTAAATATGGCAGTTCTGTAGAAGAGGTTTTGGCTTACCGAGATCAGGCAGCTGCTTCTTTAGAAGAACTTAGTAATCAGCTGGAAAATCAAGATAAACTAAAAGAAGAAATAGAAAAATTGGAAGAGAGTTATTACCTAGCTGCCGAACAGTTAACGGCACAGCGCACGTCTGGGGCAGAAAAACTAATTACATTATTGGCTGGTACATGGAAAGATTTAGCCATGGCCGCTACACAATTTAAAATTGATTTCAAAAAGGCAGCTCCGGACATACATGGGCAAGACGAAATTGAATTTTTAATATCCCCTAACCCTGGGGAAGAACTGAAAGCCTTGGCTAAGATTGCTTCGGGAGGAGAATTATCTAGGGTTATGCTGGCGTTAAAAACGGCATTGGCAGAGATAGACCAAGTACCTACCATGATTTTTGACGAAATAGATGCTGGAATTGGCGGAAAGACTGTTGTAAAGGTGGCGGAAAAACTATCAATGATAGCTAGGCATAGACAAGTGCTTTGCGTTACACATAGTGCCGTAATTGCAGCTCAAGCAACCAGGCATTTTGCAATTAGTAAAAAAGTTTCAGGCGAAAGAACAGTGACTACTGTTATCACCCTGGATTATGACCGCCGAGTGGATGAAGTTGCAAGAATGCTGGGTGGATCTAACCAAGTAGCCATTGAGCATGCAAAAACACTCTTTAAATAAGATATCAGGCTCACCCTTTGGGTGAGTTTTTCTTTTTAAAATTTTAAATTATTTTTTTATTATTGGGAATACTAAAGAATTAAAAAAAATCATTTTATTCATTGATTCCAAAAATTTTAACACAATAATCAAGTCAAATATTACATAAAGACTTACATTGCAATGGTAGCTTGACTGACTTGCTTTAATCTCTCAAAGCTTTGTTTTACCAGCCTATTAAGGGCATAAAAGAAATTGAGAAAGGTTAACTTAAACATTAGAAACTCGAGTTGTACTCTTCTGCAGAAGTTAATTTTTTTTCTTTGAGAGAAGAAGGAGGCGGAGCAAAAAGGGTGACGGGAAAAATTAGGAGGGTAATTGCACAATGAACAGCTTTAGGCGGAGCACATTTTTAGGTCTGTGTTTTATCGTATTGCTAACAGCAGTCAGCTTAACATCTCAGGCAAGGAGCTATCTAGCCCTCCCCACCCATCAGAAATTACCCGTCGGTGAACGACTTACTTTAGATCTTGATTTCCCTTCAGAAATTCTTCAGAGATTGAGCGTCTATATTAAGACAGAATCTAAAAATGTTCTTAATTTACAAAACGGAGACTTGAGAGAACAAGTTTTAAGTTTTAATAAAGATTGGCCTGTTGCAATGCAGCCCGGAAAAGTAAATTTACAGCTTAAACTTTTCGGAATTATACCGTTGCGGCAGATGACAGTGAACGTTGTTCCAAGGGTAGAAGTTTATCCCGGCGGACATTCGATTGGTGTGATGCTGCAATCCCAAGGCGTAATGGTCATCGGTTATTCTCCGGTAGCTGGGGAAAATGGTGATCGACAGTTCCCTGCCAAAGAGGCTGGCGTACAAATAGGCGATCAGATAATAAGCATCAATGGGGTGAAAGTAAACAGAGACGAAAGAGCAGCGAAAATAATAGATAAAGCCGGTTCTTCTGATTTGCCTATCAACATGGTGATAGAACGCCAGGGAAAGGAACATCATGTTTCCATTGATCCATCTTTCTGTCAAGAAACAGAACGTTATCGTATAGGTCTCTACATCAGAGATAGTGCAGCAGGAGTTGGTACCCTTACTTTTTATGATGCAAAAAGCCAAATATATGGCGCGCTAGGGCATTTGATTATGGACGCCGAGACTTATCAACGGATCGATTTAGGTCATGGAAATATTGTTTCAGCGGCTATCCAAGGAATTCAGCAGGGAAAACGTGGTCAACCCGGTGAAAAAATCGGCACTTTTCAAGCCAAGGGCATAAAAGGAGACATTAAAAGTAACACTGCAGTAGGAATTTTTGGCGAGCTTAATAATTCCCCATCTAACACTTGGTTTAATCATCCGGTGCCCATCGCTTATGTGAACGAAATAGAGCCTGGGCCGGCCAATATTTATACCGTGGTGGATGGAAATAAAGTCGAAGAGTTTGCAGTAGAGATAGAACGAATTATGCCGCAGAAGCAGTTAGATGGTAAAGGGTTAATAATTAGGATAACAGATTCGAAGCTACTATCCATTACAGGTGGAATCATCCAGGGGATGAGCGGCAGCCCAATAGTTCAAGATGGCAAGTTAGTCGGCGCC
This sequence comes from Bacillota bacterium, assembly GCA_016278515.1. GTDB lineage: Bacteria > Bacillota > JADQBR01 > JADQBR01 > JADQBR01 > JADQBR01. Next base: position 8,251 of record JADQBR010000138.1, read on the forward strand.
ATTACCCATGTTTTTGTTAACGATCCGACTCGTGGTTATGGGGTTCCTGTCGAATGGATGATTTTGAAGACAAGCCTAATTAAATCAAAGGCAAAAGCGTTGGATTTATCCAGCGCTTTTAGTTTTTTTTACTTAATTATTCGAAATAAGTAGAACCCTTAAACATTTTTAGACTTTAGCACTATTTACAAAATTTAGCAGGATTATCTTTAATAGTCGTCGAAATTGCAAGAAACCAAAAAAATTGAACTTAAATTTTTAAGAAGGCGGGATGTAATAATGACGGATAAGGTTAATGTATTAATTGCAGACGATAATAAAGACTTCTGCGGTATTCTGGAAAGCTACTTTATGGAGGAAGAAGATCTAAACCATGTAGCAACGGCCTATAACGGAAACGAGGCACTGCAAATGATAGAGGAGAGCGAACCCGATGTGATAATATTGGACATAATAATGCCTCACTTAGATGGCATCGGCGTATTGGAAAGGCTTTCCGGTTTTGAAGCAAAAGTACCCAAGATAATCATTTTGACTGCTTTGGGACAAGAATCCATGACCCAGCGGGCTATACAGCTAGGCGCAGACTACTACATCTTAAAGCCTTTCGATTTAGACGTACTAGGTTCTCGGATACGGCAGTTAGTCAATGGCATGCCAAGCATGTCTAGTGAGACGAGATCGACACTGGTAAGGACACGCAATTTAGACGTAGAAGTCACTAAAGTTATCCATCAGATGGGTGTGCCTGCCCATATTAAAGGATACCAATATTTACGCGACGCTATTTTATTTGTAATTGAAGAGGTAAATTTACTTGGCGCCGTGACCAAAGAACTTTATCCGATGATTGCAAAGAAGTATAATACTACTTCCAGCAGGGTTGAACGCGCAATTCGTCATGCTATTGAGCTCGCTTGGGATCGGGGCAATGTGGAAATGATGAATAAGTTTTTCGGCTATACTATTAACGTAGAAAGAGGCAAGCCTACAAATTCGGAGTTTATCGCTATGGTCGCTGATAAATTAAGAATCGGGAAGGTGAGTTAGGATGTAGACGTACCAAAGGTTTCAGGGGTTTAGTAAACCAACCAATTCCAGGAAGGCGTACTGAAAACACCTAATGTAGACCGACTAATATTTTTTCTAAAACCAACTAATTCCTCTTATTTATTGGTTATTTGATTTTCCAAAAACCGATAAAAGGGAGGAATTTATTTATGACAGATTTTAGAGTTTCAGATTGAAAGTTTTATGCTTTATTGCTCATCAAAAAATTTAGCGAAAAAAACAATGGCAAGTTATGAACAATCTTTAAAACTATTTGCTAAATTTCTACAAAAAGAATTTCAAATTGAAGGGGTGAAAAAAATTCAAGCAGGTCATATCAGACATTGCAGATTTAAGAGAAAGAGGAAAATATACAACAGTAATTAATGATTCAAACCCAAAAAGGCATAATTTCATCTCAAGAATATGTTTCTCCTCAAAT
>JADQBR010000125.1 GCA_016278515.1 Bacillota bacterium
AAAAATTATAAAGAAGATCTTAAAAAAGTTAGAGTATCATCTTCGTCGCAACTATTGTGCGTACAAGTCCCATAGATTAAAGAGACTTGAGGTGCGCCTAACTGGATAATAAAATTAATTCACGCTGTAGTGCTATCCTTATTTTTTTCTAGTAAAAATAACCCGCCCATTTGTCATTTTTGAGCTACATTCCCCTAGTACCACTAACCTCCTCAACAACCGGCCCTTTCCTCTTAATATTACTAACCAGCGCAAGCCCAATCAGCATCATCCCCACCAGGTCCGTATAAAAACCCACGTAGAGCATGGTCAGCGTACCGGCAACAAAGAGCACCCGCTCATGTATTGCTGTCCTGTTGATAAAGTAGCCAATACTCCCTCCCGCCAATGCCGCCGTACCGATAACAGCGGTCAGAACTGCCCACAGGACATTGTACCAGCTACCTTGCCCCAGCAAAGCCGGCGACTGGGCAAAAAGGAAGGGAATCACATAGGCAGCAATGCCAATCTTGCAGGCCGTAAAGGCAAATTTCATAGGATTGTCCTGTGCTCCAATCTGATGCCCAAGCTGAGCATTTCCCTGATTAGGGCGTGAACCGGTAATATCTTTTATCATTTAACAGTTTTTCAAGCCTGTTGGCATAGGTTTTGTCAGAGCATCACCATAAGAGCTAAACTGCTTCAATGTAATAACATCCATCTTATACGGTATTAGACCGGGGACAATATTCTGCTGAAGCTATAATCTCAACGACCACCTGCTAAAGCAGGTGGGTTTACTGGGGACTAAAAGTCCCAATTAGGCTAAAGCCCGCTGAAAAGCAACCATTGGCTAAAGTCAACTGTAAGATTACGACTGAAACTCAATCAGAAATCGTGAAGGTACACTCTTCGCCTTTTTGCTCATGTTTTTCGATGTAATCGTGAATCATCTCGTCTGTTACTGTTCCGACTGTTCCACAAAAATACCCTCTTGCCCATAAATGTTATCCCCAGTATCTCTGCTTAAGTTTGGGGAATTCATCCTGGATGAGTCGAGAAGACCTTCCTTTTAGATATTGAGCAATCTTCGACGGAGATAGCTGCGATGGACACGCTATTAGCAAATGAACGTGATCCGGTCTAATTGCCCCCTTGATTATTGTCATGCCTCGACTTTCGCAGCCTTGTCGGAGTAGTTCTCTCAGGCGATGGGCAATCGGACCTTTCAAAACGTGATACCTGCATTTCGTTATCCAGACAAAATGGTACTTGATGTCGTGAATTGTGTGGCTTCCTTTTCGATATTCAGCCATGGTTTACACCTCCTGGCTGAATAATAACAATTCGCTTGCTACTCAGTCAATGCTAAAAGCTGACCGCCTAAAGGCGGTGGGTTTAAACCTGGCACTTGGAAACTAAAACTACACCCTTTTATCTGTTAGAGGATATTCAAAAAGTCCATCGCAGGTAAAGAAGACTTGCCAGCTTTGCTGGCTTAGTCGCACTTATACCTCCACAGAGGAATGCCTAGGCTTCAGGGCGAGAGCGGCGAATTTCTGCGTTGCTCAGTCTTTGAGACTGCTCACGTACGCCACCAGTACGCTCCGCGTCTCAAGTACTTCGCCTTGAACTTCTTGCTCCTGCTACGATGGCCTTTTTGAACACACTCTATTAGTAGCTTGACAGATTAAAGTTCACGAAACTTATGCGGCATTACCACGCTTGTTTGTCAATACTTTCCTGTAAATTTAAAATGGCCCCTTTGAGAGGGGCCATTAATCATCATAATGGTTAAACATACTTACGACCTTTATTATTCTTTCTTTTTCAAAAACTTCATAAACAAGACGGTGCTGAATATTTATTCGCCTGGAATATTGTCTTGTTTTAGTACCTATAAGCTTTTCAAGGGGAGGTTCAAACGGGTCTCTTTTGATTGTTTTTAACTGCTGCTCTGCTCTTTTTTTAAGGCCCGCTTTTTCAATTCTTTTTGCATCTTTTCTGGCTGCTGTAGTAAATTTTAATCTGTACTCAGATCCCAACCAAGTTCCTCCTCATCAACACACTCATCTAAAGGAGTTTCCGCCCCCTTTTCCAGCTTCTCTCTCATCCCGGGAATAGATAGTAAATATAGAGTTTCTTGAATAGCTGACCAATCATCTTTGGAAATCAATACGGTATCTCCGTGTTTACTTAAAATTTGCACAGGCTCACTGGTTTTAACAACATCCCTAATTATATTATATATATTTCTTCTAAATCCTGTTGTATTTAGCGATTTCATCCTCAGCTAACCCCTCTCGATATTGACTTCTTAACTATATTATAACGTACAGGAAAACGCACGTCAATTTTATGGAAGCTCTCCATAAGCTCTCCTTCTTTCCAAGTTCTGACTCCTGGCTCCTAAAATTTTGCTTTTCAAGGTCAGCAGTTTATCAATCCGGGTAGACGAGAGGACGTACGGTTCGCTTGTCCCGGATCCCTCCCTCGCCTCACATTACATGTCTGCCTTTCAGGGCATGTTAATGAACCCCATTTGTTGGAAATGTTTGTCGAAAGTAAATACTTCCTTCAAACTTAACTCGTGCATGATGATAAAACTGGTACAATCCGTGAAAGAAAAATCTTTATCACTGTACTTTGCAAATAACTTCCATGCATTCTCCCATCGCGAGGTTGTTATAGGAATAATTTTAATTACCTCACTTGCAAGTATTACGCGGCCAAACTCTACTGCCGCCGTATGATTGATTCTAACACTAAGAAGTGTAAGAGTTTCATCTATTACATAATCGCTAGTATATAAGGCACCAATTCTTGCGGCTGTTTTATTCCAAAAAGGGAAAGCCACCTTGTGATTGTCATCAGATTTATCGTATATAGCGCACCAACCTGATGTATCAATAAAAAATGGTTTCATTCCTCATTCCCTTTCTTTGGATAAAGATAATCATCATGATGAGTTGAAAGGTCATGGTCTTTACTTTCAACACTACCTGCTATTTGCCAGATTGGGTCCTCGGGTTTAGGGGTGTTGGCCTCCACTTCGTTGAAATATAATACTAGAGATTCCCTGATTTGTTCTGCCATAGATTTACCCGTAGCCTTAACTCGGTCTTGCAAGCGCTTATAAAGTTCTTCTGATAAATAAATTTGTGTTCTTACTGCCACTTTATACACCTCCATTATCAATATACATTATACAGCAATTAACATATTTATGCAATGTTACTATTCAAGCATTCAGAAGGGATTACCCGTAACCCATAATTTCCCATACGAAGAACAAAAGCATTTTCATGCCTTTCGGCTTTAAGCAGTAATGCTTTTGCACCCAAGGGCATTAAGGGCGACTAATGCAACAAGTTGCCAAGTCTTCTATATTCTTACCCAGGGAACCGATGTGTTCCCTAGGTCGGAATCCCTGTGACCCTCCTTATTGACATAAGGGGGCGCACCCCCTTAACAACCCCCATGTATAGAAAATTATCCACAACCCATAATTCCCTATACAACTAAAAGCCCCCGAATTGAAGGGGCCTACAAAGTTCATTCATCGGTTTAAGCTTTTTGACAACCGCAATGCAGTGTATCATTGCTGCGCAGTAGCTGCTTTGCAGGCAGCCCACAGCTAGGGCAGAGCGGTGTTTCCAGTTCCCTGCTCAGAGGGTTAAAAACTACTTCCAGAGGGATGGTTTCATCCCTTTGCTGCAGTTCCAGCAGCAGCCGGATTTTTGGTAGATAATAGATAATGATGCTGTCCAGGTTAATTTCAACTTCCACACTGAATTTCTCCCGGATGTCGTTTTCTCTGCGCTTTTGGTCAGTTTCCGTGGCAGCAATTTGTTTCGCCAGCTTTTCCCTTCGTACCGCATCCTTTGTTCGGGTAATGCGCTGCTGCAGCTCACGGCAGGTGTTCTCATAGTAACGAGTAACCTTTGACAATTCCTTCTCCCGCCGGGCCGCCTGTTCCCGTTCCAATCTTTCTATTTCCACCCCAGCAAGATCAGCAGCCACAGTACAGGCCCGACTGTATGCCTCCCGCTGGGATATCACAAGGGCCTGGGGCAGGTGCTGCTGCCTTGTTTCCAACGGTACAATTTTGTCCAATTGTGGCAATAATGTCTGCACCTCTGAATCCTGCCTGCCGCTGCTCATGTCTACAAGTACCGGATGCAGTCTTTCCTGTCTTTCGTAGTAACGGTAAACAGAACGGAAATTATATTGATAATACACATGTTCCATCGGGTACTGTTTTGCCAAGCGGGGCGGCCTAAACTTGATAAAATCCGTCTTTTCCAGCGCCAATTTATCCACTTGCGGCGGCGCCATCAGCCGCTCTACAGGAACAAAGCACTCCAACAAACGCCCCTTGGCAAGGGCCAATCTGGTAACAGCATCCAACAGATAACTGCCATAAGTCACAAATTCACAGTCCGCCGTCTCCTCAGCTACCTCAAAATCAAAAGCCAGACGCAAAAAGTTTTTCCCTTGAAAATACTCTTCCGCTACTTCCTGCGGCACCAGTACTTCCAATAACGCGTACCCTGCCTGCTCGACTATTGCCCCCCGGTTGGTCAGAGTTCTCCTCACAAATTCCTGAATAGAATACGGGTTACTTGTCATCGGGCATCAACTCCGCAAGCAGCTGTTCATCAATCCGTTTCACGTTCTGGTAGTGACTTTTAGCCGATGTAAGTTGGTCACCGAAGTGTTCAAGACGTTGGGCAAACTCAATTTCATCGCGGGCTTCCAACCAGATATCCAGTAGAATATCCTCAAAATCTTTTTTCTCTTTCATATTTCCCAGTATCATATCCAGCTCGCCAACCACCAGTTGAAACATGTTGATCTTAGCATCCAGCAAGTCCAAGATTTTCGCTTCAATGCTATCTCGGGCCACCAGGTTATAGATAAAAACATCTCTTTTCTGGCCAACACGGTGAATTCGCCCAATACGCTGCTCGATTCGCATGGGATTCCAGGGCAGGTCATAATTCACCATAAGGTTGCAAAACTGCAGGTTGCGTCCTTCGCCTCCCGATTCCGTGCTGACTAGTACCTGAGCAGATGTCTTAAAATCATTTATGGCCTGTTCTTTTTCCGCACGGCGCATACTCCCGTGAAAAGTGGTCACTGCAAACCCCTCACGCCGCAGCAGTTCCATGAGAAAAGCTCTTGTTTGTTGAAACGCGGTAAAAATAATCACCTTATCCTGTGTATGTCTGAGCAGCCTTACCAGCGCGACAGCTTTCGCATTGTCTGTTATACTTTCCGCTTTCCTTGCCGTTTCCCGGAAAACATCCCTCAATTCTAAAGAAATGTCATCGTTAGCCGCCAGTTTTTTCAGCGTAGGCGCCACTGCCCTACTGCTGCTTCCCACTTCCCGCTGTAAGGTTTTCAATACAAATTGGTTTGCACCCCTGTTCTGCTGCCGGTAATAACTACGCACAAGCATGGTGACTTCCTGATAAAGCGCTTTTTCGGAAGCCGTCAACTCCACTTCTATTGTTTCGGCGCTACGTCTGGTGATAATGGATTCCGTTTCACTACGGCGGTTGCGAATCATCACATCTTTTAACAGCATTCTGAGAGAAGCACTGTTGCGGGGCTTTAGCCTGTCCCCCCTGGTAATAAAACGCTCCCGAAATTTTTTCGCGGTGTCCAACTGACCAGGACTTAACAAGGTAATCAGGTTAAACAATTCTTCCAACTCGTTTTCCACCGGGGTAGCGGTAAGGAGCAGTATATACCGCTTCTTTAACCTATTTACCAGCTGCCAAGCCAAGGTTTTGCGGTTTTTTAGGTGGTGTGCCTCGTCTACGATCGCCAAGTCATACTCCACACTCCAAATATCCTCCCTGGTATCCTGGCGCTTGGCTTTTTCAATAGAAGCGATAACCCGGTCAAACCGGAGCCAACCGTTATCCGACTGCCTAAATTTACGAGAATCCTGTGCAACAAAATTCAGGTTGAACTTACTACGCATCTCCTCCTGCCACTGTTCCATCAGAGAAGGAGGTGTCAGGATTAGTATTTTTTTTGCCAATCCCCGCATCAGGTATTCCATCAGTATTAATCCTGCCTCTACCGTCTTTCCCAGCCCCACCTCGTCGCAAAGCAGTGCGCGGCCGTGCATATGCTGCAGGACGTGCTGTACAGTCCGAGTCTGATAACGATATGGTTCAACGTTACGCACCACATTAAGGGCCAGCAATTCGTCAAAACCCGGAGCAAGGGCAAAGTGTAATCCCTCTCGGTGCAGATAATAATCGTCCAGTGTTTCCTTTTGGGACCCGTCGACCAGCATGTTCACCTGATTATAATCCTGACGTGAGAAATGAATACGTGAATATGTACTTTCCTGCAGCGGAAAAACCGGTTGACAGGTATGATCTGAGGAAAGTTGAAAGGTGTTGTCTTCGATGTGCTTGATGAAAAAAGAATTCTTCAGTTCGCCCAGGAAATTAGCCAGACCGCGAGCCTGAAGCAATTTTTCCCGCAGGTCAACAGAACATTGCAGTTTTTTACCCTGAGGATTAATAAGTGTGATTTCATCACTTGCCGCATATTCTTCCAGCAAATATTGTAAAGTAGCATCTATTCCCAGACAGTCCAGCATTAAGAGCTCTTCATCCAGACTACAGCAATAACTTCCTTGATTTAACATAAGAACTATTGTCCCCCTAAAGCGTTGTCTATGCTTAATGTTGGGTTACAATTTCGACAGACAGATATGTTATTCCTGCAAAGGAGAACCGCTCACTATCACTAATGCAGCACAGAAAAACATTTTTAATAGTCTGTACTATACGTTAAAAAAGCCGCCCATACGTTGGACAGCACTTTAAGAAAAGATATTAAATAATTTTTTGACAAACCTTATTTTAACTGGTCGGAGCGACTGGATTTGAACCAGCGACCTCTACCACCCCAAGGTAGCACTCTACCAAGCTGAGCCACGCCCCGACAAACTGTTTCATTAATAGTGACAAAGATTATTATAATTTATGGCCCTTTCGTTGTCCAGCTAATTTTTAACGCTTTTCTAACCTCTAACCCTATATATCTGTCCTCTTTTATCGCTATATTCAAAAAACCTTATGGGAGGTTGTGTGTCTAGCCAGACAAGTGTATTTTCACAAAATTACCATATATTTGCTTCATGAATTCGCCGTGATAAAATACTCAATTTACCTTAGCCAGATACTGTTTAATAACTTCCATAAATTCATTGCCATAGCGCTCCAACTTTACTTCGCCTACCCCTTTGACAGTCAAAAAAGCATTTCTATCAACAGGGCATATCTTAGTCATCTCCTGCAGTGCACTATCGGAAAACACTATATAGGGCGGGATTTTTTCCCGTGTAGCTATGTCTTTACGGGCCTGTCTTAGAAGATCAAATAACTTATTATCAGGAATTTGTTTATCATCTTTTTTCCGCACAGGCCGAAAAACCTGTTCCCGTTTTTTTATGGCAATAACCGCTTTCTGCTGTAATTTGACTATAGGGTATTGCCCGCCGGTAATTTCCAAGAAGTTTTCTGCTACTAAGTAATTAATTAGCTCTTTAATCTCTTTAATAGTGTGTTTAGACATTAAACCATAGGTAGACAAGCTTTCAAAGCCCAACTTAAAAATATCTTTACTGCTGGAACCCTTCAATACCTTGGCAACCAAAGATATGCCGTACCGTTCTTTCATTCTGACTATACAAGAAATAATCTTTTGAGATTGAATTGTGATATCCTGATATTCTAGGTCCTGGCTGCAGGTACTACAGTTGGTGCAATTCTCCGGTGTGTTTGTTTCGCCAAAGTATTGAAGAATATATTTCCGTAGACATTGGGAAGTATAGCAATAATCCACCATCGCTTGAAGCTTTTTATATTCATACTCCTTTTTTTCTTCCAAAAGACTAGACTGCTCAATAAGATATTTTTGCAGACTGACATCTCTCGGTCCAAATAGCAACATACATTCACTATTAGCGCCATCTCTCCCAGCTCTACCCGCTTCTTGGTAATATGCCTCTATGTTCTTTGGCATATTATAATGAATTACAAAGCGAATATTAGACTTATCAATTCCCATACCAAAGGCATTAGTAGCAACCATCATCTGAACATCATCATAAAGAAATGCATCTTGGCTATTCTTTCTTTCCTCAGCTTCCATGCCGGCATGATAACGCCCGGTACTATAACCCTTTTTCACTAAATAGGCGTGTAGCGCATCTACTTCCTTCCTAGTCGCTGCATATATTATACCTGCCGCTTCCCCTTTAGCCTTAATGTACTCTAATAAAAAATCCCTTTTATCTTCCCCTCTAATCACTCCAAAATAAAGGTTATTCCTGTTAAAACCTGCAACAAAAATATTTGGCCGTTTAAGTTCCAATAAGTCCACAACATCTTTACTGACTTCTTTAGTAGCAGTAGCCGTAAAAGCTGAAATCGGAGGCCTATGATTAAGGTTTTCAATAAATGGGGTGATTAGACGATAGCTAGGTCTAAAATCATGACCCCATTGGGAGACGCAATGGGCCTCATCCACTGCAATTAACGATACTTCTAAGGAAGCAATCATCCCCTCAAAACGGCGGGATTTCAACCTTTCGGGCGCAATATATAGAATCTTTATTTCGCCGGACTGAGCCGCATTGAGAATCCCCTCGACTTGCCCGTATCCCAACGAACTATTTATATATGCTGCGGGTACCCCAATACCGTTTAGGGCATCAACTTGATCCTTCATTAAGGAAATTAAAGGTGAAATCACCAACGTAATCCCTGGTAGTAACATAGCAGGAATCTGGTAGCAGACTGACTTCCCTGCACCGGTTGGCATTACGGCAAAAGTATCCCGTTTAGTGAGTATGCTTTCTATTATTTCTTCCTGCCCCGACCTGAAAAATTTATAGCCATAATATTTTTGCAAAATCTCTTGTGCTGCTTTTAACATCGGTAATTAGGTTCCTCTCGCTTATATTCCTAAATTCTCATTCACAATTATAACATGAATTCGATCTTTATCTGCGGGCATCTGCCCCTTAATCACAGTATAACAACGGCAAATCCTTTCAGCAGATGCGCAATCAGTACACGTTCCCGTTTTGGCACAAGGCGTATTTCGCCCAAGTTTTTTAGCAAGTGCCAGCGCTGCATGCATCTTTAGACGCTCCCAAGCTTCTTCTTCATCATCTACAATTTTATTTTTACCCGCTACTATTACAACTTTCTGCGGGCCAAACATCATAGCAGCAACCCGATTGCCTTTACCATCAATGTTTATTATTTCACCGTTCCTACTAATGGCATTGGCACCAGTAAAATACACGTCCGATAATAAGCTTTCCCTGCGCCGCCGTAAGTTTTCTTCAGGTTTAATACCTGGTTCAAACTGGTTTATTATCTGATAATCACCTGCGGTTAAGTACTTAAAAATATTTGTCTCACGCAAAGTAAGAGAATTACCCATACCGACCACAGAGTTCCGGGGTATCAACCCTAAAGCTAGTTCTTTCGCTTCCTCACTATTTTTTACGAAATACCCATTGATGTTATTGGCCTTTAGCTTTTTAAGCAAATGTTCCATCATGCATTCCCCCTGAAGTGTAACAAAATTTAACCCAGGGAACCCCTGGTTCCCTAGGTCGGTACCCTGTCAGCAAAAATCTTAGCA
>JADQBR010000114.1 GCA_016278515.1 Bacillota bacterium
GGTTCCCTGGGTAAGAATATAGAGAGACTTGGCAACTTGTTGCCTAGTCTCTCTATATGCCCTTTTGGGTGCAAAAGCATTTCCTTTAAATGCCGGATGGCATGAAATGCTTTTGTTCATGCTTAGGGACATGTGAAAAAGAAGTCCCTGCCCCACTGTAGCAAAGCGGATGCAGACGGCCCTCCCCCGCACACGAACTACCCGTCCTTAGTGGAGTAACTAGGGTTTGAAGGTTCCACAGCAGGTGTCGCCGGTACTGTTGACCTTTTTGCCTCCGTTTGACCTTACCTCAATAGAGTCCGCGTGGCAACTCTTATTCTGATTGTGGTTACATTCCTCAACCATACACTTGACTTCTCCGGGCATCTTTTACACCTCCTTTTGACAAAGAACTTCAATATCTATAGTTGTTTCCAATATGTTGGGATTTATGTAATCTGACTTTCGAAATACGAAGAATGGTATGCATGTTATTTATTTGAGTGACCAATGCTAGTGTTATACGAGGAGATGAAAGCATGTCACACAAAATTATCATGTATACTTCTGAAACTTGACCTGATTGCCAACAGGCAAAGAGGTTCTTTGCCAGTAATAATTTTGAAGTAACAGTAAAAGATATTGCCAATCCTGAAAACCGTGGTGAACTGGTTGAAAAATATGGTCGTATGGCGGTGCCCACCATAGTTATTAATGGAGAAGTAATTTTGGGCTTTGCTGCTAATAAGGATAAAATTGAAAAGCTGATAATGATAAGGTCATAGTTTTTCCAAATAAATGGCTGCGTGTTGATATTTATACATATTAACTTGTAAAAAGTAGAGACTATAACCAGATAAAAGATATGAAAGGATTGACCTAGCCATGCGGGATACAATAACAATCGGTACTATCGCAGGTTTCATTGGGACAGTAGCCATGCATGCTACTAATGTCATTTTAAAATATTTCGGGGTAGTAAAAACCACTACATTACAGATGGCCTCCAATTTGTTTTTAAACTGGGAGCAGGCTAACACATTATATGGAACAATCGTTGGGGGGATTAATCATTTCTTTATTGGAACTCTAGTGGGTGTTACTATTGCCTTTACACTTAGGTATTTTGGAAAGGATTATTATTTACTGAAAGGGTTAGGTATTACTGGGATAGGTTATCTAATAGGGATGGGTTTTATAGCACCTCTTATCAATATAGTACCCCAGGTAAGGACAGATCCTCTCACATTATTAGGGCATATTGCTGCTTTTACCGTTTTTGGCATTGTCACGCCGACCATTATTGCCTATTATTCGGATTTTAAGATCCGTTCCTAAAAGATGCTAATTCCTCAAGGTTTGTAGTAAGCCCTTAAAGTAAAGATGAGGAGATGTATCGATGAAGAGTCTTAGTAATATAATAAAGGAGAGCTGAATATTATGCCTGTAACTTTATGGTTATCAATCCTACCTTCGGCTGCTGCTATCATATTGGCGATGGTGACGCGCCAAGTAATTCCTTCGCTTTTAATCGGCTTATGGATTGGCAGTTTTATTGCTGCCCCCGGCCTGCTGACTTCTGTCAGTAAGACTGTAGACTACATATCGGCGATGCTTACCGATGCTTCAAATCTAGATGTACTGCTCTTTCTTTATGTGTTCAGCGGTTTAGTGGCAATCATCCAGATAGCAGGTGGAGTAAAGGGTTTTGCTAACTACATTACCAAGTTCTTGAAGAGTAAACGCCAGGTTTTCCTGGCAGCCTGGGCGCTTGAGCCAATTACCTTCATCGACTGTGGTTTTCGTGTGGTCGCCACCGGCTCCATTATTAAATCCCTGGCCAAGAAACTGGATATCTCCGGCGAGAGGCTGGCATATATGCTGAATAATTCTGCCAGTCCTTTCATTGCCCTTATTCCCATCGCTACTACCTATGTGGGCTACATGCTGGGTGTAATCGGAGTGGGTATGCGCACTGCCGGAGTGGACGGGTCCCCTTTTTTAATATTTTTACAGACTATTCCCTTCAACTTTTTTAGTTGGGTGTCCATGGCGATAGCGATCGGCTCCATTTTTAGTCCGTGGCAGTTTCCAGCCATGGCGAAGGCGGAGGGAGCAAGCGAGGGGAAAGAGAAAGATGAAAGAGCACGTGGCTTGCAGCCAGCCCTTTCCTATGAAACCAGTGAGGAAATCAGCCACAACTCGGACGCAGCCAAAGACCAGATGGGAGTAACTATGGGTAAGGCAACTGATACTCCAGAGGAAAAACACAACCATAAAAGCAAAGGTAAACCGGGGCATGAGAATATGGAGCACGACCACGAGATGGAAGTGGAGCCTAAATTGAAGCCGCGGATGACTAATCTGCTGGTACCGATTGTCTTATTGATTACCTTGAGTTTCTTTATGGTCTGGTGGGACGGACGTGCAAAGGGAGGCAGTTTGTTAGAGATTTTCGCCAATGCCAACGCCTCTCGGGCGATGTTTTTGGCACTATTTCTCACCACTATTTTTACGGGAGCGTTTTACCTGGTGCAGGGTCTAAGCTTGCGGGATATCTCCAATCAGTTTATTAAAGGAGGAAACAAACTAATGGTAACCATAGTTATTTTAGCGGTTGCTTGGCCTATTGCCGATGTTTCCAATGATTTGGGATTGCCAAAACTAATTACGGCGACTCTTGGTACCAGCCTCCCTGCGGTTTGGGTGCCTGTAACAATTTTTGTCGTGGCCAGTTTGGTGACTTATTTTATCGGCTCCTCCTGGGGATCTTGGGCGCTGATGATGCCTCTGGGCCTGTCATTGGCCGCAACTGCCGGAGCTTCTATTCCTCTTACTGCTGCTGCAGTGTTTAGCGGCGGTACCTTTGGCGACGTAACTTCCCCATTGTCTGGGATGTCAGCTATGTCATCAGGCATTGCCGAAGTGGAACACATGGATTACATCCGCGCCATGACGCCGTATAATCTCACCGCTGCTGTCATAGCCGCAGGTTTGTTCCTAGTGGTGCCGATGTTTGCACTCTTTGGTGTTTAATGGCAGTGATAAATATTTAGAGGGCGAAATTTATGCAAAAGACGGGTAATGCACCAGCTGTTAAATTATAGCTGTCTAAGAATTTTCAAACTTTCACAAAATGGTTCGAATTTGCATCATACATCTGACACATAGAATCGTGATATTATTAAAAAAGCAGTATTGGCTTGCCGTTTTCTAAAGAGAAAAGGGGGTGATATGTTTTCATGAACTGTCTCCAGTTTGCATTGCCAGAGTGGGGGGATTGTTTGTTTACCGTGTCAGGCGGCGCAAAAAGCCTGAGATTAGGTCTACAAACACTACCAATAGCAGGTAACTGAACAACAACAATGTTACTTCTGTGTAGTGAAACCAGCTCATGCTTAATTTAAATTGCCGGCCCAGGCCGGCTGCTCCTACAAAGCCTACGATAATTGTGGTGCGGATGATTACCTCCCAACGATAGAGCATGTAAGTAAGAAATTTGGGTGCAGCTGCAGGCAGAATACTATAAAGCAAAATTTGGGCGGTGCTTGCACCGCTACTGCGCAGGGCACGAGAAGGACGCAGGTCAATATCTTCCACTACTTCTGCACAAAGTTTGCCCAGGATTCCAAAATTGTGAAGGCCCAGGGCGAGGGCGCCGGGAAGTATGCCGGGTTTGAAGATGAAAACAATGATCATTGCCACAATCAACTCCGGCACGGCACGCGAAAGTGTATAAACAGATCGAATAAGGAAGAAAGATACTATACCATACCACGTACGGGACAGCGTCAGCGAGCCGTCTCTGGCCGTACGGGCAGCCGGTATCACCGTTAACAGCATGCCGATACCAGCAAAACTGATGGCCAGAACACTCATCTGCAGTGTTTCGTAGCTAAGGAAAAGAGCGTTACGCCAACTTTCCGCTTCGAGAAATGCCGGTTTATTAGCATTATTTCCCAGCATCTGGGAAATAAACCCGGTGGCATATGTTAGATTCTCACGTGAAAAAAACTCGTTAAGCGACGCATTTTCTACAGCAATGACATAAACCCACGAGGCTGCCGCCAGTCCTAGTGAAAGAATTGCTGATAGCTTGACTATGTTCAAGGTACTGGGAGCCGTACCGCGAGTTTGTGTCAGTACCCTCGCCTTTAAAGAGTTAAAACTTTCTCTTTCTAGGTTCATGTTACCAACTTCTTTCTCAACTGGTTGCTCCAGAGATCAACCAGTATGACCAGGAGTACCAGGAAGTAAATAAAGGTCCATACTTGGTGATAGCGGAGGTCTTCCAGAGAAATCTGAATCTGGTAGCCCAGTCCACCGAGGCCAACAAAACTCATGATGGCCGCTGAACGAATGGCACATTCAAATCGGTACATGGTATAGCTAATTAGATCTGCCAAGGAAATGGGGAGGTAGCCGTAAACCAGAAGCTGCAATTTACTGGCACCGCTGCTGCGTAGGGCCTCAAGCGGTGCCCTGGGTACATCATTCAAGATGTCTGCAAGAATTCGGCCCAAGATGCCGGCGTAGGGAATAGCCAGCGCAAAAATGGCCGCAAAGGGCGTTAGGCCCACGGCTGCCACAAATAACCAGGCCCATACCAACTCGTGGACAGCCCGCATCAACCCCAATAACCCTCGAAAAAAGCCTGCGGTCGGCAGTTTAACTGCAGGCGAGGTACAGAGGACCCCCGAAGCAAAGATACCCAAGGGCAGTGCCAGGGCGATGGCCAGTGTTATTCCGGTGGTGGCGTAGGCTAGAGTGCGCCAGGAGGCAGTTACAGCCAACTGCAGCGTGCGCGGCGAAAGGTCAGGGGTAAACAGAGCTCCAATTATTTTAAGGATAGCGTTAATCCCGCCGGTGTGCAGCAAACCTTCTTTCCATTCCACGGCCGAAAGGCTCCAGACGAAAGCTGCGATTAAGAGTAGGGAAACAATAGTACGATTATGCCTTTCCAGATGCTGCACTTTCAACATCAATGGCCTCCTTCTCAAGAATATATAGCCCGGCAAGCTCTTCACTATTGATTTGCGACGCAGAACGGTCAAAGTAGATATTACCATTGCGCAGGGCTATAATCCGGGAGAAGTAACGCAAAGCAAGTTCGGGAGAATGGAGACTGGCCACTAAGGTTTTGTTTTCTTCTATGGCAAGGCGGGTCAGCATTACCAGCAAGTCCTCTGCTCGTACCGGATCCAGCGAGGACACCGGTTCATCGGCTAAAAAAGCCTTCGGATCCTGTACCGACAGCCTGGCCAGCGCCACCCGCTGCTTTTCACCTCCTGAAAGCCTGGAGGTGCGTAGATGGATTTTATCAGCGATACCCACCCTGCTCAAAGCAGCCCTTGCCAGTTGGACATCCTGAGGGACCAATAGAGAAAAAAGGGACCGAAAAAAACTCCACTCACCCAGGCGTCCGGCCAGTACATTGTGAATTACTGGTAATTGCTCTATTAGGTCGAACTGCTGGTGCATGATACCCACCTTACGGCTGCGTTTCGGGCCTGGGGGTAGTGCTGCCGGTGGATAACCCTCAATTTTAACTTGACCGGTGTCCGGTTTGATGAGGCCGGCCAGAATATTGAGCAGCGTTGTTTTACCGGCCCCGCTGGGTCCGACTAAGGCTATCGTTTCTCCCTGTTCAATAGTCAGAGAGAGGGGCGCCAGGGCCGCCGTCATTCCGTAAGACTTGCCAACACCGTTCAATTGAAACATGGGTAGCGCTTTCATTTGATAATTCCCAACTCCTCGGCCACCTGCCGGATAGCTTCATAGTTTTCATTATTACTGGGTATGAAGCGGTCGGTGGCAAATAAATCCAAAATCTCCGACTGTTCGGATCCCATGTCCAGCAGGGCTTCCCGCACCTTGTCCCTGGTACCCGAACCGAAAAGATAATCTACATTACCGTTAATGGTCCAGTTATAGTCATAATAGGCGGGGGTGGTGTAAAAAGCACGTACTTTGCTAGTGTCCACTTTCCCTTCTTTTAAAGCGGCTTCCCACACAGCCTCGTTTAATGCTCCGGCCTGAAAGGCCCCTGATTCTACCAGCTGCCATGTCTGGTCATGAGAATTGGAGTAATTAGGTTCCCCGTCAAAATCCTTTTCCGAGTCGACTCCTGCTTCTAAAAGGTAATAACGGGGCATAAGGTGCCCGGAAGTGGAGCTTTCGCTGCCAAAGGTGAAACTAAGTCCCTTAAGGTCCTGAAGTTTCTCGACTGCCAGATCTGCTTGGGTGATAAATAAGGAATGGAATTTTTCATCGCGCGGGCGCTGGGCTATGGCTTCGGATTTAGGGACTGCCGCTCTGGCCTGGACACCGGTAAGGCCACCGAACCATGCCAAGTGTATCTCACCTCGTTTAAAGGCTGTTACCAGAGCTGCATAGTCAGAGGTGGGGACAAACTCCACCTCAAGACCGATTTCCTCACTGAGGTAGGCGGCAAAGCCATCGAAGCGCCGCGTCACTGTAGAAATGTTTTGATCAGGGATAGCACCAATTTTAAAAGTTTGGGACTTTCCGTTTGACTTGTTTGCGGTTTCAGGAGATTGACTCCCGCAGGCTGTCAGGAATGAAAAAGTAAAAACAAGTAACAAGAGCAGAATAACAGTTAGCGCAAAGGGTTTTGGTACAGTTCTTATCAACAGGTAAACCTCCTAAAAAAGTATCAATTTATTAAAGGATACCAAAAAAATATTTATCCGTCTAATAAATTATTTTTATTATCACTGACCGGTATTAAAGTAAATTTTATAACACTTAGAGTGAATCCTATTAAATAAGAAGGGTTCAGCAAAACCTTAAAAGCCCATACTTCAAAAAAGAAGTGCGGGCTTACTGTTTTTAGGTGCAAATTACGAGTATTTAAGAAGTATATACGGCAACAACTTTTTTTACATTTCCTAGGCAGCATGAACCTTGGGGGTTATTTACATCACAACCGCATCTGCCTGCTTGGATATGTTCCGTTATTGAGGAAACAGCAGTGCTGCTGCCAGTTTCCGCTAGTTCTTGTTTAATCTTTTCCCTGGTCCAGCCAAAACAGTAACATACAGGGCAGTCTTCAGCATCGGTTTTTTGAAAAACGGGCACTTTGACATCCCCTGTAAGATATACTTGTCCTTTTTCGTTGAAGTAGACTATATTACATGCCCCGTTAGTACACATACGGTAATTATTTTCGGGACTAATCTTTGCTAGTGCATTCGGGACCAACAAGCTTTTTAAGCTAATGATTTCAACCTTTTTCCCTGGGCTGCCGCATTTAGGGCAGTTAAACTTTTCCCGAGCATTAACTGTTGTTTTGCCAGCACAACAATCAGCCATTCTAAAACCTCCCCGTTATTTATAATCAATTTGATAATTATATGGTTTCAAAGCCTCTTTAAACTTATCCAAGTTTACTTTACCGGCGTCATAAGTAATTACAGCATTTCCCGACTGTTCAACTTGAGCATCTTTGACACCATCCAGCCTGGACAGCACCCCTTGAGCGGTAGATGCACAACTGGCTCATGTAAAGCCGGTGATAAAGAACTGTTCCGTTACAAATTTATCCGGGCTGCTAATTTCACTAACTTTGCTATTTTGAATACTTTCCTTTTTTGAAATGTCTTGTTCAGTTCCAGCACCGGTTTGATTAGGTTTACTGCTGCAACCTACTACCAGCAGTAGTATTAAAGATGTAAAAAAAACACCTAAAATTAAGGTCCTTTTCAATTAAATTCTCACCTGCCTTTAACCCTGGATAATTGTATAGATAAGAATGGAAACAGACACTGCGGTAGAAATCCATAGAATAACCTTGCTGCTTTTACTTGCTCTTTGCTGCTTTCTCATGAAGTAATGTGAGATACCCAGCAATAATAAGGTTAGGACAATAAATATCCCACGGTACTTCCCTAATGATGCCGCCAAGACACTGCTGAAACCGCCAAGACCCAGCGGTATTAAAATTAAAGGTCCCAGTCAGCATACCGCCGCTAAAAATGAAGATAATACAGATCCAATGCTAGTTAATTTCTCCTTCAAGGCAAAACCCTCCTATTACATTCTGGTGCAGGAACTGATGTGTTCGGCGTTATCTGCTACAACTTTTTTTGCAAGTTCTAAAATATCCAATATGCGTTTATCGGTAACTTGGTAATACGCACTCCTCCCCTCCTGACGGCTGCTTACATACCCGCACCACTTAAGACAGGCAAGGTGGTTGGATATTTGGCTTTGAGAACAGCCCAGTTCATTTACTATTTCATTTACCGTCATTTCTTTTTCAGCAAGGGTGGCCACTATCCTGTAACGGATAGGGTGAGAAAGTCCGGAAAAGAATTTCGCTAAAATATCAGCATGTATTTTAAGCTGCTCTTGTGAATCATTTGAGGTACCTGACATGGCATTCCCTCCTTAGGATTAATTTTCAGCTTAAATTATATCATGATATTATGATATATGCAAATGAGAAGACTGGCTGTCTTAGTTTAACGAAATTACTGCAATATTACTAATCCTTGGTACGATAATAAGGGTATAGTATTGGTAAGGGAGAGAGCTGTTGTCGGAATGATTAACAGGGAAAATTGATGAATCAATTGACGAAGCCACAAGGGGATGTTATAGTCTAAACATACCCCAGGGGGGTTGGGGTATGGCCGGGTATTTATTATCCCTGCTCTGGTATAGTAGGGATATTCCCACTATAAATTAAGCGGGGGAGTAAGTGCAAACTTATTTAGGAGGTCACAAACTGATGACTACAGTTGCTTTTTTTCTTATCCCAAAACAGGATGTAATTTTCTTAGAAGATAGAGCCACAATGCGCCAGACATTGGAAAAAATGGAGTATCACCGCTATACGGCAGTGCCTCTGATAGGTGAACAAGGAAGATACGCAGGAACTTTAACTGAAGGAGACCTGCTATGGAAAATTAAGAATACGCCGGACTTAACTTTTGACAACACCAGTAAGATTTCTCTTAAGCAAGTACCCCGGCGTATGCAGACCCTGCCTGTGGGTATCAACCACCATGGAGGAACTGATTGGCCGGGCCATTGAACAAAACTTTGTGCCCGTTGTGGATGATAACGAGGTGTTTATTGGTATTGTTAGAAGAAGGGAAATCATTGAGTACTGCGCGAAACTAATTCCGCTTAACGATTGAAACAAACTATCAACAAGATAGAGCCCTATTTTAATAATAACTTCGTAGTTTGATAAGTTAATAAAAGTAATGAATTTTAACTGCCAATAAGTCCTGCGGTAGTATGTCAAGTACCTAAAAAAGAAAATTGGAAATAAACTAGCCACTTTTTCTTAAAAAAGGCATCACTAAAGAAGTCCAGTTTTGTTTACAGAAACTGGATATTACCGAAGGATATTGAGGAGGTGTTTACCTCATCCGTTCACCTTCCTTCTAGGCGTGTAGATTTGGTCGTTACGTAGCAGCGCATCGACC
>JADQBR010000152.1 GCA_016278515.1 Bacillota bacterium
TAATGCTAGTTATGAGGCTCTCCATACCACTGGAAAAGAATATATTATAGAAGACCTTAATATTTATATCAAGGCCAGAGAGAAAGTTGACTCAGGAGTTGTGCAATAATTACTAAGAAAGTCGATGGGCAACAATTAAAGATAGTCTTTACAATAAATTTACTTAGGGGGAATCGGAGCGGTGGCAATTAACTTAGAATTTGAAAACAAATTGTAGGAAATGGCGGATAAGCTTAGTGGTAACATCCAACCTTCGGATTATAAGGATGTTGTTCTTGGTCTCATATTCCTGAAATACATCTCCGACAGCTTTGAAAAGAGGAAGAAATCAAGCAGAGGTTGGGGGCGATTAGCTATGAGTTTTGAAAACAAATCTGAAATCTTGATGTATCAAACGGAAGATGGATCAACAAAAATTAGTGTATCTATAGAACATTTCGTTAAAATCCATGGAGATTATTGATGGAGGAGCTCCTAATTTGAGGGGGATACCAGGTGGACAGGCCAAGAGCAAGAAAATTGGAAGAAATGAATCATGCCCTTGTGGTAGTGGGAAGAAATATAAGAAGTGTTGTGGCAGATGTTGAAGAAAAGTGATAAGCTCTTGACTGAATTTGATGAGGGGCTTTGGATTGCTACAGTGGATGCGGTGACGGTTCATTCCTCGCATGAGATAACTTTTATTTTTAAAGATGGATTGGAACTGAATTCAAAAATATAGAATCAAAACGAAACTCGTAGGGCTGGCTTGGTGCTGACCTTGCGGGTATTTTTTTTTTAATCGAAGGCTGCAATTTTGGCAGTACAGAATATGATCCCGATAATCCCTCTTCTTACCGTTATTGTAGGTAGGGCTTTAGGTGCAGGCATACCTAATCTATGATTCAAATTATGAGGTAGATAATTATAAATTATATGCGAAAGGAGTAAATAGGCGTGAGGGTTATCAATAACATCAACGGAAATCACAATAATAGTATTAAAAATATTTTGACTTTTGCTAATGAGATGATATTAGTAAGCCCATTTCTAATGGAGAACTTTGAGGAGTTTATATACGATATATCTGAAATAGGTATTGAGAAAGTTACGCTTGTCACTACTCTTAAAGATGATACGACTGACCTATTTAAGAAGGCTAACGCCTTTTACTCTTTTTGTGTAGCATGTATGGTGAATAAAGTATGTTTCGAGATTAGAATTGAGAATAAACTCCATGGTAAAGTTTACATAGCTTTGAAAAACAATGTGCCATTAACAGGGATTATAACATCAGCAAATTTGACTGAAAATGGCTTGTATCATAGTCATGAATGGGGCATCGAAATTGATGATTCAAATGAGCTACAAAAGATAATTAATGATATTTTCACCCAAAGCAGCTCACCGCTGTCTAAGGACGAAATTGATAATATTATTAGAACAATAGACGATTACTTGAAAGTAAATAAGCCTAAGCCTAAACCTGAACCAAAGCCGTCGCTCAAAGTAAACAAGTTAATAAAAGAGCGCATACCTGTTGATCCAATTGAAAATAATATTAGATATTTTCTTAAGCCCGTTGGTTCTTCAGAAGAGCCATTTGACATAAATGAGAGGCCCCTTAATCGCAATATTGAAGAACTGCACTTTTCAAAGCGAAGACCAGCCTCAGTGCGACCAGGTGATATTTTAATTTGTTATGGTGTGGGAAGTACGAAGTTACTAGGATATTTCAAGGTTCTCACCGAACCAAAGCTCGTTAGAAGTGAAGAGTCAAGGTGGCCATGGGGAGTAGATGCTCAGAATTTGATCCCAGATTATAGTGATAATTGGACTAAATATAATAACACGATTGCAAGTATCCAGGCATCATACCACAAAGACCGAGCAATTACTTACGTTGGTGGAAAGTCACTAGGCACTTTGAACTTTGGTGCGGATAAGATTCAGTTGGATGCTGATTTTGCGACACATGTAATTGATATTATTAGAAAATCTATATCCATCTAAAATAATAATGGGAGGGTATTATATGAAATTAACTGATACCCAGAAAAGGCTTGCAGAACAACTGCTTTTGACTGTAATTAATCGTGAAAGCGTAGTTGAATATAATGAACTGGCTAAACGAATTAATCCTCCAATATTTCAACGACAGGTTGGTAGGGAGATTGGTGAGATTTCAAAACTCTGTAAGCAACTCGGACTCCCTTTACTTTCAGCCAAAGTTGTTAGTAGAGGAAGCGGAAAGGCTGGAGTCGGATTCTATAACTTAATGACACAGCTTGGTATTGATACTAAGGGGAAGCCCGAAAAAGAACTATTCTCTCAAGAATTGAAAAAAATACGTGAGTGTAAAGAATGGTATAAGCTAGCAGATTATTTGAATCTTGACTTAGATTTGCCGCGTCCAGATCAAAACCACAATAGTAATATTGACCCGCAGACGAAAGTGGATGGATTAAAAACTGCACCCCAAGGACCACAAGGTATCAATGAACAATTAGAGTCTAATATCGAATCAGTTTTCGAGCAGGAGCTATCGCTCGAAAAGGGGGTTATGGAGCTGGCCCCGTTGCCTGAGGAACTGGTTGCAACTCAAGCTGAAACCTTTATCGAAGGTGCAAAAAAGCAAATCATTGTAAACGCGTATGAACGTAATCCTATGGCCCGTCATAAATGCATTCAGATACATGGCAATAAGTGCGTAATTTGTAGTTTTGATTTTGGAGCTTTTTACGGGTCTGATTTTGAAGGGAAGATACATGTTCATCACATAAAGCCGCTGCACTTAATTGACGATACTTACGAAGTTAATCCAGAGCACGATCTTAAGCCTGTTTGCCCCAATTGCCATATGGTTTTACATTCAAAGCAAAATGGTATATTTTCTATCGAGGAAGTGCAGCAGATGATTGCCCGAAGTAAGCGAAATTAAGGGAATTTTAAAAGAGTTTATTAATTCTTAAGGGAAAGTAACGTATCTGGAATGGTTTGACATTACTGTAACGTTGCGTTACAATAATGTAAACCATCTTTTATATGGAGGCTTTTTTATGGATATTAAAGAGGAACTATTCCGTGAGAACTATCTGTTTACACGTGAAGATGTTTTAAAGTCATTAGAATTATTTATCGAACACGAAAAATCAAATGAAGAGCCTGGATATTCAACCGAAGTTGTAAAAAACAGAGTAAAACTTTGCAAAAAATTTATTGCAGCAGTAAAGAAAAGCAAACTTCCGGTTTTGACAGAACTATGGTGGTACTATGAATATCAGTTTTTAGACAATAGCATGGAGTTGAATCTATGTCAGGCTAATGAGATTGAAGTTGAAAATGATGAAATTAGTGGCATGACCTCAACAGTGGAACACACTTTAATAACAGTTGAATGCGATTACCTTACAGTTGAGCAATATGCAGCTATGCATAATGTTGAACCTGTTACCGTAAGGCAATGGATTAGGCGTGGGAAATTAAGAAATGCAAAAAAGAATGGACGTGATTGGTTAATCCCTGACACTGAAGACAAGCCCCGACGTGGATTTAGCAGTGTGCAGTATGTAGTAGAAAAGGAAGAGCATATTGAAAGTGATGAATTTCCGTTGTTAGCGGTAAGCGAATCAATTTTTATTATTCAAAATGAAGATAACAAAAATAAATTTACTTGTTACCTTAATAATTATAAGACTAAGTTCAACAGCAAGCTTGAACTGACAAGAAGTGAAGTTGAACGGCTGGAACATACCATTATTGAATCGGGTAAGGCGAAAGTTGCGGCAAATATACAATATGTCCCTTATATTAAAGATACTGAAGACTGAGCAATCAGTGTAGATTTCCACTAAATAGACGGGAAATTAGGCATATTTTTGTGTGAAGCACTTAGCAACAGATTGAAACAAGTTGAATGAAAAAGGTGATCGCATTTGATATTCGACATACGTACACCGGACTCTGCTTGGGAATTCGTCCAAAATTTCCTTAATATAGATGGCAGCGAGTTTATAGAGCAATATATAATCCAATGCAACAATAGTTTTGATGAGTTTTGGGAAAGAAATATGAATTATATTGATTCTGTCGACATTAACAATCTGCAATATAAGGTATTTCATGTTACATCCAACTGGAATGAATGTGCAGAAATCAAAGCTGGCGGAATCAAAAATTTACAGGAAGTTTTATCGGAAAAGAATGAGTTAACTACACTTTTATCAAAATATGGAGTTGAATTCGATATAGATAACAAAATCCTTATTACTGGTAATAAAACAATTGACATTGATTATGATAAGTTCCGTGGTCGATTTGGGTTTTCAAGTTATGAGAAAAAGATAGAGAGGGTCGCACATAAAATATTTTATGATTTCCAGGTAAATGGCTTTTTTCGAATAGTGATATACTTGGGTATGGAACAGAAAATTCATATTCGGCCGGAATTCCTTTACAATTTGACTGAGCTATTACCACATTTAAAGGAGGCAGAGGAAATTTGGCGCAATAAAAGAAAGGGATATATTGTGACCTTCCTTTCTGACTTTAATGATTTTGCATGGTACTCATTTTACGATAATGAATACGAATATTTGGAAGATGAGACAAGTAAGCAACAACTGAAAAAATGGATATTATCGAGGGCTATAAATAGGTGTTTTAATGGTATCGACGATTATTCCGAAGTTTTTGCATACATGACTGGGGAAAAAATTATCAAGCCTGAGCACATTGTTGACTATTTAGAAATTGCAGTTGAATAGTCTGATTAATTTTCCTTGCATAAAAGTCTTCATGCCTGCTCATAATATGTTATGATTCCTAACAAAAGATGTTGCAAAACATTACAATTGCGTGTACAATATAAATGAGGAGTATTATCTATAAATAGTAAGGAAGGGAGGAGTATCATGAATTCTTTATCAGATCGAATCAAAGCTTGTAGAAATAAGTTGCACCTCTCACAGGAGTATGTAGCAAATTACATGTCAATGAACAGAGCAACAATAACACAAATAGAGCTTGGAAAGAGAAAAGTTACTGCTGAAGAACTTGCAAAATTTAGTGTACTATTTGGCATGTCTGCCGATGCTCTTCTTCATGGAGAGAATATTGAAATGCCAGCAACTATTTTTGCCAGAAGTTTTAGCGAACTTGATGAAAGAGATCAAAATGAAATAATGAGCCTAATGCAGTTTAAAAAAATCATGAAAGAACAGAAACGTATTAATGAGTGATTTTAGTAGCACTGCTAGAACTATAGATAATGCTGAACAACTGGCAGCGGCATATTTACTACACTACTTTAAGGATCAGGAGATTTCATATCCAATAAACCCCTTTCAGATGCTAATCGATGAAGGCGTAAAATTTGCCATTCGCGATTTTGGAAAACTGGAGGGGGTTTATGTTCCTGCCTTAAGTCAAGATGATGTTCCAATTGTCGGTATCAATATTAACCGTCCTATTACTCGGCAACGCTTTACTGCAGCTCATGAATTATGTCACTATTTTAGAGATTCTGAACAACACCTATGTCCAATAGGCAGTAAATCCGCAATTGAAAAATTTGCAGATAGATTCGCTTCAAGCCTATTAATGCCATTAGGGGAGCTTCGCTCGCAGGTTAGAAAACTAGCAAAGAATGGTTATGTTGAGTTCGACGACATACTAGAAATTGCTGATTATTTTGGTGTTAGTTTCGAATCGTGCTTATTCCGCATAGCTTATTTTATTCATGCTGTCCCTGGTAATACAGAAGCTTCTGAACTGAAAAAGAACATCCGAAAATATAAGCCCGATTCTCGAAGGAGAGAACGTGGCTTTAATAATGTTTCTCTTTACGAAGGGCTGATAAACTCATATGAACATGCGTTAAGGCTCGTTCCAAATGACTTCATGCTAAACGTTTTCCAAAACGAGTATGTTTATAATGATAGCCGTATGGAAGGCGTTGATATTGATATTGAGACAGCTGCAGAAATTGTTACCGATATACGTTTAAGTAAGCAAAGCAGCAAATATTGTTCTGGAGAAAACGAAGCCTTCCTATCAATTGCAGGCCATACAGCCATGTATTCAAATATTTTTGAGTTGCCTGTGCCAGATAAATGCTCCGTTTTTGAAACAGTAACACTGCACAGAAAATTATATTCTTGTTTTCCTCATCCCGAATTTGGTGGTCAATTCCGCCAGAGTAACACTCTGGTTTTAGGTGCAAAATTTGAAACAGTTGATTATAAAGAAATAATTCAGGAGATGATGAAAATTGATACAAAAGTGAAGCTCCTGTATGAAAATAGATCAGAACATTCCATAAGCTCATACATAAAAACTGCCGTTCAATTGCATCATGAATTAACAGTAATCCATCCTTTCGGAGACGGAAATGGACGCACATTGAGAGCATTTTTCAATGTTACTATGGTACGGAACAAATTGACACCTGTCTATATTAAAGTCGAAGATAAAGATGAATATGTATCAGCACTGGCAGCCGCAGATAGGTCTGCAGATTATGCTCCTTTGTTTGAGTTCTTTTTCAGAGCCATTCTGAGGACTAACGTAGAACTCACCAGATAGTGTGCATACCCCAATACTCAAAATGCACACCCCCACCTTTGAAATCGTTGAAAGATTAACGAGTGGGTGTGCATTTTATCATTTGATAGTAGATTAGCCAGGAGAGGCCAGGGGAGTATTTACTTCAAAAATCCCTTGCCCATCATCAATGGACATATTCCCCTGAACGTTGGTTTTCGGAAAAACAGCCAAAATCCCTTTGATATGTTTCCACAAACGCAAGGTGCTAAAATCAAGTAATGACATCAATGCTATCCTCTCGAGCCACCTTGTTTATGGAAATATATCGAAATTAGAGGGGTGTGCACTATTTAGCGTTAATCCGATACTTTTTAGCGGAAATCAATATCGCTAAATTGTATCAATATTTAAGTTATTAGACAAATAAAAACAATAATATTAATACAATGAAAATCCCTTTATTTCAAGGGATTTTCGTGCTTTTGAGGGTGAAATGATCGTTCGAAAACGGACGATTTTTTATTTTGCACACATTTCTGCTAAAAAGTATGCACCCGGGGGGTGCAAATCGGTGCAGGGGTGTGCATACTTTTTAAGGATGGTTGTTAGATGTGTTTCCGAGATGGCATGTGGAGTCCGTAGAACACCATGCTACGGATCCGGCCTGCGGCAGGTTGTTAAAGATACCTTAAGTAATATCGCCGAAATCCTGCGTAATGAACGATTGAATAGTGAACATAATAATGCTATAATTGAGGCATAATATTAGAAAGGGAGATGATATTATGCCTCAAATCCGTCCAATTAAGGATCTCAGGAATACAACGGAGATTTCAGAGTTATGCCATCAGAATAAAGAACCCATTTTTATTACTAAGAATGGTTACGGAGATTTAGTAGTTATGAGCATGGAGACTTATGAGAAGTCATTGGCAAAGTTAGAGCTATATCAAAAGTTAGCTGAAGCTGAAGCTCAAATTAAAGACGGAGAAGACCTTTTAGATGGAGAAGAAGTTTTTAAACGGCTCAGGCAAAAACATGGTAGAAAATAGGTACAGTCTAAAGATAACGCCAAAAGCAGATGAAGACTTAGATGAAATTTATGGCTACATCGCCAATGAGCTTTTCAATGAGGGAGCAGCTGAAAATCTCATGGAAAAAATAGAAACGAATGTGATGAGACTGAGGGACTTCCCGTTTTCTTGTAGTAGAGGTGAGCGATAGGGTCATGGCTTCCGGTTCCTATGATGAGGCCTTAAGGATTATTATGGAATATGTTGAGGTGGAGCAGGGGTGGTTTCCTTAAAGATTGTAAACTAAAGAAAAACAGATAGTTGCCAAATAACTATCTGCTTCTTAGTAGAAAAACTAGGAAAACAAATCGGAGTGCGTAAACCCACAGGTTTAAATATTGCTGCTTACCTAGAGAAGCATCCGGAACACGGGGAAATGATGACATGGGCAGACGGCCAGGGCTTTAGAGAATATAATCCGGAATGGATTAACGAACGGCTGAAGGACATTGCCTATAAGAAAACAGAGTGGGATAAAATTAATCACGACAAATATAAAATAATTGAGGACAAGTACCGTAAGCAATAATAATCAACTAAACCAAGTCCGATTATGCGAGGGGATAAGGACATAAAGTATTTGGAATTAGAATTAAAAAGAATGAGTAAAGTTGGAGAATTAAGTATTGAAGATCAGATTAATTTCAACATTCTCAATTTCATTCGTACCATACATCTCAATAAACAGGACTTTATTCAAGAATCCTTCGGCACGGAATTTTACGGTGAATTACCAATGACGTTTAGAAAGAAGGCCGGACAGGTTATGGGCTTAATTACTGTTAAGACCGGGGACGATGAACGGACCTATGTCTTCAATGATCGTGGATATGAGTTGCTTGAGGATTTGCTGCAATTAAAAGGGTAGTCGGACAAGTAATGGTATTCTATCAAACCACTGACACTGGGTAAAGAGTAATAAGAAACTAGGAGCTGCTCAACTTTTGGAAATATTAATGAAACAGCAAAGCAATTGAAGGGGAAGGAAAAATAACTTGCGGGTCACAAAGCAATAATAAAGAATGTGAGGTAGTGAAAATGCGAATTATACTTGTAGGAATTTCATGTGTAGGGAAAAGTACAATAGGTGAGCTGTTGGCGAAAAAACTGAGGTATAAATTTTTCGATTTTGATTTTGAAGTCGAAGAAAGAATGGGCGAACATATTTCGTCAATAAAAAACAGATTTTTTAACGAATACGGGTATCGGGAAGAAGTAAAGCATATTCTGCGGGATATTTTATTAGAACATAAAGACGATATTGTTATTGCAATGCCTCCCAGTGGTTTATTTCATAGCTATTATGCAATCATCAAGAAGCACCCGGATGTGATGACAATAGCATTAAAGGATAAGGCAAAAAATATTGTAGAACGCCTTACATTTTATGATGATGAAACTAAACCAATATATAATGTAGTTAACGAAAATAATAAACATTTGTATTACGAAGATCTAAAAAAAGATATAGAGTATTTTGGAAGAACCTTCAAAAAAGCCAAGATACAATTTCATTTAAACGGTATGAATGCGAATGACAGTGTGGAAGCGTTAATTCAGCTTATAGAGCAATTTATAAAGAAGCATAATTTAACACAATCAACAAACAATGACTGAAGCAGGTATAACCATGATTCCGGTTACGGTGATTACACAAAAGAACGCCATGAAAGCTTAAAAGGGGGAAATCAAGCAGAGGTTGGGGGCGATCGGCTATGAGTTTTGAAAACAAATCTGAAATCTTGATGTATCAAACGGAAGATGGATCAACAAAAATTGAAGTGCATTTAGAAGATGAAACGGTATGGCTGAGTCAAAATCAGATGGCAGAGT
>JADQBR010000053.1 GCA_016278515.1 Bacillota bacterium
AGATTTTTGCTGACAGGGTACCGACCTAGGGAACCAGGGGTTCCCTGGGTAAGAACAAAAGCATTACCGCTTCAAGCCGAAAGGCATGAAATGCTTTTGTTCTATCTATTCATAAACAACAGGCACTTCATATAATGTGTTATAAATGATATAATTTACTAAATGGTATGGACTAATTAATAATATGTGCCATGTTTTTTAAGTTTTTTTACATTCAGCGGAGGAATATATTGGTTAGGTGTGGAATATTTATTTGTTTGTCACAAAAATTAGTATTAGGATAAGTTCATGGCAAAATTGGAATACTAATGCAGGTCATGAGGTTAATGTTTATTAACCATCAATAAATTTATAGGGGGAATACATATGACAGTTAAGATTGGTATTAACGGTTTTGGTAGAATTGGCAGGTTGGTATTTCGTGCGGCATTAGAAAATCCTAATGTTGAGGTAGTTGCTATTAATGATTTAACAGACGCTGCTACTAATGCACATCTTTTAAAGTACGATTCTATTCACGGAATATTGAATGCTACGGTTTCGGCTAAGGACAATGTAATGGTCGTGAACGGAAAAGAAGTTAAGGTGGTATCGGAAAGGGATCCGAAACAGCTCCCGTGGGGGAAATTAGGTGTGGATATAGTAGTGGAGTCTACTGGTTTCTTCCTCGAAGGCTCAAAAGCTGCAGGGCACATCGAAGCAGGTGCAAAAAAGGTCATTATTTCTGCGCCGGCAAAAAATGAAGATATTACTATAGTGCTGGGGGTTAATGAAGATAAATATGATCCCGCGAAACATAACATCATTTCTAATGCATCATGTACCACTAACTGCTTGGCTCCTGTTGCAAAAGTATTAAACGATAGCTTTGGCATAAAAAGAGGTTTAATGACTACTGTTCATTCCTATACAAATGACCAGCGTATATTAGACCAAGCACATAAAGATTTGCGGAGGGCCCGTGCTGCAGCGGAATCCATTATTCCCACTACTACCGGAGCAGCAAAAGCGGTGGCTTTGGTACTGCCGGAGTTGAAGGGTAAATTAAACGGTTTCGCAATGCGCATCCCGACTGCAAACGTCTCTATAGTGGATTTGGTTGCTGACTTAGAGAAAGACGTTGATGTAGATACCATCAACAGTACATTAAAAGAAGCGGCGGAAGGTTCGCTGAAAGGTATTATGCAATACTGTGATGAACCGTTGGTATCAAAGGACTTTAACGGTAATCCCCATTCTTCCATTGTTGATGCATTATCTACCATGGTTATTGAAGGCAATATGGTAAAAGTGGTTTCTTGGTATGATAACGAATGGGGTTACTCCAATCGTGTGGTACAATTGGCTGACTATATTGCCCAGCAGGGGATTTAGGATTTAAGAGGTTGCTGAAAAAAATATGAACAAAGGGGGAGGATAATATCCTTCCCTTTTCACAAATAAGGACAAAAAGGGATATAGTGCTTTGGAGGTATTTAGGTGGATAAATTAACGGTAAAGGATTTGGATGTTGCAGGTAAAAAGGTTTTAGTAAGAGTAGACTTTAATGTCCCGTTAGATGGAGGTAAAGTAACTGACGACACTAGAATCAGGGCTGCTTTGCCTACAATCGAGTTTTTGCTGGCTAATCAGGCCAAGGTTATCTTGGTAACCCATTTGGGACGGCCAAAGGGCAAGGTTGTTGAGGAACTGAGGTTGGATCCTGTCGCTCAAAGACTTTCCGACCTGTTAAAGCTAGAGGTAATTAAGACAGATGAAACGGTCGGTGAGGAAGTAGACAGAGCCATTAATCAATTGGCCCCGGATCAGGTACTGCTGTTGGAAAATGTCAGATTTAATCCTGGTGAAAAAGCTAACGAGGCAGCGTTTGCAAAACAGTTGGCGGCCTTAGCAGATTTTTACGTTAATGATGCCTTTGGCACTGCTCACCGTGCTCATGCCTCTACTGTAGGGGTAGCTGATTTTCTGCCGGCAGCCGCAGGTATGCTGGTAGAAAAAGAGCTCCGCCTTATGGGCGAAGCGCTTAGAAATCCGAAGCGGCCTTTCACAGCAATTTTAGGTGGTGCTAAAGTTTCTGATAAGATTGGCGTGATAGATAATCTGTTAGAAAAGGTTGATGCCCTAATTATTGGCGGCGGTATGGCAAATACTTTCCTAGAGGCCCAAGGTTATGACCTGAAGGCATCATTAGTTGAAAAAGAAAAATTGGCTCTGGCTAAAGAAGCGCTGGCACTGGCAGAAGAGAAAGGGGTCAAGCTGCTGCTGCCCCAGGATTTGCTAGTTGCGTCAGAGGTTCAAGCAGACAGTGAGTACAGGACTGTTTCTTTAGACCTAGTTCCCGACAATTGGAAAGCCGTTGATATAGGCGAAAAAACAGCGAAGATGTTTGTCGATCAGATTGTTGCTTCAAAGACAATTATTTGGAATGGCCCCATGGGGGTTTTTGAACTGGCGCCTTTTGCCAAGGGCACGGAAGCTTTGGCCCAAGCTATGGTGGAAGTGAACGGAGTCACCATTGTTGGCGGGGGAGATTCCGTGGCTGCAGTGGAAAAGATGGGGGTTGCAGACAAGTTGACCCATATCTCTACAGGGGGCGGGGCGTCTTTACAATTCCTTGAAGGGAAGCCGCTGCCTGGCATTGAGGCATTAAATAATAAATGATTGAGAATTGACAAACTATTATTTGTAAATATTAAAAAATTGGGGGGAACTAAATGCGGAAACCGATTATTGCCGGAAATTGGAAAATGCATAAGAGTGCTGCTGAGGGAGCGCGGTTAGCAGCTGACATAAAAAATGAGGCAGCTGTTACAAATGATGTAGAAGTGGTTATTTGTCCGCCATTTACTACACTGGGGGCTGTTATTGAAGCGGTAAAAGGCAGTAACGTCAAAGTTGGTGCTCAAAATATGCACTGGGAGGAAGCCGGTGCTTTTACCGGTGAAATTTCGCCTGTAATGCTCCAGGAATTATCTGTTGATTACGTAATAATTGGTCATTCAGAACGGCGGCAATATTTTAACGAGACGGATGAGACGGTCAATAAAAAAGTAAAAGTAGCATTTGCTTATGGCTTTACGCCCATAGTTTGTGTTGGAGAAACCTTGGAGCAAAAAGAACAGGGGGTTACAGAAAACTGGATCAAGCAGCAACTAGTAACTGGTTTAGCTGATTTGCCTGCCGCGGATATCCCGAGACTTGTTTTGGCATATGAACCTATTTGGGCAATCGGTACGGGAAAGACAGCCTCCAGTGAAGATGCGGAAAAGGTGATCAGTTTTATTCGCTCGGTAGTTTCTGATATGTATGGTAGTGAGCAGGCTGAGCAAATGCGGATCCAGTACGGGGGTAGTGTGAAACCTGGAAACATAAAAGAACTTATGGAGCAGCCAAATATTGATGGTGCATTAGTCGGAGGGGCCGCTCTTAAAGCTGATTCTTTTGTTGATATAGTAAAGTTCAACTAACTCATGCAGTTGCAAGCTCAAAGACTAATCACTTTTGCTTCAGGATGGAGGATATAGTAGTGTCAAGACCTTTAATGCTTATGATACTGGATGGTTGGGGTATCAGCCAAGAAGAAAAAGGCAATGCATTGGCAAAAGCATCCTTACCCAACTTTAAAAAATTATGGGACAAATACCCTCACGCTGCGTTAGAAGCCTCAGGAGAGGCTGTGGGTTTGCCTGAAGGGCAGATGGGTAATTCTGAAGTAGGTCACCTTAATTTAGGTGCAGGGCGTGTGGTCTATCAAGAGATTACCAGGATTAACAAAACAATAAGAGAAGGCAGCTTTTTTGAAAATGAAGTTTTAATTAACCAGATGAAATATGTCAAAGAAAAGGCATCTTCTTTACACTTGATGGGTCTTTTATCCGATGGCGGTGTGCACAGCCATATTGAACACCTATTTGCCATCCTGGAGATGGCCCGGCGCTACGATGTTACTGAAGTATATATTCATGCATTTTTGGATGGACGCGACGTTCCGCCGGCTAATGCTCGGGAATATTTTGATGCCCTTCAGAAAAAATGCAGTGAACTGCAGGTTGGCCAAGTGGCTACAGTGATGGGGCGTTATTATGCAATGGATAGAGATCAACGCTGGGAGCGAGTGGCAAAGGCCTTCAAAGCTATGGTAGTTGGTGAAGGGGTGAAGGCAACGTTTCCCAAGGCCGCTTTGGAACGCTCTTATGATGAAAGGGTTACGGACGAGTTTGTAGAACCAACTGTCATAGTAAATAAAGAAGGACAACCTATAGCAACGGTTAAGAACGATGATGCTATAATCTTCTTTAATTTTAGAGCTGATAGGGCCAGGGAAATTACCAGGGCTTTTATAGATGAAGAATTCAATGGCTTTAAGAGGCCACCGGACTTTCAGCCAATTAAGTTTGCCTGCCTGACTCAGTATGATGTAGATATTGAAGCACCGGCAGCATTCCTGCCACAAAACCTGCACAATACACTGGGGGAATATCTGGCCCATCATAACTGCAGACAGTTACGCATTGCTGAAACGGAAAAATATGCCCATGTAACATTCTTCTTTAATGGCGGGGTGGAAGAACCTAATCCAGGGGAGGACAGGGTGCTGATCCCTTCCCCGAAAGTTGCAACCTACAATCTCAAACCGGAAATGAGTGCAGATGAAGTAACGAAACAAGTGCTGCAGAAAATTGATGAAGATAAATATGATATTATTATTCTCAACTTTGCTAACCCGGATATGGTAGGACACACTGGTTTTGAGGATGAGACTGTTCAAGCGGTGGAAACGGTGGATCAGTGTCTTGGTAGGATCTATAATAAGCTGCATGAAAAGGGAGCGCCTTTATTGATCACGGCAGATCATGGGAATGCGGAAAAAATGATGGATTTGGAGACGGGGGAGCCCCATACGGCTCATACTTCTGGTCAGGTTCCATTTATCCTGGTTGATACCAAACACCAGCGATGTAATCTCATGACTGGAGGCTCCCTCAGGGACGTTGCTCCGACTATTCTTTCTTTACTAAAGTTAGATAAGCCTGCAGAAATGACAGGACAAAGTTTATTAAGATGATTATCAAATATGAAGGAGTGATAAAATGCTTGTTATTACCGACGTGTTGGCACGGGAGATTTTAGATTCCCGCGGTAACCCCACGGTGGAAGTGGAGGTCTTGCTGGAAAGCGGTGTAGTTGGTAGAGCGGCCGTGCCTTCTGGAGCTTCTACTGGTGCATACGAAGCAGTGGAACTTAGAGATGAAGAACCGAGCCGTTATTTAGGTAAAGGCGTTCAAAAAGCTGTCTGCAATGTTAATAAAATAATTGCGCCTGAAGTTATTGGTTTTGATGCTACTGATCAACTAGGGGTCGATCAGCTATTATTGGAATTGGACGGCACTGAAAACAAATCCAAACTGGGTGCTAATGCCATTTTGGGGGTTTCCTTAGCTGTCGCAAAGGCTGCGGCTGAGGCTTTGGGCCTGCCTTTATATCAATATTTAGGCGGGACTAACGCTAAAGAAATGCCGGTGCCAATGATGAACATCCTGAACGGAGGCGAGCATGCCGACAATAATGTCGATATTCAGGAGTTTATGGTAATGCCTGTTGGGGCAGAATCATTTAGAGAAGGCCTGAGAATGGGTGCTGAGATTTTTCATAACCTAAAGAAAGTATTAAAGGAAAAAGGGATGAATACTGCGGTAGGTGATGAAGGTGGATTTGCACCTAATTTGGCATCCAATGTGGAAGCGCTGGATATTATTATGGAGGCTGTTAAGAAGGCCGGCTATGTCCCAGGTAAAGATGTGCTGTTGGCATTAGATGTCGCTGCTACAGAGTTATTCAAGGACGGGAAATACAGTTTTGGAGGCGAAGGAAGAGACTTTACTTCTGAACAATTAATTGAATTTTACCAGCAGCTGACTGAAAAATACCCGATTATTTCTATTGAAGACGGGTTATCGGAGGACGATTGGGAAGGATGGCAGAAACTAACTAAGGCCCTAGGTGATAAGGTCCAATTAGTTGGAGATGACTTATTTGTTACCAACACCGCTAAACTGGCAAAAGGTATTGAAATGGGTGTGGCAAATTCCATACTGATTAAGGTAAATCAAGTTGGAACGCTGACAGAGACAATGGATGCAATTGAGATGGCGAAAAGGGCGGGTTATACGGCTGTAGTTTCTCATCGTTCCGGGGAAACTGAAGATACTACTATTGCTGATATTGCAGTGGCGGCCAATGCAGGCCAAATAAAGACCGGCGCTCCATCAAGAATAGACCGCGTTGCAAAGTATAATCAGCTGCTTAGGATAGAAGAAGGTTTGGATTACTTGGCACGCTACCAAGGGGCTAAGGTCTTTTATCCGATAAGCAACCGCCGCTAATATTTGCAACCTGAAATAAACTTAGCGGTTTTACTTTCTCTTCTTGAAAAATTTCTTCTTTTAGCAGGGGATTCTATGCATAGGTAGAATTACTGAATAGTTTAACTTTAAAACAACGATGGGGGGAAGTATAAACCGCATCAACTCTAGTTATTTGTTGCCATGTACAAGCGATTATGCTAAAATGTTAATGTTATTCGGTTTGAGGAGGTGGCAGTGGGATGAAGATGGTGATACTAATAATACAGGTACTAGTATCTATAGGATTAATCGCAACAGTATTGTTGCAGTCTGGGAAAAGTGCCGGTATTTCGGGCGCTATTGGCGGTGCAGCACAAAGTTTTTTTGGTAAGAAAAAAGGTATGGATGAATTATTAAGTAAGATTACTATGGGATTAGCAGGAGCATTTATTATTTTTACACTTTTATTATCGGTCATATAAATTATTAAAGGGGGTACGAAGCTGAATGTTAACTTCACCGTACTTTGCTCCTATAACTGGAGCAATTGCGCTTATTTTTGCCTTTTACTTAACGTCCAAAGTTAATAAGGTTTCACCAGGTAATGCCAAAATGAAAGAAATTGCCGATGCTATTCATGAAGGTGCAATAGCATTTCTAAGAAGGGAATATGTTACACTTGCAGTTTTCGTTGCTGCTCTGGCAGCAGTTATCGTGGTGGCAGGAATTGTCACACCTGGCAGTGATAGCATGCAACCTACTACTGCAGTAGCATTTATTTTAGGTGCCATCTGTTCCGTATTAGCCGGTTGGATTGGGATGAACGTTGCTACTAAAGCTAATGTTCGTACCGCGAACGCTGCCCAAGAAAGTTCCAATAAGGCATTAGGAGTTGCTTTCTCTGGTGGAGCAGTCATGGGTATGTCAGTTGTAGGACTTGGTTTACTAGGTTTAGGCATAGTGAACATATTTTTTGAAAATCCTCAAGTTATTAACGGTTTTGCTTTAGGTGCCAGCTCAATCGCATTATTTGCTCGTGTGGGCGGCGGTATATTCACTAAAGCAGCCGACGTGGGAGCCGACCTTGTAGGTAAGGTTGAGGCCGGTATTCCTGAAGACGATCCAAGAAACCCAGCGACCATTGCTGATAACGTTGGTGACAACGTCGGTGACGTTGCAGGCATGGGTGCTGATTTATTTGAATCCTATGTAGGGTCAATTATCGCAGCAGTCGCATTAGGGTCTGCAATGACAAACCCTAATGCAGTCACTTTACCTTTTATGATAGCTGGTGCCGGTATTATAGCTTCCATCATCGGAACTTTCTTTGTGCGTACTAATGAAGGTGCAAATGCACAAAATGCATTGAATATGGGTACAATTGTTGCTAGTGTATTGTCTATTGTTGCTATTTACTTCCTCAGTACGAGCTTGCTTCCTGAAATCGGCATGGGTGTATTTATTGCCGCTGTAGCCGGTTTAATTGCAGGATTTCTAATTGGTAAAATTACTGAGTATTATACCTCTGAACGATTTAAACCTGTTAAAGATATTGCTAAAGCATCTTTGACCGGAACTGCTACAAACATAATTTCCGGCATAAGTATTGGGATGATGAGTACTGCATTGCCGGTGCTTGTTATAGTTGTTGCCATTATGGTGGCATTTAAGTTTGCCGGCCTATATGGAATTGCGTTAGCTGCAGTTGGTATGTTGTCCACTACCGGTATGACAGTCGCGGTAGATGCGTACGGGCCCATTGCTGATAACGCCGGTGGTATTGCCGAAATGGCCGGATTGGATCCTAAGGTTAGAAAAATTACAGATGCACTTGATGCAGTTGGTAACACCACTGCGGCTATTGGTAAAGGTTTTGCTATTGGATCAGCGGCCTTAACTGCATTAGCCTTGTTCGCAGCTTATACTAAAGCTGCAAACATAACATCTATTGATATTACTTCACCTAATGTTGTTGCAGGATTGTTCATTGGTGGTATGTTGCCATTCTTATTCTCAGCGATAACGATGCAGGCAGTCGGCCGTGCTGCCTTTGATATGATTGAAGAAGTGCGTCGTCAGTTTAAATCTATTCCTGGTATTATGGAAGGCACGGCTAAACCAGATTACGCAAACTGTGTTAAGATCAGTACCAGCGCGGCATTACGTGAAATGATTATTCCTGGTTTATTGGCAGTTGTAGTGCCAATTGCCGTAGGTCTATTCCCTGGTCTCGGAAAAGAAGCACTAGGAGGCATGTTGGCGGGGGCTTTAGTATCTGGCTTCTTATTAGCAGTTATGATGGCAAACGCCGGTGGTGCTTGGGATAACGCTAAGAAGTATATTGAGTCCGGCGTGCATGGCGGAAAAGGCTCGGACGCCCACGCTGCCGCTGTTAATGGCGATACAGTTGGTGACCCTTTTAAAGATACTTCCGGACCTTCAATTAATATTTTAATCAAGCTAATGACTATTGTTTCGCTAGTATTTGCTCCATTATTTATGTAAATAGAAAAAAAGGGTGCCGGGTCTTACCTGGCACCCTTTTACATTTTTAGCGGTGGTGAAAGATATGGATTTAGGTGCTCCTTTTTATTTTCAAGGCGATCAGGATGCGGCATACCTGTTGATACATGGCTTTGCCAGTACTCCTTCTGAGGTGAGATGGTTAGGTGACCAGCTTTCTAAAAGAGGTTATTCAACTATGGGAGTACTGCTCTCAGGGCATGGTACTACACCTGAAGAACTAGCCGGGACCACTTGGAAAGATTGGTATTCTTCGGTAGAAGGTGCTTTTAACAGGCTGAGGAAGGATCATAAGCATCTGTTCGTGGTGGGAGTATCTATGGGCGGGCTGCTGGCTATGATGTTGGCAAAAAACTATCCTGCTGAAGTAGCCGGGATTGTCACAGCAGGTACACCAGGTAGTAGATGGGCATTTATGGATAAGCGTATCCATGCCACGCCTATTGCTAAATACTTCATGCCCTTTCAAAAAAGGCGAATTGCCCCGGAGGCGAAAAAGCTTCATGAAAAGACTGGGAGAGTATACTATTTAAAAAGGCCTCTGGCTGCTGTTCACAGTATGATGCAGTTGACCCTAATGATGAGAAAACTGCTGCCGGAAATACTTGTTCCGGCCTTAATAATGCATTCACGTAAAGATAAGGTAATTAATCCTGCTAGTGCTGAGCTTATTTATAAACACTTGGGCGCTAATCACAAGACCTTGTTTTATGTTGATGAGTCTGACCATATTATCACCCTGGACAAAGAAAGGGATTTAGTGTTAAACTGTATTGATGGATTTTGTCGGGAATTATTGGAAGAAAGGAAGAGTTAATTTTGCGCAAATCGGTTGATAGTTTTTGCTTTGTTTGCGGTCCGGACAACCCTAAAGGTCTTCAGATAGCATGTTATTGGGACGAGGATCAATATGTTGCAGAGTTTACGCCGGAACGCTATCATCAGGGTCATCCAGGAATAACCCATGGGGGTATTATAGCGTCGCTCTTTGATGAGGTGATGGGAAAAAGCCTTATTCATCAAGGGTGGATGGTAGTTACCGCCGAACTAAATATAAAATACATAAAACCCTTACCGATAGGACAGCAGGTCGTTTTTAGAAGTGATATGAGGGAAAAGAAAAACAGAGTTATAAAGATGGCAGCTTCTGCAACCTTTGAGGATGGCACGGTTGCCGCTGAGGCAGAGGCTGTCATGATTATTGTAGAAGAGGAGGACATTTAGTTATGATGCAAAGAGAAGAAGCATACAAACTGTTAAAGAAACATCTAAAGAATAAAAATCTGTTAAAGCATTGTTTGGCTGTAGAAGCAGTCATGGGAAGGTTGGCAGACCATTTTGGGGAAGACAAGAATGCATGGGCCGTTGCAGGTTTGCTCCATGATATTGATTATGAAAAGACGAAGGACAACCCAGAGCAGCACAGCATTGTAGGAGCAGAGATGCTCGAGCAGGAGGGGCTGCCGGAAGAGTTGCTATATGCTATAAAAGCACATAATGATTATCATGGCCTAGCAAGAAACTCGAAATTGGACAAAGCATTGTTTGCGACAGATCCTCTTACAGGCTTGATAGTAGCAGCTGCACTGATTAGGCCGGAGAAGAAGTTGAGTATTGTGGATGTCGATTTCCTAATAAACCGGTTTGATGAAAACTCCTTTGCCAGAGGCGCGCGCCGGGATGTGATAGCTTCGTGTGAGGAGCTTGATTTAAGCCTGGAAGAATTTATGGCGCTGGGACTGGAAGCCATGAAAAGTATTTCAGACGAATTAGGCTTATAGCCGTGGGTTTATAAATAGGGTGCTTTTGGGAATAATCTAAGTAAAGATTAAAATAAACTTTACTTAGATTGCTTTTTAGATAGGAGGTTATTTATGAATAAGCAACAACTGATAGAATTTATGCGAGTAAATACATATAAGCCCTTAACTGCGGAAGAACTTATATCGGCGTTTGAAGTTGAGGACATGGGTAGTTTTTTGAATTTACTGAGGGAGATGGAAAGGTCGGGTGAAGTAATTTTAACCCGCAAGAATAAGTATGGTTTGCCGGAAAAAATGGGCCTAGTCGTTGGACGTATCCAAGGCCATGCCAGGGGATTCGCTTTTTTGATTCCTGATACAATTGGTGAGCCAGATGTTTTTATTAGCG
This sequence comes from Bacillota bacterium, assembly GCA_016278515.1. Taxonomy (GTDB): domain Bacteria; phylum Bacillota; class JADQBR01; order JADQBR01; family JADQBR01; genus JADQBR01. The sequence continues at coordinate 11,019 of JADQBR010000053.1, forward strand.
CCGAAGACATGAATGGTGCGATGCATAACGATAAAGTAATGGTTAGGCAGCGCAAACCTAAGGATGGGAAAAAACCCGAAGGGGAAATTATTCGGATTCTGCGCAGGGCAAATGATACTATTGTAGGGACCTTTGATCGAAACAAAAATTTCGGTTTTGTGGTGCCTGACGATCAGAGAATTAAACAGGATATATATGTAGCAAAAGGTGAGACTATGGATGCCCGTTCCGGGGACAAGGTGGTTGTGACCATTGTCAATTGGCCAAAACCTGGGCGTAACCCCGAGGGGACTGTTTTTGAGGTTCTTGGCAGGGCAGACGATCCTGGGGTAGACGTCCTATCAATCGTGCGCAAATTTCAATTACCTGAAGAATTCCCCCAGAATGTGGCTCAAGAGGCCAGACAGGTTGCTCGGATAAGTGGAGAGGACTATGATAAACGGCAGGATTTACGTAACATGAAGACCGTTACTATTGACGGGGAAGATGCAAAAGATCTAGATGATGCAGTTACAATTAGCAAAAAAGGCAAGAATTATTTATTAGGAGTACATATAGCTGATGTAGGCTATTATGTGAAGGAAAATAGTGAATTGGACATTGAAGCTTATAATCGGGCAACTAGTGTTTATTTAGTAGACAGGGTAATTCCCATGCTGCCTCCGGAACTTTCCAATGGCATCTGTAGTTTGAATGCTGGAGAAGACCGGCTCAGTATGTCAGTTATGATGGAAATAAGTCCTGAAGGGGAAGTGATAGACCATAAAATAGCGTCTTCGATTATTAACGTGGACCATCGTATGACTTACACTGCAGTTCGTAAGATTTTGGTGGATCAGGATGCCGAGTTGCGTAAGAAATATGAAGATTTTGTGCCGGAATTTCTCTTGATGGAGGAACTTTGTGGTATTCTACGCGGTAGACGTTTAAAAAGAGGTGCCATTGATTTTGAATTTCCTGAGAGTAAAGTAATATTAGATGACCAAGGGAAGCCTAAAGAAATTAAAAAAATAGAGAGATCTGTAGCCGAAAAACTAATTGAAGAGTTCATGCTGCTGACCAATGAAACAGTTGCGGAATATATGTACTGGCTGGAGGCCCCTTTTATCTATCGGGTGCACGAGCCGCCCGCCCCTGATAATTTTCTGACTTTGAATGAATTCCTGCATCGCTTTGGCTACCATATTGCTGGTAGTGAAGATAAGATTCATCCCAGAACGTTTCAAGCGGTGGTAGAAAAGGTGCACGGAAAGCCAGAAGAAAAAGTGGTGAGTACTGTGATGCTTAGGTCTATGAAACATGCACGTTATACCTCATCATCATTGGGTCACTTTGGTTTAGCGGCAACATACTATACCCATTTTACTTCACCTATCAGACGCTATCCCGATTTATCTATTCACCGCATTATTAGAGAGTATATTGAAAAAGGGAATAAACTCAACAAAGAACGGCTAGATAATCTACAGCAGTTCACTGCCAAGGCGGCTGAACAATCATCGCTGCGGGAAAGAATAGCTGAGGAAGCAGAACGTGAGTCTGTAGATATGAAAAAAGTGGAATTTATGCAGAGGCATCTGGGGCAGACTTTTAGTGGAATTATCAGCAGTGTAACTCCTTTTGGGATGTTTGTAGAGCTGGATAACACGGTGGAAGGATTGGTCCATGTATCTGCTCTGACTGATGATTATTACCAGTATGTAGAAGAACAGCTGGCATTAATCGGGCAGCATACTAATCGGGTCTTTAAAATTGGAGATCAGGTAAAAATTCAGGTGGTAAAGGTTAACATAGCTGCCAGAGAAATAGACTTTGAACTGGTGGCGAATTAACGCTCAAACTTGACTAAGTCACCTAATATGTTATAATGATTGAGCAGGCAGATACGCCCTTGTCTCGGCAATTAGTTGCGGTCAAGGGTATTTTTGCACCTAAATTTTTGGGGTGGTCTATATGGCGAAAGCTATTACAGAAAACCGAAAAGCATGGCATGACTATCATATTGAGGAGACCTATGAGGTTGGTATTGCCCTGAAAGGGACAGAAGTAAAATCACTGCGTACGGGTAAAGCTAACTTAAAAGATAGCTTTGCCAGAGTCGATAACGGTGAGTTAATCCTTTGCAACATGCATATTAGTCCCTATGAGAAGGGTAATCGTTTTAATCACGAACCTGAAAGGGAAAGAAAACTCTTGATGCATAAGTCGGAGATACGTCGGCTAATCGGCAAAACAGCGGAAAAAGGTTACGCGTTGATACCGCTTAGAGCGTATTTTAATGAGCGTGGTCGTGCGAAAATTGAGTTGGCGTTAGCGAAAGGTAAAAGACAATATGACAAGCGGCAGGATATTGCCGAAAGGGATGCTAATAGAGAAATACGCCGAGCGTTAAAGGAAAATCAAAAGGTATTGGACTAATTTTCTAAGTGCGTGTTCGAACATCCATATAGGTATTGTGTTATAATAATGTTAGATAACTAAATATGGGGGCGAATTGGTTTCGACGGTGGAAGTATAAGCATGAGTAGCCAGGCGAGATTCCACGGGCTCGTTAAACGGTGGACCTTTTAATTAACTGGCGAAGATAATTTCGCACTAGCTGCGTAGTAACGCAGCTCATCCGCCTGGTCCTTAGCCCATGGGATCAGTTCCGGGTGTCATAGCAATGGGCTTACTCTAAAGAAGCTACCTGCAGTCTCTAGAGGACACCTCAAGCAGGTTAGTCTGATGGAAATCCTGTCTCTGGGAGTTCTTTCAGGCGAATGCCAAAGCAGAGACTATCCTGGTAGAAGCTGATGTGGCACTCTTCCGGACGTGGGTTCAAGTCCCACCGCCTCCACCATTCAAATCCACAATAAAGTGTGTTTCAATATTATCTTCATGCACAACGACCTTCTTAACATAAGTCTGGATGACCTGTTTTTGGGTTCCCAGGCTTTTGTGTTTTATATTCCGGTTTTGTGCAAGGTATTTCTTTATGTTCTCAAGCGAAGGTGAGTTTATTTCGGCTTGCAGCTTGGCTTCATAAAGCCGTCTCTCAACAGTTGCCTTTTGTACTTCCAGATCATCCATCTTGGATTTGAAAGAAATATGTGCTAGGCCACTAGCGACTGCATTTACAATATTATCAATCTGCTTTTGAATTCCCCGTAACTCTTTCTCAAAAATAGGAATGTCCTTATTTATTTCATTAGCTTTAAATTTAGCTTGATCATAAATTTTCTGAGCAATTTTCTCTATGGCCTTAGGGGCAAAGAAAGTATTTTCAAGTTCATTAATAACCGTTTCCTCAACAAACTTCTTACTTATAGACTTCATATCACATGACTTATTTCTTTTTCTCTTGCTGCACTCATATGAAAGATACAGGGTTCTATTTCTTCCGGCATACTTGCGGTTACCAACCATTGAGCCACCGCATTTACCGCAGTAGATTATTCCGCTGAGTAGATATGTTTCTTTTGCCTTATTAGCAGCTGGGCCTTTCTTGCTTTTGCTCATCTTGTCCTGCACCTCATTAAATAGTTTCTTATCAATAATAGCCGGCATGCCACCTTCAATACGAATGATGTCTTCATCTTTTTTTATCTTGTGGTTATTCCTTTTCCCATCTACTTTAGCTGCGCTGCGATTGAAAATATAAACACCCGCGTATTTTTCATTCTTTAAGATCTCATGGATGCTATTCTTACCAAACCTGTTTCCTCTTTTGCTGCGGTACCCAAGCCTGTTTAACTCCTCAATGATTAGGTTATAACCGGCGCTCTTGGCACGCATACTAAAAATAAGCCGCACTGCAGCTGCTTCCTTTTGGTTAATAACATATGATTTATCGTCTGAAACGTCGTAACCAAGTGGAGGAATACCACCGGTATGCTTACATTTATAAGCCGTTTCTTTCATCCCTTTCATTACTTCGCGGGCAAGATTCTTGGAGTAGTATTCGGCTATGCCTTCGAGAACGGACTCGAGGATCACCGACTCCGGACTGTCGTCCAGGTTTTCAAGAACTGACACGAGCCTAACGTTATTCTTCTTGAGTTCGCGCCTGTAAAAAGCACTATCATATCTATTGCGGGCAAAACGGTCTAGCTTATGTACTAAAACCAAATCGAAGCCGCCCAGGGCGCTGTCTTTTATCATTTGGAGAAACTGTGGCCGATTATCTATAGTCGCGCTGCGAGCTTCGTCTACATATATTTTTACTATCTGAATGTTGTTCTTTTCAGTATAGTCTTTAATTGCGCGAACTTGGGCGTCTATGGATTCTTCTCTTTGGTTGTCGCTAGAGTAACGAGCGTATATTGCGGCTTTTTTCATGATTTCCTCCATGGTTATTCTGGAATGGTCAATATTGATAATGTTGTATGTAAATTTGGGAATGAAACAGTTTCTTCAATCAATTTATGGCCATGGTCACAAGGATGCCAAGCCGTAGAATTGACTAATTGTGGTGTTCCATTTAATTCCTGATTATGAAAGAAATAATTATGGGCAACAGTACTGTAATGAACCAAGCCTCTTTCAACATATTTAAAATTATTTACGGAGTAGGCCCAATCAATTGATCCACCTACCTTGGTTTGTACGATGGCCATAGGGAAGTTTACACTTTTTGCATATTTAATTGCTGAAGCAGTTAGGGATGTACCGTATCTGTTACTGATATGTTGTATGCATTGAAGGCCGGGCTGTACCATTATCATATCGTTTTTTATTAATTCCTCTGGCATTAATAATTCAGCTGCAAAATCATTGGCTTCATTCTCAATTACATTATTAGGCCTGTAACTAGAAATGTCTTCAGAGGTGCATTGGTACATATATTTCGTGTGGTGAGGTAAAATTAAATGTCCTAACTCGTGTGCTAAAGTTAATTTAGTACGGGCGGGATAAGTATGGTTTGGTCTAATTCCAATTTTTGTTTGGCAATCGCGATTTACTAATACGCCTTCGATTGACTCAAATGGTTTGTATTGAACTTCTAGATGTAATTTTTCACAAATATGCATAGGCTCTATGGGAATGTCGTTGAGGATATTACAATAAACCAAAAGCTCCTGAGCGTAATCCTCAGGAGTAAGTAAAGTCATCATATGCGTCCCCCTTTTTATTTCTTAAACATTTCCTCGATTAGCTCTTGGTCTTTATTGGAAATATTAGGTCCCCTTGCTGCTAAACGGTGTGTACCACTTTCAGCCCCCAGACATTCTAACACTTTTTCTTTTGAAAAGCGCCATTCTTTACCAACTTTAAAAGCAGGAAGTCTTCCATCTTTGATCATATTGTAAATAGTCTGATTGGTAACTTTTAAGAGATCTGATACCTCATTTACATCTAGAATATCCGGTTTAGGGTCCATTTTCGATTCTGCGAAACCTGCGGAAATGTTTTGTATCATTCTGGTCTCTTCTGGGTCATAAACTTCGTGGGCACAGTTAGTACATCTTAATGCCTTAACACCTTTAATTTCTATTTCATAGTCTCCCCATCCAGTTTTTAATGATGTCGTAATAGGACGCATTTCGCTCTCACAGAAGAAACATTTCATTAATTATCTCCTCCTTTTCATTAACCCCTCTAAATCTTCCCAAATTTCATCTTCGGGTAAGCAAACAGTCACTACTTCTGGGTTAGGTAAGCAAGCAGCAACAACTACATAATAACTAGTTTTACCAGATGTGGCTTCTTGAAAAATAACTTTAACATCCTTGCCATGGTATTGAGTTTCAACGTATTCCCCTTTCTCAATACACTTATAAACTTGATTTTGCCAAATCTTTCTTTGGCTCATTCTTTGAAGAGCATGCCCACTAAAATTTATTGCTCCGTTTTTTGCGTGATTACGAATAAATTGCTCCGGTAGTGAATTCAATAAGAACTCTCCCTTCTTATATGATATCATAAAATGTCATAAAATAAACTAAAATAACATAAAATTAATTGAAAATATTCTAAAATTTTCCTTTAAAATTCAGTAAACATGTATATATTAGAATTTTTCTTGCCCTAAAACAAAAGGCCGTCTCCGGCCCTTATACGATATTATAAAATTGTACTAAAGCTTCCTAGACATAGAAGCCATGATCTCAATCATATTCGCTACCTTATCCCCATCAAGCCCCTTTTCCGCAGCCTTTTCAATTGCTCTTTCCCACTGCTCGTCCACTATAGCCTTGTTAATTGAGAACCTCTTATAGTCCTGAAGCGACGGCGGCTCCTTCTGGATACTAACTACTTGTCCGATGATACGATGTTCACCGTTTATTTTTATATCCTCATAATCAGGATTAGCAGCTCTGAGACACTTTTCTCCGTTTTGTTCAACATAAAACTTTAGAGTTGCTTCCCATTCGGAGTTTTCAATACCGGCTGCCACGATCATGCCGTGACTGGGTGCGTTGTTTTGCTTTAGAATTGCTAGATCTCCTTCATTAATCCCTACCCAGCTCATTGAATCACCTGTGACTTTTAATGCGAATTCGGCCTGAAGATTACTAGGGACTTCAACTTCGTACTCATAGTTGTCTTCGGCTAGTAGAGGCACACCGGCGCGGATGGTGCCAAGGAGGGGGATGGTGTTAGGAGCTAGTTTTTCAAGTTCAATTTTGGTCTTTTCTATTGCTTGTTTTGTTTCGGTGTCTATTTCATTGTAATTAGGAAACGCTGGCGGGTTAGCTGTGGCAACTGAAAAGATATTAACCCATCTCTTTAACATTTCTATGGGGGAAATATCTTCTACGAAACTTTCTTCGCTTTTAACGAAGTGCTGGATCTTCCCGAGTTTATTGTATATTGGTTTTGTTGAATCTGGGTTATCTGTTCGGCCAAGTAGGTAATCGATGCTGCAGTCAAAAAAGTCTGCTAACTTTTCAAGGGACGCATAGTCTGGCTGACGCTTGCCAGTTTCATAATACCCAATTGCTTGTTGTGTTATTTGTAGTTTCTTTGCTAGTTCATTCTGTGTGATGTCCATATTTTTTCTTAATGTTCTCAAGCGCTTTGCCAACATTTAACAGGCCCCCTTCGCTTAATTATACAACGGATTGTTGGAAAAATAAACAAATACAACAAATTGTGATAAAAACCCTTGACACACAACGTGTTGTTGTAATACAATGCAATTAACAAAACAACAAAACGTTGTAAGGAGGGGTGGCAATGGCCCACAAACGATTGAAATTAATAGGACTGCGTGGCACCAGGACTCAAAGGGAAATAGCTGGGGCTTTAGGAATTACTACTAGTTATTACGGCATGATTGAACTTGGAGCAAGAACGCCTAACTTAGCTTTGGCCAAGAAGATAGAAGATTTCTTTGGAGTTCCTATGAGAGAAATTTTTTTTGAAGGAGACAACAACAAAACGTTGTCTTATGACAAAAAACAAAACCCTAACCGGGCGGTTAGTTAGGAGGTGATACCATGGCCTATCTCATCAAAAGTATAATACCCCGGGAAGAAGCAGAAAAAGCATATAAAGAGGGGCGCGAGTTTCCAAAATCATCTTGGGAGATAATCGGCGAAGCAGAAGTTAACGAGGCTGATGAGCAATTGATGGTAGAGATGTTGTGGGATGAGATGGAGCTTGAAGTTAAGGCCATGGATAAAGAGGAAGGAGAGGAGGCTAGTTAATTGTTTATCGTTGTTCAGGAGGTGCCGGTGGAGCAAAAAACAACCCGGCGAAAGAAACTTGAAACATACGCTGATGAGAAGCAAATGAAGGCACTTTACAGTTATCTTTACCACCGGTTGTTTTTGATTTACGACCATTTGTTGCAGGAAGGCAGTGTTGAAGCAACTGCGGAGGATCTAAAAGGACTGATGAAAGAGATTGAGCCGTGAAAAAGGGGGGTGTATATTTTGCAGATTGAAGGAGCAGTTGGTATTTGCCGCACTTGTTTTAATCCTATTTGGGATGAGCAGGATTGGAGGGAAGTTTCCGGGGTAAAGCATCACAAGGGTTGCGTTGAGTTGAAGGGAGTGGACGGCGACCCGGGGAAGGCCGCCGGAGAGAGTTGTGTAAACCGCACTATGCTTGTTGTTGATCAGGATAACTTTTTATTTGAGATAGGCAGAGGATTTACAGAATTTTACCTCAAGATTGGCGCTGAGTTGGTCTGGGAAGGCAAGACGCTGGATAGTGTATGTGCTCAGTTTTTAAAGTGGTTTGATGAGGGAAAAGAGGAATAGTTGGGCCAGCCGGGAGTGACCGGCCCGGGAGAGGGACAAGCTTTTAGCTTAACTTTATTATCCCATGGGAGGAGGTGAAAGACCATGAAGAGATACTGCGGAGACATTTATAAAAAAGCCAGAGTTGCTGCGGGTTTAACTCAGGAGCAAGCAGAAGAGATGTTACCGATTTCTCTAAGAACATTACAAGCATATGAAGGTGGAGAGCTTAAACCTTCGGAGGACATAGTATTGGTAATGTGTGAAGCATACAACGCAGACTGGTTAGCTTACGCATACTTACAAAGCACCAATGAGCTGGGTCGAAAGTATTTACCAAAAATTGATTTTAGTAGTTTACCTTCAACGGTTCTCAGGTTTCAGAAAGAAATGGCAGATACAAGCAATATAACCGGTGACATGATTGATGTTACTTGCGATGGAATAGTGGACAGAAGTGAAAAAGAAGTATGGAACGGAGTTACTAAAGAAATAAAGGAACTCGTTGGAGCGGGGTTGTCAGTCTTATTTGTTCAGAAGGAAAAAACGACCGTTGGAGCGGCCGCTAGGTAATTATTTGATTACTTGTATTTTAGCATAATTCGAAGAGGAGGACAAGGAAGTGGCAACATGTTCAGAATGTGGCTGCACAAAACCTTGCGGGTGCGATAACTATACACCGAATGAGCAAGATACTTGCATTAGGTGTGGGTGCACTAAACCGTGTGCTTGTGACAACTACAGTTGATTGGGGGACAAACAATGCCAGTTATAAAGGGATTTGATTTATTGGCTCCTTAAAAACGACAGGGTATATAAGGTTGAGAAAATCGAAGAGGCCCTTGGAAGGGTTTAAACAATTGGAGGTTGATATAAATGGCAACGGCAGAAAAGAACTTAAGCTTAAGTGTACCGGATCTTCAAAAGCAGCTAGAAGCATATAAAAGTCAGAATGTTGCTGTGCTTGGTGACGGTGAAGTATTTGTTCGCCGCGCAGCTGAGGGTCAGATTAGAGCAATCAAAGGTGCCGTGACATTAAGCGAATCAAATGGCGAAATTGCCGTAATTAAAGACAAGGCAATGACCACAGGAAAAGGTTTTAACGCCGCAAATCAAATCACAAGCTTATCAATAATCACGCCAGAAAAGCTAACTCTGCCCGACGGCAGCGTTGTAGTAAACCCATATCCGATAATGGACCAGGAGAGCGGAACAATCCGTAAATTCTGGGTTAAGAAAATGGCAGTCGGATACGGACCCACCGGAAACCTGGTACTAACAAGTGCCACACTCCTATATGACATCAACATGTATTTCATCCAAGATCTATTGAAAAAAGTCACATATAATAAAGAAGCCGGTCGTGTTTGTTTTGAGCAAATGCTTACTGACGAAGAGAAGCAAAAAGGTATCTTCTATAAAATTGACGGAGGCATGGGTGTTTGGGCAGATGTAAATCACAAGGACATTCTCAAAGCCATCGATACCTTTGTCAACAAAAAACAGTTTGCAGAACGAAATGCCCAGACTATTGCTGAGCGTCTGGTTATGGCTAAGCACCCTGCATTATCTCATATTGCATATGTCAATGCTCAGGGGCCAGATAAGCAGAGAACAGCCAAAGTCAAGCTTGTTGGATATATGACAGATATGGATCAAGGGCAGCTTTTAGAGCTAGCGCAAAAGGCAGAAAAAGGCGAGGACGTTAAAGTGGACGGCAAGCCCGTGGAAGTTATTGAAACCACTGCTGAAGCTTCATATGAAGAAATGGCTGCTCAAGCAGATGATGAAGAACAACTGCAGCAGGCAGCTCCCGAAGAAACGCCCTCACAGACCGATACAGGAGGTGGATTGTTTTGATTAAACAAATCAGTTATTCGAATATAAAAGGGCAAACCGCGACGCAGGATCTGACTGGACTAGATCTGTTTATTGGCCCTAATGGGAGCGGAAAAACGACACGTTTGCAATCTCTTGGTTTATCACAATTGGGATATATCCCAGGCCAAGGGAAAAAAGCCAGCGACACATTCAAGGTGGCTACTGGAGAAGAGATGTCATCCGGATGCAAACTAGGAAACGGTTTTGAATTCACCAGAACATTCGCCCGAAAAGTCAGTAGAGAACGGAAAACAGGGAAAGAAAGCGTGAAGATTTCCGAATCTCTAACTGTTTCCCCTGGACAAGGTGAGAAAAATGATACCCAGAAAAAAGCCAGAGTAATGGCCGAAATGGGAAACTTCGCAGTTGCTTTGGACTTCAATGAATTTCTAGATCTCTCGGACGCTAAAAGAAGAGATTTTATCTACAGCTTATCACCTTTTGATTCTGCTTCATGGACTAAGGAAATGGTTCGGATACACTTGGAAAATGAACTTCTTATTCCGGAACTGGAAGAAAATAATCCTGAACAATACCAAATTTACCAGGAACTAATCCAAGATGTTATGAGTAAATACCCTGGGAATTATGACATTCATCAAGGCCTGCAGGCTATGATTGACTATACTTCAGATCGGAAATCTCACTGGGAGAGTAAGAAAAAGGATTCTCAGGGAGCGGTCAGATCTATTGCTGATGCTAAAAACCAGATGAAAGAGACTGATCGAGGTATAGCCGAAAATAAAAAAGAGTTGGATGAACTTCAGAACCAGCTGATAAAAGTCGAAAAACAAATCTCCAGGGATACCGAATTAAGAAAAATCAATGAGAACAGGGCGCAGCGGATTATAGAGCTGGGGCAGCAGATAGATCAAATATGGAGTACTCCTAATGCATCAGTTGAGCCTATCAATAAAAAAGTTACTGAAATCGACCAAGAGATTGCTTCTTTAAAGTCCCAGGAAATAAAAAAAATAGATGTTACCTCTGAATTGGCTGCAGTAAAAGAAAAGAAAGCATCTTTAAAACAAAAAGCAGACATAATAAGTACTTCCATTAATGAATCGCAGGAAAAGGTAGCGGATATCATAAGCCAAGAAAGAAACATCCATTTTACCTCAAAGAGCCTGGACGAAGCACTTGCAAAGACAGGCGGTGTTGACGGTAAATGTGTAATTCATGGCCTTATCGCCTGCCCAAAGGACTTTACTGGGTTCGATAGCTACGTTGAGGATAAAAAAACTGAGTTAAATGATGAATTGGAAGCACTATCCGCAAGTAAGAAAGGCATACTTGGACAGTTAAAAATTTTAGAAGAAAAACACGATACATTTACTGTTGAGATTGAACAATTGGAAGCTGAGATGGAGACAATTTACAACAAAGCTGAAGATACTAACAGAGCAATAGAAGAAAGAGACACCAAAATCAACACCCTTGAAAAAGCAAAGGATGATCTGATTAGGCAGCATGAAAAAAAGCTAGAGGAAGTAAAAACTGCCCAGGAAAGGCGTCAAAATCAAATACAGTTGCTTAAAGAAGAGCAGGACAAGCTAAAAAACCAACCCCCAGAAGCAATTGGTGACACCAGCATAATGGAGAAGCAGGCTACCGGGATCAGGGAGCAGATAAAGACATTAAAAGAAGCTGTTCAGGAAAAGGAGAAAGCAAAGCAGACCATTTTACTTCTACAGCAGTCGATGCTGGATAATAGGACATCTGAATATAAAGCAGACGGGTTTAAAGCTATTTCTAAGGCTCTGGGACCGTCCGGAGTACAAGGTGAACTAGTCAAAGAAATCCTGGAACCTTTACGGCAGGATATTCAATCTAACTTAGAACTCATGGGCTTTGACAACCCGCCATATTTCGATTTGCAGAGTGATACCGGGCAAGAAATATTTCAATTCGGTTGGGTAAATCAAAAAAGACACAAGGTAAATTTCGATGTTCTTTCAGCCGGAGAGAAAGTTGTTTTTCTGGCTGCTATCATGGCGACGATTATAGAACGTGCTAATCCCAAGATTAAGATCCTGGCTATAGATGATATCAATCACTTGGACAAAAAGAACTTGCAACTAGCTTTAGACGGAATAAGCAAAATCCGAGACAAGATGGACAATATTATCCTTGGTGGTGCCGTCCAGAGCGAGTTTGATGCTGGGGAATGGAAAGTTTGGGATCTTGGAGCAGCCGAGGGGGTGGCTAAGAGTGCCTAGTTGCGCTAAATGCGGTACTGAACAGAAGATTTTAACAAGCTACGTGACAGAAGTCTTAAATGCCAAAGGGAAGTCCCAAAAGGGCAGCTACGCCCTATGTGATAAGTGCTTGAATGAGGCTGAGAATGGTGGGTCTTAACGAAGCTCAGAGGGAGGCGGTAACGTCTCCGTCTACCCTCATCCTTTGTTTGGCCGGAGCTGGTAGCGGCAAGACAACCGTTCTAACTAGCCGGGTAGCTTATTTACACCAGGAGAAACGGGTTGGCACTAGCAATATGCTTTGCCTTACCTTTACGCGGCTTGCTGGTAAGGAGATGAAGGAACGGGTTATGAAACTGGTAGGAACTCAGGAAGGACAGAATTTATTTTGTAACACCTTCCATGCCTTTGCAGTTTCGGTCTTGAGGGAATGGGGGCAGAAGATCGGCATTGACAAGAATTTCACCATTTACGACCAAGAGGATCGGCAGGCTATCCTGGAGGTAATTATCCAGGAATTTGGTGGCAAGACAACCTTGAAAAAAGTGCTTAAGATCCTGAGCGAAGGCTTGGAGGAACAGTCGGAAGAACGCAGGGTCATAAGCGAATATGAGTACCGATTAAAACAAAACAATGCAGTTGACTTAGACAATCTTATCAATATGGTTAACATTCTCTGGCGGGACAATAGGGAAGTCTTGGATTATTACAAGCGAATTTACACTTATGTATTTGTAGATGAATTCCAGGACACCAACGAAGAGCAAATGGATATGATCAATCTTCTCAATCCACCCACTTTATTCATAGTTGGAGACGATTTTCAGGCGATTTACGGATGGCGCGGGGCAAGAGTAGACTATATAATCGACCTCCCCATTAGACGCCCAAAGTGCCAAGTTGTTAAGTTGGAGGACAACTACCGCAGTACCCAGCAAATAGTTGAAGCAGCTAATAATTTGATAAAGCATAACACCCAACAGACAGAGAAAAAGCTTATTGCCCAAAAAAGCGGTATAGAGATTGAAAGACTTTCTTTTGATAATGAAAGTGTAGAAAGTAAAGGGATATTGGATCTAATTGTGAAGCTCCACAGCGATGGTGTCAACTATAAAGATATCGCAGTTCTTTGCCGCACCAATTACCAGCTAGATAAGATCGCTGGGACAATGGATTACCTGAATGTTCCGGTTCACCGTGTTTCAGGTTCTGATGATCCATTCAAAAAGCGGGACGTTAAGCTTCTCTTAGCATGGTTAGATGTTTGGCTTAATAGGAGAGATAGTAACAGCCTGAAGAAAGTTTTTAACTTCCCCAAAACTTATTTTCAGCCTATGGAAATTCAGAGAATGAACATGGAAGCTACTATGGCCGATTGTACGCTTTATGAAGTTATTGAACGCATGGATTGTGGGTTTATGACTGACATAGGAAAACTAGATAAATGGTTTAGGGATGCAGGACATGCTGGCAAATATCCTACCACCTGTCTAAAGGGTGTAATTGAAGCTCTTGGACTGAGAGACTATTACCAGCAAGCGGGACTTGAAAACCGCAAGAATGATTTGGAACGTGCATGGAAGTACACAAATATATGGGAAATCTCTAAAGATAGGTTAGAAGAAGATTGCAGTCTATCGGCTTTCTTAAAGTGGCTCAGGTACCGGGATATCCAAGAAAAGTTATTCGAGGAGCAGGATGCAGTAAAGTTAATGACGGTACATGCTTCTAAGGGATTAGAGTTTGACACTGTGATTGTATCTGGGTTGAACCAGGGAGTATTCCCATCGAAGAAGTCAGCGGATCCGGAAGAAGAGCGAAGACTGTTTTATGTAGCAATTACCCGGGCCAAAAACCGGTTATACCTAACTTGGCCTAAGCAGAAAGAAGATTGGAGCGGGAAGTTGGTAGAGCAGCAGAAAAGCCGGTTTATTGGAGAGATTTTAGGGATGTAGGGGGTGTACATGGTGGGCGTAGCGGCTAGGCCATTAAAAGAAAGGTATGGTAGGTTGGTAGTAATAAAGGAAGTCGCTTCTTGTATAAAAAGTGGAAGAATTAGGCGAATGTATTTGTGTCAATGCGATTGCGGTAAGCAAGCTATTGTTCAAAGAGATCATTTTATTACGGGATGCACGAGAAGCTGCGGATGCTTAGCAACTGAATTAAAAAGAGAACGCAAGCTAACTCACGGAAAAAGAAATACCCGCATTTATGAGATTTACTACAACATGAGGGACAGATGTTTAAATTCTAATAATCATGCATATCAAAATTATGGGGGAAGAGGAATAAACATTTGTAAAAAATGGGAAACTTTCGAAGGTTTTTATGAGGACATGAAAGATGGTTATAAGGATAACTTGACCTTGGAAAGAGTTGATAACGACGGAAATTACAGCAAGGAAAACTGTATTTGGGCCAGTTATAAACAACAAGCGAGAAATCGAAGGTCTACTTTGTTTATAAAATGCAAAGGCGAGAAAAGACCATTAATTGAGGTTTGCGAGGAACTTAATTTAAAATACAAAACAATTCACAGAAGAATCAGGGTAGTCGGCATGCCTATTTATCAAGCATTAATGAGTGGTGATTTACGCAAATGAAATTCCCAGCTCAACTAAGTCAAATTACTACTCTTAAGAAGGGCATGAAAATAACTATTGCGGTATCTGATAAAAACGTCCGGCAAGTTATGAAGGATATTTATAACTTTATGGATATGCCGTTGAACGTAAACCTTGATATTGATGCACAAATACAGCAGGAACGCCTATCACGAATATCACCTGACCAGCGGAATAAGATATATGCAATTTTTCGAGATATAGCGTCTTATACCGGAGAAACACCGGATAATACAAAAGAACAAATGAAGCTATTTTTTACGCAGCAGACCCAGCACGAAGACTTTTCCCTTTCAAATTGCAAGAAAGAACTGGCAAATGAATTTATCGAGTGGCTCATAAAGTTCTGTTTTGAGCATGGAGTAGAGCTTTCTGAACATCCAAAGGAATACATTGATGATATTGAACGATACCTGGTTTTTTGCCTACAAAATAAGATTTGCGCAGTTTGTGGTAAGCCATCCGAAACCCATCATTGGGACGCAATTGGCATGGGCCGTGATAGAAAAAAATATGACGACAGTGATCATAGAAAAATAGCTTTATGCCGAAAGCATCATAGCGAGGCAGAGACTATCGGAAGAGATACTTTTGCTGAGAAGCATATAGTAACTGGCGTTATCTATAACGATTGAGGGGGAATACAAGCAGATGGCATAAATCAGCCGTTCTTTCTCGCTCTTTATATAAGTCACACTGGTACTGCTAACACCGATTTAATAACCTAAATTTTTTTATCTATCTGTACTGGAAAATGTTTCATATAGAGGGAGGAATTTTACATGGCTAAAACGTGTCAAAAATGCCATATGACACTAGAAAAAGATATTGAAGATTGTATGTGCTTGCCCGAAGGCCATACATGTGCTGATTGCGCATATTTTCGAAATTGCACGGCGATGGGAACAGTTAGGGTAGAAGGTCAAAAGGTTTGCGACTGGTACCCAATACGATTTAGAAAAGATAGAGCACGCTGTTTTTTAAGGTATCTAGAGCAGGAACAAAAGGCTATTGAACAAGCTATTAAGGAAGCTGGCGACAAGTCTGATAAAAGGTACCTGGCCAACTTACTTGATGGACATAAGAAAAGGAATGAAATCATCCTTAAGGAGTTTGCAAAAGTTTTTGGCTTAGAGGGCTAAATTTTTACCTTTGGTTTATGGTAAATATTTCATGCGAAGGAGAGGGTTACAAATGAATGATTGTGTGTGGTCTCGGGTGGAAGTTTGTGAGGGTAATTGTAAGTGCGATAAATACATCCCAATCAATAGCAAAGAGGGAAGGGAAATAGATTATTCATACGACCAAGAGATTAAAGCAGCCATAGCGCCAATACAAAACCAATGGAAAAGATATTTTGAAGAGGATAGCTGGAAAGAAAATATAGATGAATAATGTCGCATATCACCGCAAAGTGACCAACGAAAGGCGAAGGAGTGGATAAACGATGAAAGACGTTGAGCATATCTGCTTTTATTGCGGCAGCTCAAGAGTGACAAAAGATGCAGAACTGTTTTGCGTGTTAAAACAGCAAATAGTTGAGGAAGAAGAAACCTGTGAGCAATACGGCTAATTCATATAGAGGGAGGAACGCCAAATGTACTTCGACGGTGACTATAAAAGCTCAGTTTTGAACCAGCTGGCCGTTATCAGAATGAATATTCAACTTGGTAATAAGACAGACGCTGCAGCTGCAGTAGATGAGTTGGCAGCATTCGTGAGGGAGGGGAGCTATGAAAACCAGGAAAGTATTTCTGTTCGTGATGATAGTCGTTTTGCTGACTGTGTTGGTGTTTAATTATTTGCCTAGCAAGATACTCACGGAAGATAAAAAGCCGGTGGAGCACATTGTTGAGCCAGGGGAGACACTTTGGCAGATAGCAAGGGAGTATCAACCTGAGGTTGATCCGCGCAAGGCTATTTACGAGATTAAGGAAGAGAATGAGCTTGAGACGGCTGAAATTTATCCGGGCCAAGTGTTGGTCGTTGAAGCCACGGCCTATACCCACGTAGCGGAAGATGGGAAGGCAGATATTAATGGCACTGGTGATGGACTTACTACTCCGCAAACTAACTATTTAAAGGTGGATAGAGGGATAATTTCCGTTGATCCAGATAAGATCCCTTTTTATACAGTTCTTTATGTGCATGGGTATGGATATGGCGTAGCAGCAGATGTTGGCCCATCTATAAAGAAAAACAGAATCGACGTGTTTTTCAACGATAGACAGGATGCTCTAAATTTCGGTAGGCGAGAAGTGGAGGTCAAAGTCGTGAGTGTACCGGAGGTGAGAGAATGACCGTTAAATGCCAGGACTGCGCTGGGTTCGATAAATGCCCGGCCAGGTCCTGGGGCCATAAGATAGATGCGGATACGGATACTGAGTTACCTTTCTGTTGTGGGTACCGGGAGAGGGTGCTAACCAACAAAAAAGGTGAGGTAGTAATCCAAGAGCAAGAACGTCACGAATGGCTGGCTGATTACCGGAGGACGAAATTAAAGTTCGCTGAATGATGGGGGACAAACTATGAACTATATTCGCGAAATAAGAGCGTTTTATGATTGGCTACTTACAAACCCAATACCAGCGCACGCTCAATCCTTATGGCATGCACTTATGCATGTTGCAAATAAGACTGGTTGGAAAAAAGAGTTTACGGTGGCCAACTCAACACTCTTATCCATGTTGGGTATATCCCAAGCCCATCTCACACGCATGAGAAACGTGTTGATTGGGAAGGGACTCATATCCTACGCCAAACAACCTGGCAGAAAAGCACCAAAATACTCCATAATATCAGTTGTTGCTCATTATGAGCAACAACCAGAGCAACAACCAGAGCAACAACCAGAGCAACAACCAGAGCAACAACCAGAGCACATTACTAAACTAAACAATAAACAAAACAAAACTAATAATAATCCATCAAAAGCTGACTTTAAAAAAGAGTTCGAAGAAGTCTGGCTTCTATACCCTAACAAAAGGGGTAAAAAGATTGCCGGCAAAAAGTTTGTAAAACTTCGGGAAAAGTATGGATCTGATGAACTTATCAGAACTGTAGAAAGGTATGCAGCTGAAGTAAAGGGCAGAGAAGAGCAGTATATACTACATGGTTCTACGTTCTTTAACAGCCGCTATGAGGATTACCTTGATAAAAACTATAGACCCCATAATGAGCAGACTACCAAACATCCCAACGATGATGTAATTTTTCTCGATGGGAGGGCTTACAGAATATGATTGAGACGGAAAAGAGAATTTTATCAGCCGTATTGGACAATGAGAATTCTCTAGTCGAGGCAGTTGATCAAATAAAACAAGATGATTTCAGCAATCCTTTCCACCAGCATATATACAAATCTTTAGTAAATGGGTACGAAAACGGGAGACATTTATCATATTTTGAGCTTGTTCGGGAAATGCGGTCAGACTTAAAAAAGGCTGAAGAGCTTAAAAATATCGCTATGATGGGTGGCACTGATAATTTAGGTTATTGGATCGAGAAGCTAAAAGACTTTTCAAAGAAACGAAAACTGAAGCAAATACTGCAAAAGAGTATGAATGATCTTGCTAACATATCATCTTCGGAGCTTGCCATGCGTCTTGAGAATGAATTATATCACTTGACGGCCCATGACGAAGTCGAAGAACTGCTAACGCCAGAAGAAATGTCAAATTACGCGGTAGAGTTTATTACCCGAAAAGGTGAAAAAGAACAGGAGCAATTGGATGGCATACACCTCGGTATTAACGGGCTTGCCTGGGCCACAGGCGGGGCTAAGCCGGGAGATTTACTATTACTTGCAGCTAAGACAGGCCACGGCAAGACAGCCATGGCATTGAATATGGTACGCCGGGCCGCAATACTGGACAAGGTTCCAACGTTATATCTAAATACCGAGATGAGTAAAGAACAGATCATATTGCGTCTTTCAGGTATGCTTGGGGCGGCTGATATTAACGATATCCGCTACGGTCGTCTGGATAAGCAAACTCGGAGCAAGGTGGTTAACGACGTTGGCGAGCAATTACTAAAAAGTAAGCTATTTCCCTATTACTGCCCGAATTTAACCAAGGCAAAACTAGTCTCAACTGTAAAGAAGTTTCAGCGGCAGCAGGGAGTTAAGCTGGTGGTTGTGGATTATATAGGGCGAATGGAAAAAATCCATCCTGATTTGAAGGAATGGCAGGTGCTTGAGGATACGATTAAGACATGTAAAATTCTAGCACAAAATGAAGATTTGGCTTTTTTGGTGCTTGTACAGTTAAACGACGATGGTACGCTTCAAGCTGCTAAGAGGATGAAAAACGAGTGTGATGTGTTCATTAAATTTTATGAGCTAGATAGCACCAAAAAAGAAGGAAGATTAGTAATTGATGCTTTAGGAAGAAAGTGGGACGGAATTATTTCTCATGCCATCACCATTGATAAAAACAGAGATGGCGAAGCTGGAATAACTATTCCGGTTAATTTCGTTAAAAATAAGCAGATTATTTCTGAATGCTGGAAAAAGGGAAAGTGAGAATGGGAGAGTGATATAAGTGGGCAGGTCTAAAGGGAGTTTATCAAGCCGCCAGGCTAGCCCAATGCGAACAGTGCATAACCCGGAAGATTCAGAGCCTGGCGAGGTTAAAATAACTTACATGACCTCTGAAGAGATAGCTGCTAAATATGGACCGCCATCAAGGAAGCCAAAGGGTATAGTTATTTGCCTTAATGATGAACAGGTGGAAGGGGGAGAAGTTGACGTGTCAGGAAAAACGAAGCTTGAAATAGCCGAGGCTAAATGGCCTAAAGATAAATTTGTGAAAGCAACGGAAGGTATGACTTTAAACCAAATTACGAAGGCGACTGAATTGAGTCAGTACCAGGTTGTGCATCTGAGAAGAAAATATGGCCTCACGGATCCCAGAGGGCAGAAACGGAAAGAGGCTAAAGCAGCTAAAACAGCTAAGAGAGAAGTGGCAGCTGCTAAGGAACCGGAACATCCGGTGACAGCTATGGCTGAAGCTTTTAAGGAGGCCGGGGTTAAGGATGAGCCAAAGGAGACTAACGCTGAAATCGGACGCGTTTTAAACCAGATGAAAGAGTTGTCCGATAAAGTGGCTGCTTTGGAGGCTGAAAACAAAAACATGAGGCAGTGGATAAATGAAATGCTTAAGCCGGTTGAGGTAGGGGCTCTAGAGGAAAGGGAGGGGCCTGCAATACCTGATATCCATAAGATGGTGCAAAAACTAGACATTAAAGGTCTTGGGTTTTTAGATCCTGATGAGGCGACATTATATCAATCACTTGCGGTATTGACGGAATTGGTGATGGAGCAAACAGTTGAGAGGCTTCATTATCGGATAGAAAAGCATTTTCACACCACGTTAAGCATTGATGATGGTATCAAACACCAGCATGAAAAGAGAGAAATGCGCCATGCGCGAGAAAGGATTGTTGGCAATGGCAGTTGAGTTTAAGTGCTGCAGCTGCGGACGATCATCCTATAGTGGAAGTCCTGACAGTGATAAAGGGCTAGTTCAGTGCATCTACTGCGGAGTATGGTTTAAAAATCCACACTATGAAGCGGGGTTGAGGTTGGTGGATTAGCCTTACTTGTGACCTGGTTGGTTATTTGGTTTTTATTTGACTGGTTGGAGTAGGTCCACAGTTTTGATGATTATCTGAAGCAAAGGAGTGATGTGAGGTGAAAAACACACTTGGTGATCTAAATAACCATTTATTTGCACAACTTGAGAGATTGGGCGATGAAGAAATAAAAGGCGATAGTCTGGCGGAAGAGATAGAGAGGGCAAAAGCAATAACCCAAGTTTCCACACAAATAATTTCTAATGGGAAATTAGTGCTTGATGCGATAAAAACAAAAGATGACTACCTGGGCGGTGATAAGAAGAAAATGCCTACTATGTTGCGAGAGTCATTTCTAGCGCCTGGAGATAAATGATGAAAAGATATCCAAAGGAAGTTCATGAATTCATAGCACAAAAAGTTAAAGGTAGAACGACCAAAGAGATGGTGAAACTTGTGAATAATAAATTTGGCCCAATCTTCACCGAAAGCAAAATGAGGGCATATAAGAAAAACCATAATTTGAAAAGTGGGATTGGTAGTGGAGTGCTGGCTGGACGTCCTACAAAAATGTATCCGGAAGAGATCAAAAAATTTATTACTGCGAACTGCAAAGGAGCAGGCCCCAAGGCTATGGCTGAATTGCTTAATAAGACATTTGGTACAAGCTATACAAAAACTCAGATGAAGTCATATTATGGAAACCACAACATTAACAGCGGATTAGATGGCAGATTTAACCCAGGGCATGTGCCGGCAAATAAGGGTAAGAAAGGACAATGCGCTCCTGGATGCGAAAAAGGATGGTTTTCTAAAGGAAACATCCCGGTTAATTATATGCCTGTTGACAGTGAGAGGGTAAATGGAGACGATTATGTGGATGTAAAAATTGCCGATCCCAACAAATGGAAAGGTAAACACATCTTGATTTGGGAAGAGCATAACGGTCCCGTGCCAAAAGGATATGCAATTATTTTTGGAGACGGCAACCGGCGTAATTTTGAACCGAACAATCTTATTCTTGTTTCACGAAAACAGCTGTTGGCGTTGAATAGAAATGGCCTAATTCAAAATGATGTTGAATTAACAAAGACCGGAATTATCATAGCAGATATTTACAGTAAGATAAGCGAACGGAAAAGAGACTGAGATGGAAGGTCAGGCAGAAGGGGAGAGATGACTGGTGAAAGGTATAAAGCATACCGGACAATTTTGCAATAGCTGCAACCATGAACTTACTTCATGGGATATTCGGTGTAGTAAAGCACTCGCCTATAAAAGTCCCGTCTGCGAATCTTGCATTGCCAAAGAGTATGACAAGGACTTAGAAGAATTACGAGACACGTTTGAGCATTTCTTCGGCATGAGGCCGTGCATGGGACTATGAATAAGTTAACAGAACGACTTTTGGCCGAGGGATATACAAAAGAAAACCACCCGGATCATGTTGAGTGGTCAAACTGGCAGGACTTTGAATATACTCGTGAATATCTTGCGAAAACAGTCTGGGAAACACCCTGCGGGTTGCTTAAAAAAGGTATAGGTTCCTACAACCATGGCAGTCATATGGGAGTAGATTACTGCCCTGAAAACGACAATCCGCGTTATGGATGCCCGTATTATGACGAACAGCCCTGCCCACACAGGTTTAATAAATTTTGGGGCTGGAATTGCACATATCACCAAACGGACAGACTCTACGATTATGAACAGAGCGTCGAAAAGCTCTGGGATGAATGGGATAAAATACGACATCAGGCATGGCAAGAGATTGGCGGATATTGCGATTGCATGGAATGGAACAGACCGAAACGGAAATACGTCCCAAGGTTTAATATAGACAAATGTATTAAACTTTGCAATAACCAGGTATGTCTTATTACCAAAAAGACCCGCAATTTGGAAAAGGTCAACATTTTCTACGACGTCCTGCGGGAAAAACATTACCGGATAGGGTTAGTTGAGAATACGGAGAGAACGATTGAAAAAGGGGTTAGGGTATTTGATAGGGCTGTAGCTCGAACTGATGCGGAAACGTGGCTAAAGATAAACATGGACAAAATATTTAGGCCGAAAAAAAATGATCGGTGCGATCTGCATTTCAGCGAATATCACGGTAAAACAGGATTTGGGGAGTATGATTTTTTTGAGTTTAAAGCAACTGTCCAAAACATAAGAATTGAAAAGAGAGAATCCCGCGACCTATTGCAAGATCTCCAAGATGCAAGAGAAGGAATAGAGGTTATCCATACCAGCGACATAATTAAATCGGCAGCAAAGGCTAAAAAGCAACGGCGCAAAGAATATCAAGAGAATAAGGCTAAACGGCAAGAAAAGAGAAAAATTGCAAATTGGCAGCGCTGTCTTACAGATAAGGAAGCAGCCAAGGCATATGCCGAGGAAAACGGTGTTAATGTTGATTTAATACGTGAACATGCTGCAAAGGAATTGGAAAGGCGCAGGATTGTCATCGAAAAAAAGTTAGAACAAATCAGTTTATTTGATTATACGCTTAACACTTAGTTATCGAAACAACCTCCCAAAAAAGAGCATTTCATTTTTGATGGGCTTGAGAAAAACCTTATACGTGGACAAAAGAAATGTAAGGAGAGGTGGAATTCTTGCGTTAGATGTAAAAATCCTAATGGAGAACCCTTTTATGGGCGAAAAACTCCTGCCAGACTTACCGGGAAACGGTTTGGGTACCATGGTAAATTATGTTGGCGATGTTATCATGCCCTTGCTGAAAGAGAAAGGCGCAGAAAGGTGGCTAATACAACTTGAAAGCAACTTTATACCAGCAGCTTCTGCCACAAGGGTTGTGGAATTGGGATGGTTAGCTTAAGGCTTAAGGATCTGCCGCCGGCACTTCGCCGGCAGGCAGAAGCTAAACTTAAAGACCTGCCGAAAGAAACGAAGCGCAACAAATATAACGCCCGAAAAACCATCGTTGATGGGATTACCTTTGCTAGTAGGCTGGAAGCAGATTATTACTGCGACCTCAAACTGCTGAAGATGGCGGGAGAAGTTGAGACTATTGAGCTTCAGCCGGAGTTTTTGCTTAAAGAATCGTTTACGAAAAAAGGGAAGAAGCATAGGGCAATAAGGTACATTGCTGATTTTAAGGTAATGTACGCTGATGGCCGGGTGGAAATTGTGGACGTCAAGCCTTCAAAAACCTATAAGACGCAGGTATATAGATTAAAAAAGAAACTCTTTGAAGCTCGGTACCCGGAGTTGACCATAAAAGAGGTGTACAAAGATGATAACTAGCAAATGTGAATACTGCGGGAAGGAAAGGCAGTACAAGTATCGGAGTTGACCTTGAAGATAATTAAGTGAACCCAAGGAGGAGTAGGAAATGAGTACTTTTGAAAAGGCGCCGGAAGTTAAGCGAATTGCCGAGGAATTGATTGACCAACACCATCCACACCTACAGGATCACGCTAGAAAATTAGTTGATTATTACTATAGGTATGGTGGTGGAGTTGATTGGGGCGGCAAATGCAAAAAATGTACGGCTTTTGAACGGCATGTAACTAGCATGATGTTCTTTCTCTTTATCAGCATGGATGCATGGAAAGCAATGAGTGCCCAGCAGAGGGTTGCCCTAGTTGACCACGAGCTTTGTCATATTCAAAGGGATCATACGGAGCAGATAAACTCGGAAACTCAGCAATGGGAAAGAAAATGGTGCAACGCAGATGATCCGGACAGTTGGTCCATTCGGAAACATGATGTAGAAGAGTTTTCCGATGTAATTTATAGACATGGCCTTTGGGAAACAGGTATTGAGAAGATTGCTGCAGCTGTAAGGAAGGCTGACCAGCAATTGACGATTGAAGATATGGGAATGCCGGGGCTTAGGAAGGTTAGTGGGGAGTAATGGCAGTAAACAAACTAGCACCGGTGTTAAAGTACCCGGGGAGCAAGTGGAATATAGCACAGTGGATTGTAAGCCACATGCCGGCGCATGGCACTTATCTCGAACCATTCTTTGGGTCCGGAGCAGCCTTTTTTCTAAAGAAACCTGCCAAAGTTGAGACTATAAATGATATTGATAGGCATGTAGTAAACTTTTTCAGAGTGCTTAGGGACTATCCCGATGAACTGGCCAGAGTTGTTGAATTAACCCCATGGTCAAGGTACGAATATGAAGCATATCTCACATCGGCAAAAGAAAAAAACTATTTTGAGGTTACTGATGACCCAATCGAGAATGCAAGAAGGCTGATGATAAGGATGACAATGGGACACGGGTCCAGGTCCAGCGACCGGGGGGGGTGGAGACATAATATTCAAGCGAAATGTTGCGGTAATTCAAGTTCTAGTGTTTGGAAGAAGATGCCTAGACGTATTTACTTGGCAGCACAAAGGCTAAAAGATGCACAAATAGAGTGTTCACCTGCCGTAGAGTTAATTGAAAGATACCGGTACCCGGAGGTGCTGATTTACGCAGACCCACCGTATTTACTAGAGACAAGGTACCAACGGCAGTACAAACATGAGATGACCAATAGAGATCATGCCGTTCTCATCGATGTATTGAACGACCATCTGGGACCGGTATTACTAAGTGGTTATTCACATGAACTTTATGATAACAAACTAAGTAATTGGAATAGAAAAACAATCAAGGCATTTGCTGAAGGTGGCCGGGAACGGGAAGAAGTCCTCTGGATCAACCCGGTTGCAGCGGAACAGTTGAATTACTCACTTTTTAGGGAGGGACTATAAGTGGTTAAGATTTTTATAATATTATCTTTGTTGTTAATAGTATTTATAGCAGGATTTTTAGGGCATTTAGTATGGATGAAATGGTCAAATGACGACGACTATTTAATAAATAGCGTGTATGAGTCAGGAAGGGAGGGGACGGATTAATGAACCCATATACAGGGCACTTGGTTGATTTGATAGGTGATAACGCACGGGAATTATTTGAGGGTCCGACACCAATGGCAGAGGCTATGAAAGATAGACAAAAAGCATTAAATGAACTGGCACGCGAACAAGGCTATGAACCGGTACCGCCTGAACTTGAAACTGCCGCTAAGAAAAAGCTAGCCGGCAAAGATGAGGCACATGTAAGTCTAACGTCTGGTGGAAAACTTTCAAAGTGGGCTGCACAGAAACGGAAGAACAAACGCAAGATGGCAAAAGCATCAAGGAGGCGGAACCGGTGAGCAAAGTAGTAACCGTCCAGATGAAAATGAGTAAGCGGCAGCTGCAGAACAAATCCAACGGGATATGTAATTGCAAGTATAGGATGCACTGCCATCCTCAGCGCCAGAAAGCCCAGTACAATAAAATAGGTAAGTGCAGTATCTATAAACAAGTAGAACAGGCAGGCGGCTGGCCGTGGGAGGGGGTTGGGTAGTGGGTATGAAGCCAATATTTCAGAAACTGAAACATGCAGAAAACGGAAGAAAAGGTGCAGCAAGGGAGGAAATAGCTTGCCTAATTTATGTACAAAGTCCGAACGAGTTGCATTTGTCCAAAGATACAAAAGACGAATGAAAAATAAGAGTGGTATGTTAAAGTGCGAAATATGCGGATGGGGTTTTTGTGGTAATTACTCATCAGTTAATGCTCATCATATCAAACCGGTATCTGCAGGAGGTGAAAATAAGGATGATAATTTGATATTGCTATGCCCCAATCATCATGCGATAGCACATTTTATTTCACATACTCATAAGGGCAAATATAGTGGTCCATCTTCGAAACAAGAGTTGATAGATGAAACAATCCTATATGAAAAAAGCCCCGAACTGTTAAAGAGTAAGCATCAACGTAATATGACAAGCCTATTAGGTAAAATGTTTTTTTCACTATAAAAAACAAGCCCCTCTCGGGACTCAGTAAATACTTGTCAACTAAATTATAGCAAATTTGTAAAGGGGTGACAATATGTTTAGCCAGGGGGAGAAAGTCACAATTTATCAGCGTAAGATCGATGGCCGGCGCGGTTGCAAAGAAGCTAAGATCAAAGGAACTGTTGTCCAGGATTGCAATAAATTCATTGTCGTCAACCGGGGCAAGTATAAAGAAACGTTCATGAAACAAGATATTTTGACAGGATTTGTGAGGATGGAGTCGGCTTCTTAAGGGAGAGGGGATGACTTTCGTGGATAAACTTCTGGCTGGGTACCGGGAAACATACAAGATGGTTAAAGCTGCTAGATTAGAGGAAAAGGGAAAAGATCGTAAAGAAGACTACGAACTGCTAGGTAACATATTAGTCAGCCTAAATTACATAATCAAGTACTTAGACCAGGGCTTCCCGCCGGAAGATAAAAGGGGTATCTATCGCTCAAAGTGGAGTCAAGAGCAGAGGGAGATACCCTTTGATCCTGCTAATGCGTTTTTTATCAGAGAGGCGGCACTGCAGCGGAAGATGAAGAGTGAGTTGACGGAGGAACAGAGAGAGTTGCTTGAGGATTTACTTGCTACACTTACCGAAAAGGAGAGAGAAGCTTTTATTATGATCCGGGGCAATGGGTATTCTTTCACGGAAGCTGCTTATTCTATGGGAGTCAATAAAGGAACAATTCAAAATATGATATACCGTGCAGAGAAAAAACTGCATTTTGTCGTACGGAAGCCAACTAAGGGTGAAGGGAAAGTTTGTTCGGATGTTCAGAGGGTTTTGTTTTAGAGACCATATGTTTAATTTCAGGCTTTTCGAATAATAATATTATAAAAAAGAAGGAGATTATTATGCAGGAAGTCATAATAACTCAAAAAATTAAAGTCGATGATTGTATAGCTCAAGAAATTGTTTGGTTGAACTCATGTGGTGTTAGGACAGAAGGTTGCTGTTGCGGCCACGGGAAATTCAATCCTGAAGCCATGATAAAACCGAGCAGTAAGAAAAGGGCAATTGAATTAGGATACGAACCTATCTACAACCCTGAAAGAGGTATAAGCGAAACCGGGGGGCGCGGTATTTTTTTAGTATCTTTAAAAAGTCAATGTAAATGCAAAAAGTAAAAGGGTGGACAAAAAATCATCCACTCTTTTGTCAAATACTGTGTGCTATCTTCTCGAATTACCAATGCAATAAGCTCCATTGTCGAATCCCTGCTTATGGGCTTCTTCTAATGTGTCCGGAATAAAAGTAACAACATGTTCGTCTTTAATTTCATCGATTTGACAGTTTTTAGTTTCATTATCTAAATCGTGTACTTCCATGGAGTTTTTGTTTCCAATGAAGCGTTTTCCGTTAAAAGGGTATCTATAACGCCTAGCCATATTTTCACCTCCTATTGTCAACGTTATTACTAATTTCTGCCATATTCGATATACTCCTTTATCTAACATTGTCGAATAATGAGATATATTAGGAAATGTGAAGGGAGTTGTCTCTTCTTGCCGAATGTGAAGGTGGGAGGCGATTGGATTGAATGAGAATCAAACAAACAATGTTATTAGAACAATGGCGCAGGTGCAAGTTTTGAGAGATATTTTAATAAAAAATGGCTTTACAACAAGTAGGGAATTTACGGAATTGGTAAATAGTCAAATAGAAAGTTATAGTACAATAAGTCATGAGCAAAAACAGAAAATTAAATACAAATTAACATCAGATTAATATTTAAGAGCCCCCGGGCTCTTTTTTTCATGACTGTGGTTTTGTCATACAAAAGCCACCTAATAGTGAAGGGAAAGTTTTAATGTATAGTGGTTTTGGTTAATTAGCGTCCCGAGGGATGCTTTTACTTTGCAGGAGGAGTCTTCCTTTTTGCCGAACTATGTAAAAAATAGCAGGAAGGAGAATATCTGTATGGCAGAATGGAACATTGCGATTAATAGTTTCATTGCTTTAGCTGCTTTTATTTCAGCTATTGCAGCCACTGTTTCCGCAAGTAGTTCAACAAAGTCTTCTAATATTGCGAAAAAAATGGCTGAAGATCAAAGACGAAAAGACATGAAAAAAGCGTTTAGTGATCCAGAAGAAAAAGGTTCTGGCTTGGCATTGGTAAGATTAAAAAATGGAGACACGTATGAGGGACGTGTTACAATTGATAGAGATGGGCATATTACTTGTTCGGACATGAAAGAACATCTAGATAGAGCTGTCGGTGGGGTTCCGCCTGATAAAAGCTCCTTGTTTTTTGTTCCAGAAGAATATTTAGACGAAGGTATTTCACAACGCCTGGGCTATACTTGGTTGAATAGAAGTGAAGTAAGTGTAATAATTTTTAAGGATTCAGACATTAATAATTAAATTATTCTTCGTCCCAAGCGGGGCGTTTCTGTTTTGCAGGAAAATGCTTCCTTTTGCCGAAGATTGTGGTAAATGGTGGAAGGAGGTGGTCTCATTGGAATGGGGCAAAACTATGGCCCGTCAATTGGATAGAAAGTATAAATTAAAACAAATGATGCTAAAGGCCTGCCGTGAAGTAATCAGCGAAATAGAAGAAGGATTAAAGGAAACTGATCTTAATGCTGACCTTAAATGTGATAATGCCGGTGGGGAAATAGATCTTAAACTTTATGACCAGGATATAGAGATTAATTTAGAAAAAATAAGCAACTATTTTGCAACTAAAGGTAACTGTTCTTTAGAACATGCTGGTCAAGAAGATATGACAGATGCTGTTAAAGGAATAGTGGCTAGAAATTTAGAACTTAAGTAGACTTATGGGCCTCCATGCTCTTTTTTCATGCATTAAAAAAAGACTGCCTCTGCAATCTTAAATCTTTGGTTTACTATTATATTTGCATTTTGGTGGAGGAGAAATTGGGGTATTATTTAGCCCCAAAAAAGGTCATTCTTACAGAATTTTATTTAGTATCTCGAGGAGTTCAAAAATGACTAGAGTTACTAAGATCAACAAAATGACCAGAAGGGATTTCAAGCGTGCACCTCCTTCCAAAATATTTAATTGTATAAGAACTAATTCTATTTTATAGGTTTTAGTATTTATCAAGACCATAGATTTATACCAATAATTTAGACACATCGGCACCCAAATGATGGGTGCTTTTTGTATACCCAAAAATCTAAAACAGGAAGTGAGGTAAATGAAGCTATATGAAGTTCTCGTACTTAAAGCACACAATCCTAAAAGGGGGATAAAGAAAGCCCCGGACGAAAAGCATTATGTAATGGCTAAAAATGCGCTCCATGCCAAGGATTTGGTAGAGCGCATTAATCGTTTGCCAGGGATTAAATATTGCATTGGAGTAAAGCCGGTACCAATTGAGGAATATTGGGTCAAGTACCGTTTTGTTGGTTAATGCTTCTTTTTATCTGTAAAACATATCTCAACTCCGGAGGTGGGCGGTGATGTAACATGGGACGAGCTAGGAGCCCTGATAGGGATAAGGCGTTTCGGATATGGGAAGAGAGCAATGGGGCTAAAAAACTAAAAGAGATTGCAGCTGAACTCAACATCTCTGAAGGTACTGTTCGCGGATGGAAAAATAAAGATAAGTGGACTGAACAATTCAAACAATTCAATGGAACGTTCCAAAAAAAGAAACGGAACGCTCCAAAAAATAGAGGAACGCATGATGGCAAAAAACATTCACCAGGAGTTGTTGGGTTCGAGGAAATAGAAAGCGCCGAACTCACTGAAAAACAAAGGCTTTTCTGCCTATATTATGTTAAAATCTTTAATGCGACTATGGCAGCCATTAAGGCTGGGTACGCAAAAGATAGTGCTCATGTTCAAGGTCCTAGGTTGTTAGGAAATGTTAGAGTTAAAAAAGAAATCAAGCGTCTCAAAGGCTCCTTAACTGAGGAGCTTTTTATCGATGCTCTAGACGTGTTGAAAAAATGGATACAGATAGCATTTGCAGACATTACCGACTACGTAAAGTTTGGCCAGCGTGAAGTTCAAGCCATGGGTGCATTTGGCCCTATCTATGAAGGGGAAGGCGAAAATAAAAAGCCTGTTATGAAGACCATCAACTACGTTGACTTTAACGATAGCACCATGGTTGACGGTACAATTATCAAGGAAGTAAAGCAGGGTAAAGACGGCGTCTCGATTAAGTTTGAGGATAAACTAAAAGCATTAGATAAGCTTTCTGAGTACTTCGATCTGTTCCCGGATAAGTTCAAGCAGAAGATTGAAGAAGAAAAAGTTAAACTCAGCCGTGAAAAACTTGAACTCGAAAAACGTAAACAGGACGATCCGGACGAAGGCCATGAAGATGATGGTTTCATGGAGGCACTCGAAGGTGCTGTCGGTGAGGTGTGGGCTAATGAAGAATAAACGCACGCCTTTTAAATGGGTTCCGTTCAGCTTAAAGCAAAAAAAGGTTCTTACCTGGTGGATGAATGGTTCTCCAGTCAAAGATAAAGATGGAATTATTTGCGACGGGTCAGTCAGGGCTGGCAAGACACTTGTTATGTCGTTTTCATATGTCGTTTGGGCTATGGAAACATTTAACTTCCAAAACTTCATACTAGCAGGTAAAACAATAGGGGCATTCAGGAGAAATGTTCTTTTTTTATTGAAAATAATTCTGAGGCTTAGAGGCTATAAGGTTAAGGATAAAAGAGCAGATAACCTATTGGTCATCAGAAGACGAAAAACCGGGGTAATCAACTACTTTTATATCTTTGGTGGTAGAGATGAAAGAAGCCAGGATCTTGTCCAGGGGATTACTGCAGCTGGAGCATTTTTTGATGAAGTCGCGCTCATGCCTGAGAGTTTTGTCAACCAGGCGATAGCTAGGTGCTCAGTCGATGAGGCAAGGCTTTGGTTCAACTGCAACCCGGAAGGACCGTATCATTGGTTTAACGAAAACTTTCTCAAAAAACTCATTGAGAAGAATTTAATCCATTTGCATTTCACAATGGATGATAACCCTAGTCTAACGAAGAAGACTAAAGATCGTTATAAAAGAATGTTTTCCGGTGTTTTCTTTAAACGTTTCATCCTCGGTCTATGGGTCGTAGCTGAGGGAATTATATTTGATATGTTCGATGAAGGTAGACATGTTATTGAATGCTCTAGGGAACATAAGGAGTATTACTCAGCTGTTGACTATGCTACTGCAACTGTAATGACTTTCGGACTTTATGGAGTCACGAGAGAAAAGGTATACCTTCTTAAGGAATACTATTACGATGCTAAAAAGAAAGGAAGACAGAAAACAGACGGGGAATTTGCTGATGATTTCAAAAGTTTTCTTGGTGGGATTGTCCCCAAAAAGGTTTATGTTGACCCATCAGCCCAGAGCTTTATTGTCCAACTTAGGAGAAGAAAATATCGGGTCAAGGAAGCAGACAATGACGTGATAAATGGTATCCGGTTAGTTGCTAACTTCATTAGTAATGACCGATTTTTTGTTGATAATAGTTGTATAGATACCAGGAAAGAATTTTCTTCTTATGTTTGGGATTCTAAGGCTCAAGAAAATGGCGAGGATAAACCGGTTAAACAGAATGACCATGCAATGGATAGAAACAGGTATTTTATCTATACCAAGTTTAAGCGTCAATATAGCGGTGTAACGAATAAACCAGCAGGGTGGTGATAAGGATGCTGTACGATTTAAGTTTTTTAGAGCCAAGCCAAACATGGCCGCCTAAAAGCGAGGGAGAAAGGCTCAAAAAATATGAAGAGAACCGAAAACTGTTCAAGGGTAAGCATAACGAAGTGTTTGACGATTGGATCCGGCTATTAAGGGAGGACCAGAAGTCCACATTAGAACTGATCTTAAACTGGCAGAAGAGACTGTCCACCCTTTGGGCCGATTTGCTTGTTGGAGAACCTCCAGGGGTTACAACTGGGGAAGAAGAAAGTCGAGAACAACAAGCAGTTGACCGGCTGGTTGAAGATACCCAACTGGTTATTGAGAGCTATGACGCAGCTATTGATCTTAGTAGATATGGCGACGGAATATTAAAGGTTCGTTATAACAACCGGGCGATTATTGAAGCAATTTCCCCTTCAATCTGGTTCCCAGTGTTCAGTAGGGATAGCATTAAGCAGTATCGATTCCATGTGCTTGCATGGTCTTTTAAAGTGGGGAAAGAAAAATACCTGAGGGCAGAAATACATGAGCCTGGGTTGATAACTAATAGGCTCTTTTTAATGGATGGGGATAGCATAAAAAAAGAAGTAGAACTTAAAACAGTCGAAGAATACCGAGAGATGCCCCAGGTTATTGAAACTGGCACAGAGGAATTTCTAGTGTTTCCTGTGCACAACCTTAAGACTACCGAAGATGGTTTTGGCATGGATGACTATAGCGATATGGACAGTATTATTCAGGAGCTAGAGGTGAGGATTGCTCAAATCAGCCGCATTCTTGACAAGCATGCTGACCCTAACATGTATGGACCGGCGGATGCACTAGAAGAGGATCCTGCTAATCCCGGGAAATATACATTCAGGGGCGGAGGCAAGTATTTCCCGGTTGAGCAAGAGGAAGCCACTCCTGGATATGTAGTATGGGAAGGCCAACTAGAAGCGGCATTTAAGGAGATAGATGTGTTAATGGAGCAACTATATATTCTATCTGAAACATCGGCTGCAGCTTTTGGCCAACTAAAAAGTGGCCTAGCTGAAAGCGGAACGGCTCTAAGAAGGTTGATGATGACACCACTTGCCAAAGTCAATAGGATACGTTTGCAGTTTGACCCGGCGCTAAAAAAGGTTCTTAAAACTGCGATGGAACTGGAACGAGAACAAGGGAAGGCTGATGCTGTAGAACTCACAGGTAACATCAATATTGAATGGCATGATGGTTTACCCGACGATCCAAAAGAAAACATGGAGATTGACTCCGGGGAATACGAAGCTGGTATCATAAGCTTGGAGACTATTCTACGGCGTCGCGGACTAAGAGGAAAGGCGCTGCAAGAAGAAATAGCAAGAATACAAGAAGATAGACAAATGAACAATCCCTTATCTCAAGCCCCATTTAGTGGCGATAATACGCCCTGATAATAAGAAATGCGAGGCGATTGAATGACTGATATTAAAACACCGAGCATACCGGAAGACATTCGTGCTCTTATAAGTGTTTACCGTAAAGCACAAGTGAAGTTAGTAGAAATCATTGCTACACAACAAGCTAAAGGTAATGTAACTCAATATAGAATGGCTATTCTTCGCCGGGTTAGTGCAGAGATTGAACTGCTGAATGAAGAAGCAGAAAAATGGGCTAATGAAGTAATCCCCAAATATTATAATAAAGGAGTTGAGACTGTTAATAACTTAATGGGGGAAGAAGGCATTACCTTATCTGGAGAGTTTGCTGGACTGCACAAAGATGCCATTAATTTATTGGTGCTAAATACATTGGATGATCTCCGAGGATCACATGAGTTTATTGGTAGAATTGTTCAGGATCAGGTAAGGGAAGCTGGAATACAGGCAGTTACACAAAAGATATCCACTGGATCTACAGTCAAAGAAATGCAAAAGCAGCTGAGACAAAACTTGATTGACTTGGGATTTAAAGGTATCAAGGATAAAAGAGGACGTTATATTGACTTAGATGCATATGCAGGAACAGTTGCCCGCAGCACAACTAGGGAGGCAACAAACAAAGCTACAATCAACCAGCTGCAGGGAAATGGATATGACTTGGTGAAAATGAGTGAGCATTTAACTACCTGTCCCATTTGTGCACCTTTGCAAGGGAGAGTATATAGCATCAGCGGCAACAGCAATGAGTACCCTCCTCTTTATAAAGCGCACACTGGGATTCATGCAAACATTCACCCGAACTGTAAACATGTGCTAACGCCATATATCCCGGAGTTGGCCGATAGTTCGGAAGCGGACAAAGAATTTAGCAACCGGCCGTTTGATATTGACCCTAGAAGTAGGCGACAGAAAGAAGCTTACGAAAAAGCACAACAGCGGAATAGGGAATTGCGGCGGGATAGAAACCAGTGGCAGAGGTATAGGATGGCAATGCCCGAGGATACTCCTAAGACCTTTGCAGGTTTTAGAAGGTCTAAGTTGGCTAATAGTGAGAACTTCAAACAATTGGAGAGCAATTATCGCAGCATAATGATTAAGGAAGGAAGGAAAGGCTAGGAACTTTTGCAACCGACAACATAAACACCGGATAGTTTGGGATAGCAGTATGTGATGGGCATCCCTAAATATTCTTCAGGATATTCATACCAACATTCTCTGTGAAAACGATGGCTGGCCTTTCTGCCAAGATAGATGTGACAAGGTTTAAGCCCTTGTTTTTTTAATATCCCTATTTGGTTGTGAATTTCGTTATGAATTGATGCGTAGATACCCTTGTTAAAACCTTTGGAATACTTATCCATATTATCACCAATGGAACTATTCGCCAAAAACTGAGCATGTTCCTGTTAAAAGCGAGGAAGATATAGTTGATAGTTTAGCAACTGGTTTTTTGCAGGTTGTTAGAGACAACCCTGAATTAATAAAACTGGCCCAGGAGGCCTAAGAAGGAGGAGCTAGATGCTCTATTATGATTTTTTAAAGAAAAAAAGAACTATGGACCTGCAGATGTTTGCTGAAGACCCACCGCCAGGTGGTGGAGACAGTGGAGGTTATTCTGCGCAATACGTCAGTGATCTTCGCGATGAGAATGCCAATTGGCGGAAGAAACTTCGTGCCAAGGAAGAAGAGGCAGAGGGTTTACAGAAAAAGATTGATGACGTCAACAAGACCAACAAAGAACTGCAGGATCAAAACGATGCTTTCCTGGTGGAAGCTCGTCAGGTTCTTGGGCTTGATGCCAACACGGAATCACAAAAAGTACTTGAGAAAGTAAAAGAAATTAGCAGTGGTTCAACCGAGACCACCAAAAAGGCCCAGGAGGCCCTTAGAAAGTCAGCGTTTATGACTTCTGCTACTAAGCAGGGAATTGATCCTAAAGTGACTGAAGATGCTTACAAGCTAGCTGACTTTAATCATGTAAAAGTGGATCTGGAATCCATGTCAGTGTTCCCGGTGGACAAGGACGGAAAGCAAGTAACTAAAGAAGATAAGCCGGTTACTGGCCTCGACTCCCTGGTGGAAGAGATGGTCAAAGAAAAGCCTTATTTAGCGGGCAAGAAACAAACCCAAATAGGTGGCGGTAGTAATCCGCCAGGTGGGGGAGAAACACCTCCTGAGGATGGCTATGGCAAGCAGTTGGCAGCTAGAAAAGCTGAGCAAGTTAAGAGTCAAGGTGAAAGTTCATACTTTAAGTAAGAAAAAGATTTTCTATAGGGGGAATAAATAGTGAAATTCAAATCTACAAGCTATTCCGGAACTGCTGAAATTTTAAAGTTTCCCGATCATTATGTAGGAATTGCTGTAACGGTCAGCGATGCCGGTATTGTTGCTAATGCTGATGGAAAGAAAATAGTTTCTAAAGGGACCATTGTTGGTGGTGCAAATGCTTCTGTACTGGCTGATGACACTCAGAAAGTCACCGAAAAAAATACTCAGGCTGTAGCGTCAAGTCTAACTATTGATTGTGCTAATGCTAACGCTGATATTTTAGTAACTGCTAAAGTGACTGGAGCAGACGGTGATGACATCAAAGTTGAATTAAAAGATCCCGCGGGAAATGACCAGGCGTTGGCAATCAGCATTGTGGGCGACACTATTGTGGCTTCTTTAGCAACTGGTCCAGCTGGAGCTATCACTAGTACGGGCCAAGAGGTAATTAACGCCATCAATGCCCACCTGGTAGCGAAGGATTTGGTGGTTGCATCGTTACCGGACGGCCATGATGGAACTGGTGTGGTAGAAGCCAAAGCCGCAGCTAACTTAGCAAACGGTAGTGACGGTACTGCTAGTGACGCTGAAGGTGTACTGCTAAATGATGTTGATGTTACTGAGGGAGATGCGTCAGGTGCAATGATAATCCAAGGCTATATTGCCACAAACAAAATCCCCTCGGCACCTGCTGCGGATGCCGTCGAAGCACTGAAAATGATAGAGTTTATTAAGTAAATATTTTTTTAGAGGAGGAATAAATAATGCCGACTATTTTTGATTTGGTAAATGCACGAGAAATAGCAACTTACTATACAGAGGCACCGACACTTAATGTGCCGTATCTTGGTGCAGAACTTTTCCCGCCTGAAAGGCAAATGGGGCTTGACCTTAGCTGGATAAAGGGAAGTCGCGGTGTTCCTGTCGCATTGAAACCGTCTGAATTTGATGCCAAGGCAACTCTTCGCGATCGGATCGGCGTTGACAAGATCGAAACTGAAATGCCGTTTTTCCGTGAAGCAATGAGAATTGGTGAAAAAGATCGCCAGGAGATTCTAAAGGTAATGGCTGCATCTAACAGTTCTCTGTTAATGCCATTAATCAATCGTATCTATGATGATGCCGGAAATCTTGTAGCTGGTGCTCAGGTTAATGCTGAAAGGATGCGCATGCAGTTGTTGTCCACTGGTTTGATTAACATTTCTGCAAACCGTGTCGCTTACACTTACGATTATTTGATGCCTGCTGACCATAAGGAAACTATTGCGCAGGCTGCTGATAAGTGGTCAGATACTGCAAACTCTACTCCTATTCAGGACATTCAGGGCTGGCAGGATAAAATTGAGGGAGATACTGGTACCCGTCCAATTAGAGCAGTTTGTACACGCAAGACATGGAACTATCTACTTGAGAACAAGTCTATTAAGCTTGATTTGAACCCGGCTGGTGGTCAGAATATCATTCTGACTGATTCTATGCTGAAACAGTATTTGGTAAGTAAGCTCGGATTGACCGTTGCAGTGTATAACAAGAAATTTGCTGTAGAGGTTGGAGGCGCATCTACGCTTTTCTTCCCGGATGACGTATTTAGCCTCATTCCAGACGGTAACCTAGGAAACACCTACTTCGGGACCACTCCGGAAGAAGCAGACCTATTGAGCGGCGGAACTGACGCCCAGGTAGAGATTGTTAATAACGGAATTGCTGTGACTACCATCAAGGAACCGCATCCTGTGAATATTCAAACCATAGTATCCGCCATTGCTCTACCAAGTTTCGAGCGTATTGATGAAATCTTTATTGCTACAGTACACAGCTAAAGTCAGTGGAGTAGGGGCATCGCCCCCTACTCTATTGTTTTTAAAGGAGGGCTAATGTCGTGGATACAGATGCTAATGTAAAAGTTAAGCCATTGACACCGGTAAAATATAAAGGGGAACACTATAAAATCGGCCAGGAGCTGATGATAGACATTGTTGATTATGAATATCACAAGGACCTGTACGAACTAGTTGGATATAACACCTCTGTTTTCAACCAGGAGGGCATGGATGATCTGAGCGTGTTTAGGAAGCCTTATCTGTTGGAAATTGCTAAAATGCTTCATGTTTTTGGTTACAGCAACATGACCAAAAAGGAATTGACGACTGCTATCGAAAATAAGTTAGATCAGCCAGAAGTTGCTAGGCAAAGTAAAGGTGGCAATGAAGGAAGCCAGGCTCAAGGCCAGAATCCAACATCAGAAGAACTCGAAAGCCTAACAGATGAGGAGCTCATGCAGTTGGCCCGTGAAAAAGAAATAGAAGACTACGAAGAAATGAACAGGGAAGAACTGCTTATTCTTTTATCTGAGGAAGAGTAGGTGTAGATTATGCCAACTGTAAACGAAGCAGATGCTTATTTCGCCACTAGATTAAATAGTGATGTATGGGATATTGCAACTGATTCTAATAAGACGAAGGCTCTTGCGACAGCCGAAAGACAAATAAAGAGCCTAAGGCTGAAATTAAGCTATGACGGAACAAAGATTACTCATGCCATCTATGAGCAGGCCATCTGGCTGCTTGAAGGCAGCAAGCGCGCAAAACTTCAGCAGGAAGGAGTAAAATCAGCAAGTATGGGCGGTATGAGCGAGACGTTTAAAGGCGGCAAAGATGCCTTTATCTCTCCCCAAGCTAGGCTCCTTCTTGAAACTGAAATGGTAAAAGCGGTGAATATTACATGATAGAAGTATATCTAAATCAAACAGCAGGGTGGAAACAGAAGACAGGCAGCAATAAATACAATGAACCCCAGCACGCTGATCAAGTTGGTATTCCTGTTAGATGGCAAGGGAAACGTAGGATGGTCAAAAACGAGCAAGGTGAGGAAGTAGTTAGTGAAGTAAAGGTGTTCACCAAAGACCCAGTATCACTTGGTGACCGTTTGATTTATAACGGCCGAGAATGGCCTGTTGTATCAGTGCTAGAAGTAAGAGGGCTAGATGGGGAAATAGAGTACTACGAGGTGGCGTTATAATGGACGTTTCTGTTGAAGTTGAAGGATTGAAGCAATTAGAGCGTCAGTTTAACAAAAAAGCGGAGAAGTTAGAAAGGGGAAATTCAAAGGCTTTGACTGATGTGGTGCTTGACTTAGCAGGGGAATCAATCAGGAAAGCCCCGGTAGACCTAGGCGATTTAAGGGGTTCTGGCCAAGCTGCAATTGAAGGTCAAGTGATAGCTAAAGGAAACAAAGATGGAAACTTGACTATGTCTGGGATAGCCCCTAAAAATGCTCAATCAGGCAGTGTAGAGTTTACTGCGCCATATGCACGAATTCAGCATGAAAGGCTAGACTTTAAACACCCCCAAGGCGGCGAGGCGAAATATCTTGAAAATCCATTTCGAAAAAACAGCAAAAAGTATATTGATCATATTGCTGATGCTGCAAAAAAATCAATTGAGTAGGTGTTTATTATGCTGCTAGACGATTTAGGTGATTATCTTGAGACTCAAAGCTTAGGGGTTGTAAATACAGATATTTTCTTGGGAAATCAGCCAGATAAGCCTGACAATTGCGTTACTTTATTTGAATATTCGGGTGATCCGCCTGATCACTCGCGGGACTCACGCATTGACAGACCTGGGCTTCAGGTTATTGCTAGAAATACAAGTTATGTAGATGGAAGGCAAAAACTACAGCAAATTCAAAACCTAATAGATGGGCTAAACGGAGTGACTATCAATGGAACACGTTATATATCAATATTTGCGAATCAAAGCCCAATGCCTTTGGGTAAAGACGAATCTGGACGCATGGAATGGAGTCAAAACTATTCTGTTAGGGTAGATGCGTTATAGGAGGCTTCGGATCATGGTCAAAAAAACCGATAGGAAAACCGATGGGGATAAGTATTATGCGGTCGGGAAATGGCGGGGACTAAAAAAATATAGCTGCAATCTATGTCCTTTCGATACACTTAGTGAAACAGAGATAGAGCTGCATATCAAAAATGTTCACACGCCAAAGCCCGAACGAAAACCCATTACGGTACCAATATTAGATAGGTATGGAAACTTGGTCAACGAACGGGAGGTGTAATAATTGGCGAGGACAAACCTTACCAAGACAAACGCGCCTGGTAGATACGCAACAACAGGTGCTAACCTAACTCTTGCAAATGGCGACGTAGTTAACGGAAACCAGTTTAAATCTACCGGGAAAGAACTGTTAGTAGCAAGAAATACTGATGGCGTAACGCCATACTATCTGAGTGTTACGAGTGCTGCAGATCCTTACGGACGGACCGGAGACATCAGCCAGCATGACTTAGCACCTGGGGAAACCCATGTATTCGGGCCCTTTCCTGTTCAAGGATGGCAGCAGTCGGACGGCAATATCTATGTAAACGCAGAGAATGCGGCTATTGAGTTGGCAGTAGTAGTGCTGCCTTAATTTTTGATCCTAAATAAGGAGGAATGACAATGTCTGAAGCTATAAGTGCATTTGGAACCTTGCTAAAAATTGGTGATGGTGGGGGCCCAGAAAGCTTTACTGCAATAGCAGAGGTAAAAGATATAAGCGGCCCGAGGCTTAGCCTTGATACTGAAGATGTAACCAGCCATAGTTCACCAGGTAGCTGGGAAGAGCACATTGGAACTGTTCTTAGATCCGGAGAGGTTACTTTTGAGGTTAACTATTTACCTACGCACGCAACACATAACGCCAGCACGGGATTGATAGCTGATATGGTTAATAAGACTAAGAGAAACTTCCAATTGGTATTTCCTGACGCTGGTAACACAACATGGGGTTTAGCTGCCTTAGTTACAGGGTTTGAACCGTCAGAGCCGGTTCAGGGTGTGCTGGGCGCATCTATTACCTTAAAAATAACTGGGCAGCCGTCACTAGTATAAGAAAGCAATTAACTGGAGGGGCTAAAAGAGATGGGTAAATTATTGAGTAAAGACGACATACTAAGTGCTAAGGATATAAAAACAGAAAGAGTTGCCGTCCCTGAGTGGGGCGGTTCTGTGTTAGTAAAGGGTTTAACTGGCGAGGAAAGGGATGCCTTTGAAGAGACTATTATTCAGACAAGAGGTAAAAGCCAAAAGGTTAATATGAAAAATGCCAGGGCAAAGCTTGTTGTTAGATCAGTAGTAAATGAGAAAGGCAATCATATTTTTGCTGACGAGGACGTCAATGCATTAGGCAAAAAATCTGCTGCTGCACTCGAAAAGGTTTTTGAGGTTGCACAGCGCTTATCTGGGTTAACTAAGGAAGATGTTGAGGAGCTGGCAAAAAACTCCGAAACAGACCAGAGCGAAAGTTCTGGTTTAAACTAGCACTAGCTTTTGGTAAACCGGTTGAACAGCTTCAAAGGGAAATAAGCAGTAGGGAATTTGCAGAATGGATGGCTTACGCCCATGTAGAACCTTTTGGTGAGGATAGGGATGACTGGCGAGCTGCAATGATGACAGCAATGGTAGCTGAAGTTAATCGCAATCCTAAATCACGAAATAAGCCTTTTAAGCCTGAAGAATTTTTATTGAAGTTTAAGGATCCGGAAGAGGAGCAATCATGGGAAACGCAGTTGGAGTTTGTGAAGATGTTTAATGCTGCATTTGGAGGTACAGTTGGGAAGAAGTAAGCCCCCGATTTGGGGGCTTTTGGTTATGGGAAAGCTTTCTCTTGTGCTGATTGGTGGGGTTCTCTGATATACTTCCATACTTTCCCACACTTTTCACACTTCCTAAGTTTTTTCGGTTGAGTAAAGGCGCTTAAAATAGTGAGCGCACCAAGAATCCAAAAAAACTTTGATAAGAAACCGAATCCTAAGCAAATAACTCCAATTACAACACTGAAAATTTTCATACCTTTTGATTGAGCAAATTTTACTTTCTTTTTCCAATGTGAAGAACCACATTTAGGGCAAGTTGTCCTATCACTACGTTTCCATTGGGCCTTACTTAGAGGAACGTTGTTTTCCATACTTACACCTCCAATGTAATTATATGTTAAATTATTCTATTTGAAAAGGGGGGTCAATTATGGCTACTCTCGCATCACTTATGGTAACAATAGGGGCAAATACCAGTGGCTTCCGAAAAGGTGTTCAGAACTCAAATAAATCGTTACAACAACTCGAACAAAGAATGGATAATACTAAGCGCCTAGCAAAAACTCTAGCGGTTGGGGTAGTGGCTGTTGGAGCGGCAGCTAGTGGCGTGGGTTTTAAAGCGGTACAACTGGCAGCAAAGATGGAGCAAACGGAAGTTGCGTTTACAACATTATTAGGTAGTGGTCAAAAGGCAGAAAAAATGTTAAAAGAATTGCAGGACTTTTCTGCCACGACTCCTTTTCAGTTTCCCGGGCTAGCAGACTCTGCAAGACTTCTGATTACTATGGGATTTAACGCTGAACAAGCTGTTCCTGCAATGAGGACCGTTGCTGATGCAGTAGCAGCTGCCGGCGGTGGGCAAGCAGAGTTGCTCGGCGTATCCCGTGCCCTTGGTCAGATCCAAGCGAAGGGCAAAGTCAGTGCTGAGGAATTAATGCAACTTGCAGAACGTGGTATTCCAGCGCAAAAAATACTTCAAGCAGAATTAGGGCTGACAGGGGAGCAGGTAGCTGATATTGGTAATCAAGGGATAACCGCAACTGAGGGCATTGAAGCACTATTGAGAGGCTTGTCAGAAAAATTTGACGGTGCAGCCGATGATCAGGCTCGAACTGTATCCGGTATGTGGTCAACCGTAAAAGACAATGTAACCCTAACATTAATTCCTCTTGGGAAAATTATAATTGATACCTTTAATTTAAAACCAGCCATGCAAAATGCTATTGGTTGGCTTACGGAACTAAGAGTTGAATTGGTTAGTATTAAAAATACCATAGAGCGCGGTGGCGTTAAGGCCGCAATTGACCAGTTTATCCCAAATAACATGCAAGCAACAATTGTGGGGGTGACGGGTGCAGTAGCAGGGTTAGCAACGGCTATACTTATCACTCTCCTTCCAGCGCTTATGGCTACGGCTGCGGCTTGGTGGGCTACTCTGGCGCCCATGTTACCATATATAGCTGTCGGTACTGCAATCGCCTTGGTGGTATTTACTATATACAAAAACTGGAAAAACTTTGGTGACTTCATGTCAGGAATTTGGGGTGTCGCTGCATCTGCAGCCGAAAGTGCCAACATAAAAATCCAAACCGGCTGGAACAAAACGAAACAGGTAGTTTATTCTGTCATAAAGTCTATTCTTGATGCGGTAGCGCCGCTATTAGATTGGCTTCCCGGGAGACTTGGTGATAGTTTTGAAACAATGAGAAATGCAGTTAATTCAAAGCTTCAAGATGTAGGGAATAATCTTGATGATTTGTCCGAAAGAGGAAAGCAAAACCAAGAAAGAATGGCTCAGTCTCTAAATAGCTTAGGCGATAGCTGGGATAGCCTCAAAAAAGGCATAGTGAACAGTGTATCAGGAGTAACAAAGACTTTCTCTGATGCAGCTGGCGGGGCTAATGCTTTTGCCGATGCTATGAATAATGTCGGGCAAACAGCTCAAGATATTACGCCTGATCTAGAGGGTGTGGGTAGTGCTGCGGCTGCAGCTGCAAAAGCCCAGCAAAGCCAAGTTCCTATTTTAGATATGCTTGATTTTAAACTCAACAGACTTGATACTAGGTGGCAAAAATATAAATTAACCACGGATACTGTTAAAGATAGCGTCGAATGGTTAGCACAGAAAAACGAGTACCTTCAGCAAAAAATGAATTTGGTCTCGGAGCGAACTACTATCTTGCGGCAAAAGCTCAAAGATGCAGATGTTGCAACAAACGGTTGGACGGACCAATCAATGCAATTGGCTGAACAGCTTGATAGAGTATCCCTAAAAGAACTAGAGTTAAAGAATTCTATAAGAAGATACAACCAAAGCCTTAACGGAACAAGGCAGTGGTTTAAGCAGCTTGCAGAAGTTAGTAATGGAAACCGGTAACGTCATGGAAGCGGCTAAAATACATTCTTTAAGCAAGACATTTGATAAAACCGGCAACATAACTTCGAAGGATTTAGACGCCGTCAGAAGTGGTAATTATAAAAGAAGTTTAGACAAAGCTAAAGATAATCCTGCTTGGCAATCAAGCGTAAATAAATATCTTGATAGTGGCGCTGGCTTGACAGAAGCAATTGAAAGGGCAAGGCAAAATGTTTCAAAGTTGCCATCATTTGATACAGGTGGCGAAGTACCAGGGGCCAAAGGATCACCGCAGCTTATCATGGCCCACGGTGGAGAAACTGTTTTACCTACACATAAAAATAATTATTCTACTGGAATAGATTACGATCGCTTAGGGCAAGCAGTAGCAGCTGCATTACAAGGCGCTAAAGTTGAGGGTGAAGTAACAGTAAATATTGAGCAAGGAAGCGGGAAAATGCGTCAGTTCAGACTGGCGTTTTAATTATATGGAGGTGTAAAAATGGCATTACCAAAAACTACGGATCCGGCATTACCAAGTGTAGGTGGGTTAGGTTACGTTGGCGAAGCGGATGCTAATGCTCAGATTACCACAGCAAGCGGAAATTACATTCAAAACGCCGCAGGTGTATGGGTACCCGTAAGTGCAACAAACCCCATGCCTGTTGCTGATGCGGAGGCGATTAAGTCTGCTCCGGTAACCGGTATGGCTACGGTCAATGCAACTGCGGCTGAAGTGTTTGCCGGTGCATTACGGTTATCGGGCCGCAGAAAAATGGTAATTAAAAATGAAAGCGATACTTTGAGAGTGCGCATTGGCAGCGCATCTGTCACTCAGCAAAACGG
The DNA here is from genome assembly GCA_016278515.1 of Bacillota bacterium. Classification (GTDB taxonomy): domain Bacteria; phylum Bacillota; class JADQBR01; order JADQBR01; family JADQBR01; genus JADQBR01. The sequence goes on from JADQBR010000053.1 coordinate 55,444, forward strand.
TTTTCCGTTGGAGCCGGGTGCGGTTTTTGAGGTTGACTTTGACATTAATACTGACGTGCCTATATACGCAATAGCAGAAGGCGCATCTGTCGAGGTTGCAGTAATTGAGTACTAAAAAGATAGAGGGAGGGCATTAGCATGGCTAAATATAAAACTGTAATTGAAACGCAAGAAGAAAGCACGCTCCGCGTTACGTGGGAAGATGATATTGGTAATGTAATTGTGAGCGGCGAAAAGAAAGTTAAGGGTGGAAATAATGAGGCCAAGAAGCTAGAGAAAACCTTTGCTAAAGATTTAAAGAATAATTTTAATGAGCGTTTTCCCAAGCCTCCTGCCCCGGAAGGAGGAATGATATAAATGAAGTACGTTAGCGGACCCTACACTCAAGGACGAATTGCTCAAAACATAATCGAAGCTGAAACCGCGTTGACAAATCGGTGGAATCGTGGCGGGGCAATTACGACTACTGCCGAACAGCAGGATTGGCAGCAACGCATTGAAGATTTGTCGTTTGGCAGAAACACTGTGATGTTTGGAACAAGCACAGAAGCAGCCGGTTACCCGGCGGTGATGGTAAGATTTCCGTCAGTCGCATTAGACAGCCTAGGCTTTAGCTGGGTAAGCCAGATACATCCCGCATTTATAGTTAACGGTTCAATCAAGCCGGAGCTTTGGATTGCCAAGTTTAAGAGCGCATACGTTGGTAGTGTCGGCGTAGACGGCGGTGTAGTCAGCCTTCGAGGGTTCGACCCCGGAAACAGCAAAGACTTTGATGACAATTTAAGCTATCACGCTGCAATGGGCACCGGGTTCCATTTGCAGACAATGATTGAACATGCGCTCGTAGCTACGCTTTGTAAAAAGCAAGGCTTTTGGCCGCGAGGCAACAATAACTATGGGAAAGACGTTAGCGTGGCCTCGGAGCTTGGCAGTCCTACACATCATGCTGATGCTACAAAGGTGGGCCGCACAGCAACCGGCAGCGGCCCTCTTGCTTGGTCTCATGACGGCACGCCATTTGGCTTGGCTGACGTAAACGGAAACGTCTACGAATGGTGCGGCGGCATGAGGTTAGTAGACGGTGAAATCCAGATCCTCGAAAATAACAATGCCGCCGATAACACCGCGGACCAAACCGGTACTGGCGCATGGAAAGCCATTTTGCAGGATGGTAGCCTAGTAGCGACCGGCACGGCGGATACACTTAAATATAACGCAACAAACGCCGATGGCAGCGGGACTATAGAAATTAATACCGCGGTTATAAATCAATCAGATGGTTCAACATATGCGTACAATGCGTTTGAAACAACTGCTACAGCTGCAGGGGTAACTGTACCTGATATTTTAAAACAGTATGCGCTAGCACCTATTGACGCTGAGCACGGTGGCGACAGGCACTATATGAAAAACGCAGGGGAGCGGCTCCCGATCGTCGGCGGCTGCTGGTCCTCACGTCGTATGCCGGCGTGGTCTTTCTGTACCTGAGCTACTTGCGCTCCAACGTGCTCACGAGCGTCGGTGCTCGCCTGGCTTTTGTTTTGTAATCTGCTATCTGAAGAACTGTAATCTGAAAGGCGGGCGATAGCCCGCTAAGGAGTGACCATCATCGAAGGACTTAAGATCTTAGCAAAGACCAGAGAAATGATCGGCTATGGTTATGCAGCAATCGAGCAATTTCCGAAGCGTGCCAAGTTTAGCTTCGGCAAAGAAATGGAGCAGATAATGCTTAACACCGTCCGGTTGGTTATCCGGACTAACAAGAAATATTACAAGAAGACAACGCTGCAGGAATTAGATATTGAGATTGCAACTCTCAAGCTTTATGTACGCATGGCACATGAAATGAGATTGTCAAATAGCCACCCGCCATTCTTGCCCATGAAAAAGTATGAAATATGGTCTAAAAAGTTAGACGAGATCGGCAGGATGTTAGGTGGCTGGATAAAAAGCCAGAAATAAATATAGGGGGTGTGCCGTTAGCGGCTCCCGATCGTCGGCGGCAACTGGAACAACACGTCGAATGCCGGCGTGTTCTATCTGAACCTGAACAACTTGCGCTCCAACGTGAACACGAACATCGGTGCTCGCCTGGCTTGAGCCTCACCAGCCAGAAGTTATTAGCTCAAGGGCTAATATCCAGTGCATGAGGTATAAGGGGCACATCTCCTTGCCGACAGCCGTAAGGCAGGCAAAAAACTATATTGCCGGGAAGGTAGTTAGTAGCTCAAATGAGCGAAGGGTGCCACGCCCGGCTTACTATTAACAACAGGAGTTTTTGCTTTGAAAAGACATAACGACTTATATCAAAAGATTTACAGCTTTGAAAATCTTTATGAAGCATATAAAAGCGCAAGAAAAGACAAGAGTTACCGTGATGATGTTTTGAAATTCACCGCTAATTTAGAAGAAAATTTAATCACAATACAAAACGAATTAATTTGGAAGACATATGAAATAGGAAAATACCGAGAATTTTACGTGTTTGAACCAAAAAAACGCTTAATTATGGCACTCCCGTTTCGGGACAGAGTAGTACAATGGGCAATCTACAGGTTATTAAATCCTATATTTGACATGTCTTTCATAGGACATAGTTATGCCTGCAGACAAGGTAAAGGCCCCCATAGCGCGGCAGACAAGCTGCAATACTGGCTTCGGTATTTGGATCGCAAAGAGGAAGAGTATTATTATTTAAAGTTAGATATCTCAAAATATTTTTACCGGGTGGATCATGAGGTAAATGACAAAATTATTCAAAGGAAAATAAAAGATCGCGACTTAATGTGGCTGCTTAGAAAATACTTCGAAAATGATGAGGTTCCTTTCGGTTTACCTCTTGGTGTTGAACCTGGAGAATGCACATGGTTTGAAAGGCTATTTGACAAAGGAATGCCGATTGGAGACTTAATGAGCCAGTTAAGAGCTAATATACAGCTTAATCCACTAGACCAGTTCTGTAAGCATGATTTGAAGCTTAGGCGCTATATAAGATACATGGACGACTTTATTATCCTTCATCACGACAAGAAGTATTTGCATTACATAAAAAACGAGATAGAAAGCTTCTTGAATAATGAACTAGAATTACACCTGAACGATAAAACTTGTATTAGTCCGTGTAGCAAAGGGGTAAAGTTTGTTGGATACACCATTTTTGCCACGCATCGAAAAATGAAAAAGAAGACAGTTTTAAGGATGAAAAGGAGACTTAAATATTTACAGGAGGCTTACACAAAAGGCGAGGTTAGTTTTGAGAAAGTGAACGCAAGCGTACAGAGCTACCTTGGACTGTTAGAGCATTGTGACAGTTATAATTTACAAAAAAAGTTACTAGAAGCATTAGTTTTTGTGAGGAGGTGATCTGGTGGCGACAGTAAGATTACTCAACAATCCAATTACAGCAGGGATAGCGTCATGGAATCCAACTGACCCAGGTGATTCTTACGCAAATGCATGGGTAGAAAACTGGAACGGTGATGGACATGCTTTGGTTAAGTTTGATGACTTATCGGAAATACCAGCTGCAGCTACAATACAACAAGCACGGTTGCGATGGGTGATGTACGATGCAGATGATACCCAATACGAACGATCCGGGACCGGAACCTTGACAATTCGTGCTAATCGTATTACGGCAAATTGGCAGAGGTCATCTGTAACTTGGAATACCAAACCAACTAATACCAGTGTCGATGCACCTAGTCTCTCTGATACATTTAATGCACCAGGAGCTTGGACAGATTGGTGGGATGTAACCACTCATGTAGCCGGTATAGTTGCAGGTACCTATAGTAATTATGGTTGGTTAATGGAAATGACAAATTACGGCGGTGGCGTAGCTTTTGATAATTACGGCTATGTAGCCGAATTGGAGGTGACCTATGTTGCACCAGCGGTCGCGACTACAGATAGCCCAAGCGGAAACGAAGATAATCCGGAAGAAATCACAGATAAAGTCAGCGGCTTCGACCTCAAAGCATCGTTCGAAAGCGAAGGGAATGAGCCGATCAGCCAAATCACAGCGCAAATCTACGTGGGAGGCAATCAAGCCTGGGAATATGCGAAAACTTATAATGAGCTCACCGGAAACCAACAGTCAGTCGAAACGGATATTACCGGATTTACACTGGTCAGCGGGGCGACAATTGCCAGGGACATCAGCCGGGCATGGCACGGAAGCGCAAGTCTTAAAGTTACACCAGCCGCCAGCGCGGGATCCGGGGCCAGGATCCCGCTCGCGGCGCCAGAAATAGGACAAGAATACTCAGGGCGCACCATGGTTAGCGGTCCGTTCGGTACCACCCTGGAAATGCAATTACAAGCAGTGGATAGTGGCGGGAATGTATTGTCAGCCGGATCAGTGCAGCGAGAAATACTCGGGAACACATCACTAACCGGATGTAGCCAAACAGAGGCTAATAGTTGGACGGAGTTTGAAGTTGAAGATGTTACGGCAGTTGCAAGTACTGATGAAATACAAATAGAAGTAACCACAACCGACTCATCGGCTCCTATATTCTATCTTGATGGAAATATAATCAACCCGGACACTGAAGTAGCCCCATGGATCAGTCAGGGACAGGTTGCTTTTCCCGTACCCTTAAACACCTTAGAATACGGGAAAACGTATTCATGGCGGGTGAGCGCAGAAAATAGCGCCGGCAGTTCTGGGTGGTCGCCATTAACATACTTCATGTGTGTATTATCTGCAGTGGCTGGCTTAACTGCAGAAGGAGTAACTACAGAGGCACTCGTGCGATTACTTTGGGATGCACACCCAGGAGAAAACCTTGCGGGCTACCGGGTTTATCGTGCAAAAACTGGCGAAGCCGTGACACTGCACAGTATAGATCTGGCTGGTGCAGAAAACTTTGAAGACGATGCGGCTCAGAATGGGGTTAACTATGATTACCAGGTCACCGCTGTCTCGGCAGACGGGTATGAGGGACCAAAAAGTAGCCTTGCGATCAGCTTTGTAGATATTACGGCTACTTGGCTTGGTAATCTTGCAGTCGCTGTAAAAGAACCACCTCAATTAACAAGACCGAGACTATCTAGTAATCGTTTGGCTCTGGATGGAAGTATAGTAACTCAAGACTTTGGTTTTGGAAGCCGAGAAATGGTTTTGCAGCTTCAATATTTAACTAAAGACGAAAAAGATACTATTTATGCAGCACTCGAACCCGAGGCAGTCCTCTCTTACAGGGACTTTCTAGGGGAAGTTTTTCGGGGGAGAATTAACGGACCAATAAGCGAACAGCCTTATTTTACTCCTCAGCGTATGGCTGGCCTGCTTGGAGTGCGCTTAATCGAGGTGACGCCAGGTGATTGATGTTACTTTGTACGAGGCTGACGGCACCTTTGTTGATACCCTAACCGCAACCGATGCTTTACCTAACGTAGATGGTACTAGAAGCGTCCGCAGAACAGCAAATTTTACTGTTTCAATTTCAGAGCTTGCCGACCTTAGGGTTTATGGCCGGTTAATAAAAATGACAGAGCGAAGCACTGGAGGAGTACTATTTACCGGCTACTACGATGATGTGGTTGCTATTGCCAACATGGAGGAAGGCACTGTGAGGGTAGCCTGCCGGGACAAATCAAAAAAACTGAAAGAAGCAGGGTTTGATGAAGATACAAGTTTCCTTGGTAACGGCGCAACTACTACAAGAGCAATCAGTAGTGCTTCAGCAACTAGCGAACTTTCTGCTGGTTATGAAATACAAGGTTATGCAGATGTTTACGAACAGACAGTTGTAGTATATGATTTGGGCGTAGCTAAAAGAGTTAATGATGCCACGGTGACCGGTGATATTCGTGATGGGGATATGAGTATAACTGCCAGTGGCAGCAATGTGCAAAAGGTTGTACTCGATGTCTATTTAGACTTGAAAGCTACAGAAAATCTTCAGCAAATCAGATTGGACAATACAGGGTATGCAGAAAGCATCGAGATAAGCACCGACGCAGTAACTTGGGCTGCCTATACTACCGGAGTTGCGACAGCAAGATACATTCATATACAAATCACAGGGACATTGACTTTTACTGCCGAAATTAAAGTTTATGCCGGGGCAAGTTATCCTGCAAGTAACGCTTTGGCTGATAACGAGAATTCATGGAGGCCTTCACTTTCTGATTTGCAGAGGGAGATTACCTTGGATATTGGAAGCAGTCAGCAGGTTAATGTTTTATATTTGCGCTGGGGTCTAAATGATGCCGAAAGACGCACATTGGTAAACTACGAGGTATTTGCCCAGGTGAACAACCGTTGGATGTCTCTAGGTGCATGGTACTCCAATTCCGGACTGGCCGAAGCTGTATTTGACACAGTTGCAGCTCGTTATTTTAAGATTAGAGTAATAAACACATGGGAAGGACGTCCTGCTCTTAGGTATGTAAAGATTGAATACTGTACATCAACGCAAACCATTGATTATATTATAAAAACAGTTGCCCAGGGTGAAAGCGAAACAGAATTTAACCTTACGCCTACCAAGCGAAGAACCAAGATGACTTTTGAGGCTGGTCAGAAAAAGTGGGATGGACTTCAGGAAATGGTTCGGAATGTGTTGGGAAACTGGGAACTGTTTTATTCAGTAGACGGCACGCTGACACTTAAACCTAAAGTACTCAGAACAGACCAGGCAAAAGAGATAACAGCAATGCTTCCTCCGTTTACGATTACTTTTAGTGATGCAGACGTTAAAAATGAGATCATTGCAATTTACGAAGGGCAGAATAACACTCTTCGGCATGTAGTAAAAAATGAAAATGCTGCTGGTAGTACAAGCATCCCAAGGATCGGCCGGAGGACGGAAGTAGTTAGATCTTCTCTTGCTGACACTGCTGACAAGCTCGCAACGTTTGCTCAAAGGGAACTGTCCACCAGAGGAAGAGTAACTACCCCAGCCGAGGCTACTGTAGCAGCTGCAGCAGGATATGAACCTTACGATATATGGAGTGTTACTGAGAGTAAGACCGGCACAAGCGGTCTTTTTATTTTGACCGGATTTAATATCACAGCAAACAAAGAACAGGCGACATATGATCTCCGAGCTAAACTGGAGGCGGTATGATGGAAGCTCAAGAAGTAACATTGTTAATGCAATCTATGTTGGTAAAATCACAGATTGAAATAGTTGAAATAGCGACAGTTAATGGTGATGCTGCTACTGCTTTACGTCAGGGGCAGACAGTAGAGACAAAAGAATTTCCGGCTGCTATTGGTCTTAACTTAGCAACTGGGGAGCGGGTTATACTTTTAAGGCCAGGAGGTGATCTTAACGCCGCATTGATTATTGCCAAAATAACTGGCCAAGGATTAGCAGCCAAAACGGCAGACAGTGCTACTAGTGCCACTACTGCTACTAACGCAAATGCATCTGATAAAGTTGATGGCATAGATTTTAGAAACAACAGTGGAACTCTTGAATGGTCTGACGATGATGGCTCTACTTGGCAACCTACATAAAAAGATGAGGGGGATTTAAGGATGTCAGGAGGAAAAGAGGTCCAATGCGGCACCGATGCACCATGTACTGCTGTGCAGTTGTTGGTTCAAAGGACAGGAACGCTAGAGGAGTTGGTAGAGAAGATGCAAAACAGATTGCCGCCATGGGTGATGGGAGCTGCTTGGATATCTGGCACAATAATCGGTGTACTAGGGACTTTAGTAGCCGTGGCGTCGAAATGATGAAAACAGAGGCAAGGCCCAGCGAAGTTCATTTAATACACTTTGATAAACAGACAGATTTATCTACTATCAAGTCCGGCGTTGTGATTAACGGCGGTTTTTTATATGGCAATTTGACAGTTAGTCTTGTTATCTTAAATGGTCAAAGGTTTGCGTTTAACCACTACGATCGGCCGGCTATTTATGTATCCGGGAATAAAGCATGGATCAGCCACTCGGAGCCAAAGGACATAAGCGAAATTGACTGGGCCGTGGGAGGTGGGCCCCAGGTAGTAAAGAATGGGCAGAAATACGAATTTAAGGACCTACACTATAAAGCCGGTGGGATACAACTAAAGAAGCGGCGGCAGCGGACTGTTGTTGGGGTAAAACCAGACAGGAAAATATTAGCGTTTATAATGACTAAGGCTCTACCAGAAGAGTGTGCTGAACAAGCTATTAAGTACGGTTTAGCTGATGCCATGCTGCTTGATGGTGGCACGTCAACTACCTGGATAGAGGTTGGCCGTAAGGTATTTGGCGGCGGTAGGCCCGTTACTACGGCCCTGGTGTTTCCAAAAGGAAAAGAAAGGAGGGAGAGTATGCCTAAGGTTGGAATTGATATTGGTCACGGAGGAAAGGATCCTGGCGCACACGGCCCAAATGGACTGAAAGAAAAAGACGTTAATCTTGGTATTGGGCTAGCTGCAATTAATGATTTAAAAAGAAATGGTGTAGAGGTAGTGGCAACCAGGATGGATGATAGTTACCTTTCACTGTTTGAACGTAGCAATATGCTTAATGAAGCTGGCGTGGATCTAGCGGTATCAATACATTGTAACGGTGTAGACGATGCTTCAGCTGATTATTTGTCCACGTTTGTAATTAAAGAAGGCCATAAAGCTGAAACTGCTGCTGTTTTTGTTCAACGGGAATTAATCAAGGCAACTGATTGGCCAGATGGCGGAGTAAGAGAAGCTAACCTGCACATGGTTCGCGAGACAAATATGCCAGCTGTACTTCCGGAATGCGGGTTTATTACTAATACGAAGCAGGAAAAGCCTCTAAGCAGCCCTGAATTCCAGCAAAAACTTGGGCGAGCAATAGCAAAAGGCATTTGTGAGTTTTTGGCTGTTCCTTATAAACCGCCGAAAGACAATGAAACAACAATTAATTTTGATGTCGCGCCATTTATTAAAGATGGGCGCACTGTCATGGAAGTTAGAACTTTAATTGAAAAAGTTTTAGGCGGAAAGATTACCAGCTGGGACGACCAGACGCAAGTTTTTACAGCTGAGGTTGGCAGTAAGAAAATAACCGTGCAAATCGGTAGTAAAAAAATTATTCAGGAGGGATAACCCATGCAAAGATTTAGAAATTATGCTCTATGGTTTTCAATTTTGATGTTCATTCCGCTATTAGCGGATAGTCTGAAGGTGTATGATATTTCAATCATTTTGCCGGGGAATTACGAGCTGCTAGTAAAAGCATTCCTGGGCATTTTCATTTTGGCTGGTTTTTTGAACAACCCAACAACCCAGTCCAAAGGTTACTTAGATGATAAACCATATAATAATACTATTAGCAATGCCAATGAACAGTATTTTAAAAACCAACAGGCGCAGACGCAGTCGCCTAAAATTCCGAGAAATAAGAATGATATTTAAGGTTACCCCCCCCAGCCCTGGCTCTTCGGAGTCGGGGCTTTTTTTATTTTGTCTAAAAAGTTTTCTGTATGTTATTGACAACAAACCCTTTATGATGTATGATAAAGACAACAAAGAAAACAGGAGGTAATACTTATGACTAACCAAGAAAGATTTGAAATGCAGGAAAAAAGAGTCAAGGAAGCCAAGGAGGAATTGCGTGAGATTGCAAAGGTAGAGAACTTAAACACTATGCATAACCAGATGGTAGACCAAATGAAACATATAAGCAAGTTACGGGTAGAGTTGGCAGAACTGCTAGATAAAGCTTACGATGCGCCAGATGCAGAATATGAGCCAAATGCAGCGGAAATTCTTTTTGGTAAGATTGGGCTCTAATGAGTAAAGTACTTAAACTAGAATGTATCAACGAAAACCATGGGATGTCAGCAGAAATGCTGGCATTCGTCCCCATGTTCAATGATGGCAAAGGTCTTCCTAATAGGTATTGGGTTGCTGAAATTACTGGCCTAAGCAAGAAATATAAATATGAACGTAATTTTTTGAGCTGCAAAAAAGATTATACTAAGGCGAACAGTACTGGAACGCGAGGTATTTATGCTTATTATACGTTAGAAGAAAATAAACTTTATGAAGTAAAAGATCCAAAATCATGGGGCAGGACGGAAAGGTATTTTTGTATTATACAAGATGGTGAATTAGTAAAACTGGAACAGGAGGAGGTTGATGCTCTTTCATGGCTAAAAGACCGCTCGGGATAGATATTTACGAAGCAGCAAAAAAGAGAATTTCATGGACTTTTAATACTTTTGAAAAGATATATGTTAGCTTTAGTGGCGGTAAAGACTCTTCGGTCATGCTGCACCTGGTCATGGACGAAGCAATTCGGAGAGGACGGAAGGTTGGGGTTTTATTTGTAGACTTAGAGGCTCAGTACAAATTAACTATAAACCACGTCCAAGAAATGTATGCACTATATGAACCATACATAGAGCCTTACTGGATATCATTGCCCATTGCTCTCCGTAACGCAGTTAGCCAGTACGAACCAAAATGGACTTGTTGGGATGATGGTTCAGACTGGGTACGCAAACCGCCCAAGATTGCTATAACTGACCAAGAATTTTTTCCTTTTTATGAATATGATATGGAGTTTGAAGAATTTGTTCTGGAGTTTGGTAAATGGTATGGCGATGGGAGATTGACCGCATGTTTTGTTGGCATTAGAGCTGACGAATCGCTCAACCGGTACCGGACCATTGTCCGTGAGAAAAACAAATTTTACGACAAAGGATTTACTACATGGATTGGTGAGGGAGTTTACAATGTCTATCCTATTTATGATTGGCGTACTGCGGATATTTGGACTTACAACTCTAAGTTTAATAAACCATACAATAAGCTCTATGACAGGATGCACCAGGCTGGGTTAAGCATACACCAACAGCGTATTTGTCAGCCTTATGGTGATGATCAGCGTAAAGGACTGTGGTTGTTTCAGATTATCGAACCAGAGACATGGGCAAAGATTGTTGCTAGGGTCAATGGGGCAAATAGCGGAGCTCTTTATGCAAAAGAATCTGGAAATATACTGGGGAACATTAAGATAACAAAACCGGAAGGCCACACATGGGAGTCATTTGCAAAGATGTTACTAGCTAGTATGCCGGACAAAACTCGAGAGCATTATGAAAATAAAATAGCAGTGTTCTTAAAATGGTATGAAGAACGTGGCTATCCCAATGGGATCCCTGACTATGCGAGCAAACAGGACGAAGCATCAAAAAAAGTCCCGTCTTGGCGGCGTGTATGTAAGTCTTTATTGCGAAACGATTACTGGTGCAAGGGGCTATCTTTCTCTCAGACAAAAAGTGAAAACTATGAACAATATAAAAAAATAATGAAAAGGAGGCGGTCGCAGTGGGGGTTTTAGATACGTTGAATGTTTTAATAAATGAGGTAGACCAACTACCGGAAGATAAAAAAGTGGCAGCACTTAATGCAATTAAATTAAAACTCCACGAGATTAGCCCATTCAAAGACGAGCCGGTAGATTGCGTTATTTGGGTCAATGCTGACAAAGTGGAATCTAATGACTATAACCCTAATTCCGTGGCACCGGCAGAAATGAAACTGTTACAGCACTCTATCCGCGAAGATGGGTATACTCAGCCAATAGTTGGATTTTATCATCAAGAAGATGAATACTACGAAGTTATAGATGGGTTTCATCGTAACAGGGTTGGGAAAGAATGTGATGATGTGCGTGAACGAGTAAAAGGATATTTGCCTATTTCATCGATTAATACAAACCGCGAAAACCGCTCTGATAGAATTGCTGCTACAATTAGACATAATAGGGCCAGAGGCAAGCACGCAGTTGATGCAATGAGTGATATCGTCTTAGAGTTAACTCGGCGCAATTGGAGTGACAAAAGGATTGCTAAAGAGTTAGGTATGGAACCGGATGAGGTATTAAGGCTTAAACAAATAACGGGTCTTGCTGAATTATTTAGTGACAGAGAATTTTCGGAAGCGTGGGAATAAAATATGACAAAGAAATTAATTGACCCTATTGATATTGTCGGCGTAAAAGAAGCAGCCGCGATCCTTGACTGGGATCCCCGCCGAGTGACAACATACAGAAATAGAAATAAGTTTCCAGAACCGGTAAAAGTGCTGGCTATGGGGCCCATATGGGTTAAACAACAAATTGAAGAATATGCGGAACAGTTTAAAAGCTCGGATTAACCGGGCTTTGTTTGCCCAAATTCGCAAACGTTTGCCAATTTAACTTACATAGATTAAGGCATTAAACTTTATCGAAAAAACTACATTAAACATTGGGCAGAAAAATGACACATTGTTTACTGCACTAAAGTATGTATCTGTTTGATGTACTTATTATGCTATTAGCCTTTGTCATTAAAGGGAAAATAGACTAACCTCGATATGATGTATGCCAAAGGATTAGTTAGATTGTCAATGTATTGGGGCATATGTATTGCCGGAGCCTCCGAGCAAAGCGAGGACGGAGGCCAATATGCTGGCATTTTGCTAAGATAATAGTACGGATTTGCACGTATTTTGTCAGGAGGATAAAAGAGGACAAGCCTCGAATTAGAGTTTGAGGTGAGCGAACAATGGGGGTTAAGAATAGACTTAAATACTGGCGGCATCAATTACTAATAGATACACAGAAAGTATAAAGATGGGCATGCAAAGTTTATTACTAAATTGCCTAAGCCGGTGCAAGAACATGTAGAGAAGATTGATGCTTAATAAAATATTTTGCGACCTCTATGACGGTAATCTTTTATATCAATTGTGGATTTGTACAGGAACGCCCCGCCTCCACCAAATAAGAACTCAAATTTTGATACAATGAAAATCCCTTGATACCAAGGGGTTTTCCTGATTCTAGGGGTAAAATGGTCGTCCAGAAACGGGCGATTTTTTATTTTGCACACCCTTCTGCTAAAAAGTATGCACCCGGGGGGTGCAAATTGGTGCAGGGGTGTGCATACTTTTTATGGAAATAGATAAACATCTTGACATCAAAGGGAAGTGTAATTTAGTATTATAATACTAAATACAAAAATATATTGACCGGCGTCGATGTCTCGTGTTAGAATAAGTTATCATCTGGTAATATCCGGAAAGGAGGGCTACCTTGAATCCTAATATCGATTATGTACTTAACACCTTTTATCAAAGGGGCATAGTTTCACGGGAACAGTTATTGACTGAGATATTAAGGCTGAAAAGAACTCTTGCTATAGTTAGCAGCTACAATGACGAAAAGATTTTAGATGATAAAGAGAAATTATTTCAGTTAATGAAAAAGAACACAGAGCAAGAATTAGGCTTCTTTCCAGGGGACAGAGATTTATTTATTAAAATATTTGATTTGTGCAGAGATGTAGATTTAATTGAATACACGCTGGAGATATACAAAAATGACAGAATGGGTGTTGTGATAGCTCCCTCTTACCTGGCGGAGATTACCTATCATTACTTAGAAAATGAAGATGTTAAAACCATCCTTATTACAGAAGCGGAAAAACATCTTGCCGGACTTGTCGCGCTGGTAGAAAAATACCCTAATAAGGGATTCACATTTACAACGCAACTCTATCAAATGTATTTAATGCTATCCTTAGGTTTTGAGAGTTATGAAAATGTGAAGGTGACACATCGATCCATATACTCTGAAATGGCTATGAACGAAAGATTTGATTATATTTATTGCCTGCCTACTTTTGGCGGTAAATGGGACGATACGAATAATAAATATATCACCAACCAGACAGATGGGATAGCAATTGAAAATATGTTACCGCTCTTATCACCTTTAGGGAATCTATCTGTGATTGTCCCTGCCAGAATTACATTTGCAGGCGGCAGGATTGCCAAACTACGTGAATATATTACGCAAAATCATAATTTAGACAGCATTTTGATAGTTCCAGAAGGTACCTTCAGACCCTATACGGCTATTAAAACTTATTTGCTAAACATTTCTAAGATAAGTAAGTCTGCTGTGACTATCGGCACGATGGGGTATGAAAATAATAAATTGACTGTAGCAGAACAAAAGGCAATACCGACCATTGATTTTATAAAGCAGGTAGATTGGAGAGTTGAGCTTATGCTCTCCGATGATAATGAAAACATCAGAAAGTTTAAAAGCTCGAACTTAGAAAAAGTAAAACTTAAAAATGTGGCTGAAGTATTTAGGGGCAAGTCTATTTTGAAAAAAGACACTGCTGTTTTTGGCAACATTTATATTCTGAATATCTCAAATATAGAGAACGGCGAAATAGATTATTCTGATATGGATACTATCGAAGAAGACGAGCGCAAAGTTAAAAGGTATGAGTTGGCAGCAGGGGATGTCGTCTTATCTTGCAGAGGTACTGCAATCAAGTCGGCAGTATTTGCAGCTAAAAATACAACAATAATTGCTTCGTCAAACTTGATTGTGATTAGACCAAAAGAAAAAATAATGGGTGAATACATAAATATCTTTTTGTCCAGCCCTGTCGGCACGACACTAGTAAAAAGTTTTCAGCGCGGAACAACCGTAATGAATATCAACTACTCTGATATTATGGAAATTGAGATACCTTTAATTCCAGTAAGTGAACAACAAGAGATGGTTAAAAAGTACAACCATGAGTTAGATGTTTATAAAAAGAGTATCAAAGAAGCGGAAAGTAGATGGGCAACAATTAAAGATAGCCTTTACAGTAAATTTACTTAGGGGGAATCGGGGCGATGGCAATTAACTTAGAATTTGAAAATAAGCTGTGGGAGATGGCAGATAAGTTAAGGGGTAACATTCAACCTTCGGATTATAAGGATGTTGTTCTTGGACTTATATTCCTTAAATATATCTCGGACAGTTTTGAAGATAAATATAACGAACTGGTGGCAGAGGGAGATGGCTTTGAAGAAGACAGAGACGCTTATGTAGAGGATAATGTTTTCTTTGTGCCACCTAGTGCCAGGTGGGATTTTATCAAGAAAAGCGCCAAGAAAACTACCATCGGTCAAATCATCGATGAAGCTATGATTGTCATTGAGCGAGAGAATAAAAGTTTAAAAGGGGTACTGCCCAAGAATTATGCTAGACCGGAACTGGATAAAACGAAACTTGGAGAACTAATAGATTTGTTTTCCTTTAACCTAGGCAATAAAGAGGCTAAGGCACAGGATATCCTGGGCAGGGTTTACGAATACTTCTTGGGTAAGTTTGGTTCCAGCGAAGGAGAATTTTATACCCCGCCAACAATAGTTACGCTCCTGGTCGGTATGATTGAGCCTTATAAAGGAAGAGTATATGACCCATGCTGCGGGTCGGGCGGCATGTTTGTTCAGTCAGCAAAGTTTGTTGAAGAACATCAAGGCCGAAAAGACGATATCTACATCTACGGTCAGGAGTATACATCTAATACTTGGAGACTTTGTAAAATGAATCTTGCCATCCGGGGGATTGACGGAAATCTGAGTGGAAGAGATGCGGATACCTTTGCCAATGACCTACATAAAAACCTTAGAGCCGATTTTATTCTAGCCAATCCACCCTTTAACGTGAGTGATTATACCTTGATACAAGATGACTCCCGTTGGAAGTACGGAATACCACCCAAAAACAACGCCAACTACGCCTGGATAGAGCATATTATCAGTAAGCTTTCACCAAAGGGTGTAGCAGGTTTTGTACTGGCCAATGGTTCCATGAGTACAGCCACCAAAGCAGAAGCTGAGATTAGAAAAAACATCATCGAAGCTGGACTGGTGGACTGTATTGTCACCATGCCGCCTAATCTTTTTTATAATGTAACCATTCCCGTTTGCCTATGGTTTTTTTCTAAAAATAGAGACAACAGAAAAGATAAAATCCTCTTTATTGATGCCCGTAAAATGGGAACCATGGTAACCCGTAAACACCGAGAGCTTTCCGATGAGGAAATTAAGCAAATTTATGACACATACCATAATTGGAGAGAGATAAATTCTGTAACCAGTCAACTATTAGTCGCTGAAAAGGCGGATTTTTATGAAGTGAAAAAGTCAAAGGAGCAACAATTTAGTGATTACAGAGATATCCAAGGTTTTTGTAAATCTGCAAGTATTGAAGAAGTGAGAGGCCATGAGTACATCCTAACCCCTGGAAGATATGTAGGCATAGAAGAAGCGGAAGACGACGGTGAACCCTTTGATGAAAAGATGACAAGGCTGACAGGAGAACTTTCTGACATGTTTGCCAAATCTCATAAGCTGGAGGAGGAAATCAAGCGGAGATTGGGGGCAATTGGGTATGAGTTCTGAAAACAAATCTGAAATCCTGATGTATCAAACGGAAGACGGGTCGACGAAAATAGAAGTGCATTTAGAAGATGAAACGGTATGGCTGAGTCAAAATCAGATGGCAGAGT
>JADQBR010000124.1 GCA_016278515.1 Bacillota bacterium
ACATCAGACTGTCGTCCGAACTAATCTTTCAAGAAGAAGCCGCTTCTTGTCGCACCCGCATCATTAGCCCTTACCCAAACCTTCACCGGTCCGGATAGATAACTAAACGGCATGTTTTGCAATCTGTCGCCTTCTGCGTAATACCAGATTCCCGCACCTTCTAATATTGATTTGGAGATGGATACCATCACAGGATCAAACGCAGTGAATACTATAACCAAATCCTTAATTGCCGTCATTTTAAAAATCCACCTTTCATGTTCAATGTACTGGGCAAATATCAGATCCAACGGATTATTAACAAGCACGTTACATACTCTTCTCCATGTCTGTATACAAAACACCCATTAACCTCTCTGTAAAGTTTGTCTAATTGCTTTTAATTCTTTCAAAATCAATGCTACAGATGTGGTTAATATTCCAAAGAAAACATAAATGCTCCAAATAAATATATTAATCCTTATCATATCACCCATAATAACGCTTATTATTAGCCCCAGTAAAGTTGTCAAGGCACCGATTGCAAATGGATGCGAGAAATCATAATTGCTATTAAAATTTTGGTCAGTAACTTCTTGGTGAGTCTTGCTATTTTTTATTAAATCTCTTGTTTCTTCTGTGCCAAAGCATTTTTCACAGACAACTGTATTACTACCACCGTAGTTTATCCTAGTTTCTTTTCCGCAAACTTCACATTTCAATTAATCTCATCCTTTCTAAATCACTGACTGGTTGTGCTATATGAAGACCTAACAGTTATGCAAGCTCCGAACAATTTTTTCTCTTCCTCTCTGCGACAAGAGGTGTACGTCTTCATTTATTAATATAAGCATAATGTCAGAATACGACAGTCCGCAAATATCGTGCAGGATAACAACTATCCTTTCTTTGGCAGGCAGTTTCATTAGAGCTTTTTGAACTAACATACTGGAATCTTCTAAAATTTCATCTGGAGCTGTATTGTAAGCTTTTTGACGGAGCAAAAGTTCTGTCGCAATTTTTAACGCTGTAATAAATCCGCCTTTAGCATCTAAAACTGTCGTTTGCGGCAGTTTCTCAATTGTATTAGTGCATAGTTCTTCTGCTAGATGCCTATCCCCTGTGACACGGTAACAAACATTATATAGTTTATATATTAATTCTCTATTTTTCAAATTAAACACCTCAAAAGTTGGTACTGGGAACAGGAAGAGTAAATTCATGTTCCAAATCTAATTGCTTCCCTATACTCTTCAATCGAATTGTAATAGGCCCTTCGTCTGCAAACAACATTACTTTTCCTATAGCACTTTCAGAATTGAACTCTAGTCTTCTACCTTGCATTTCGGACCCCATGGGTTTTAGTACAACAAATTCAGGCAGATAATTAGGTGTCGATGCATTGGCTTTGCCTTCCATTTTAAACTGAAGGGTTAGGGCTGACCGTTCTCTTTCAATTGCTGTAAGCTTAATCTGCTTCCCATGCCCGGTCAGTACCGTATCTAAGGCTTGTTCCTGCCCGTCTTTAATGTCTACTGTAATCTCTTGTTTTTCTTGTTCATTTACATAACGATAGAGATAGGTATTGGGTAGTGTAAATTGTACTTCACTTGTAGTTTCAGGTAGTGGTTGAAAGCTAAAGCTTGCAGTAAGACCGCCGGATACGGAATCGGTCTTTAATCCAAGTTGTTCAAGTTCTGCTTTTCTCCGGTTATCTGTGTCTAGAAGTTCTGCATGCCAGGGCAGCATTGTCAACCCTGGACGAACGTTATAAAAGACACTGGAAGCACTGCTGACGCTCCCATCTTCTCTAATTTTCGGTCCTATCGGCGGGAATAGTCCGAAGCCTACGCCCCGAATGTCTTCATCCAGCGGCCAAAAGGCTCTCATATTCACTTGGTTTTTGGTTAGACCTAGAACCACATGTTCTAAATCAAACCTCACTGGGGATGCTTCTCGTTTTATCCCCGGCCACCATTCACTGGTACTGGCCTGAACTTCCGTCGGTTCTACGGCTACTTTAAATTCGCCTGTTGCGGGAGTGCCTTCTAACTGGATTCCTAGAGTAAGCTCTGATGCTTTCGGACTAACGGGTTCTAATTCTAAGACGTATTCTTTGCCGCTATAACTAAAACCGGACATGGGTTCATAAACTCTACCATCCTGATCGCTTATATTTAGTTCCAATCGTTCTCCTTCTTGCAGTTTAGGCTCTATTTCATAGAAAACCACGGTTTGAGCAGCATCCATCAACATTCTTTCTATTGTTATCTCATAGGGCCCCACTTTTTTTGTCTGATGGACCGGGGTAAACAGGTCTTCTTTAAATGCGCGGCGATAATTCGGATCACTTAATGCCGTATTTTTTCCTACTTTATACGCCCACGATAATCCTCCGGCACCAATAAATATTATTAAAGCCATAGCCAAGGCCAAGCTTTTTCTTGGCAGCCATATAAAAGGCGCAAAATGTTTTTTGTCGTCATCTAAGACGAACTCCTTTTGATCAAATAGTTGTTTCTTATAAGCTTCCAGTTCTTCTTGGCAGCTTTGACATTCAGCTAGATGCCCTTCTACCATTTTGGCACCGGCAGTACTTAATTCGTTATCGGCGTAGATAGGTAATAGGTCTTGTATGACAGCGCATTTTTCTTTGTTTCCTTGATCCACTCAAACTCACCCCTTTTTTGTTTTGGGTTCTAATAGTTAGTACCAATAACATCTGTTTTGTTACACAATAAATTAAAAAAATCTGCCTATAATTTTAGACAGATGGTTAACCGTGTTTTTCACTGTGAATTTCCCTAAACTTTTTCTTTGCCCGAAAGAGTAATACTCTGACGGTGGAAGGAGACTTACCTAGCATTTTTCCTATTTCATCAAAAGGCAGTTCTTCTATTTCCCGCCAAATAATGATAGTGCGGTAATGTTCGGGCAGCTTATGTAAAGTAGTAACAATTTCCTCTTTTTCTTCTTTTGTTTTTAATGCTTCATAAGGTTCGCCTTGGAAAGGTGCAGAAAGTATATCTAAGTTAAGCTCTTCGTCTGAAAGATGTTTTTCTTTACGACAATGCTTAAGATAAACATTACGGGCTATAGCCAGTACCCAGGTATCTGCTTTACTATCACCTTTAAATGTCTTTAAAGAAAGAAACGCTTGGTAAAAGGTTTCTTGGGTCAGTTCTTCCGCCAGCGAGTTATCCCTACACTGATAGTATAGGTAACGTAACACTTTGGGCTTAGCTTCTTGGTATAGTTTTGTGAATTCAAACATTCTATACAGCCTTCTTTGGAATGTTTTATTACCATCCCACCTTCTTCAATTATATGTAACTATTGGAAACTCCTTTAAAAATTCTCTGTAAAAATGCTTTGCTTGTTTCTAAACTTCGGCTAGTTGCGTCTTGGTCCAAACAAAAGCACCCTCCCTTCTTGGGAAGATGCTTATTTATTTTCAGTTACATACCATCCGAAATATGTAATAATGTACCTTGAAAAATTACCCAAACCGTTTATCTAATATAATGTCCTTAGCCATAATATCACCTCTAAAATAGTTTGCCCTAATTGACTGAATTTATTAGTTAGTTGAGTAGTTGGTTGGCTTTAGTACCTTTCCAACTGTCCAACTGATTACTGTCCACTTTCTAATCTCAGCACCTCTTTATTAACAAGATGTTGAGGTACTTCACCTTTCAGCCCAGCGACCATGTTAGAGGCTGCTATAACGGCCATCTTTGCTCTTGTGGCTTCACTGGCACTGCCGATATGGGGAACTATTACTACATTATCCAAATCAAATAAAGGACTATCACCTTGGGGCGGTTCGGGATCCATTACATCCAGTGCGGCACCTGCAATTTCTTTATTAACTAATGCTTGGTAGAGAGCTGCTTCATCAACTACCGGACCTCTAGTGGTATTTACCAGCATAGACGTAGTCTTCATTATCCCTAAAGTCTCTTTATTAATAAGATGTTTAGTCTCTTTGGTTAAAGGTACGTGTAGGCTGACGAAGTCTGATTCCTTAAGCAGAGTCTCTAGTTCTACATATTCAATGCCTAATTCCTTTTCAGCCTGTTCTTTTCTGGTTCTATTATAATATAATACCTTCATGCCAAAACCCCGTGCCCTTTTGGCCATTGCGCAGCCAATGCGTCCTAAGCCGATGAGACCGAGAGTTGCCCCATGGACATCTTTTCCCAACAACAGCAATGGACCCCAAGTGGTCCATTTGCCCGCCCGAACAAATCTATCAGCTTCAGCTACCCTACGTGCGACAGCCAGCAATAGGGCAAAGGCTAAATCAGCCGTAGTATCGGTAAGTACGCCAGGAGTATTGGTAACCATCAATCCCCTTTTTGTTGCTTCAGACACGTCAATATTATCAAAGCCCACTGCATAGTTGCTTACTATCTTTAAATGCTTGGCTTTGTCCATTAATTCCCCATCCACTTTGTCTGCCAATAGAGGTATTAAGCCGTCCACTTCCTCAACTTCATTTAATAATACATCTCTGGGAGGCGGCAGTTCCCCTTCCCAAACTTTGATGTCAGCTACTTCTTTTAGAATCTCCAATCCCTCTTCCGGGATCCTGCGGGTAATAAAAACCTTTGGTTTCAAAAATATCACCTCTCGCCTGTTATTACTTCTACTAACTTATTCTCCGTCCTTGATGGTACACATCTGATATATTCTCCGCCATTCCTACTATTCCTCCGTTGTTATCACGGGTAACAATAAAACTGGCTGATTTCCCTTCTGCCAAACTGCCTAACTGGTTAATTTCCAAAACCGCCGCTCCGGTCTCACTTGCAGCTTTAATCAGTTCTTCATTGGTTAGGCCCGCCTGGCTTAAATATCTTAATTCCTTAACAAAGCTTTTACCATGGGGCACCCCGGGAGCACCAGCATCAGTGCCGACCGCAATAGTAACACCGGCATCCTTTGCCCAGCTAATCCTCTCTAAATGTTCGTTCACTGTTTTTTCTATCACGTCTCTATTTTCTGCCGGCCGGTTAAAATTCAAACGACCGCCAGCGGCAATCACAGTTGGCACCCACACTATTCCTCGCTGGGACATCTTCCTAAGGGTGTCTTTTTTTACAAAAAAACCATGTTCTATGGAGTCCACACCTGCTTCTACCGCTGTCTCTACAGCCTCAGCACCACTAGCATGGGTCATTACCCTTAAACCTTTTCTGTGGGCCTCATTGACAATTTCCTTAAAAAAATCTAAGTCAAACTGAGGCCCCCCCACCTTACCGTATTGATTAAAGCTTACTATGCCCGAAGCTACCACCTTAACCTGATTGATTCCGGCTGCTGCCAGGTCATTAATAACCTGTTTTAACTTATTTATATTAGTAATGCCATGTCCAAGAAAGGTACCATAGCGCCCCTTTTGATAAATAGCCTTGCCGCATGAAATAATAACAGGTTTTGCTACCATCAATTTTTTGGCCTTTAAACCAATTGCGGCCTTATCGCTGCCATCCCGAACTGCCACAATACCACATTTTAGTGTATCCTTTAGTTGCTGTTTTACCTTTGGAACCCAGAGGCTATCATCCTGCCATCGCCCAAGAGACTGATTAAAGTCAATGCCATCCAGAGCTAAATGTACGTGGCAATCGATAAACCCTGGCAGTACGATACTGTCTGACGGAAAAACGACATCATATTTGTCATCAGTAGAAGTAGGGTATTCTCTGCTTAGACCAATAATTTTCTTTCCTGATACTTTTAGAATCATATTAGATTGATATTTGCCATCTTCGTTGATTAATCGTGGACAAAAATATCTCATCACCTGCATTAAACACACACACCTTATCTATCTGGGAGACAATTCCAGTACTTCCGTTTTCTCAAGCGATTCCGCAATTAGTTTTTCTATATCCAATGCTTGTTCAGCCTCTTGTACCGGCCCTAATTTCGGCCTAATGGCTGGATGTTTGGGGACAAAAATCGTACAGCAATCCTCGTAGGGCAAAATAGATAGTTCGTATGTATCAATCTTCTTGGCGTACTCAATGATTTCCAACTTATCAAATGTTATTAAAGGCCGCAGCACCGGAATTTTAGTTACTTCATTGATAACAGCCATACTTTCCAACGTCTGGCTAGCCACTTGACCGAGGCTTTCCCCGGTAAGAATGGCCTTTGCCTGCGCCTGACCGCAGATGGTATCAGCGATACGGAACATCATACGTCTCATGATAGTTACATAATACTGTTCTGGGCAATGTTTCCTAATAGCCTTTTGAATTTCCGTAAAGTGATTGATGTAAAGCTTAATCGGTCCGCCATATGTACTAATCTTTTGAGCCAAATCAATAACTTTCTCTTTGGACCGCTCACTGGTAAATGGGAAACTGTAAAAATGAAGCCCAATTATTTCCAGACCCCGTTTCATTCCCATCCAACCTGCCACGGGACTATCTATTCCACCGGATAATAACAGCAACCCACGTCCGGTAGTTCCTACGGGCAGGCCGCCTAAACAGGGTATCTTCTCGGTATAGACATAGGCCCCTTCGGATCTTAACTCAATATTAACAACAACATCCGGATGGTGAACATCTACCGACCAACCTTCTGTCTTCTCTAATAGGTACCCGCCTGCTTCCCTGCTCACTTGAGGGGATTTTAATGGAAAATTCTTATTGGGGCGTTGGGTTTCAACCTTGAAACTTCCACCACCAGTAATGTCGTTTAACTGTTTTAAGGCAACTGAACAGATAGCATCCAAATCAAGTTTAGAAACCGAGGCAACACTGACCGAGACAATGCCAAATACTTTTTTTACTCGCTCAATAACTGCCTCCGCATCATCTAGGATGGGTATATACATCCTGCCATAAGCTAACTCTATCCGCCTTGGCGCCAAATCACCAATAGACCCTTTCATATTCTGCATCAAACGATTCTCAAATTGGTGCCTGTTTTTCCCTTTTAAACTAATTTCTCCATAGCGAATTAACAAAACCTTTCTCATATCAACCAGCCAACTCCCTTAATTCAGATACCACTTCTTTTAACTTATGAAGGAAATAATCAATTTCCTCTTCTTGATTCAGGTGTGACAAACTAACTCTTATTGCTCCGGTAAAGGCTTCGCCTGTGAGACCTAATTCTTTCAGCACGTGACTAGCTTCTTCCCGCCGAGAATGGCACGCTGAACCTGTTGAAACGTAAATACCTTCCACTTCCAAGGAATGAAGCAAAACTTCCCCCCGATGAATACCTTCAAACCACATATTAACAATATGCGGTGCTGCTTGTTGGGCGTTTACTGGCCCATTAATATGGGCACCACCGACTTCCGATAACCCATTAATTATTCTTTCCTTCAACAGCTCGAGCTTTTTTTTATTTGCAGTTAGTTCTTTTTTTGCTGCCGCCACTGCTGCTCCCAATCCAACTATTCCGGGCACATTCTCTGTCCCCGCACGGTAACAAGCTTCTTGTTCGCCACCAATTAAAAACGGCTTGATTAGCACTCCTTTCCGGATATATAAAGCTCCTATACCCTTAGGGCCATGGATCTTATGGGCGCTGATAGACAACAGATCCACATCCAATTCTCTGGGATAGATTTCAATCTTGCCGAAACATTGAATTGCGTCTACATGAATAAGTGCGTTTGGGGTTTTTGATCTAATAATCTTAACCAATTTACTTATTGATTGTATTGTGCCAGTTTCATTGTTTACTGACATGATACTAATAAAAATGCTCTCATTGGTTAATATATCTTCCAATTGCCGCTCATCCACTATGCCCTCTTCATTAACCTGTAAGAAGCTTACCTTAAAGCCATCTTCCGCTAGTCGTTGAAAACTCTTCAATACGGATGCATGTTCAATCCCGGTTGTTATCACGTGTCTGCCGCGACCTTTCCTTTGATACGCACTGCCCCAGATTGCCCAATTATTGGCTTCAGTTCCGCCGGAGGTAAAGAATATTTCATGTTCACCGACTCGTAACGCTTCCGCGATTGTTTTACGTGAAGTTTTTAGTAACCTTTCGGCCTCCAACCCCATGCTATGCATGGAAGAAGGGTTGCCGTAACAATTTTGCAGGGCATCGCTCATAGCGACTACCACATCATCCAGGCAGCGGGTGGTAGCACTGTTATCCAAGTAAACGATCTTATTCATGATACTTCACCTCAACTTACACCTATTTTAACCTAAAAGACAATATTAAAAAAGTTTTAGATAATAATCAAAAAAATACCAGAAAGAAAAATGTATAAAATTCTTTTATTCTGGTAAAACTAGAAGGTGAATTTGAATCTAAGTAAAAAAATAGGAGAATTTACCATGAGAAAAATGAAAAGTAAATATATAATATTTCTAATTCTTTGCACTTTCGTCATTACACAAGCCTTTTATGCATTGCCCATACGGGCATCTGAAAGTATTTATGTAGTGAAAAAAGGTGACAACTTATGGTCCATAGCCCAAGAACACTCTATGACCATTGCGGAACTGAAGGGAATTAATAATTTATCGACAGACGTTATTCATCCCAATCAGCAACTAACATTAGTAATTCCAACATCTTCAGAAAATTATTACCTGGTACAGCCAGGAGATAGTCTGTGGAAAATTAGCCAGCGTTCCGGCACCAGCATTAACACGCTACGGGCGCTAAATGCTATTACTGGTGATGTTATTTATCCCAATCAACGAATTTTGCTGCCCAGTCGCGATAGTTTTAGCTATCATTCGGTTGTGGCACGTCCAGTTTCTACGGCTATGACACAGACACAGAACTACACAGAAAAGGATCTTTACTGGTTGGCAAGAGCAATATCCTCCGAAGCTCGGGGTGAGCCTTTGATAGGGCAAATAGGCGTAGGGGCAGTTATCCTAAATAGGATGACAGATGCCCAGTTTCCCAACAATGTATATTCGGTAATTTTCCAAAAGGTAAAAGGCGTCTATCAGTTCAGCCCGGTTGCCAACGGTTCCATTTATACTAGGCCTACGGAACAAGCAATTAAGGCCGCCAGAATGGCATTAGAAGGAACAGACCCAACCAACGGTGCATTGTATTTCTTTAACCCGGCCCTGACATCTCGTTCCAATTGGATACGAACTCGTCCAGTGGCCACGGTAGTTAATAATCACGTATTTACGTTATAAAGAGCAGCTTTAGCTGCTCTTTATTCTTTGTAATGAACTAGAACAAAAGCATTTCATGCCTTTCGGCTTGAAGCGGTAATGCTTTTGTTCTTACCCAGGGAACCCCTGGTTCCCTAGGTCGGTACCCTGTAACCCTCCTATAATTGACATAAGGGGGCATACCCCCTTAACAACCCCAATGTATAGGAAATTATCCACAAC
>JADQBR010000111.1 GCA_016278515.1 Bacillota bacterium
TAACACATAAAATTCGTTTTGTCTACTATTTTTTTATGTCACGCTGTAGTGCTATCTATTTTTAAGCAATCAACAGGACACTGTTTCAGTCGATTTAGGGAAGAATACCCTGTGCCAAAATCGTCAATAGCTATTCTAACACCAAGTTTTTTTATGTCCATCAATTTGGTCACCATAAAATCCTCATTAAATAATGAAACATTTTCCGTGACCTCCAATTGCAGCTGCTTTGGGTCTATTCCCGTTTCACTTATAACGGAGCTAACCAGCTTTACAATATCATTTTGCTGAAACTGTCTTTCAGAAACGTTGACCGAAACATACATTGATGGTAGACCTCGTTCTTGCCAATCTCTTAGCTGAAGACATGCTCTGCGTAAAACCCATTCCCCCAAAGGAATTATTAAGCCTGTTTCCTCAGCTATGGAAATGAACTGCCCCGGACGCACTACACTATCTTCGTCCTTCAACCTAACCAATGCCTCGACTCCCTCTACCTCACCCTTATTTACATTACATATTGGTTGGTAATACACTAATATGCCTTCATTCGTTTTGATGGCGCCGCGCAAGCAATTCTCTAGTTTTAACCTGCAGGCAGTTTCTTTGTCCAGTGCCAGCGTATTAAACTGATATTTTCCTCTCCCTAATCCTTTTGCCCTGTACATCGCCTTATCGGCCTTTTGAAGTAATATTTCACCTTTATGACCATCTATAGGATATACGCTTATACCTATACTGGCTGTGATATAGAATTCATACCCATCTAGCAGGATTGGCTCAGATAATACACTAATTATTCTTTTTGCTATAGTAGAAATTTCTTTGATTTCTGTTATATGGGGCAAAATTATGGTAAATTCATCCCCTCCCACCCGGGCAACTACTTCATTATTAAGGAGACATGCTCTTAATCGCTCCGATGCCTGCTTTAAAGCAGCATCACCTTTGTCATGTCCGATGGAGTCATTAATGAGTTTAAAGCGATCCAAGTCTAAAAACATCACCGCCACCTTCTTCTTATCTATGGCAGCCTGCTTCAGTGATTCGATAAGGTAATTATTAAATTTTAACCTGTTGGGAAGGCCTGTTAATTGATCATGGTAGGATAAAAAAGACAATTCATTAAAAACCTCTTTGATTTTGGCCTCTGCCTTCATAACAATGCTGCCAGGAAATTTATATAAAAGCCATCCCACCAATAACCCAAGACAACTAAAGACGCCAAACAACATTAATGCCTTCATTATGACATCCCTAACTTGCTCTGTAACTTCTACATAGCCGAAAACCTTGTTATTATAAAAAACAGCTGTCCTGCCCTTAATGTCCAAAAAAAACGGTTCTGCTATTGTTTCTCTATATACCTCTTTGTTATTAATATCAATTACTTTGATACTTCCTATCTTTGCTGAATTATTTAGAATCGAAATGGGCCCCTCATGATATTTTGAAAATATTTCTAGGAACTTTGGCACGTTGTACTGCCAAAGTTCAGGCTCCCCTTCTATAATTTTTGCTAACCCTCCAGCCACCTCTCTGCTATGATATAAAGCCTGTTGCTTCTCTTCAGCCATCGATACGCTCAAGAAGGTCAATGGCATAGAGAGAGCGATTAGCAAGCCAGTTATTAAGGCAAGAAAAAACATCTTTTTTCGGAAATGTGCAGAGAAGTATATTTCGCGTTCCATAAACTACCTTCTTTCAAAAGGGATTCCGCCATTTGATTTAATTATTTCAACACCTTCTTGGGAATAAACAATGCCAATTTAAATACTAGTTTCCACAATGCACTTCAAATTCCTGCAGATTTTGTAAGAAGTTGGAATTACCTTAATGCCACATCTGCCTCCTCTACGTGATGCTAATGTTTGTGAGCAACTTCGTAGGTTATTTTCTCTCCCCAATCCATACCTGCCAAGTATTTACCACAGAGTATTTCAATGTGGATTTGATGTCCGTCTATAAAGAGTACGGCCTCTCAGTACTTACCCTATTAGCAGCAACATTTCTCTGGTTTTTTATCTATATTAGTTTCTTCTAGCTCCCCAAAGTAAAACTAGCTATTCTCTAGACCCTTTATAATAACTTTTAAAGTTTTCCCATATATTGTGTATCAGGGCATCTATTTTAATTGGGAGGGAATAGTTATGATACTGGAAAACAACAAAACGGCAAAGGTATTAAAGATCCTTGGTTATATGATAATCGGGGCAGGTTCTTTTGGTGGTATAATATTTGGCGCAGCAGGCACTCATTATTTTGGCAGCAAAATATTTTGGGTTGCGAGTCTTGTCCTAACTGTAACCTCATGTTTCAGCGGCATACTGCTTATTGGTCTGTCTGAGGTGGTTAACCTTTTACACCATATAAAGAACAATACTTCCCAGGTTTCTCACCCAACTAATAACCCCTCAGGCCAAAACGAACAAATTTCGGGCCCGACACCTTCGGAAGCATTATTTAAGGAAGACACGGAGGTTGTGGACACATCTGTAGAATGGGATATTACCCAGGAAGAATATCTCCAAGTAAGACAGCTGTTACTCGGCTTATCAGAACAAATAGTAAGCATTACCCCAACACCGCAAAAAGGCCTAGTTGCAGTTAAGACCACAAAAAGCGAAGTATACTTGGTAGAAATCAGAAACAATAATACTAAAGTAGTCAGTATGGCAGACTATCCGGAACTTTATGATTGGTTAGAAGGCATTTTAGCGCAGCACCAATAACTTTGGTTGCTGCGCTCTATTTGTCTTATAGGGCGGAAGACCCATATTATTTATTTTTTACCAGTTTCAAAAGTTAAAATATTTGCTGTTCGACAACAGGAAAAAGGAAGAAAAACATTGAAAAAGGTAATACCAATAACATAGAGTAAGCACTAGGATCAGTTCAAGTCAAAACATGGGTGGCGATTATAGTGATATTAATATACAGTTTTGTGGCAGGTATTGTAACAGGAGTCGGAGCTTTAATTGCCATACTAGTCAAGAATCTATCCAATAGAGTTGTATCGTTATCGCTGGGCTTTGCCTCAGGCATTATGATCGGGATATCTACCCTTAGTCTAATCCCCCGTAGTATCGAGACGAATTCACTTTTTTCTTGTATTATCGGTTTTATTAGTGGTGGAGCTTTTCTCTGGTTAATCGATGTAGTTACACCACACATTCATAAAACTGATACAAATGATGATGCCTACTTGAAAATGGGTTATTTCATTGCTATTGGTATTGCATTCCATAATTTGCCTGAAGGTATTGCCATCGGCACCAGTAACTCCATTTCAGCACATTTAGGGCTATTTACTGCTATAGCAATTGGTTTACATAATGTGGCAGAAGGCCTTAGTGTAGCTATCCCTCTGACCTTAGGGCATGCTAGTAAAAGCAGAATTATTTTCATCACAACTATGACAGGCCTGTCAACTTTTTTAGGAACAATTATTGGACTGGCTTTAGTAAAAATCTCTCCATTATTTATCTCCTATTCGTTAGCCTTTGCAGCGGGCGCAATGATCTACATATCAAGTGATGAACTGATCCCCCACAGCCATAAAGCGCATAGTGACTTTGCTAATGTTGGCCTAATGTTAGGAATAGTAATGGCTTTACTCATTCTCTAAAATATTTTTCCGCCTTTACCCATTAAGTTCTAATTGTTTAATTAAATCGTCTGATTTTGACGGTTGAACTAAGAATTTTTTGCCATCTTTAGTCTTGATTTCCCTTCTTTTAATACTTATTTCGTCGTTTCTATAACTGTGTGTGCCAAGAAACGTTTTAAACTCTAAACCTAGGTCATTAGTTCCTACCTTGATTATAGAAACGGATAACAATTTCCATAATTTGATTGAAACTGCTACTATTGGTATCATCAATAATAAGGCCAGTGCATAACGAGTGTTTAGCAGTGATCTGCTTAAAAGCCAACCATGAAAAATAATTGTAAATGCATAAATAAATATTTTTAAAAACAAAAGATGAAAGTAATTAAACATCAAACGACATCCTTTCCACAAACTGACAATTCCACCCGACCTAATTGCGACATAATCGTCAAATCATTTTCTAATAGTGTTTAAAAAACAGTTTTTATTTAATACCATATTACCCTTTTAAAAAAATACTGTAAAGTCTTAAATTCTACTTGTTCCTTTAACACCTATACAGCTCACTCTAAGTTGACACGCAAAAAGGAGAGAAGCAGTCCTCTCTCCTTTTTATCCTCTAAATTATTCAGACTTAGTAAATGAGTATAACCTTTCAACTGTTTCTTCTACGTCATTATAAATGACACGCAGCGAAGTGGCTAGGCCCAATCTCGCGCAGCAGAGGTTGCTCTTCCTTACACCTATCTGATGTATATAAGCACCGTGTATGAAGTCGACATCCCGAAGGAGGGTTAATAGGATTTGGAACATCCCCTTGCAGCAAGATTCTGGTTCGCTGAATTTCTGGGTTTGGAACGGGAATTGCGCTTAATAAGGCCTGGGTATAAGGATGATGCGGTCGTTTAAAAAGTGTTTCTTTGGGAGCCAATTCCAGCATCTTACCTAAATACATCACCCCAACCCCTATCGACAGCGTAACTGGCCGCCTGACGCAAACGGACATCTTTCATTACACCCTTAATAGCGTTAAGGCGTAAAAGGCTAAACTCCAAACCGTCCACTGTCTTTACTTTCGGAAGATCTGACACGTATTCCGGCAGCATATTTGTTGCTACATCAACTTCTCCTGCTTTTAGAGCTTGTGCCCGAGTAGCATCTTCTTCAATAAAACGATAAATAGCTTTCTTGACTGGGGGCTTAGGTCCCCAGTAATCTTCGTTGGCCTCTGCCCGCTGGCTTTCAAACCCTGAGGAAATGGACCTTAAAATCAGTGGTAGCTATGGCCATTCAGTCATTGACATGGATGGAGTTAAGAAAGTCCAAGGTACTTTGGAATTTGCTGATGACCTCTTTCTAAAAGATATAGTACACTTGAAGGTGGTCTGGAGTTATTAAATGCAATATATGATGCGGTCGGCGTAAGGATATATAGTCTCCCCGCTACCCCGGATAAAATCCTTGCCGGCATAAAAGCACGAACTTAAAAAGATAGCTAGTTGTATCAGTTTAATAAGCTTTTAAAAAAATATCGCCCATGCATAATTGCAGGGCGATATTGCTATGTCTTTCTTGGCGGGAGCCAAATTATTCACTGACATCCCATGCCTTTCCCATAAATAGAATTGTCCCAAATTCGTTATCTTCTATCACAAACATAAACGGCCTGTCAGCAGTAAATCTTAACGGTTCTACTGCGGCACTCTCTTGCATTTCAACCACTGTTACGCCGGCAGCTTCACTTCCTTCCTCATTAACCTCAATAACCGCTTTATGCAGTACCCTGCTAATAAATATGCCCTCACGCATACCCGAGAAGTCAGCCGTATCACTAAATGCTTCAGCCATGCCTAGTGCGGATAAACTATCTTTCAGTTTTTTTATACCATATTCCATTTTAAATCGCGGTATTTGCACAAGGACCTCGCTTGTTTCAGATACGCTGCCTTTAATTGCCTGCCACTTGCTTGGTGTCATACTGGTAATAAAGTCGTTAATAGGGGTGCCTTCTTCGGGCAGTACCAAGTACATAGAAGTTTTCCCGTTGCCGTAATCCAATCTTACGGTCTTGTAATTACTCCCCTGCCCGTAACCTACCTCACCTTTTCTGCTCATCATCTTTACATCCGTCGTCTGGTCTGACCCTGTACGAAAGACGGTGCTGAAGGTCTGTTTCTCATCAAACTGCTCGGTCCATTCCCCTTTGAAATATATGGCGTTAATAAGATACATGATCACTTGAGGCGATATGGGAGGTTCAAGCATTTTATCTATCTTCCCTTTGGTAGAACTATCAATCCATTGATTTATTTTGTCCGCGGCATCATCTTTGGAAAAATCAAGTTGGGTCATATGGGCATCAAATATTTGTTCATTAGTGTCGATGAACTCCTGCTTAATCGCCTGTCCTTCTTTTATCCAGATTGAGTTGCTGATGTTCAGCTCTACTTTACTGTCAACCTGCTGCAGGTATCTTAGCAAATTTTTATAGCTCTCATTGAGCAGGCCTTGCTCAATACCGTCATAATTCAAGGCTTGTGCCATAGCCTCTTTTGTGGTAGTTTCCGCACCCTGGTATGTCATGGAAAGTGCAGTTGATATACTCAGCGGAGAGATAAAAACATTCTGCTCTTTATCTTCATCATTGAGATGCTTAAAAATATCAAACGCAAATTCTGCATTGCCCTTTACCACTTCCGAGTCGATTTTGTCTTTATCAAAAGGCAAACTTTTATCCGAAAAATCAATAAATGCATCGCTACTACAACCGATAAGTGAAAAGAGCATCAAAAACAATATTACTACGCCAAAGATTTTTTTCACTGACTTAACCTCCTCGTAATGGTTGGATAAACCCTTTACTTTCTTAGACGTATTCTGTGTTGATGAAGTTCCGAGGTGTAATTGGAAATCACGCAATCCGGGTACCTCAAAAGCAAAACTCTCGAAGATTTATTAAAGAGTATGAGCATAACAAAAAAGGGCGGATAACCGTCCGGCATCCACCCCTCGAAACTAGCTTTAAAATAACCACCAATGTTTCATTTACATATCGGCCGTTAATTTCTTAAATAACGGTTTTATTCCGCCGCTCTGAAGTATTTCCAACATATAATCAGAAAGTTTTTCGCCCTGTATTTCTTCACTGGTTGTATGGTTTTTAACAAGTCCCCCATGAAGGTCCACTTCCACGATATCGCCTTCCTTAACCCTCCCCGTTATTCTGGGACACACTAACAGAGGCAAGCCTAGGTTAATAGCGTTACGGTAAAAGATACGCGCAAAGGATTCGGCTATAAGTACCCCAACACCGGCATGGGCGAGCGTAATTACTGCATGTTCGCGACTGGAACCGCAGCCAAAATTCCGCCCCGCTACCACAACATCGCCGGAAGTCATCTTTTTGACAAAAGACGGGTCTGCACCCTCTAAACAGTGAGCTGCCACCTCATCAGGTTTGACCAATTCAAGATAACGACCTGGATAAATCTGATCCGTGTCAATATTATCCCCAAACAGAAACGCACTGCCTGTTATCATTTTTTTCACTTTACACCCTCCTGTTCACTACGTGGATCAGACAGCACACCTTTTAACGCACCTGCAGCAACTGTTGCAGGAGATGCTAGGTAAACTTCTGCTTCAGTACTTCCCATCCGCCCCGGGAAGTTGCGGTTAGAAGCGGTCACACAAACTTCCCCTGGCGCCAGTACCCCCTGATGAGCCCCTAAGCAGGGGCCGCATCCCGGAGTAGAAAAAGTTGCACCCGCATCTACCAGTTCCTTAATATATCCTCGTTTATTAGCCGTCAAAAAAACTTCATTTGAAGCTGGAATAATTACCAGGCGTGTGTTGGGGCTAATCTTTTTACCTCTGAGAATGTTTACTGCAGCTTCAATATCTTCTACACGTCCCCCGGTGCAGGCACCAATAAAAGCCTGATCTACCCTGACTTGTTCAACTTCATTTATCGGAACAACATTCTCAACACTGTGGGGCAAAGCAACCTGCGGTAATAATTCATCAACTTCAAACAAATAACTTGCGGCATATTGAAAATCTTCATCAGTTTCCGGCACGGCAAAGATGTGGCTAGACCGGGCTCTGATATATTGGAGCACCTTATGGTTAGGAACCATGTAGGCTGTTTTAGCTCCCATTTCCACGGCCATATTGCAGATAACCATTCTTTCCGCCACGTCCAACTCTTCTACATAACTGCCACAAAATTCAATAGCCTTATAAACAGCTACGTCCGCCCCTAGTTGCCCCAAAATATGCAAAATTACATCTTTAGCCATCACTCCGGGCTTTAAATTGCCGTTAATCTCAATCTTAATAATTTCGGGCACCCGAAACCAAATTTCCCCTGAAATCATAATTGTAGCCATGTCAGTTGCCCCAACACCGGTACCAAATGCACCGAAAGCTCCGTGGGTGGTAGTATGAGAGTCAGTAGCAACAAGTATCATTCCCGGCCAGACGTGCCCCGCCTCAGGCATAACCTGATGACAAACGCCAGCGTTGACATCAAAATGATTTGTCAGACCTTGCTGCCGGGCAAACTGGCGCATCTCCTTATGGTTTTGTGCGGATCTTATTGTAGGGGCAGGAGCATAGTGGTCAAACACAAAACATAGCTTATCCTTATCCCATACTTCCTTCCCTCCCATTTCATAAAAGGAATAGATTGTCTGAAGATAAATGTCGTTAACCTCAGCAAAATCTACCTTGGCCTTAACAATTTCCCCGGTATTGACTTTTTCTTTACCCGCAGCCTTGGCCAAGATTTTTTCAATCGCGTGCATAGCTCATCCCCCATTTTATAAAAGGTTGTATTAATCAGTGCGCCTCTTCTGTATCTATAATTTCTATATTTTTACGCAAATTTCCTTCTCCCCATATTTACTCCGAAATTGTCAACTCCTATAACTTTTCAGTAGGAATACTCATACTATATCATTTGTTGTATATGCAACCAGTGTTTTGTATTATACAATAGTAAGCATCTTAGGAGGACTTCCTCTTTATAGCTGGATATTTTCCAAAAAATCTTTACTTCAAAAGAAAAACCGCTTGGCTTAAAAGCGGTTTTGTCTAAGGTCTGTGCCCCCGTCTATGAGCGGGGGCTATAAAAAGAACTGTCCTTTATGCTATTAGAGTCTTTTGCGTAGGATGAAGCCTGTTAGGGCGCCGAGGCCTAAAATGCCGCCAGCAACGTAAGGAGTGCCGCTGCCTTTCTCTTCCTCTTCATCAGCTGTTACTTTCGCTGTCTCCGCCCCCTCTATTTCCGGGCCTTCTACCTGGGGTTCGGGGACAAACGGAACTTTTTCATCGGCATCGCCCGATTGTATTTGGTCCGTTACACCGTCACTACTGACAGGGGTATTTGGGTCACTGTCAGCCATAATGGTGACAATATGCTCCTGCCGAATGGATTCTACATAATCTTTTTGTGCTAAGTCGGTTATTACCTCTTTATTCAGCATGGCTTCCACTCGCGGATGATGGGACCCCTTTTTAGACTCAAAATCAATGTTATTTTCAGTGAGATACTGAATATATAAATTGCAAGTTTAAATGCCCACCATATCCTGTAAAAACCCCCAATATAAA
>JADQBR010000103.1 GCA_016278515.1 Bacillota bacterium
AAACGTCAATTTCAGACCTCGCAAGATTTTTAAAAAAGTTCATGCGTCAGCTCTGTTTTGCCTTATTATTACTTGACATATATAGTATTAGTTTGATAAAATTTATGGTTGTAAGTGTCGTTTTAAAACCGCGCGGTTAGGGTTTGCAAACACACTATTGTGTACCTATAATCGGCGAGTCTTTAGCGGGGAGGTGTCAGTACTAATGTATGCTATTATTGAGACAGGTGGTAAGCAGTATCGGGTTAGCGAAGGCGATGTGATTTTTGTAGAAAAATTAGATGCCCAAGAAGGGGACGTTGTTACTGTTAATAACGTTTTAGCTGTAAAAAAGGATGCTGGGTTAGAAGTCGGGAAACCCTATGTCGAAGAGGCAAAAGTTGAATTGAAGATAGAGGGACAAGTTAAAGGAAAGAAAATAATTGTCTTTAAGTATAAAGCTAAAAAGAACTATCGCCGTAAGCAAGGCCATCGGCAGCCGTTTACTAAAGTAGTTGTGGAGAAGATTGAGGCATAAATATGATACGTGTTAGGTTTG
The DNA here is from genome assembly GCA_016278515.1 of Bacillota bacterium. Lineage (GTDB taxonomy): Bacteria > Bacillota > JADQBR01 > JADQBR01 > JADQBR01 > JADQBR01. Next base: position 539 of record JADQBR010000103.1, read on the forward strand.
TCCTGGATAAGGACGAAAGAATTGCTTCTTTTTATGTAAAAGGTCATGCTCAATCGGCAAAGCATGGCAAAGATATTGTTTGTGCTGCCGTATCTGCAGTTGCCCAAACGGCTATTATTGGTCTTGAAGAATACGTGCATATTATTCCGGCAGTGAGGCAGGAGCCGGGTGATCTTTCTTGTTTTTTACCGGATGAGGTAGCCGCTGAGCAGAAACAAGCTTCAGAGGCTATTCTAAGGACTTGTTATTTAGGTCTTTTAGCAATTAAAGAAAGTCATCCCCGTTACCTAACAGTTGAAATGATTTAAAGTAGATATCCTAGTGTTAGGAGGTGTGGCAAATGAGAAAAATGTATTTGCAGCTTTTCGCGCATAAAAAAGGTGTTGGTAGTTCAAGAAACGGCCGTGACAGCGAAGCACAAAGACTTGGTGTGAAACGTGGAGACGGCCAGCTTGTTAAAGCGGGGAATATCCTCGTTCGCCAAAGAGGTACCAAGGTGCATCCTGGTATAAATGTTGGCATTGGTAAAGACGACACGCTTTTTGCCTTGGCTGACGGTTATGTGAAATTCGAAGCTAAAGGTAAGAACAGGAAAAAAGTTAGTATTGTTCCTACTACCGAAGCGGCAAGCTAATAATGACCTCCTGGTGATCCAACCAGGAGGTTTTTGCATATCTGTAGGGACAATATTTGAAAAGAGGTTTTAGAATGGATGATTTGTTTCGGCACTCTATGGAACTGCTGAGCTGGCAAAAACATGATTATCTAAATCACCTTCAAGTTATTTCGGGCTTGTTGCAGTTAGGAAAACCGGAAGATTCCTTGAATTACGTGAAGAAGGTTATCGAGGAAGTGCAAATAACAGGCGTAATTAGTAAACTGGAAGATGCATATTTGGCATTTAACCTGACCATTATCATGCACGAGGCGGACCAAATGGGTATTACCTACCAGGTTGAATTGGAGTCAGGTGCAGGCAATTTAATTGTGCCCAAAGAGAAGACTCATGAACTTTATAACATCTCTAAACTGCTACTAGAATATTTTGGAGGTGCTGGGGCGGATGCTATAAGCATTACAACGGTTTTGCCAGGAGAACACCCCTCAGACAGTCAAATAATAATAATCGTCAATGGCGGATTGAATAAAGAGCGGATTAATTGTATTGAGGATATAGGATGCAAGGTGTATACAAGTGAAAATAGAACAGAAGTGATTATTGATTTGCCCGATAGCTAACTGTTGCTAATTCAGTTGGTAAGCTGGTTAGGATTCTAACCCTTACCAACCTAATTACTGACCAACTGACCAACTGACCAACTAATTACTATCCAATAATAATTTTCAAAGCAAAAAGTTGCCGGGCTGTATAAGTAAATGCTGACTCTTGGGAATAATAAAGGTAGACGGCATAAAGGTCACTTTAGAAATAAAATTCAAAAACAAGGTGTGAGGAAATATGTTTTACGATACTACAAAAATATATATCAAAGGTGGAGATGGGGGAAGCGGTGTAGTATCTTATCGCAGAGAGAAATATGTCCCCGAAGGAGGACCTAACGGTGGAGACGGCGGCAGAGGCGGAGATGTAATATTGGAAACTGACTCAGGTTTAAGAACCTTAGTGGATTTCAAATATAACAGACATTATAAAGCAGACCGCGGACAACATGGCCAAGGTAAGAATAAACATGGTCGAGGCGGAGAAGATCTTGTGGTTCGAGTGCCGCCAGGAACCATCGTAAAGGATGCAGAAACTGGCCAAGTTCTAGGTGATTTGGTTGATGATAAACAAAGAATGTTAGTAGCCAAAGGCGGTCGCGGTGGTAGGGGCAATGCTCGTTTTGCTACGTCTAAGAACAAAGCTCCCAGTTTCGCTGAAAAAGGCGAGCCAGGGCAGGAGCTTCAGTTAGAACTGGAACTAAAGCTGCTTGCCGACGTAGGATTAATCGGTTTTCCTAATGTTGGAAAATCCACCTTAATATCAAGAATATCTGCGGCCAAACCGAAAATCGCCGATTATCCCTTTACAACAATTACACCAAATCTAGGGGTAGTTGCCTTACAAGAAGGTAATAGTTTCGTTGTAGCTGATATACCAGGGCTAATTGAAGGAGCCCATGAAGGGACGGGACTGGGTCATCAATTCTTACGACATATTGAAAGGACCCGGCTGCTGGTGCATGTGATAGACGGTGCTCAACTGGAAGGGCGGGACCTAATTGAAGATTTTAAAATAATTACTAATGAACTGGAACACTATAATGATAAACTTGCCATGCGCCCGCAAATAGTTGTTGTAAATAAAATAGAATTACCTCAAGCCCAGGAAAATACTGACAGATTGATTGATTATTTAGCAAAAGAAAAACCGGAGATTCCCTATTTGACTATCTCAGCTGTAACCGGCAAAGGGATTGATCAATTGTTAAACCTAATAAGCAAACGGCTGGATGAAATTGAAGCTGAGCCAATTGTCCCCGTTGCTGAAGAAGAGGTAAGGATTGTAGAGGGGCCGAAAGCAGAACGTTTTCACATTAAGTTTGTAAACGGTATATGGGAAGTGACGGGAGAAGAAATTGAAAAGCATATAATTATGACGGATTTTAGTAACGAGGAAGCGGTTAAGAGACTTCAGCGAATAATTAAACTGATGGGACTGGAAAAGGCCCTGAGGGATAGCGGAGTAAAAGAAGGAGATACCGTAAGAATTAAGGACATGGAATTTGATTTCACCGATGAGAATTTTTAGCTTAGTTAAACAAATTATGTTATAATATTCTTTATATTGATTTTAATAAGGATGATGCATCTATGGGTTTTGAGCGGGAACAGTTGGCAGGGGTTAACCGTTTGGTAGTTAAGGTAGGCACCAGTATGCTAACTCATGAAACGGGAAAACTGAACATTAGCCGTATTGAGACATTTGTCAGAGACATGGCAGACTTGGCCAACAGTGGGAGACAAGTTATACTTGTCAGTTCAGGTGCGGTTGGAGCCGGTCTTGGTAAGCTGGGGCTGAAGGAAAAGCCTAAAACTATTCCGGAGAAGCAGGCCGCTGCGGCGGTAGGCCAAGGCCTCTTAATGCACATCTATGAGAAGTTGTTTGCAGAATATGGCTATGTTGTAGCGCAAGTGCTGTTGACTAAGGAAGATATGTCTGACCGACGAAGGTATTTGAATGCGCGCAACGCCTTTTTTAAGTTGTTGAGTTTTGGAGTAATCCCAATAGTCAATGAAAACGACACTATTGCCACCGAGGAAATACGACTGGGTGATAACGACACCTTATCTGCATTGGTAGCCGGTGTGGTCGATGCTGAACTGCTGGTGCTTTTATCTGACATAGAAGGTCTTTTTACTGCCAATCCAAAAGAAGACAAAGACGCTAGACTGATTGAGATGGTAACTGAGATTACGCCGGAAGTTGAAAAATTGGCTGGCGGAGCCGGCAGCAATATGGGAACCGGTGGGATGATTACCAAGCTGCAGGCAGCTAGAATAGCAAATACATCCGGTATTCCGATGATAATTGCGGACGGCAGTAAACGCGGCCAGCTGCAAGATATTGTTCATTGCAGGACTATTGGAACCCTGTTTGTGCCTGCGGGTGAGCATAAATTGCACACAAAAAAGAGATGGTTGGCTTTTAGTTCGGATATCTATGGCACTATTACGTTGGATAAAGGTGCATGCCAAGCAATAATATATGAGGGAAAAAGTCTCTTGCCAATTGGCATCATATCAGTAGAAGGGTATTTTCAACCTGGAAACGTAGTGAGAATTTCATCGCCTGAAGGGGAAGAATTTGCTAGAGGAATAACCAACTATTCTTCGGAAGATTTAAATAGGATTAAAGGAAACAATAGCAACAATATAGAACAGATATTAGGCTACAAGGATTATGATGAAGTAGTACATAGGGATAACTTAGCATTAAGGGGTTAATAGGTGTAAAGTGGAATAAGCAAGCTCCGGCAAGCTAGTTATCTTTTCAGGTTTGTTTAGAAGGAGGCAAAAATTATGGTTAGGGAACACATATATAAACTGGGGGAAGATGCTCAAAAAGCAGCTAGAGGGCTTGCGGGTATAAACTCTAAAACTAAGGATGAAGCTTTAAAAAAAATGGCCCAGGCCTTACTACAAAAGTCTGCAGAAATTCTAGAGGCCAATAAAATTGATATGGAGAATGGCAAGAAAAATGGTTTATCCCAGACCAAGTTGGATAGATTGCTATTAACCGAAGAACGTCTGGAAGATATGGCGGATGGGTTAAATACTTTAGCAGCTTTGCCCGACTCGGTGGGAGAAATAGATAATATGTGGAAACGCCCTAATGGCTTAGAAATAGGGCGCATCAATGTGCCCATCGGGGTAATCGGGATAATATATGAGGCTCGGCCCAATGTGACGGTGGATGCGGCAGGTCTTTGCTTAAAATCAGGAAATGCAGCTCTACTACGTGGTGGTTCCGAAGCATTTTATTCAAACCAGACTTTGACCTGGATAATTGCCCACGCCGCAGAAACGGCAGGCATACCTGCAGGGGCTATTCAACTGGTAGAAACTACTGAGCGAGAGGCAGTGGACGTCATGCTGGGGATGAATAAATATCTGGATGTGCTGATTCCTAGAGGTGGTGCAGGTTTAATCCAGCATGTTGTAAATAATGCGACAGTACCGGTTATTGAGACTGGTGTAGGCAACTGTCATACTTATGTCGATAAAGATGCAGATCTTGAAAAAGCTTTAAATATAGCAGTTAATGCCAAGGTACAGCGGCCTGGTGTGTGCAATGCCATGGAAACATTACTTGTCCATCGAGAAGTGGTAGAGCAGTTTTTGCCGGAATTAGCGCAAAGAATGAAGCAAAATGGGGTAGAATTGCGCGGATGTGATGAAACCCGTAAAATTATCCCTGAAATGAACCTTGCGGAAGAGGAAGATTGGGCTTCTGAATATCTTGAGTTAATCTTGGCGGTAAAAATTGTAGATAACTTACAGGAAGCAATTGAGCATATTCATGCTTATGGGACCAAACATTCCGAGGCTATCATTACTGAGAACTATACCTCTGCTCGACAGTTCCAAAAAATTGTTGATGCTGCAGTGGTTTACGTGAATGCATCGACCCGTTTTACGGATGGCTTTGAATTTGGTTTTGGAGCCGAAATCGGAATTAGTACTCAAAAACTTCATGCTAGGGGACCGATGGGGCCAGAGCAGTTGACTACCTATAAGTATTTAGTATTTGGTAACGGACAAGTAAGGGAATAGAAGTTCTCTGTTACTAATGTGAGTGTCTACAGGTTTATCACTAATTATGGTATTTTGTCATATTGTGTAATAAGAATGGGGAATTGTTTATGCTGGAGAGCAAAGGGATGAAGAGATTAGGAATTATGGGCGGCACCTTTGACCCTATTCACTACGGGCATCTAGTGACTGCTGAGGAAGCAAGGGGGCGCTTTGAACTAGACAAAGTGGTTTTTGTTCCATCGGGCAAACCGCCGCATAAAAAAGGCTATCCTGTCACTCAAGCTCGCCATCGTTACTTAATGACAATTCTAGCGGTTGCAACTAACCCGTATTTTGAAGTGTCTCGGTTAGAAATAGAGAGGAAGGGCTACTCGTATACTGTAGATACAGTTAGTCACTTTTACGAAACATCCCCAAAAGACTGTGAAATATTTTTCATTACCGGTGCAGATGCAATACTAGAGATATTAACCTGGAAGAACGTAGAGGCATTATTGGGAGAAACTAAATTTATTGCTGCTACCAGGCCTGGTATTGATCTAAAGCATCTGGATGCGGTTGTAGCGCAACTCCCCGCTCACGGCAGTAACGCGATATATCCTTTAGAAGTGCCGGCAATGGCAATCTCATCTACGGATATACGCAAGCGTGTCAAAGAGGACCGTTCAATAAAATACCTGCTTCCTGAGGCAACGGAACAGTATATCTATAAAAATCGCTTATATTTGGAAAATGGTATTTCATAATAATATTAGATAGCCTTCTAAGGAGTGTTAGAATGGCTAATTACACTGATTGGCTTAAATTATACAGTAATGAAGATAGAAAAAACCATGCACTGCGAGTAGCAGAAACAGCTGAGAAATTGGCGGCAACACATGGTGCTGATAAAGACAAAGTATTTATCGCGGGAATATTACATGATATAGCCAGGGATTATTCGGGAAAACAACTGTTGGAATCGGCGGAACAGTTTGGGATAGCAGTGAGCGATTTGGAAAGACACTGTCCTGTTCTATTACATGGCCCAGTTGCTGCAAAAATTGCCGACGCTCGTCTACACATTGAAGACAAAGATGTTCTTCAGGCTATCCACCAACATACGTTGGCTGCCCCCGACATGTCATTGGCTTCCAAAATTGTTTATTTAGCAGATGCTATAGAACCGGGACGCCAGTTCAATTCGATAGGTGAATTGCGGGAACTGGCTCGATATAAACTGGATTCTGCATTATTAGCTGCAATGGACAGTGGCATTAGTTATTTGCTTGAGAAGAAAGAAATAATACATCCAAAGACTATTGAAGCACGCAATTATTATATTTTAAATAGTAGTTGAAATGAGATTTTAAAATAATAGCAAGAAGAGACTTAAGTGCCTTGAGGAGGATGAGATTTGACTGACAGTCGAATATTAGCCGAAAAGATTGCGCAAGCTGCCTACGAGAAAAAAGGACGGGATATAGTGTTTTTATACTTACGGCAGATATCCCTAATTACGGACTACTTTCTTTTAGTTACCGGTAATTCAAATACACAGGTTAAAGCGATTGCAGATAATATTATTAAGGAACTAAAAGAGGATGGCATTAATCCCTCCAGTAAGGAAGGATATAAAGACGGCCAGTGGATTTTATTAGATTATGGAAGTGTTGTGGTGCATATATTCTTGGAAGACCAGCGCCGGTTTTATGATTTAGAGCGGCTTTGGGGTGATGCAGATACTGACTACTTTAATGTTGAATAATGGATTAGTCAGTTATGAAGTGGAGGACATGTTGCTTTAAGATTATCTTTGCACATATTCTCGAACAGAGGTTAAAGGAAGGGGATGCAGATGGAGGAACGTTTTAATTTTAAGGATATTGAGCCTAAGTGGCAAAGATTTTGGGAAGAGAAGAACATTTATAAAGTAACGGAAAACACGGAGGAAGCTGACAAATACTATTGTTTAGAAATGTTTCCATACCCTTCAGGAAACTTACATATGGGTCATGTTAGGAACTATTCCATTGGCGATGTGGTCGCCAGGTTTAAAACTATGCAGGGGAAAAATGTTTTACACCCTATGGGATGGGATGCTTTTGGATTGCCTGCAGAGAATGCAGCTATTAAGCACGGGATACATCCAACCAAATGGACTACTGATAACATTAATAACATGCGAAGTCAGTTAAAATCCATTGGTTTGGGTTACGATTGGGATCGGGAGGTTGCTACATGCTATCCTGATTACTATAAATGGACTCAATGGTTATTTTTGCATTTCTATCATAAGGGACTTGCTTATAAAGGGAAAGCCGCGGTTAATTGGTGCCCTTCCTGTGCCACTGTATTGGCCAATGAGCAGGTAGTTGATGGCGCTTGCGAGCGTTGTGAAACAACAGTAATTAAGAAAGATTTAGAACAGTGGTTCTTTAAAATTACGGATTATGCGGACAGGCTGTTGGAGGATTTACAAAAGCTGCCGGGTTGGCCGGAAAAAGTAAAGACTATGCAAAAAAACTGGATTGGTAAGAGTGTCGGGGCAGAAATTGTCATGACGGTAGAAAAAACCGGCGATGAGATTCCTGTGTTTACTACCAGGCATGATACTATCTACGGTGTAACCTATATGGTTCTAGCACCTGAACACCCTTTAGTCGATAAACTGGCGGCGGGTACTGAATATGAAAAACAAGTTAAGGACTTTGCAGCAAGAGTTTCTACCATGGATTCGATGGAGCGGATTTCCACCGACATGGAAAAAGAGGGCGTTTTTACAGGATCTTATGCAATTAACCCGGTTAGCCAGAATAAAGTGCCTATCTGGATTGCAAATTATGTTTTAATGGAATATGGGACCGGTGCCGTCATGGGTGTTCCTGCTCACGATCAACGTGACTTGGACTTTGCAAGAAAGTATAATTTGGCTGTGCAAGTGGTAATCAATCCGGAAGATGACCCGCTGCCTGATGGTGATCGGTTGGAAGAAGCATATGCCGACCCGGGGATTATGGTCAACTCCGGCCCGTTTAGTGGTTTGCCAAACAAGGAGGGACAAGTTAAAGTAGCTGAGTACTTAGAGGAGAATGGCCTGGGTCAGAGACAGGTTAATTTCCGACTGAGGGATTGGCTGATATCCCGCCAGCGCTATTGGGGTGCACCTATCCCTATTGTTTATTGCGATAAATGCGGTACTGTACCCGTGCCGGAGGAAAATCTACCGGTGATGCTGCCTACGGATGTGGAATTTAGACCTAATGGAGAGTCTCCACTAAATTTATCTCCGGATTTTTTAAATACCACCTGTCCTAAGTGCGGCGGGGCGGCCCGGCGGGAGACGGATACCATGGATACTTTTGTGTGTTCGTCATGGTATTTCTTACGTTATGCAAGCCCCAAAGCCAATCAGCTGCCTTTTGAGAAAGAAGCCGTCAACTATTGGATGAACGTTAACCAGTACATTGGCGGGGTTGAACACGCTATTTTACATTTAATGTATTCTCGCTTCTTTACCAAGGTGCTGTACGATTCCGGTTTGGTTGATTATGATGAACCTTTTGCTAATCTTCTTACCCAAGGAATGGTTCTTAAAGATGGCGGTAAAATGTCAAAATCCAAGGGTAACGTGGTTAGCCCTGAAGAAATTATTGATAAATACGGTGCGGATACCGCCCGCCTGTTTATTTTATTTGCAGCACCACCGGAAAGAGACCTTGAATGGAGTGATAAAGGAGTAGAAGGCTGCTACCGGTTTATCAACCGAGTCTGGCGTTTGGTCTATGGTCATTATGATCAACTTAAAGGCGTTGAAGCAAGTGTTAAGATTAACAATGATAATGACAAGGAATTATGGCGTCTTACAAATGCTGCTATCAAAAAAGTGACAGAGGATGTTGGTGAAAGATTCAACTTTAACACTGCTATCAGCTCCGTGATGGAACTGATAAATGGAATGTACAGCTATCGTGACCAAGCCAAGGGGGAAGTCAACATGCCTCTGGTTAAAGAAGCATTAAACAAATTACTGGCACTGCTGGCACCATTTGCTCCTCACATCACTGAAGAATTGTGGCATATTATTGGCAATGAATCCAGTGTCCATCTGCAGCAATGGCCAAGCTATGATCCTAAAGCATTGATTCGTGATGAAATAACCATTGTGGTACAAGTCAATGGAAAGGTAAGGGATAAAGTAAAAATTGTCGCTGACCTAGATCGCGATGGCATGATTGAAGCTGTCATGGCTTTGGATAAGGTAAAAAAATGGGTTGAAGGTAAGGAGATTGTAAAGACAATCGCAGTTCCGAAGAAACTGGTAAATATAGTGGTAAAATAGAAATCCAGGAAACCGTTCTTTTCTAAAGGACGGTTTTTTTGCACTATCAGAAAGTATAACTTTCTGATTAGCATAAATGCAACTAAGGCTTCGCCGTCGTCTAAAGACTTGGCGTAAGCCAAGTTTTATTAATGCGGACTTTGTAATTTGTCATAAAACAAATTATTTTGCCAAAAAACAGGAAATTAAGATAATTTGTGGAAACCATAACCCAAATTGGTTCTGCTGAGGAACTAACCAGTTAGCAGAACAGCTTTATAAGACAGTGGATCAATTTAAGGTTATAAGTAAAGGAGCGGCGGGATGGAGGATACGAGAATAAGAAATTTTTTTGTGATTCTCATATTGGCGTTACTGGTGGGGGGACTCATTAAAGGTATGGTTATAGAGCGCCAGCCTATCGTAATTGAGGATAACCAGGGACGGCTTGAAGAGGAAACGGGTGCAGAGCAATTGAATGAGCAAGCACAGATTGCTGTTCATGTTAACGGAGCTGTTAATCAACCCGGAGTTTACTATTTCCAGCGCGGGGAGAGAGTACTGGACGCAGTTGAACGTGCCCAGCCAAAACCCGAAGCAGATGTAAATAAGCTGCAGATGGCAAGAAGGCTGACAGACGGGGAAACGATTAATGTGCCTCTAATTGGAGATGAACTCTTGGGAAATGTCGACGTAGACACGGCGTCTGCCAGTCAAACGGGTAGAATTAGCATAAACCAAGCGGATCAGAAGCAGCTAGAGAGTCTCCCCGGCATAGGACCTGCATATGCTCAACGTATTATGGAATACCGTAGTGCTAATGGCGGGTTTACAAGCATTGGCGACTTAAAGAAAATATCCGGCATTGGAGAAAAAACATTTGAAGGGTTAAAGGATTTAATTGTGCTTTAGATAGCAAAGTGGCGTGAGAAGTAACGGTGGAATCAGGTGGTCGATGATGGAACGACAGCCATTGATAATAGTGGTAATTTGTTTTATTATGGGTTTAGTCTTAGCTCCACTAAATGATACTAGATTCTTAGCGGCGGCGCTTCTTGGCCTGCTGATTTTGCTATATCTAATATTTCGAAGGTCAGATGTTACGGTTTCTCAGGTTATGATCATGCTGGGATTTATTACTGCGGGAGTCGTTTGGGGTTGGGCCGGCCTGTCGTCCGGATCAATAATTGCCAATTTTGAAGGTCAAACTGTCGATATGTCCGGTAAGGTTATTCGTTCAGCAGCATACGCCAATAGACAGGAAATTTGGCTGCAGATAGATTTGATCGAGGCCGCCGAAAAACAGATGCATATCGAGGAGAAAAGTATTGCCGTCCTTTACGATGAATCTCTACTGGTTTTGCCCGGTGACCTTGTTAAACTTCGAGGAGAGGTGCGTTTGCCTGCTTCTGGGGGAAATGTGGGTGAATTTGATTACTCCGTTTATTTGCAACGAAAAGGAATTTTCACCAGAGTAATAGCAGGTGAAATAGCATTATTACGCCGGGGGACGCCTTCTTTCAATCGCTATGTGACAATTATTAGAAATGAAACTATAGCTAAATTTTTTACTGCGCTACCTGAAAACCAGGCGGCTGTTATCAGTGGAATTTTGTTTGGAGATACTTCTTATCTGGATAAATCGAATAAGGAGACCTACAAAAACCTGGGAGTAATGCACGTATTCGCAGTATCAGGCATGCATGTATCTTACATTACCGCCTTATTGCTATTATTCACAACGAAGCTGAAATTAAAATCATGGGTTAAAGTGGTTTTGATCGCCCTGGGTCTGTTTGGATATTCAGCACTTGCCGGCTTTAGTGCGTCGGTTGTCAGAGCAACTATAATGACAGTGGTAGGACTAACGGCTTATTTGGTGGGTAGGCGAAAAAATTTCTATAACGCCCTAGCGCTTGCGGCGTTCTTTTGGTTGTTACTCAATCCTGCAGATGTTTTTGCTGCCGGTTTTCAGATGTCTTTTGCCGCTGCATTAAGTATTTATTATCTATATCCGTTAGGCGATAAGCTATTATTTTTTATTACCCGCGGAAAAGATATTTTTATAGTCCCATTGATAGCCCAACTTGGGCTGCTGCCGTTATTAATTTATCATTTTGGTCTGTTTTCTCCTTGGAGTATTTTAGCGAATATTCCAGTGGTCTTGGTGGTGGGTATAATTGTCTTGTCGGGTTTTATAGTTCTATTAATACAATCAATACTATGGCCTGCTGCGGAAATGCTGCTGCTCAGCATGGGAATGCTGGTGGAGTTGACTAATGCTTTTCTCACATTGCTGGCACGTTTGCCGGCTGCGGCCCTTTTTGTAAGACTGCCGCGTTTATGGGAAATAATATTGTATTATGTTGTCTTAGTTATTTTAAGAGAAAAGGCAGCTGGGAATTTAAAATTATCTTTAAAAAATAAACGCCGGATTGCATTTTTCACTGTTATGCTGTTTGCAGTAGCAGTATTTGCAAGCTTTGTTCCCAACCCGGGACAGCTAAAAGTAGTGTTTTTGGATGTCGGCCAGGGAGATGCCGCATTAATAATGGCGCCAAACGGCAAAAATATTTTAGTTGATGCTGCAGGTGGTGGTTATAATGGTTTCGACGTGGGGCGTGACAAATTGGTGCCTGCACTGCACCGGCTGGGGATAAGAAAAATTGATCTATTTATCAACAGTCACCCGGACCGGGATCATCTTGACGGTATTTTTGCCGTCGCCGAAGTGATACCTGTTAAAGAAGCAGTTTTACCCAGACTGTCAGGTAGAGATAACCTGGAATACCAACAGTTTCTTGGTTTATTAAAACAGCGCAATATAAGTTACAGTCACTTAAGTCAAGGGGATGTTATAAAGATTTCACCAGCCATATCTATGGAAGTGCTAAGTCCGCCCGTCTTGATACCTGATGACTGGGAAGTAAATGATCAGTCGCTGGTAATACTATTGCAATATAAAGAAGAACGAGTCATCTTCACTGGAGATATACAACAGAAAGCAATTGGTTATTTAACTGCCGGGGAATCAGACATTGAGGCAGATCTCATTAAGGTACCGCACCACGGGAGTGCAGGTTCGTTTACTGCGGAATTTTATGAGGAAGTAGATCCTGATTTTGCTGTTATATCAGTGGGGCGTAATAATAGTTTTGGGCACCCTTCACCAGTGGTGATGAAATATTTCCAGCAGGAAGGGATAGAGAGCTATCGCACTGATCAAAATGGCGCAACGGTAATTACCAGCGATGGGCTAGAACTAAAAGTTATGCCAAACAAAAATAGATAGGCTACCTTTCTGGAGAAACTAAGCCTTTTCATATTAGGCATCCTTCTCTTTATGTAGCTAATTGTGATATAATTACTGCTGGTGGAAGCGTGAATCAATACTGAGAAAGTATTAAGTTTAGATGATTCTTTATTGTTCTGAATAGGAAGTGTCTAAAAATGGCTAATTATTTTGAGGTGCTTAAAAAAATAAATCGGGGTGAAACCGACCCATGTTATTTGTTTTATGGTGAAGAATCCTACTTACAGGGGACATTGGCAAAGACGCTAAAAAGAGTTGTTTTATCTTTCGGAGCTGTCGATTTTAATTTTGATGCATTAGATGGAAAGGAAGTCTCTCTATCAACCGTTTTAGCAAGTGCTGAGACCTTGCCGGTCATGTCTGAAAAGCGTCTAGTTATGGTTAAGAATGCTATGTTTTTTTCGTCTAACAAAGCATATCAAACCGGCAATGCCGATGCAGAAGCGTTGATTAGCTATCTGGAGCAGCCTAATCCTAGTACATGTCTAGTATTTATGCTTGAGGGGAACGTAGATGCAAGAAAAAAGATAACCAAATTATGTAAGAGGCATGCTGTGGAATTGGAGTTAAAGAGATTACGAGGCAATGCATTAACTCAATGGATTAAGGATATGTTTGATGCTCAGGGTAAGAAGCTAGACCAAAGAGCAATGCAACTTCTATTGACTGCTGGTAATGATTTAACATTTTTGGAGAAAGAGATAGAAAAAATGGTGATATACGCAGGAGAAGAAACTAAGATAACTGGTGAAATAGCCGAAAACTGTCTTAGTCAAACTGTCCAGGGAGATATTTTTAAACTAGTAGACTCTATCGGAGAGCGACGGGCCGATGAGGCATTAAGAAGGCTTCAGCAGATGCTCTTAATAGGTGAAAAGCCTTTGCATTTATTAATAATGATAGCGAGACAGTTGCGTTTAATGCTGCAGGCCAAAGTTTTATTAGAGCAGGGCTATGCCGTTAAGCAGATTGGTGGGAAAATTGGGATACATCCCATGGTGCTCCCCAAGATAATAAAACAGGCTAAGAATTTTTCTGTCTCGGACTTGGAAAATGCGATTATGGAAGCGGCTACCGTGGACAGGAAATTAAAACAGGGATTTTTTGATGCAAAAAAAGAATTGGAATTTCTTACGTTGAAGTTTTGTGACAGCAATATAATATCCTACTAAATCGCATTTAAAAGAAAATAAATAAAGCCTGCTGAAGCCAGCGGGCTTTATTTTATACTTTTAGAAACTATCACTTTTTGAGTATGCAATTAAGGCTTTTGCACCTGTTAAGGGTATGCCTTTTTTGTTTAGGAAGCTTTAAAAGTTTTAGTAAATGCTAATTGCAGTTGGGATTTCTTATGAGCTGCTTTATTTTTATGGAAAAGACCTTTAGTGGCGGCTTTATCCACCTTTTTTACAGCATTAATCAAAGCTGTCTCTGCTTTTTCTTGGTTACCTGCATTCAACGCTTCTTCAAATCTTTTAACAGCTGTTTTAACAGCGGATTTGTAGGCATTATTACGGTCAGTACGAATTGCTGTTATTTTAACCCGTTTCTTTGCAGACTTGATATTTGCCATGGGTTCACCTCCTAGCGAAATATTAATATGTTTCAGACACTAGCATGGGGAAATGCTTTGTCAATCGGTAGTAAAACAACTTACATTTTACCATGTTTAACTACATTGCGCAACATTGCTTTTTTTAGGTTTTTTTAGGTATAGATTATTCTATCTCAGGGTACACTTTTTTTAAGCGCGTGTTCGAGAAACAGATGACTTTTAAACACCATTTCAACTAGTATCTTTGAAAGGAGGTCTGTATTATGAGTAGTTGGCTAGGTACTATTGTTCGTTTTATTGTTTCCGGTTTAGTAGTGCTGCTTGTTAGTTGGTTTTTGCCAGGGATTAGGGTTGCTGGGTTTACTGGTGCTTTAATAGCTGCAGCCGTCATAACTGTTCTGGGTTATTTAGTTGAAAGCTTACTGGGGAAAAAGATATCACCTCAGTCCCGTGGCATTATAGGTTTTGTTACTGCTGCAGTTGTAATTTATGTTGCTCAGTTTATTATTCCCGATTATCTATCGGTTAGTATGATTGGGGCGCTGCTTGCTGCTTTGGTTATCGGTATTATTGATGCTTTTGTCCCGACAGAGTTGAGATAAGTTAAAAAAATGACGAAAAATCACCAGATATAGGGAATGTGCCTTTTGGTTGCAACCATTCTATTATATCTGGTTGTTTTTTTAAGAGGTTTTCCAATTGGTTTGATAATAGGATTCATAAATATGTGATAAAAAATGGGACAAGTGCATAAAATTATTTATCCGATAGTTAACCGCCACTAACACCAGTTAATAAGTGGCGCTAAGCTCCTGGATAGGCTTAACTAGACATCAGATGTATATAAAACCCCACCTGATGTAAGTTTCCGCGTTAGCACTTGGGTTGAGCAAATGTAAAGTCAAAGGTGGATATACAAATGGGCAGAAAACCAATAATCAGCGTTTTTTCTTACCGATCTAGGCGAAAAAAAAATAATACTATCAAAAGACTTGCAGTACTGATCTTATTAATGCTGCTGTCAGTGACTGTTTACTCTTATGTTTCAACGCGGTTTCAGCCTGCAGTGCCTGTCTTTAGCAACCAAGGCGTGTCTGTAACCAAGTCAGGGACCCTAGTAAAAACGTTAAAAAGGTTTGGTGTAATAACTGAAACAACTGACATTGTTTCCCAAACCTTACCACTGGCAGTGTTTACAGAAGGCCAAAATGTTCCTAAAGAGGGATTAAGAGACTCTGTCAGCCGGGTTTTCAATGAGTGGGTGGAATTTATCACCAGAATGGAGCCAGGGAGTATTGAAAGTATCTTGGATTCTCAACTGGTAGCCTTAGCTGAGGCAGCGAACTTTGAAAAGGAGGCTTTAATATTGCCCCCTCCACCCCCGAAAGAGGATGTGCCGGTCTCGGCTCCGGTTTCTCGTGTCTTACCAAAAGGAAAAGTTTTAGTAGGTATTTATAATTCACACAATGCTGAGACCTATGAGCCGACCGATGATGTAGATAGACTGCCTGGTAAGAATGGAGGCGTTAGCAAGGTTGCCCAAGTATTGGCAAGAAGTCTGGAAGAAGATTATGGTATTGGTACCGTATATGCACCTACTATTCATGACTATCCCAGATGGGATGATTCTTATGGAAATTCAATGGATACAGCAAAAAAGATGTTAAAAGAATATCCTTCTATTGAAGTACTAATAGATGTGCATCGGGATGCTGGCATAGGCGCTAAAAAAGTGATAAGCGTTCAAGGGGAAAGAGCAGCGGAAGTTATGTTTGTAGTAGGTACGGATCAGCGTTGGGAGCATCCTAATTGGAAGAAGAATTTGGAATTTGCAAACCGCCTTACGGCAGCAATGGATCGGCTTTACCCGGGTCTATCCGCAGGAGTTAGGGCTCAGAGTGGGAGATATAACCAACATTTACATCCTCATGCAATATTAATAGAAATGGGAAGCAGTTTCAATACTTTGGAAGAGGCAGAGGAAAGTGCCCAGTTATTTGCCGGGATCTTAGCAAAAGAGATAGAAAAAGAAGTGAGGTAAGGACAGCGATTTCAGCTGTCCTTTATACTTACTGTGGAAAGGGGACACACCTGCTAAAGGCCAGGTTATTCTTTTGGGACAGGAATGTCCCCGATGAGTTGATTAGGATTTTAAACCTGTCCAACTGTCCAACTGACCAACATTCCAACTTCTTTTTCTAACTGTCCAACTGACCAACATTCCAACTTCTTAAAGGGTATGGAATAATCCAATATGGGCAATGGTATTGTTGGAGGTGTTTTAGCTGTGATTAAGAAAATGCTGTTTGCGCTATTAATACTTTTTTTATTAGTTATAACCTTGAATAAGGTGGCTTTTGAGTTGCAGCAGTTTACCGCCGAAACGCCTGGAGATGTATTGTCTTTTCAATTATATCAGAGGCAGGTTGTAGTGGCCGCTATGGGTACAAGGTACCATATTAGGTTTACGGATGATGCAATGCAATGGGTGAATGGGGTAAGACGAGAGACAGGGCAGTTACTACTGTTAGGTAGTGAACTGTCGGCCCAAGCGAAGCAATTTTCCATAGACTGGCGGAAACATCTAACAAAGTGGTATAATGGAGAGCAGAATGTAAAAGGGCAGAATACAGGAGATAGGAAACAGGAGATAGAAGGGAGATTTCCGATCTTCGAATTTTGACCTCGACTTTTGAAGTGAGGGATAAGCGTGGCAGATGGTAAGGGCGGTGTAGCCAAGGCGGCAGGTATGATTATGGTTGCCATGGCCATTTCCCGTGTGCTGGGATACCTGAGAGACGTAATAATTTATGCCCAGTTTGGACAAAACCGAATAACAGATGCCTATAATGCAGCGTTTTCGATACCGGACTTTTTATACATGCTTCTTGTGGGAGGTGCTTTAAGTTCGGCATTTATACCTGTCTTCACTAGTCTAATTGCTAAAAAGCAGGAAGAAGAAGCATGGAAGATAGCCAGCGTTATTTTAAATGTTATTATGGTGTTAATGGTAGTGGGTGTCACCATTGGTGTTATATTTGCTCCAAAATTGGTCTACCTCTTGGTGCCGGGATTCAAGGGTGAAGGTTTCACTCTAACTGTTACATTGACCCGTATTATGTTTGCCCAGGCTTTTTTTATGGGTTTGAACGGGATAGCCACGGGAATTTTGAATTCGTACAGACACTTTTTTTTCCCAGCCTTGGGGTCTGTGTTATATAATTTGGCAATTATTATAGTCGGACTGATCCTATCGCCATATATTGGTATTGCAGGTTTCTCTATCGGAGTTGTAGTTGGGGCCATCATTAACTTTGGGGTTCAGGTTCCGATGTTGATCAAATTAGGTTTAAGGTACGAATTTAGTTTCAATGTACATAATGTACATGTGAAAAAGATTGCATCATTGATGCTTCCTGTATTGGTAGGCTTATCCGTAACCCATTTTAACCTATTTGTTATTCAAAATCTTGCCAGTTCCCTGCCGCCGGGTATAGTTGCTGCTTTAAAGGCAGGGCAGAGATTGATGCAGTTACCCATTGGCATTTTCGGCATTGCAGTTGCTGTTGCGGTTTTCCCGACTTTAACTTCCCATGCAGCATTAGATGAGATAGACCAATTTAAACGTACTATGTCTTTGGGTGTAAGATCAGTTATTTTCTTAACCCTCCCTGCTGCAGCAGGACTGGTTGCACTTCGTATACCCATCATCCGTTTTTTGTATGAGTGGGGTTTGTTTACTCACCAAGACAGTTTGGAAATAGCTGAAGCATTGTTGTTCTTTTCTATTGGTTTGTTTGCTTATTCGGCAATTCAGGTACTTAATAGAACCTTTTATGCTTTACACGATACGCGTACGCCGGTGGCAACCGGCGTTGCGACTATACTTTTAAACATAGTACTTAATTTTCTTCTCATTAAGCCGATGCAGCACGGCGGTTTAGCACTGGCATACTCAATTGCCGGTATTTTCAATATGGTTTTTCTTTTAATAGTTTTGCGGCAAAAGATCGGCTCCATTAACGGCAGGCAGATGGTGACATCTTTTGGAATAAGCCTGTTTTCTTCATCAATTATGGCGGGCATTACATATTTTACGGCGGTCTATTTAGAGACAATTTTGGATATCACTAAAAAATTTAACCAAGGATTGCAAGTGACTATTGCGGTAGTAGTAGGTGCAGTTGTATACGGGGCGTTGGCTCTGCTCTTTAAGCAGGAAGAGGCGCAAATGGCAGTTGACATTTTCAAACGCCGCTTTTTGCGAAAGAAAGTAAGGCCTGGTTGATAGGTAGTGATGCAGGTGCTATAATGTTACAAGTCAGCTCTATATGAAAGAGGTATATTACATGGAAATTAATAAAAATTTAATTAGAAATTTTAGTATTATAGCGCATATCGACCATGGTAAATCAACTTTGGCGGACAGGCTTTTGGAATTTACCGGTGCCTTATCAGACAGAGAGATGTCTGAACAAGTGCTTGATTCTATGGACTTGGAGAGAGAACGCGGGATCACTATCAAGCTGCAGGCTGTTCGGCTTATGCACCAAGCTATGGACGGGCAGGAGTATCAATTAAACTTGATTGACACTCCCGGACACGTGGATTTTTCCTATGAAGTTTCACGCAGTCTAGCGGCGTGTGAGGGCGCTTTGTTGATTGTGGATGCGGCCCAAGGAATTGAGGCCCAAACCCTAGCCAACATTTACCTTGCTATGGAGCAGGATCTGGAAATTATTCCGGTTATCAATAAAATTGATTTACCTAGCGCTGATCCTGAAGGGGTAAAGAAAGAACTTGAAGATGTTCTGGGAATAGACCCCCAAGAAGTAGTTTTGGTTTCTGCTAAAACCGGCCAGGGGACCCAGGAAATATTGGAGGCTATCATAAAACGTATTCCACCGCCTGTGGATAATGCAGATAGGCCATTAAGAGCACTTATCTTCGATTCCCTTTATGATTCCTATCGTGGAGCTATTCCCTACATCCGCGTAGTGGATGGTTCTATCAAAAAAGGCGATCAGATTAAAATGATGTCTAGCGGCAAGACCTTCGAGGTAAATGAGGTTGGTATATTTACACCTGCCCCGAAAGTAATAGATCAGTTAAAGGCAGGAGAGGTTGGTTTTATTAGTGCAAGTATAAAAAATGTCAAGGATACTAGGGTGGGAGATACAATTACGACAGCCAAGGATGGTGCCGATGGTCCTCTACCTGGTTATCGCAAGGCTACTCCGATGGTTTATTGTGGTCTTTTCCCGGTGGATAACGCTAATTACGAAGACTTGCGAGACGCCTTGGAACGGTTGCAGCTAAACGATGCATCCCTAATTTACGAACCAGAAAACTCTGTAGCATTAGGCTTTGGGTTTCGTTGTGGGTTTTTAGGTCTTCTGCATATGGAGATTATTCAAGAACGATTGGAAAGAGAATATAAGATAGACTTAATTACCACTGCACCAAACGTAATTTATCAGGTAAAAACAATTGATGGTGCTGAAATAAATATAGATAACCCCAATAACATGCCCCCTGTAGGCGAGGTGGAATCCATTGCGGAACCGTTCGTTAAGGCTACGGTCATGATGCCAAGCAATTATGTAGGAGCAGTAATGGAGTTATCCCAGGAAAAACGCGGTGCTTATGAATCTATGGAGTACCTGTCTGAGCTAAGAGTGATGCTGACTTACTCTCTACCATTAAGTGAAATTATTTTTGATTTCTTTGACCAGCTTAAATCTAAAACAAAGGGATATGCCTCCCTGGATTACGAATTGTCTGGCTATCGGGTAACGGATCTGGTCAAATTGGATATTTTGATAGGTGGAGAAATAGTAGATGCCCTATCTTGCATCGTTCACCGAGATAAAGCCTATTATCAAGGTCGTAATTTCACCAATAAATTAAAAGAATTAATACCAAGGCAAATGTTTGAGATACCAATTCAGGCAGCTATAGGCAACAAGGTTATTGCTCGGGTTAACATCAAGGCGCTTCGCAAAAATGTCCTGGATAAATGCTACGGTGGTGATATTTCCCGGAAACGCAAACTGCTTGAAAAGCAAAAAGAAGGTAAAAAGCGAATGAAACAAGTGGGCAAGGTGGAAATTCCTCAGGAAGCGTTTATGGCCGTATTAAGTATAGACTAGAGATCAAAAAGGAGGCGAGTGTATGGAAGACGTTGGGCTGTATGTCCACATTCCTTTTTGCACGAGCAAATGCAATTATTGTGATTTTGTCTCCTTCCCCTATGCTATGGTCAAGCATCAATCTACGGAGTACTTTCAGGCGTTAAAGACTGAGATGGAACTGATTCGTGAAAACTTTGGCGCCTTGGCAGTAAACACTGTTTATTTCGGAGGGGGGACTCCCAGTCTAGTGTCAGAGAGTTTTATTGATTACGTGCTGTCTTATATTAGGCGGTATTTTTACGTTAAAGAAGGTATAGAAATATCTATCGAAGCTAATCCGGAGACAGTAACTCTAAATAAGTTTAAAGCTTATGCTGATATGGGAATAAACAGGGTGTCTTTAGGGGTGCAGACTGATTCTGAGGATTGTCTAATTGAGATGAGCAGGCATCATTCGTGGAACGATGTAATTTATGCAGTTGAGTGCGCAAGAGAGGCCGGCTTTACCAATCTCGGGGTAGATTTGATTTATGGACTGCCGGGGCAATATCTTGAACAATGGGAGAACACTCTCCATAAAGTACTGGAACAAAAACCTGAGCATATGTCTTTATACGGTCTTAAGCTGTCCCAAGAGACTGCTTGGGGACGGCTTGCTCAAGCTGGACCCCTTACCTTTCCCGATGAAGACCAACAGGCTGACATGTATCTGGCGACGCAAGAAATAGTAAGAAGTGCCGGATTAGAGCAGTACGAAATTTCCAATTACGCAAAACCGGGCTTTGAATCCCGTCACAATCTGATATACTGGCGAGGTCAGCATTATCTGGGCATAGGCGTATCCGCTGCATCATATTATAATAAATATCGTTGGTCAAACTATCGGTTGCTACCTCAGTATATTGCCGGCCTTAAAAATAGGAGTTGGCCAAGAGAGGAAATGCTTACTTTAAGTAAAAGAGAAGAAATGGCCGAAACTATTATAATGGGTTTGCGCTTGATTAAAGAAGGGGTATCCATATCAGCGTTTGAAGAACGTTTTGGTGTATCCATGCATCAAATATATGAAAAGGAAATTGTTTCTCTTGCTGAGGCTGGCTTAATTGAAGAAAAAGATGGTCATCTGCTCTTAACTAAACAGGCTAGACTGTTAGCCAATGAAGTTTTTCGAGAGTTTATCTAATTCAATGTATAATAGCGTTATAAGTCCTAAGAAGCTGTAGAAATTTTTTCCGGTTTACTAATCTATCTTGACAAAAGACACACTTAGTGATATTTTTTAGGTGTGAAACTAGCACTCATTAACATAGAGTGCTAACAAGAGGGTGATGTTATGCGCATGGATCAGCGTAAAAAAATGGTACTTGAGGCTATCATAAAAAGTTATATAGGGACTGCCGAGCCCGTAGGCTCAAGATTGATTGCGCGTAAATACGACCTAGGAGTCAGTCCGGCTACGGTTCGAAATGAAATGGCTGACTTAGAGGAAATGGGGCTTATTGAGCAGCCCCATACATCGGCGGGGAGAATCCCTTCCGATATTGGTTACCGCTACTATGTGGATTGCTTAATGAAAGACCATGAGTTGAGCTACGCTGAAACAGCATTTGTTAAAGATCGTTACTCTGTGAAGGTGGAACAGATTGAGGAGGTTCTTGAAAGAACAGGGAAACTTCTGTCCAATATTACTGATTATGTTACACTAGTTACAGGTCCTCAAGCCGGAGGCAGCTATGTTAAGGATGTAAGATTGTTACTGCTCACTCCAGGCAAGGCTTTGCTGATGGTTGTATTCCAAGGAGGCCTGGTGCAGCACAGCACCATTGATATGCCGGAAATATTAACTGTTAGTGACATGGAACGAATTAGTAATGTGTTAAATCATAACCTCCAAGGTTATGCGATTCAGCAGTTAAAAGAAGAAACACTAATAGAGATTTGCCAGCAAGTAATCAGGGAAAAGATGATCTTAAAAAATATAGTTGCTGCCTTATCCGACTATTTAATTGGTTCTCAAGACGGACATATTTATTTAGGAGGAACCCTAAATATCTTAAATCAACCTGAATTTAATGATTTGGATAAGGTAAAAGTGTTGTTACGCAACCTCGAGGAGGAATCAACATTAAGAGAAATATTACAAAATGACAATAAGCAGGGATTAACCATTAAGATTGGTGGGGAAAATAAGTTGGAAGGGATTGACCAATGCAGCATTATTACTGCAACTTATCATATTAATGGTGAGGCAGCCGGTACTCTTGGATTATTAGGCCCTACTCGGATGAAATATCCTAAGGCAGTTTCTCTGGTTAAATTGGTAACTGCTAATTTGTCTGATGTGCTAAAAAAATATTATTAAAGAAAGTGACCGCGGTCGCTTAAGTACTGAAAAAAACTGCGAAACATGGCAGTTTAAGTTTAGAAGTTAGTGAGGTGAAAGGGCATGTTAAAAACTGAAGGCAAAGAAGGTCTGGAAGAACAAGAGGAGGTAGGCATACATAAATTAGAGAGTGATGAATTAATGCAAAAGACTAAAGATGGGGCTGGCAAGGTTGAAGAAGATAATATGGCTGAAGATAATTTCATCGACGTAGAACAGCATATAGTTGAAGAGACTGAAGAAAAACAGGAAGAATTGGCGGGCACTAAAGAAGAAATAGTTGAAGATAGCAGCCCGGCAGTACAGCTCCAGAAATTGGCTAAAGACCGTGAAGATTTATATCAAAGGCTGGCACGGTTGCAGGCGGATTTTGATAACTTTCGTAAACGTTCGAAGAAAGAACAAGAGGATTTTGCAAGATACGCGTCACAAAATTTGATAGAGAGACTTTTACCGGTGTTAGATAACTTCAGTAGAGCATTGGAAGCTGAACACGGGGATAACAATAGTTTGAAAGCTGGGGTTGAAATGACCTATAGACAGTTGTTTGAGGTGTTGTCCCAAGAAGGATTGACTGTTATTGAAGCCAAAGGTCAAACTTTTGATCCAGAATATCACGAAGCTGTCATGCAGGAGGAGACTGACCAATACCCGGAAGGAACTGTTATTGAGGTGTTCCAAAAGGGATATAAACTAAAGAATAAAGTCATTCGACCTGCTATGGTAAAAGTTGCAAAGAGTTAAGGGAATTATTTAGTAGTCAGTGGAAAAGTAAGAATACTGACTTCTGACTTATTTTAAGTTAAATAAATTTTAGGAGGTAGACAATATGGGAAAAGTTATAGGAATTGATTTAGGGACTACTAACTCATGTATGGCAGTGATGGAGGGCGGCGAAGCAGTTGTTATTCCAAATGCAGAAGGTAACCGTACCACTCCATCGATAGTCGCATTTTCAAAAGAGGGAGAACGTTTAGTAGGTCAAGTTGCAAAAAGACAGGCTATTACCAACCCGGACAGAACGATTGCATCCATTAAGAGACAGATGGGCACCGATCATAAGGTGACTGTGGATGATAAATCGTATACACCACAAGAGATTTCTGCAATGATATTACAAAAGATGAAGAAGGATGCTGAAAGCTATCTTGGTGAACAGGTAACCCAAGCAGTTATAACAGTTCCTGCATATTTTACGGACAGTCAACGCCAAGCTACTAAAGATGCTGGAAAAATTGCTGGCTTAGAGGTGCTAAGGATTGTTAATGAGCCCACAGCAGCCTCTCTGGCTTACGGTCTTGAGAAAAATGAAGAACAAACAATTTCAGTTTACGACTTAGGTGGAGGAACCTTTGACGTATCCATCCTAGAGCTAGGTGAAGGTGTATTCGAAGTAAAAGCTACCAGCGGCAATAACCGTCTTGGCGGCGATGACTTCGATAAACGTATTATGGACTACCTGGTGCAGGAATTTAAAAAGTCGCATGGAATAGATCTGGAAAAAGATAAAATGGCACTGCAACGGCTGAAAGAAGCAGCGGAAAAGGCAAAGCACGAGTTGTCGAGTGTAACAACTACTAACATAAACCTGCCATTCATCACGGCTAATCAGGAAGGGCCTCAGCATTTGGATATTACTTTAAGCAGGGCTAAGTTTGAAGAACTGACTGCAGACTTGGTGGAAAAGACCATGGGTCCTACACGGCAGGCATTAAAAGATGCAGGGATGAAATCCAGTGATATAGATAAGGTAATTTTAGTAGGCGGTTCTACGAGGATTCCGGCGGTGCAAGAGGCAATTAAAAAAGTAATCGGCAAAGATCCCCACAAGGGTGTTAACCCTGATGAAGTGGTAGCTTTGGGAGCAGCCATACAAGCAGGTGTTTTAGCGGGTGAGGTTAAAGATGTCCTGTTGTTAGATGTAACACCGTTAACATTGGGGATTGAGACTTTAGGCGGGGTGTTCACACCTTTAATTGATAGAAATACCACAATCCCTACTTCTAAGAGTCAGGTTTTTTCTACGGCGGCCGACAGTCAAACAGCAGTGGACATTCATGTGTTGCAAGGTGAGAGAAAAATGGCTTCCGGCAACAAAACCATTGGTCGTTTTCAATTAACCGATATTCCACCTGCTCCTAGAGGCGTTCCGCAAATTGAAGTCACATTTGATATCGATGCCAATGGAATTGCTCATGTGACTGCGAAAGACCTAGGAACTGGGAAGTCCCAGGATATCACCATTAAATCTTCCAGTGGTTTGGATGATAACGAGATAGATAAAATGGTAAAAGATGCAGAGCAATATGCTGAGGAAGATGAGAAACTTAAGGAGAAGGTAGAAACGAAAAACCAAGCGGATTCTTTGTTGTACCAGTCTGAAAAGACACTCAAGGACTTGGGCGATAAAGTAGAGGCTGACGACAAGGAAAAGATAGAGAACGCGCAGAAAGATTTACGTTCGGCTTTGGAAAGTGACAGTGAAGATATAGAAGAACTTAAAGCAAAGACTGAAGCACTGTCGGAAGCCGTATTTTCAGTTTCTTCAAAGATATACGAACAGGCGGCTCAGGAGCAACAGGAAACTCAGCCGGGACAATCGTCAGAAGAAAGTGGAGATGATGATGAAGTAGTGGATGCAGACTATGAAGAAGTAGACAACGAAAAAGAAAAAGAAAAAGATAAAGATAAATAAGCAGCTGACAGTTGGGACAGGGAGCTCCCTGTCCCAACTTATTTTAATATGCTCACATCCTTTCAAAACAAGCGGGGGGTTCTATGTCTAAAAGAGATTATTATGAAGTGCTGGGCGTTCCAAAGAATGCAAGCACAGAAGAATTAAAAAAAGCATATCGTAAATTAGCTCGGAAATATCATCCTGACGTTAATCCTGGGGATAAGAATGCGGAGAATCAGTTTAAAGAGGTAAAAGAAGCTTACGATACTTTGGGTGATACCGATAAACGTGCCCGCTATGACCAATTTGGGCATGCAGCAACAGACGGTAATGGTTTTGGCGGTTTCGGAGCCGGTGCTGAGGATATGGGAGGCTTCGGTGATATATTCGACATGTTCTTTGGCGGCGGGCGCGGCGGCGGCCAGCGGCATGGTCCCCAACAAGGTGCAGACCTTAAGACTGAGATGGAAATTACCTTTGAAGAGGCTGCTTTTGGCGTGGAAGAAAAAATTAGGGTGCCCCGTCTTGAAACCTGCCAGCGCTGCGGCGGCAGTGGGGCACAACCCGGTACGCATTCAGAAACATGTTCCGTATGCAAGGGTGCAGGTCAAGTTCGTGTTAATCAAAAAACGCCCTTTGGCATCTTCCAAACCGTTAAGACTTGTCACAACTGCCATGGTGAGGGGACTATTATTTCTTCTCCGTGTGATGAATGTGGCGGCCAAGGTAGAGTACGGAAAGAACGTAAGATTGAGGTCAAGATACCGGCAGGTGTCGATACGGGTTCTCGTTTAAGGGTTGCTGCTGCCGGTGAAAGTGGAATTAATGGCGGCCCGCCTGGGGATTTGTATGTGTTCATCAAAGTGAAGCCACATAAGGACTTTAAACGTAATGGTAATGATGTCATATATGAACAAGCCATTACGTTTGCACAAGCTACATTGGGCTGCGATTTCGACGTCCCAACTTTGGATGGAAAAATTACTTTTACGATTCCCGAAGGAACGCAGAGTGGAACAACATTTAGGCTAAAAGGCAAGGGGATTCCCCGGTTGCAGGGGTATGGCAGGGGAGACCAACATGTAAAAGTAGAACTTGTTACTCCTACCAATTTGACGGATAAGCAAAAAGAACTATTAAGGGAGTTCGATAATACTTGTACCCACGAAAACCATCAGGTAAAGGGGAAAAGTTTTTTTAAAAAAGTCAAGGATGCTTTTATGGGCTGATAGTGTGTATGCCGCTGATTTATAGTTTAAACACAAAGGAGTATTCTTACTATGGAATGGCAAGAAATTTCGGTGACTACAACTGAAGATGCCATGGAAGCCGTGGCCGAGGTTTTTTATCAAGTAGGCGCGGCCGGTGTGGTGCTTGAGGACCCGCGGGTAATTGATTCCTATTTGAAAGAAAAGAAATGGGATTATTACGAATTACCGTTGAGTATATTAGAAGCAGAATCGGTGGTAGTAAAGGGTTATTTGCTGGTGGACGAAAGGCTTCCCAAACTATTAAAATCCATTAGAGAACAACTTGATTTACTCCAAGAATATTTTGACGACTATCGCGGGGAAATTACTCTGACCAAAATTAGGGAACGGGATTGGGCCAATGCGTGGAAAGCATACTATCAACCTGTAAAAGTATCTGATAGTATTGTTATTAAGCCTTCTTGGGAAGATTATTTACCAAAGAACAATGAAATTATCGTTGAATTGGACCCCGGAATGGCATTCGGCACTGGCACTCACCCAAGTACTGTTATGTGTATTAAAGGTATTGAAAAATACCTTAATGCTGGCCAACGAGTGATTGATGTAGGAACCGGATCAGGAATATTAGCAATTACCGCGGCAAAATTAGGTGCTTCCCATGTTTTGGCTTTAGACTTGGACCCTCTTGCAGTAAAGGTAGCCTCAGCTAATATTAAGTTAAACAATGTGGATAAAACGGTGCAAGTGGCTCTGGGCAACTTATTGATGGGTATAGATACTAAGGTGGATATTATTGTTGCTAATATTGTTGCAGATGTAGTAATTGATATGAGTAACCAAGTACCTGAATTGTTGACGGATGACGGATTTTTTATTGCTTCTGGTATCATTGACTCCAGACAACAAGATGTCATAAGCCAATTTGAAAAAGTTGGCTTAGAAATAGTAGATAAATTTCAACAAGAGGGTTGGATTGCATTGATTGTTCGAAAGGTGTGATTAGGTGCACCAGTTCTTTATTGAAGAAGATACGGATATTGGTAAAAGGGTAACAATAATGAATGAAGAAGCGCATCACCTTGCAAACGTCCTACGTCTGCGTCAAGGTGACATTATTGTTCTGGCTCACGCAGAAACAGGTCAACGCTTTGAAGCAGTGCTGGAACATGTTGGCAAAGAAACTAGTAATGTGCGAGTAGTGTCGATTCTTCCATCAGGTGAACCTAAGATTGAGTTGATTCTACTGCAGGGCATAACTAAAAGTGACAAGTTTGATTTTATCACCCAGAAATCTACAGAGCTGGGTGTTTGTACTATCATACCTGTAATAATGGAGCGCTCAGTTGCGAAAGTAAAGCCTCAAAAGACGGGTAAGCGGATGGAGAGATGGCAGCGTATTGCTAAAGAGGCGGCCAAACAGTGTGGGCGTGCAAGGCCGCCAAAAATTGAAGAACCAAGAATCCTGAAGAATGCGTTAGCTCACCTTCCTGAAAATACCTTGATAATAGTTCCATGGGAACAAGAGCAAACTGTAAGTGTCGGAGTTGCACTTGAAAAGTACAAAGCCGGACAAATCGTAGCAGTTATTATTGGACCAGAGGGTGGATTAACGGCAGCAGAAGTGGCATTGGTGCAAGAACATGGTGGTTATCCTGTAAGTTTAGGGCAACGTATTTTGCGAACAGAGACCGCTGCGTTAGCGGCCGTTACCATAATCCTTCATCGCTTGGGAGATTTGGGGAGTGACAAAATTGACTAAACGAGCAGCAGTTTACGTACTTGGGTGCAAGGTAAACCAGCATGAGGCTGAAGCAATTAAACAACTGTTTAAAGATGCGGGTTACGAAATTGTACCATTTAAAGACTGGGCGGACGTTTATATAATTCATACCTGTACTGTGACCCACTTGGGTGATCGGAAATCCAGGCAGATGATACGAAGGGCTCATAGAAATAATATTGATGCCATTATCGCTGTAACAGGCTGCTATGCTCAAACTGCTCCGGAAGAAATAAGTGGCATCGAAGGAGTAGACTTAATAATTGGTTCCAAGGAGCGCCGCAGGATCGTTGAATTGGTGGAAAAAATAGATAAAACTACTACTGTCAGTCTAGTCAGTCCAAGAAAAGAATTAAGAGAGTTTGAGGATCTTCCTGCAACCAGTGCCTCCACCGCCAGGGCATTTCTTAAAATCCAGGAAGGCTGTCAGCAGTTCTGTACATATTGTATTATCCCCTACGCGCGCGGTCCGGTGCGCAGCAGACTTCTGAAAGATGCAGTCAGTGCTGCGGGACAGCTTGTAGGACAGGGTTTTAAAGAAATAGTACTAACCGGTATTCATATTGGGGCTTATGGGCAAGAAATAGACAAACTTAATTTGGCTGTGTTATTAAAAGAGTTAGTTAAAGTGCCTGGGCTGAAGCGTCTGAGGGTCAGTTCAGTTGACCCTAACGAAATTAATGAGGAATTATTAGACATTCTTACTGAAGAACCGGTAATTTGTCCACATTATCATATTCCTTTACAGAGTGGTTCGGATACTATACTGAATAAGATGCACAGGCCTTATGATACCGAGACTTATGGTCGTCTGGCACGAAGTATTCGCATAAAGAGGCCTAACGCTGCAATTACTTCTGATGTTATGGTAGGATTTCCCGGGGAGACTGACGAATATTTTAAGGAAACAATGGATTTTATACGTGATGTTAAATTTGCTGATTTGCACGTTTTTAAATATTCTCCTCGAAAAGGGACACCGGCAGCAAATTATCCTAACCAGGTTGCCGCACCCATAAAAGATCTTCGCAGCAAAGAAATAATTAATCTTGGGCAGGAGCTTTGGCGGCGGTATGCTTCACAATTTATTAACCGACCAAAGGAAGTACTGGTTGAACAAAAAATGGGCAACTGTTGGGAAGGGCATACAGATAATTATCTAAAATTAAGGTTTGAGGGTCCCGAAGACCTGAGAGGAAAGTTTGTGGAAGTAATTCCCATCGAAGTAAAGAAAGATTATATAGCAGCTCGGTTGAAGGGGGGTGTAGTCAGTGAGTGACTGTATTTTTTGTAAAATAATTAACAAGGAAATCCCCGCAGAAATTGTTTATGAAGATGATCAGGTATTGGCCTTTAAGGATATTAACCCCGTAACCCCAGTACATATTCTCTTGATTCCTAAGAAGCATATTAGTGATCTGACGGCTATTACTGAAGGGGATAAGGACCTTATCGGGCAGCTTCATTTGGCCGCAGTAAAAATTGCTGAAGAAGTTGGTATTGCAGATGAAGGTTTTCGGTTGGTAAATAATTGTAGAGAATTTGGTGGTCAAGTAGTCTATCACCTGCATTTTCATCTGCTTGGAGGCAAAAAATTAAATGCTAGACCTTCACAGTAGCTTGACTGACTTTAGGCAGTATAGTATAATTTTAAATTAGCGCAAGGTGTATAGTCTGATTGCAGTATACCCTGGCGCACTTGGATGGATGTAGCGGAGGGAGGGAGAACGGTGTCTGAAGTAAAGATTAAGAAAAACGAATCCCTAGATAGTGCATTGAAACGTTTTAAGAAATCTTGTGCTAAGTCTGGAGTGTTAAAAGAAGCTCGTAAGAGAGAGCATTATGAGAAACCCAGTGATAAGCGCAAGGCAAAAGAGGCGGCAAGAAAAAGACGTAAGTTTTGATAGGAGGGGGCGACGTGTCCCTACGAGATAAACTTCAAGCTGATATTAAAACCGCTATGAAAGCCCGTGAATCCGGCAAATTAACACTAATGGTTTTACGTATGGCCATGGCAGCTATTAAGAATAAGGAAATAGAAACAAGAGAAAAATTATCAGATGCTGATATTTTAGACATATTGGCTAAAGAGGTTAAGCTTCGGCGAGAGTCTTTGGCAGAATTTGAAAAAGCTGGTCGTAAAGAGCAGGTGGAAGAATTACATCAGGAGATAGCTGTTCTTACGGATTACTTACCGGAACAGCTTACTGAACAAGCAATACGTCAGTTGGTTCAGGAAACTATTGCGGAAACCGGTGCCAATAGTGTTAAGGACATGGGTAAGGTGATGGGTGCATTGATGCCAAAGGTGAAAGGTAAAGCCGATGGAAAACTTGTTAATGAAGTTGTACGTGAATTACTTTAGATTCTGTAGGTCTGGCATAAACTTTTTATGCCGGCCTTTTTATATGTTTTGCTGGGAGGTGGTTAGGCTGAGACGGACAATTACTATTTTTGCGCTTTTAATGTTTCTGGTGCTCGGAAGTATGCCTTTATCAGCTGCGGCTGGTGAGACGGTTTATGTTATTCCTGTCAAGGGAGTAATTAGCAGCGGGTTAGCTCAGCAGGTTGAAAGAGGAGTAGATGAAGCGGAAAAAATGGACGCTCAGGTTATTGTGCTGGATATTGATACCCCAGGCGGGGCAATAAATGCCGCTAGGGATATTAGTAAAATGATGTTTAGGACCAATATCGATACAATAAGTTTTATCAGCGGCGATGCCCTGTCGGCAGGTGCTTTGGTTTCTTTTTCCACTGAAAAAATTGCAATGGCCAATGGCAGCACCATTGGCGCTGCAGAGCCGCGTCTCGGAAACGAAAAGGCAGATGAAAAGATTGTTTCTGCTTGGACTGCCGAACTGCGGGAGGCAGCCGAAACCCGTGACCGTAATGGTAATATTGCAGCAGCAATGAGTGATGCGGATATTTCTATTCCTGATTTGATAGAGAAGGGCAAATTATTAACATTGACTAACCAGCAGGCAGTTGATTTAGGCATGGCGGACATAATTAAAAATAATATGGAAGCTGCCCTGGATTCCTTTGGGTATTCAAATGTAGAAATTGTGAGGCAGAACCCATCTACTGCTGAGCAGGTGGCAAGGCTGGTAACTCACCCCTATGTCAGTCCCGTTTTATTGACGCTAGGGATGGCAGGGCTGGTCCTTGAAGTCTTCACTATGGGTTTTGGAGTAGCTGGAGGCATAGGGTTGCTATCTTTGGCATTATATTTTGGTGGACATTATCTGGCTGGTTTTAGCGGATGGGAAGCCATAGTGCTCTTTGTATTGGGTATAATAATGATGGCTGTGGAGGTTCTGATTATCCCCGGTTTCGGTGTTGCTGGTATTGGCGGCATAGCCATGTTGTTGATTAGTATAGTTCTTGCCTCCACCAGTGTGGCTCAGGCCGCTACGTCATTGGTTATTGCACTGTTGGGGACAATAATACTGCTTTTAATTAGTGTTCGTTTTTTACCGACCAGAAAATGGTGGCACAGGTTTATTCTTGGAGAACAACAGCAAAGAGATACTGGTTATCTGGCAGGAAATGAAGCAAATAAGGCTTATATCCAAAAAGTAGGTATTTCCATAAGCCCTCTGCGCCCATCAGGCACAGTTGAACTTGAAGGCGAACCATTGGATGTGGTAACTGACCAAGGATTTATCGAAAGAGGCACTAAGGTAAAGGTTATCAAGGTGGAGGGGAGAAGAATAGTAGTAAGAAAACATATTGAAAAGGATGTTTGAACAAGCATTTTAAGAAAGCAAGATAAAACTATTAGGAGGTTTGTACATGTTGACAGCAATTTTTCCATTGATTGTGTTAGGTTTAGGAATTCTTGCAGTACTGATGTTATTGGCCTTTATACCGGTAGGCCTGTGGATTTCCGCGTTGGCGGCCGGTGTAAAAGTTTCGTTGATGACTTTGGTGGGTATGCGTTTGAGGAGAGTGCCTCCCGCCAGGATTGTATTGCCATTGATCAAAGCGGTTAAGGCAGGCCTTGATGTGGATACTGCAAAACTGGAGGCTCATTTCTTGGCCGGCGGTAACGTTGACAGGGTCGTGGATGCGTTGATAGCCGCAGCCAGAGCAGGAATTGAATTAACTTTTGCACGAGCTGCAGCAATTGATTTGGCCGGTCGTGATGTAAAGGAAGCGGTAACTGTTTCGGTAACTCCCAAAGTTATCGAAACCCCAGTGGTAACCGCCATGGCTAAAAATGGAATTCAGGTTAAGGCTACAGCTAGAGTAACTGTTAGAGCCAATATTGAACGCCTTGTAGGTGGTGCCGGTGAAGAAACTATTATTGCCAGGGTCGGTGAAGGAATTGTAACTACAATTGGTAGTGCCGACAGCCATAAAGATGTATTGGAAAACCCGGATAAAATCTCCCAGAATGTGTTAGCAAAAGGATTGGATGCCGGAACTGCATTTGAAATATTATCAATTGATATTGCAGATGTGGACGTAGGTAAAAACATCGGGGCCGAATTGCAGATAGATCAGGCAGAAGCCGATAAAAATATTGCCCAGGCTAAGGCAGAAGAAAGACGTGCCATGGCTGTTGCACGCGAACAGGAAATGCGTGCAGAAGTACAAGAAATGCGTGCTAAAGTGGTCGAAGCCGAGGCGGAAGTGCCGAGAGCTATGGCTGACGCATTACGAGAAGGCAGGATGGGTGTTATGGATTACTTTAACATGAAGAATATTCAGGCTGATACTGACATGCGGGACGCTATTTCCAAAGTAGGAGGAAACAAGGAACACTCAGATGAAAAAGAGTAGGGGGTAATGCTAAATGGACCTACTAGTAGGTATAGTTTTGTTTATAGTTTTTATTGTCGCCAAGTCATTCGGGGACAGTAAAAAGCAGAAGGCTAAACGACAACAACGCACAACGCCTTCAGAAAGACAACCATGGGATACAGTTTTTCAGCAGCAGACAGAGCAGCCAAGTCAAAATAAGGATTTGGCTGCGGAGCCTCTTGCCGCGGATAAGGATGCTAACGGCATGCTTAGAACTGAGCATGAACCAGGCCGAAAGGCTGCGGAATATCAACCGCCCCATCAGGAATCGGCAATTCAATTGAGGGAACGAAAATCTGTTCCTAAGGTCAGACAGAAAAGAATTGTCAGACCTGAAGTGCACAGCGTTACTGAAGTTGAACAGCCTAAGACTAAAAAGAACAGCAAGTTAGCGGTGGAAGAAATTTTTGACGAAGAGAATATTATGACTGCTTTTATACTATCGGAGGTTTTGCAACCCCCTAAAGCATTGAAGCAGACAAGGCGCTAAAACATAATAAACTCATCTGAACAGGTAGGAGTTACTCCTATCTGTTTTTTGTTATATCGAAAATGCCATATTCGAAAGTATAAGTCCAAAGCCGGCTTGTCATGAAAGGACGGGTTAATGCATAAATTTGGTATAAGCGATAGAGAGGGGGGGAACCGGTGTCTAATAGGATTAAACAAAAAGCTACTACGCGAAAGAATAAGTTTAAATACAGCTTAGCAAGTTTACTGGAACTACCAAAGGAGGTATTGTTAGACCTCCCTAAAATAAGTTTGGTTGGGGATCTGCAAATGCAACTGGAAAACCATAGAGGTATTATAGAATTCACTGAGGGAAAGGTGCGAATTAATACTAAAGTAGGAGTCGTTACGGTTACGGGTGAAGAACTTGTACTGCGCAACATCACCGATCAGGAAATAATGATTGATGGTAAAATACGAGTGGTGTCGTACAAATAGGGGGTAGCTCTGTGCTTATAAGAAGACTATGGGCATTTTTTGCGGGATATGTAGTGATTACGGTGGAAAGCCGAAGGTTGGAAAAGTTCCTTAATTTGGCCTTGGCAAGAAATATTTTATTCTGGGACGTTACTTTTAAAAGAAGAAACGGATTAACTATGAAAGTATCTATCGCGGGTTTCAAACCACTGCGTCATATTGCTAGACAAACGGACAGCACGGTGCGTATTAAAAGTAAAAAAGGATGGCCATTTTTTTGGATAAAAATAAGGAAACGAAAGATGTTGGCTGTGGGTTTGCTATTTTTTTTAACAACTATCTACTTTTTTTCTACCTTTGTCTGGTTTGTAGATTTACAACACAGAGAGCAGTTAAAGTATTTATCTGAAGAAGAAATCATGGAGGAAATATATTCGATGGGACTACGTCCGGGAGTTCCCAACTGGAATTTCAACTTGCGTGAACTGGAAAAAGAGTTGGCGGTGCGATTACCTAAATTATCCTGGGTGGGAATTACACTGGAAGGCACAAAGGCAACAGTCGAAATAGTAGAAAAGACGCTGCCGCCTGAAGATGAGGGAGCGAAGCAGCCGGCAGACGTTATAGCTGCTAAAGATGGTGTTGTAGAAGAGATCTTAGTGATAGTAGGGGAAGCCGTGGCCAAAGAAGGGGATGCGGTCTCGGCTGGTGAAGTGCTGATTTCTGGGGTAATTTACCCAAAACAAGAGGAGAGCCCCGAAGATCCAAACCCGGAGCAGCTGGTTGAGCCAAGAGTTGTGCATGCAAAAGGGGTGGTCAAGGCCCGAGTCTGGTTGGTAGCGGTATCTGAGATACCTATCATAGAGAAAGGGGAACGCCGTACCGGATCTACAGCTAGGCAGGTAAGCATCAAGATTGGAGGCAAGCAAATAATAATAAGAGGCCCCCAAAAAAGCCCATATCAATACTATCAGATGGAGCAAACAGTGAAAAGGCTCCCCTCTTGGAGGAGTATCAAGCTACCTGTGGAACTTATTATTAACATTTACCATGAAGTGGAAAAATATCAAATAGATAGAGGTGCTAAGGGAGCTGAGAGTTTAGCAGTAGCAGAAGCAAAAACAACTATTGAAAAGCAGCTGCCTGAGGGAGCAAAGATATTTGATAAAAGGACAGAGGTGTTGGAAAAGGCTACGGATTATGGTACTGTAAAGGTGCGCGTGACGTATGAAGTCTTGGATAATATAGCCCAAACAAAGTTATTGGATCGGTGATGAAATTGTGGAAGTGGTTTACTGTTGAGAATATTGCCCATTAAAGATATAATAGATTACGATTACCGTAAAGATATGTATTAGATGATATAATTAATAAAGACTAGGGGGCTTCTGTTTGCTAGACAATTATCAGAAAAAATTTGTTATTGATGATAACTCAGTTGCGGCAAGATTGTTTGGAAGTTATGATGAAAACCTCCGTGCCATTGAAGAGAACTGCGAAGCCAAAATAGTCGCTCGTGGAAATGAAATAATAATCAGCGGTAGTTCGAATGCGATCAAGACTGCCGGCGATTTACTTGAACAATTAATTGAAATCGTTAAAAGCGACACTGTGGTGGACGTGGGTACTATAAATTATACTGCACAGATGCTTAAACGGGGAGCTTCTATCAAGGAACAGCAGGTTAACGATACTACTGAACTGACTGACGCATTGTCACAGGCTGTTTTTGTCACGCCAAAGGGCAAACAAATTAAGGCTAAGACTGCCGGGCAAAAGGATTATGTCAATGCAATTGAAAGTCATGATATAGTTTTTGGCATAGGCCCGGCCGGTACAGGCAAGACCTATCTGGCAGTCGTTATGGCGGTCAAGGCATTACGTAATAAGGAAGTAAGCCGTATAGTGCTGGCGCGGCCGGCTGTTGAGGCAGGAGAAAAGCTGGGCTTTTTGCCTGGAGACCTGCAAGAAAAGGTTAATCCTTACTTACGGCCGTTGTACGATGGGCTCTATGATGTGCTGGGCGCTGAGATGGCTGAAAAGTATATGGAAAAGAAAATAATAGAAATTGCCCCGCTAGCTTACATGCGTGGGAGAACTTTGGAAAGTTCTTTCATTATCCTTGATGAGGCCCAGAACACCACTCCTGAACAAATGAAAATGTTCTTGACTCGACTTGGTATCGCATCTCAGGCTGTTATCACTGGTGATATTACTCAGGTCGATTTGCCAAAGGGGTCGTATTCAGGTTTAATTCAAGCCCGGGAAATATTATCAGAAGTAAAAGGTATTTCTTTTCAATATTTAACGGAACTTGATGTGGTGCGCCATCCTTTGGTGCAAAAAATCATTAGGGCTTACGCGGAGAAACTGTAGTTGGGGGAGATTGATTGTGGTTCGTTGGAAGTTTTGGAAAAGGAATATTCAATTTCCTATAATTAGACTATATCGCCATATTACTGCCCGCCGAATAATATGGGGGACTGTATTTTTTATTTTCACGGCATTGATTTTAGGGATAAATTTCCTTCCGGAAAAAGTATCTCTGGAAGGTGGACAACCTAGTCCAAAAGATTTCATTGCCTCTAAAAGTATAGTATACGAAAGCAGAGAACTTACTGAGCAGGCCAGGCGGGAAGCGGCGGAGCAGGTTACTCGCGACTACAAGATAGATAAGGCTGTTTTAGAAGCGATTGACCAGGAGATTGATGGAAAGTTTAGCAGCTTGATTCAAGAGAAAGAGAGAGTGGCGGCTGACGAAACTAACCCGGTACTTTCAAGAGACACGGTTCAGGAGATATTGGGCTATGAGATAGATGACGGAACGTACCAGGCAGCAGTTAATTCTACTACTGATAAGTTGGATGAATTGGCAGGCAAGCTAAAGGGTATTATCAGCCGCTATATGGTAGATGGAATTCAAGAGCAAGCAATCCCGGCAACTAAAAGCAAAATAATACAAGCTGTTCAGGAATTGTCCACTAATAATGATATGCAAAAACTGGCTGCAGGTGTTATTGAACACCTGAATTTGCGGGCAAATTTAAAATATGACAGTCAGTCTACTTTGGAGAAAAAGGAAGAAGCTAGGCAAAGCGTTGATCCTGTAGTGGTTACCATTCGCAAAAATCAAAAGATTATTGGGATGGGTGATATAGTTACCGCTGCCCATATTGAAGCACTGCAGCATTTAGGCTTGCTGCGTACAGAGTCGCCTTATGTAAGTATTACGGGGCTGCTGCTTTTTGTTCTAGTTTTTTATGGGTTGGTTGGAGTATATCTTTATATATATAGACCTGATATATACAACCGAGATCGTTATTATAATCTGCTAGGTTTGCTGATTATAACTGTTTTGATTATTGCCAAAGCAGTGACTGCAATAAATATTACTCAACGGACTGAAATATCTGTTTTGGTGGGATATTTGATACCCATGGCGGCAGGTTCTATGCTGATATCCATCCTATTGGATAACAAGCTAGCCATTTTTATTACGGTTATCATGAGTATTTTTGTTGGCATGATTACCGGCGGTGAATTGCAGTATGCAGTAGTAGCCATGGTTGGAGGCATTGTAAGTGTACTTAGTGTGTCAAAACTAAGCCAGCGTAGTGATTTAGCCAAAGCCAGTATTTATATTATGATTGCTAATGTTTTAATTATTGTCAGTTTCGGCCTGATTAATAAGAGCTCCTTTAGTGTACTGTCAATAGGAAGTGCTCTAGGAGTTGCTAATGGCATCTTATCTTCTGTGCTAACAATTGGCATGTTG
The DNA here is from genome assembly GCA_016278515.1 of Bacillota bacterium. GTDB lineage: Bacteria > Bacillota > JADQBR01 > JADQBR01 > JADQBR01 > JADQBR01. The sequence continues at coordinate 38,665 of JADQBR010000103.1, forward strand.
CCGTTTCTGGAATCCGCATTTGGTATTACAACGTCGGTTAAGTTATTGGAACTTTCCAATCCTAATCAACCACTGTTGAAGCGGTTGCTTTTCGAGGCACCGGGTACTTACCACCATGCTATTATGGTTGGCAATATGGCAGAGGCGGCGGCTGACGCTGTGGGAGCGGATAGTTTGTTAGCGAGAGTTGGGGCATATTATCATGATATCGGTAAGTTGAAAAGGCCTTATTTTTTCATAGAAAACCAATTTGCCCAAAATAATCCTCACGATAAACTGGCGCCAACTTTAAGTACATTGATAATCACATCCCATATTAAGGATGGGGTGGAATTAGCTCAACAGCATGGGCTGCCCGATGTAATAAGGGATATCATCGAACAGCATCATGGGACCAGCTTGATTAGCTTTTTCTATCATAAAGCGCGTGATGGTGAAAGCGAAAGTACTGTAAAGGCTGATGACTTTCGCTATGATAATCCAAAACCAAAAACTAAAGAGGCAGCCATTGTAATGTTGGCCGATTCCATTGAAGCCGGTGTGAGGGCCATGCAGAAACCTAATCCGGGACGGATAGAAGGTTTTGTTCGTAAAATCATTAAAGACAAATTAGAAGACGGCCAATTGGAAGAATGCGATTTGACCTTTAGAGAGTTAGACATTATTGCACAGGCTTGTGCTAAGATTTTAAGCGGAATTTTCCATACTAGAGTAGAATATCCTGATAATGTACTGCAAGAATTGGAAAGGAGATCTACTAAAAATGCAAGTCAGCGTTCATAACCAACAGGAAAGCATACAATGGAAAAAAGACTGGGATTATCTCCTTGAACGCGTAACAGGCCAAACAGCCTTGGCAGAAGGGTTGGATGCTGATGTGGAATTGAGCATTATTTTGGTGGATAACGTAGGCATACAAGAAATTAATAAATCTTACCGGGGTATCGATGCTCCTACTGACGTAATATCCTTTGCACTTAACGACGATTTGGAAGATGCAATGCCAATCCATCCTGAAGCCGAGTGGATGTTAGGAGATATTTATATTTCACTGGAAAAGGTTCTGGAACAAGCGGAGGAATACGGTCATAGTGTGGAGAGGGAACTGGTTTTTCTTACTGCTCACGGCATCTTACATTTAATAGGATATGACCATGACACGGAACAAAATCGGGTTGAAATGCGTCAAAAAGAAGAAGAGATTCTTTTAGCTTTGAACCTGCCGAGGTAGTGATATTCTTATGAAAAAAGGAACATTTCTACAAGGCTTTTACGCAGCATGGCAAGGTATAGTTTATACGGTTAAGACACAGCGAAACATGCGTATTCATTTAGCTGTCGTTTTAATAGTAATTTCGGGTGGATATTTTTTAGAAGTATCTACTTACGAATGGTTAGTACTGCTATTAATTATGACTATTGTTTTAATCGCGGAGATCATTAACACGGCAGTTGAGGCCACCATGGACTTTCTGACCGACCAGTATCACCCGTTAGCTAAAATAGCGAAGGATACTGCTGCAGGGGCCGTACTGCTGGCAGCTGTAAGTTCAGTGGTTATCGGTATTATTATTTTTTATGATAAAGTATATAATTTGTTTAAAAGCTTGTTTTGATATCTAACAATCAGATTTGTAGGTTCAAGATTAGCGGGAAGAGAGGTGGCTGAAAGTGCGCAGACAGACTATGTCCGGCAATATTTTACCTATTGCATTATTGTTGATGTTAGTTGTATTGCTTTTTAATTCTGTATTGTTAGCAAGGTCTGCCGGCTATATTCAGTTTCCCGGGGAAATGAGCCGAGTAGAAGTGGCACGCCAAGGCGCGGACTTGTTGGTTCAATACAGTGAGCAGCAGGCAACTGAAGCCGGTGTCATGAATAATTCAGCAGTTCGGGATATCCTGGCTCAATTCAAATTTGAAATAGATAGGGCAAATACGCCCGAAGGTATTGCAAAACTGGAGACTAAGTACAGTAGAAGTGTGCAGGATGTTATTCAAAGAGAGCAAGACGCCAAACGAAGAGAGACTGTGGTTTCAATTCTGGGCCATTCGGACTCAGGTTTATCTAAGTTTAACGATAAAAGTATAATTAGTATTTATTCAGGTGACAGTGAAGGTATCACTATTGATGACCCGACAGGTTATTTAAGTGATAAAACTATTGAGCAGATAAAAAATGATCCTTTGTTGGAGGGTACGTGGCCAGTAATAGAAATTGAAGTTAATGATGGGAAGGTATCGCTAGTAACAGCACGTTCTCTGCTGGACCGTCTTAAAATGCGGGTTGATGAAGTTGCTTCCCTTCGCAATAAATTGCAAGAATTGAATATACAGACCGGTTTTGCAGAAATGACTGGATCGGGAATTATTATTGAATTATATGACTCTCAGGATGGTTTTAGCTCGGTAGATATTGTTCACGACAGAGATGTTCGGGATTTGGTAAACGAGCTGTTTTCCGCCGGTGCGTCGGGCGTGTCAGTTGGTAACAATCGCTTGATTACTACCTCATCAATTAGGTGCGCGGGGCCGATTATTTTAGTGAATCAGCAGCCAATTGCAGTAAATCCCATAGTCATTAAAGCTATGGGTGACCCAAGGATACTAAGCAGCAGCCTGGATATTATTCGCAAAGAATTGCAGCAGTTTGGTATTCAGGTTATTATTACTCCCAGTGATGAAGTTGTTTTGCCGCCGTATAAAGGAAAGTAATAATAGAGATTACAGGGGGAGGGTATTATGAAGCATTGGTTCAAACGTAATCAGTTGTATTTATTACTGTTAGTATTTGCAATTGCAGCAGGCATTGGCGCTTATTATTATATTAATCATGCATTGGAAAACAGAGTTCCCCCAGTGGGAGTTAACGATAAAGAAGAAGACCATTTATCTGATATGGCTAATTCACCCTCGAAAAATGAAGAAGAGCAACCCAAAGAAGATGATTCAATGCGCTGTCCACTAGATGGGCAGGCGGTATCATCGATTTCTCAAGATCGACCATTAGCAGTAATGATTGGTAACTCGCCTGCGGCGCGCCCTGTCTACGGGGTAGCGGATGCGGATCTGGTTTATGAAGCATTAGTTGAAGGGGGAATAACCCGGTTGCTGGCGGTTTATTACCACGGGCAATCCGCTAGAATTGGCTCCATACGCAGTGCGCGGCCGTACTTTATCACCCTTGCCCAGGATACAGGCGCTGTTTATGTTCATGTAGGTGAGAGCCCCCAAGCTGAGACGTTCTTTAAAGAATACGGCATTGACCATTTGAATGAAATGCCTATTACTCGGGGATTTTGGCGAGTAAACGATCGAGTGCCTCCCCATAATTTATTTAGCAGCACAGAGAACATGCATCAATTAGCTAAAGATTTTAACATGAACGATAAAACGGAGGTTAGCGGATTTATGTTTGAAAAGGAAGTACCTGCTGCTTCTGAGGATCTGCGCAAGAGCGAGGAAATTATTATTTACTACCCCGAAAAATACAGCCAGGTGAAATATGTTTATCAAGAAGACACAGATGATTATTTACGTTATATGGGAGGTAAGGCCTATATCGACGGAAGCAAGAATAGTCAGCTGCGGGCTAAGAATATTATCATTCAGTATGTCAACACTAAGGTTATCGATGGAGAAGGACGCTTGGCCATGGCTGTTATGGGTGAAGGTAAGATTCTTGTCTTTAAGAACGGCATTGCCTATGAGGGGAAATGGAGTAAATCAGGGCTAGAAGAACCGACCAAATATAATGATATTAATGGGGAAGAAATGAAGTTTCCCCCAGGGCAGATATGGATTCAAATTGTACCTGGGGATACTAGAATAGACTATTAACTGTGGGGTATTAACATGATGATTAGCAGTGAATTAGCACAAGAAGCCATTAAAGCCAAAGAACATGCTTATGCGCCTTATTCTAAATTTCCTGTTGGGGCGGCTTTGTTAACTAATTCAGGTAGGCTGTTTACCGGTTCTAATGTAGAGAACAGTTCTTACGGATTAACGATTTGTGCCGAACAATCGGCCATCAGTGCGGCCGTATCCCAAGGTGAGAGGGATTTTGCGGCTATTGCCGTAGCCTGTAATAGTGACCAATATTGCTCGCCCTGCGGTGCTTGTCGGCAAATAATAGCTGAATTTGGGTTGGCCATTAAGGTAATAATGGTTAATAAGAACGGTGATTTTCAGGAACTGACCATAAGTGAGCTGCTGCCGGGGTCTTTTACTTTGAATGCAAACACGCCTAAGTGATTAATCAGGCGGAATGGAGGTTAAGATGGATAATGAATTTCATACCGGTTTTGTCAGCATAGTTGGGCGTCCCAACGCTGGTAAATCAACGCTCTTAAATCAGATAATTGGTCAAAAAATATCAATAATGTCGGATAAGCCGCAAACAACAAGGAATAAAATACAAGGGGTCTGGACTAAAGATAATGTTCAGGCTGTATTCATTGATACTCCCGGTATACATAAACCAAAACACGCTTTGGGAGAGTATATGGTTAAAGCGGCTACCAGCGCCTTGGCACATATGGATCTTATTTTGTATGTGGTGGATGTTTCACTGCCATGGGGAACCGGTGAAGAATATATTGTAGAACTTCTTAAGCAATCGGACACGCCGGTCTTTTTTATTGCAAACAAAATTGATTTGGTTCATCCCGATCAACTGATGGTTTTTTTAAACGAGTTGCATGAGAAACACCAGTTTGCTGAATGGATACCCATATCCGCTGCGGAGAGAAACAATCTTGAGATCCTTGAAGAATTAATAATCAGCTATTTACCTGAAGGGCCTAAATATTATCCTGATGACACTATTACCGACCAACCGGAAAGATTTATTACCGCTGAATTAATTAGGGAAAAAGTCTTACAATTAACCAGGGAAGAAATTCCCCACTCTATTGCGGTTGTTGTGGAGCAAATGCAGGAGCGACCAGATGGGATGCTGTATGTAGATGCTATTATATATGTAGAGAGAGATTCTCAAAAAGGCATTATTATTGGGAAACGGGGAGAGCTTCTGAAAGAAGTTGGTAAATTGGCACGAGCAGATATCCAAACCCTTTTAGGTAGTAAAGTTTACTTGGATCTTTGGGTTAAGGTTAAAAAAGGCTGGCGTAAAGATATTGAGCTATTAAGAAATTTTGGTTACGACTCACGGGAAAGGTGAGGAAAACTAATAACAGTACGTGTTTGCTAAATGGTATCAATCACCTAGTATGCATCGTCATATGTAGGGAACCTTAATAACTGTCATAACGATAGCAGGAAGGTGATCAGAAATGCGTAGAAGCGATGCTTTTTGGGAAATATTTATGTTAACCGGTTATATCGGCGCTTATTTGATTTATAAGGACTGTAAAAGCGCTGGCGATCAGGAATTTCAGCCAGAAATCATGGAGTTTTCGGAGGGATAAAGCCGTTGGCGTACTTAAAGGTCGAGGGATTGGTTTTAAAAAATCAGGATTATAAGGAAGCAGATAAGCTGCTAACCATCTACACGCCGGAGGGGAAAATCTCCAGTATCGCCAAAGGTGTTCGCAAAGTCAAAAGCAAAATGCGAGGTGGAGTGCAGCTTTTTTGTCATTCCAAATTTGAGCTTTACCAGGGGCGTTCTTCTTTGGTTACAGTTACCCAATGTGAAACTATTAATTCCTTTACCTCTCTCCGCACCGATTTAGATCGGTTTGCCCACGCGGTTTATATGGCGGAAATAACTGTTGAATTGGTGCCGGACAGGGAACCCAATAAAGATATCTTTTATTTATTATTAACCTGCCTGCATTTTCTAGAGAATTATGATCCCGGTTTAGTAACTCGGCTCTTTGAAATAAGAATAATAAATCTTTTGGGTTATGCACCTGAATTAAATGTTTGCCTGCATTGCGGCGGCAGTATTGAAAGAGACGCTAAATTCAGCTTAGAACAAGGGGGCTTGTTATGCTCTCAATGTGCGGGCCAGTATAAATATGCAACAAATATAAGTATGGGGGCATTAGCCAGTTTGAAGGCTCTTAGCAATATGAATCTTGATAAATGCTGCCGCCTAAGGCTTGGAAGTGCAGATGAAAATGAATTATCATCTTTACTGGGTCGGTATATTGAACTGCGCCTGGATAAAAAACTGCGTAGCCGCAAATTTTTAAATGAATGTTCAGGTAGCATTTAAAAAGAAAAAATAGACTCGATAGTTTAACTAACAATTCAATTGGGATAATATATAATAAGAGTATAAACTGATTAAGAGGATGTTCGAAAAGTCACTCAAAAGCGCTTTTTCGAACACGCATTTAAAGGAGGGTTAGTCATGGATGAATTAAAAAAGATTGATCAAATACGCCAGCGAGTAAATGTATCTTTTAAGGAAGCAAAAGAAGCATTGGATATTGTAGAAGGCGATGTAGTGCAAGCAATAATCTATTTGGAAGAAAAAGAAGATAAATGGGATAAAAAGTTTCAAGATCATGGTAACAGACTGATGGTCCAGATTAAAGAGATTTTTCGCAAGGGCAATGTAACTAAGATTAAAATTAAGAGAGAAAACGAAACATTAGTGGAGGTTCCTGCAAATGTAGGGGCGTTGAGTTTAGTTGGTATTTTAGCCAGCCCGGCGCTGGCCATTTTGGCAGGAGTTGGAACGGTTGCAGCAGTAGCCAAGAAATATACATTAGAAATTGTGCGTCCCGACGGCACAACCGAGGAGCATCCGTTGGATCTAACGCTAACTAAGCATAACGGTTAACGACAATACTTTTTAATACGGTTTTTAGAGGATTGACTTTTTACGTAATTTTTGCTAAAGTAGAAAAAAATAATTGGCAATGCGGAAGAGGTCGCTATTTTTAAAAGAGCGAGTTGGGGATGGTGAGAGTCCAACAAAGAAAAGCGATGGCGCTTCCAAGCCGCAGGAAGAAAGTATGAGTTCATCATACCTGTAAAACCTGCATAAACCAAGAGTGGGCCATTAATGGTCAACCAGGGTGGAACCGCGGGAAAATCTCCCGTCCCTGAACTAGGGATGGGAGATTTTTATATTTATTTAAGAGGATGTTCGAAAAGCCACTCAAGCATAACTGTCTTTTCGAACCTGTATCTTTAAGTATTAAAAAGGAGGCAGACAAATGAATTTTCAGGAGTTAATCCTCACGCTAAATCAATATTGGGGAGAACAAGGCTGTATCATTCAACAGCCCTACGATTTAGAAAAGGGGGCAGGAACAATGCATCCGGCGACTTTTTTACGGGCATTGGGCCCCGAACCTTGGAATGTAGCCTATGTAGAACCCTCTAGGCGTCCTACTGATGGTCGATACGGGGAAAACCCGAACCGTCTTCAACATTACTATCAATATCAAGTTATTTTAAAACCATCACCGGATAACGTACAGGAGCTGTACTTAACCAGTCTGGAGCGTATTGGTATTGACCCTAAGAAGCACGACATCCGGTTTGTTGAGGATAACTGGGAGTCCCCCACATTAGGTGCGTGGGGACTAGGTTGGGAAGTCTGGCTGGATGGAATGGAAGTTACCCAGTTCACCTATTTTCAACAATGCGGAGGGATTGATTGTTACCCGGTCTGTGCGGAAATAACCTATGGTATTGAAAGATTGGCCATGTATATTCAGCAAAAGGACAGTATATTTGATATTGAATGGGTAGATGGCATTACATATGGTGATGTGCATCATCAAGGCGAGGTAGATTACTCACATTATAATTTTGAAGCTGCCAATACTGATATGCTATTTTCTTTGTTTGATATGTACGAAAAAGAAGCTTTGGCGGTAATTGAGAAAGGATTAGTACAGCCAGCTTATGACTACGTGTTGAAATGTTCTCATACCTTTAACTTACTGGATGCTCGCGGTGCTATAAGCGTCACTGAACGGACAAGCTTTATTGCTCGGGTGCGAAACTTGGCCCGTATTGTTGCAAGGGGTTACGTAGAACAACGAGAAAGACTGAACTATCCGCTGGTAAAGGATCCAAGCTTGCGTAAAAAACTGGAATTGGACCAGATTAAGGGAGAGGAGGCTAATCATGGCTAGAGACTTGCTGTTGGAGATTGGCACTGAAGAAATACCGGCTAGATTTATGGCGCCGGCACTGTCCCAGCTAAAAAAGCTTGCGGAAGAACAATGTCAGGCTAACCGCCTAAATTACGAACAAATAGCGGTCATGGGTACGCCTCGGCGGCTAGCTCTTTTGGTAAAAGAGCTAGAAGAAAAACAATCTGATCTGATTGAGAAAGTTAGAGGACCTTCTAAAAAGGTGGCTTTTGACGCTAATGGACAGCCGACAAAAGCTGCCCAAGGGTTTGCCAGAGGGCAGAAGATACCGGTTGAAGACTTAATTACAAAAGAAAGTGATAACGGTGAATATGTATTTGCTGTAGTGAAAGACGATGGGCGACCTGCTGATGAAATATTAGCCGGCATGTTGAAAGACCTAGTGTTATCCATTAATTTCCCTAAGCCTATGCGTTGGGGTTACGAAAAATTGCGCTATGCAAGGCCAATTCGTTGGTTAGTCGGCTTATTTGGAGAAGATGTAGTCAGTTTTGAAATTGCCGGTGTGGTTTCAGGCAGGGAAAGCAAGGGCCATCGTTTCCTCTCTCAAGGGTCGGTTGTATTAAGTAACGCTGGGGATTATGTTGAAAGCCTAGGAAACGCTTATGTTGTTGTTGATCAAGTTAAGCGTAAAAAAGAGATCTGGAAGCAAATACAGCAGCTGGCGGAGGCCGAAGGCGGTATTGTAGAGGAAAATAAAGACCTACTGGAGGAAGTTACTTATCTTTTGGAATACCCCACTGCTTTATGTGGTAGCTATGACGAGAAGTATTTGAAACTGCCCGAAGAGGTATTAATTACCCCCATGCAAGAGCATCAACGTTATTTTCCTGTCAAGGATAGGAATGGCAAACTGCTAAATAAATTTATTACTGTCCGTAACGGAACGGCCGACCATATTGAGATTGTAACTGCAGGTAATGAAAAAGTGCTTAAGGCGCGTTTGGCGGATGCGGAATTTTTCTATACTGAAGATATCAAACAGCCACTGGAGACTAAAGTGGAGACTTTAAAGAATGTAGTATTCCAAGAGCAGCTAGGAACTATCTTTGAAAAAGTAGAAAGAATAAAGGAGCTCACCTCATACTTGAGCGACTTAGCTGGGTCAGATTACAAAGATTTCGCTCTGCGAACTGCCTATTTGTCCAAGGCAGACTTGGAAAGTAATATGGTGTATGAGTTCCCTGAACTGCAGGGCATTATGGGTGGTTACTACGCCAAGCATGACGGTGAAGCTGAGATCGTTTATCAAGGCATTAGGGAGCACTGGCAGCCGAGATTTGCTGGCGATGAGATCCCTCAAACCATTACTGGAACCTTGGTAAGTATTGCGGATAAGATGGACACGATTGTAGGCTGCTTTGGGATAGGGATACAGCCCACCGGGTCACAAGATCCCTATGCCTTAAGACGCCAGGCCTTGGGTATTTGTCATATTGTTCTCGAAAAGAAACTGGAGTTGTCTTTCAGCGAAATAGTGGAAAAAGCATTGCAGCTTTATGAAGGCAGATTAACTGAAAGTTTTAATGATGTCAAAGATAATATACTGATATTTTTCCGCCAGCGGGTGGAAACAATCCTCCAGGATATGAATATGAAATACGATACGGTAAACGCTGTCATGGCGGCGGGTTGGGATAATTCATTGGATGCATTGAAACGTGCTGAGGCTTTAAGTGAGTTTCGTAAAGATGAGCAGTTTGAGGCTCTAACTACTGCGTTCAAACGAGCCAGCAACTTAGCGGATAAGGCAGGTGGTCAAGACATGGTTGTGCAGCCTGGCCTGTTTCAGGAGGAAGTAGAAAGTGACCTTTGGCAGGCAGTGAATGAGGTTGAGAAAAAGCTGAAACAAAGTGACAGTTATACCCAGATGCTTCAGGAAATTGCTTCGCTGCGTCAACCGGTTGATGCATTTTTTGAACAGGTGATGGTAATGGCAGAGGATGAAGAGGTACGGCAAAACCGTTTGGCCATATTAAAGCATATTCGGGAATTGGTTGTTAATAAGGCAGGAGTAAAACTGGAGTTGATTAATGATTAATTAAATAATACCGATGGGGTAACAACCATCGGTATTTTTTAATTATCAACGAATATCCAAATTTTCATTACACAGTAGGTTAAGCCCATAATGTTTTTGTATCATTTAAATATTTTAATATGCTGGGCGCAACCGGGGAGCTATTGAAAATTAATTTCAGTTATTAAGAAGGAGATTTTTCTTTTTATATAGTATATAATAATTAGCAGATTATAAAATTAGTATAACACATTAGCTAGGAAGGTGGTGGCACTTATTCGGTTTAGCCAGCGTCAGGAAAAGATCATAGAAATTGTTAAACGCGCAGGGCCAATTACTAGTGAGAATATTGCACAGCAGTTGGACCTCACTAGGGCAACTTTACGACCGGATTTGGCAATACTAACTATGTCCGGTATATTGGAAGCACGGCCAAGAGTCGGCTACTACTATAAAGGCAATAATGTAAATACTCTTTTAGCGGAAGAAATAAAAAAAATTAGGGTTAAAGATATAAAATCTGTTCCCGTAGTCATTAGAGAAGGAGCTTCTGTATATGATGCTATTGTGGCTATGTTTATAGAGGATGTCGGTACGCTGACGGTTGTTAGTGAAGGAGGGTATCTGGAAGGTGTTGTTTCCCGGAAAGATTTATTAAAGGTTACTATTGGGCAGAGCGATCCTAAACAGGTGCCTGTGGGGATAGCAATGACTCGTATGCCCAATATCGTAATAACTACCTTGGAAGAAACTGTCTTACTGGCAGCTACAAAAATAATCGAGCATCAAGTGGATACACTGCCGGTAGTTAAGACCTTTTTGGATGACAAAGGAAAGGAAATATTGGAAGTAGTGGGGCGTATTACAAAAACAAATCTGGCAAAACTGTTGATGGAATTTGGAGAAGGTCGATAATAAGTTTAAGGAAGCTGATTTTTGCAAGCAGTTGTAAATCTTTTAAGAGAGGTGAAGACTTATTGCAACACATGATTTACCGGTGATTTATGTAGTTTCCGATTCATTAGGAGAAACAGCCGAGTTTGTAGCTAGAGCGGCAGCTAGTCAATTTAACTCCGGGCGGATTGAAATACGCCGTGTTCCATATGTAGCAGATAAGAGACATATCAAGGATATTGTGGATGAGGCCAAGGGGTTTAATGCCTTAATAGCATATACTATAGTAATTCCGGAACTTAGGGAGGAATTAATAGCGCTTTGCTCGGAGCAGGGTTTAGTAACTGTAGATATTCTAGGACCGATGATGGAATCATTAATAAAGGTGACTAAAACTTCGCCTAAATTAGAGCCGGGTCTCTTGCGAAAATTGGATGAACAATATTTTCGTAAGGTGGAGGCCATTGAATTTGCGGTTAAGTATGATGACGGAAAAGATCCTCGGGGCCTAGCGGCCGCCGACGTTGTTTTAATTGGTGTGTCAAGAACATCTAAGACGCCGGTTAGCATGTACTTGGCTCATAAAAGAATTAAGAGTGCAAATATTCCCTTAGTACCTGAAGTGGCGGCGCCTGAGGAACTCTATAATATTTCTTCGAAAAAGATATTTGGATTAACTATCAGCCCGCAGCTTTTAAACGATATTAGGCAGGAGCGATTGAAATCACTTGGTCTGATGTCAAATGCAGACTATGCTAACATGGAACGGATATTAAAGGAGCTAGATTATGCTGAGAGCATTATGAAACGCTTGGGTTGTCCAATTATTGATGTTACTAATAAAGCTGTGGAAGAAACGGCTAGTACAATTTTAGAGATTTACTATAAGGGGGAGCGTTATGTCTAACAAATTCGTTTATCTATTCAATGAAGGCGCAGCAGATTTAAAGCCGCTGCTCGGTGGTAAAGGGGCTAATTTAGGGGAGATGACCAAGATAGGACTACCGGTTCCACCAGGTTTAACTATTTCAACCGAAGCATGTAATCAGTACTTTCTAGAGGGTCAACAGTTTCCCCAGGGATTGGAAGAACAGCTGAGAGAGAAACTAGCAGAAGTGGAGCGGGCTGTCGGCAAAAAATTTGGCGATACAAAGAATCCTCTATTAGTTTCAGTTCGCTCCGGAGCAGTTATATCAATGCCAGGTATGATGGATACCATTCTTAACCTAGGGTTGAATGATACTACAATACATGCGGTAGCAGAAGCATCCGGCGATGAACGATTTGCGTTGGATTGCTATCGGCGTTTCATTCAGATGTTTAGTGATGTGGTACTAGGGATTGAACATTATAATTTTGAACAGGTGATGGATAAGTATAAAGATCAGCAGGGTATTGAATTTGATTATGAGTTAACAGAAGATAGTTTGAAGAAAATAATTGAAGGATATAAGTCGATTGTCAGTCGCAAGGTAGGTCGTAGTTTCCCTCAGGATCCCATCGAGCAGCTGGATCTGGCCATTAGAGCTGTCTTTGATTCCTGGCATAATCAGCGAGCTAATGTATACCGTAAAATCAATAAAATACCCGATAGTTTAGGTACGGCCGTAAACGTGCAGTCTATGGTGTTTGGCAATATGGGTAACAATTGCGGTACCGGAGTCGCTTTTACCCGTAACCCATCTACAGGAGAAAAAGTCCTATATGGGGAGTATTTGCTGAACGCTCAAGGTGAGGATGTAGTGGCCGGGATACGTACACCCCAACCTATTACGCGCCTACAAGAAGAACTACCTGAGGTATTTGACCAGTTTATTAAAACATGCAATTTATTGGAGAATCACTACCAGGATATGCAGGACATCGAATTTACAATTGAACGGGGCAACCTTTATATGCTGCAAACTAGAACTGGGAAAAGGACTGCTAGTTCGGCTATAAAAATTGCTGTTGATATGGTATCCGAGGGTCTAATTGATAAAGAAACAGCGTTAAAGAGGGTAGAGCCTGCTCAACTAGATCAGCTGTTACATCGGAGAATTGATCCTAAAGCTAAGCTGGAGGTAGTTGCCAAAGGTCTGCCGGCGTCACCGGGTGCGGCTTCAGGTACGGTAGTCTTTGATGCGGACGAAGCGGAGCAGATGAGCGAAGCTGGTAAGAAAGTGATGCTGGTACGCACAGAAACTACCCCTGATGACATCCACGGAATTGTTGCTGCCCAAGGGATACTAACCAGTCGCGGCGGTATGACCAGTCATGCTGCAGTGGTTGCCCGGGGAATGGGTAAGCCTTGCGTATGCGGTTGTGAAGGAATTAAGATTGATTATGATAAGGAACAACTAGTAACCCAGGATGGCTTAATAGTGAAAAAAGGTGATGATCTTTCCATTGACGGTGCGAATGGTCAGGTTATAAAAGGTCATGTGCCCATGATAGATCCTGAACTAGGCCAAGAATTCCTGACTCTCTTGGAGTGGGCTAACGATGTTCGGAAACTGGGAGTGCGAGCTAATGCTGATACCCCACAGGATGCTAAGAAAGCAAGAGAATTTGGTGCTGAGGGAATTGGCCTCTGTCGTACAGAGCACATGTTTATGGCCCAGGAACGGCTTCCTATTGTGCAGCAGATGATTCTAGCAGACAGCGTTCAGGAGCGTCAAAAAGCTTTGGATAAATTGCTACCTATGCAGCAGGAAGATTTTTACGGCATTCTTAAAGCTATGGACGGATTCCCGGTTACTATCCGTTTACTGGATCCGCCGCTGCATGAATTCCTGCCTAATTTAGAAGAGCTTTTAGTCGAAATTACAAAATTAGAGTGCCAAGGCAAAAAGACAGGATTACAGGAAAAACGTGAATTATTAAGCCAAGTACGTGCTTTGACTGAATTTAACCCGATGCTTGGGCACCGGGGCTGTCGTTTGGGGATTACATTCCCGGAAGTTTACGCAATGCAGGCAAAAGCAATCTTTCAAGCTGTTGTGCAGCTAATTAAAGAAGGCGTTGATGTTAAACCCGAAGTAGAAATTCCTCTAGTAGGGCATGTCAATGAACTGGCCCGCCTGCGCAAATTAATTATTGAAACTGCCGATGCTATTAAGGGAGAAACAGGTGTAGACTTTAAATATGAAGTGGGGACAATGATTGAAGTGCCGCGGGCGTGTACAACCGCTGGAGAAATTGCTAAAGAGGCAGATTTTTTCTCATTCGGTACTAATGATTTGACCCAGACTACTTTTGGGTTTAGTCGGGATGATGCTGAGGGCAAATTCTTGCATCACTACGTAAATGAGAAGATTCTCAGTGATAATCCTTTTATCGTATTAGATAGGGATGGCGTAGGCTCATTAATGAAGATGGCGGTTCAACAAGCAAGGGAAACTCGCCCTAACCTTTTAATCGGTATTTGCGGTGAGCATGGGGGAGAACCCAGTTCAATAGAGTTTTGTCACCAAATTGGCTTGGATTTTGTCAGCTGTTCACCATTCCGGGTGCCCATTGCCCGACTAGCTGCTGCGCAGGCCGCTGTGAACAACAGAGACCAATCGAAGTAAGGCTTAAAATGATTATGGTTGCTTTATGATAGAATATTGGTGTAAAAATTTGGACTGGTCTGAAGGAGATGACTCAGGAACAGGAAGCTTAACATCAAACTAAACAAAAGATACAATGAATCTCACATAAAAGTGGGGTTCTTATTTTTTGCCTTCAAACAGGATACAAAACAACATAGAAATTACTAGATAAAATCAGAAATTTGTGGGCGCTTATAAAACTAGTTCACAAACTTTGTCAACCATGAATGTAGCTAGATTGCTATCAACTTTATATAATCTTTAAAATTGGATGGTATAGTCTTTAAAAAGAGTACCCAGGATAAGACGAGAGAGGAAAAAGAGCAGGAGATCCTTCTAGTCGGTCATTTTTTGCTCTAATTCAGTGGATAATTAATAAAGACAAAAAACAGTGGAGGAATTAACGTGGCATTTATTAACCTTTTGAACCTTTTCCAACATCCTAAAGAACTGGTTGATTTAAGTCCAAAAGACTTAGAACAAAAATTAAAGGAAAACCCCCGCTGTATTCTTATCGATGTTCGGACATCATCAGAATATCAAAGCGGCCACATTAAAGGAGCAAAATTATATCCATTGGGCAGAAGAAATGTCTAAAATGCTTATCCATAAGATGTTTATTCATATTTAAGAATTAAAGCTATGATCGAATATTTATAAAGGAGGGTGTTTGTTATCTAGCTTAACCAGACTGATTGTAGTATTGGAGATGAATGCGGAGAAGAATATTTTTTATATCTTTATAAAATCTTTAAAAATAGATGGTAAAGTCTTTAAAGGATATGCTGATAAGACCTGGGGAGGTGAAAAGATGTACGAGGTTCTTCAAGTGGGGCCTTTTTTGCTCAAAATTCTATGGCTAATTATTTGCCTTTCCGCATTCGTGGGATATTTTGTAATAAAACACCGTTTGCAAAGAGCTGGATATCCAGATCGACGGATTATTGAGACTATCGTAAACAGTTTAATTATTGCTCTTGTGGTATGGAAATTTAGCTTGATTCTTTTCGAACCGGTAACTGTTGTCACCAACCCTCTAGCTTTACTCTATTTTTCGGGTGGAGAGCACGGGATCTGGTTAGCTGTGGTAGTTGCAAGCACCTATATTTATTTTCGGGCGCAGAAGGAACACGTTTCAATTTGGGTTTATGGGGATTTATTGACTGCAGGTTTTTTGGCTGCCTCAGCAGTATACTATTTGATTGATTTGGTTTTGAATAAACAAATGGTATTGGTTTATGGGAGTAAAATTATCATCTCCTTGCTCATTCTCCTGCTGATTTATCGGAGGAGCAGAAAAATCGACAAGCCTCATCATCTAAATCAGGCTCTATTATGGTTTAGCCTAGGGCAAGTGTTTATTCTGTTTTTGAACCCGCTCAAAGATAATTACTGGTGGGGGTTTTCTCAAGAGCAAATTCTATATTTAAGCCTTGCCGTACTTTGTCTTAGCATTAATTGGGTTGCAGAGAAGAAAAGACTTAATACTAAATAAGTATTCAATGGTGTTATTTTAAAGGAATGCAATTGAGATTTAGGTGGCTCTAAGTAACTTATCATAAAAATTTAAAAACTTAACTTGATATTAAAAACTACATAGGGGGAGAAGTTCTGTGGAGAATGTTTCAGTGCTATTTGCTTTTACGGCAGGGTTGTTATCGTTTTTATCGCCGTGTGTATTTCCGTTAATTCCGGCTTATGTTGCTAATCTTACCGGTTCAACGCTTGGTAACAACAAGATAGAGGTATCCAAGCGATTGTTACTGACCCGCTCTCTCAGTTTTATTATGGGATTTAGTTTAATCTTCGTGATGATGGGGGCATCGGCCAGTGCATTGGGACAGACTTTTACCCATAACCGGGAAATCATCCAAAAAATAAGCGGGTTTTTGATTATTATCTTTGGGTTACAAATGGCGGGGATCTTAAAATTGCGTTTTCTGATGATGGAAAAACGTTGGGAAGCTAAACAAACAGAGGAAAAAAATGTTTTGCGTTCTTTTATTCTGGGTATGTCATTTGGAGCCGGTTGGACACCCTGTGTTGGTTTGGCGTTGTCTTCGATCCTCCTTTTGGCTGGATCTGCCAATACGGTTTATAGTGGGATGATTATGCTTTTAGTTTATTCATTGGGTTTAGGTATTCCCTTTCTGGCGATTTCAGTAATTATCACTTATTCTTTACGTTTTGTGACAAAAATCAATCGAAGTTTGAGCTTGCTCTCTATAATTAACGGCTGGATTCTCATTGGCATGGGTCTATTGTTATTTACAGACCAGTTACAAAAGATTAGCGCCTGGCTAGCTAGTTTTAGCAATTTTACGTATTAGAAAGGAAGACTAAACAATGAAAAAATATTTAGCGGTTGTAGTTTTGATTGGACTGATGATTTGGGGCGTGTATGATGTGGGGGGGAATAAGAGTAAGAGTCCAGATGCAACATCCAATTCAACTGAAGTGTCAACAAATTCGGATCAGGAGCAGCCGTTGACAGTCGGTCTGGAAAAAGGAAATCTGGCACCAGATTTTGAACTGCAGAGTGTAAATGGGAAAACCATGAAGCTATCTAGCTTCAGAGGGAAAAAGGTCATTGTTAATTTCTGGGCAAGTTGGTGCCCGCCTTGTCGCTTGGAGATGCCGGAAATGGAAAAATATTATACTAAAAACAGAAACACAGGGATTGAAATCCTGGCCGTTAATTTGACCACAGCAGAAAAGAGTCTGGCATCGGTTACATCATTTATGGAGGCGTATGGAATTACATTCCCGGTCCTTCTGGATAAAAACGGAGATGCAGCTCGGTTGTACAATGTATCGTCAATTCCTGCTAGTTTCATCCTTGATACTCGGGGGGTAATTCGTGAGAAAATTGTGGGACCTATGACCTACGAGTCAATGCAAGAAATGTTGGGTACGCTAAAATGAGGCAGTCGATGGAGGCGTGTTCATGAAGCCAAAGGGGAAATCTGTTCTAATTGTCGAAGACGATGCTAAAATCCGCCAACTGGTCAAGGTATACTTGGAAAGAGAAGAGTATGAAGCCTTGGAAGCAGAAGACGGGGAAGACGCTTTGGCAAAGTTTAAACAATTTGACCCATGTTTGGTGATTCTCGATCTTATGTTGCCCCTGTTGAGCGGAGAAGAAGTCTGTACAATGATCCGAACAGACTTGAAAAGCACTGTGCCGATTATCATGTTAACAGCCAAAGTAGAAGAGGCTGAACGTATTCAAGGATTAAAAATAGGTGCGGATGATTATGTCACTAAACCTTTCAGCCCACAGGAATTAGTGACAAGAGTCGAGGTCGTTTTACGGCGGACTGCTCAGCGCTGCAGGAAAATAACCTACAGGGGACTCACACTGAAACCGTTAAAGGGAGAAATTCATTACAAAGGAGAACCCATTGTTTTGACACACCATGAATTTCGTTTGCTGTATTTTCTCATGAGTCATCCCAACCAGATATTGACTAGGGAACAGATTGTGGAAGAACTTTATCCTCATCAGGAAAAAATTGTTACAGAAAGAACAGTCGATGTGCATATCGGTAAACTACGGGAAAAGCTGAGATATGACGGTAACAGTGAAATTATTGAAACTGTCAGGGGAATGGGGTATCGCTTTGTTACCTCCTAAGAACTTGTTTTTTTGGCGAAGAAGTATTCTGGTTAAGTTAATTCTGATTAATCTGCTTGTGATTGCTATTGTAATTTGGCTGGCAGGTGTTTCTGTAAAGGATTTCGCCTGTTTGCTTACTAAGCAATATCAGGTTATTGACGGAGCATCGAGCAATTTGTTCGACCGCACCATGCAATTTTATCTCATACGGGCAAGTATTTTGGCGGTTATCGTGGCCGGTATCCTATACTATTTCCTGGTTCGGAAGTTAATCTTACCTTTGCAGCACTTGGGAATTTCTGCTCAAAAGATGGCCAGAGGGGAGTTTTATCCTTGTCAAGAAATTTCATCTGAAGATGAAATTGGTCGCCTTATTTCTGACTTTAATCATTTGTCCACCAAGCTACAGCAGACACAGGGACTCCGGAAAAAAATGGTGAGCGACATAGCTCATGAACTGAGGACGCCTCTTACTAATCTTACAGGATATCTGGAAGCTTTAAACACTGGCGTGATTCAGGGAAACCAAGAACTTTACCGTTCTTTGCATGAGGAAGCGCTGCATTTGACCGGCTTGGTGGAGGAACTTCATCAGTTAAATATTTGGGAATCGAAAAGACTGGGGTGGAACGAGCTGCAGGAAATTTCTGTAGAAAACGTCATTGCATCTACGCTAAAAAGTTTTGAACTTGAATTGGATAATCGGCAAATAAAAGTAGAAGCTAATATCCAAGCCGCCAATATTTTAGGAAATAAAGAGGGCCTCAAACAGGTGATCACTAACCTTTTGAAAAATGTTTTGAAATATGATCGGGGCGGCTGGGTGAAAATCGAGGGAAAAAAAGAGAACCATGTTTATAAAGTGGTGGTGACCAATTGGGGGCAACCCATTCCTGAAGATAAAGTGGATCAGGTGTTTGAGCGTTTTTACCGTTTGGACTCTTACCGTAATCGTAAGACAGGAGGAGTGGGCCTTGGGCTAGCAATTGTTAAAGAAATTATTGACCAGCACCGAGGAGAGGTCGGTTTAATTTCTAGGGAAGATGAACATTCTTTTTGGTTTACAGTTCAATTAGCCAATGTACGAGAGGAGAAATAGACTATGAATAATTCCTTAACGAAGAAAATCATCCTGTTTACTTTAAGTGCCTGTCCGATGGGAAGGTCAATGGGAACCGTATTAAGAGAAGTGGCTGAGTTATTTCCTGATTTGAAGGTTGAAACGGTATATGTAGAAATTCAAGTGGACGAAGCCAATCAGTACCGAATTAAAACCAATCCCACGACACTTTTTGTTGATGATAATGGCAGAGAGCTCTATCGTCTGGAAGGCTTTCATGAAACAAACATTGTTAAAGAAACTTTAGAAAAGATTAATCAAATGAAGATGGATAGGGCGCCGGAATTGGCGGAAAATAAAGAGACGATCGAAAAGTATGTCCTTTACCTCTTGAAAGACGGGAAATTCTCGCCAGTGGAAGTGAATTATAACAACCGCACCTCGATCAAAGCACCCCGTATCACTGCGGTTACGTTACTTGTACAAGCTTCTATAGAAGGTTACAGTAACCCATTTCCCCCGGGAACAACCTTGGAATTGATTCAATTTCGCGATTCGACTGGAATTGTGATGCTTAAGTCGGCAAGCGTGGATCAATCCCGGTTAGAAAGTATGAAAGAGGCTTTACAACTAACACTTTCACAGTTTAGTATTAAGGAAGTGGAACTCGTTTTAACCTAGTTCACCTGGAGATAGAAGGTGCTTTAAGTGGATCTTATTTTTTTCTTAGAATTAATGGGGTTAGGGTTGATGGCCGGTACTTTAGGATCAATGGTGGGAATCGGTGGCGGAGTGCTGTTAGTTCCAACATTGACACTACTACTTCATCTTCCTGTCCATCAAGCTATCGGTGCAAGTATTATGTCTGTTATTGCCACCTCTACGACTGCGGCGGGGGCATATTTAGAAGAGGGATTAACTAATATCCGTCTAGCGATGGTTTTGGAAATTGCATCGGCATTCGGAGCTATTTTGGGGGGCATTACTGCTTCAGTTTTAAACCGTAACACTCTTAGTGGTATTTTTGCTATTGTTTTGATATTAACAATGATCTCAATGTTCAAAAAGAAGGATATTAAACCTGCCCAAACTAGTAAATCCGGGTTTAAATCTTTAAGCGGTGCTTATTATGATAAATACTTGAAAGAGCAAATAGAATATTCAGTGTCTAGACTTCCTGTAGGATTTGGAATATCTTTCATAGCTGGTAATCTTTCAGGGCTATTGGGAATCGGCGGCGGAGTATTAAAGGTGCCGGCTATGACACTAGGGATGGGAATCCCAATGCGAGCAGCTGCAGCTACTAGCAACCTAATGGTGGGAATAACTGCAATTGCCAGTGCATACATTTACTACACTCGTGGAATGATTAACCCTCTAATTGTTGCTCCAGTAATCATAGGCACTTTTCTTGGTGCTCTGATTGGAACTCGTCTTTCGACCCACGTTAAAAGCAAGGTATTGGGTAATATCTTGGCCATTATTCTCGGGATATTGGCGATTAATATGGCTTTGTACGCGTTCGGAATAAATATATAAGTGGAATAAAAGAAGGTGAAATTGATGGAAGATGTACTTACAAAAAAACAAAAGAGTACCTTCTCAGGGGAACTGGAAAGAAGACTGCTTAGAAATATTTTACGGCTTGGAACACCTATAAGCATGATATTTTTGGGATTAGGTATAGTGTTGTTGTTCTATAGTCCGGTTCAAGAAATCCATACGTTATCCTTGGGTCAAATTTTTGAAGCCATGTTTCAATTTAGGTCAGAAGGCTTTATTAACTTTGGGTTGCTCATTTTATTAGCAACTCCAGTGGCAGGGGTAGTAGGAGCGATTATTGGATTCGTGGTAACCCGTGACTGGCCTTATGCTGGGGTGACATTAGCGGTTTTTCTGGTTCTGTTGATAAGCATATTTATTGGAAGCCATTAATTTGTCTTTTATGCTACAGATGATAAAAGTGTTCCATAATGTTAAAAAATTGAGATTGGTCTATTTTGATAGCAGTCGCGCAGGCCGCTGTAAGCAAAAAGGGGTAATACATTGAGGTAACAAATGGTATAGGAATAGTCATCAAAGCCTTGTGTACCAAAGCTTTGAGGGTTTATGCACAAAGAAAGTCTAACTGATTTGCGTGTTTTTGCAAAAAAGTGAGCCCGTTGGATAGTATCCACTTTAGATCATCGTCGCGGGTGCTACCTGGCAACCAGCATGTCCCAAAGGCAATAAACTTCCTGGACACTTATTTCTTCCTGCCTTTGCTCTCGAGACTGTCCCAGTTGTTTAATTTTTTGGAGTCTAGACATTGTTTTCATAAATAGCAGCACCTCTTTGTTTTCTTAATATTGTAGTTTAGTTGGATTTTATTGTTAAACACCTGGGCCATTATTTACCATGTATGTCGAAAACAACGGTTGTGTGTCGAGGGGCTATCTTAGTTATGGCAAACGGGCCACTCGGCCACTTTTAAATCAAAGGAAGGAACTTTATTTTGTTTCTTTTATATAATATACTAATGTTTGTTAGTGAGTATTTTTTATCAAACAAGGAGGTATAATATGCTAATTGTCGGGTTGAATGGTAGTCCGCAGAAAAGCGGCAGTACTGCAGCATTACTCAAGGAAGCATTGGCCGAAGCAGAGCGTTTAGGCGCAGAAACTAAGTTAATTCATGCAGCAGAGGCTTTAAAAGATCAGAAAATTCCTTTTTGCTATAATTGCAGTGATCCTTGCGAAGGAAAGTGTTATACGGGTACTAAGCTGGGAGAAGCTTATGAAATCATTTCTAAAAGCGATGGCATTATTTTTGGCAGCCCCGTATATTTCGGAACAGTGTCCGGTCAGCTAAAAGCATTTTGGGATAAGACTAGGGTCTTGCGTAAAGAAAAGGCGTTTTTAAATGTAGTAGGTGCGGCTGTTTCTTGCGGAGCAGGTCGTTTCGGCGGCCAAGAAACTACGTTAAACGCTATGTTTGATATGATGTTCATCCATGGTATGACAATAGTATCTGATAGCTACATAGACGACGGAATCGGTCATCATGGTGCATGCGCACAAAAGCCAGCGGAAAATGATGATCTTGCCTTGTCCCGGGCGAAGGTTACTGCGCGGCGTGTTGCTGAAGTTGCAGAGGCTACAAAAGAACTGCGTAAAAGATAAAGAGAAATTTAATTAGTGATTTACTGGCAATAAAGGAGGAAGCTTCGAAAGAGAAGCTTCCTCCTTTATTAATTTGGCTTCACTTTGTTACTAACAAAATTCGACATCTCTTAATATGCTATATCAGGATAGTAGCAACACCTTTAGTCTCCCTTGGCTTCGCTTTGATACTGTCCAAATTTGTAGAATTTTAATAGGTTATAGTGATGGCAAACCATTAAAACCATCAAAGAAATTCCCGGCCGGGAGCTTCTAAAATTATTAAAGGAGGAATTATTTAATGTCAGATGAAAGACGCCGTCATGTAGTTGAACCGGGACCATGTCCCCCGCAAGGTTGCCCGCCACCGACAGAAATTGTTTGTATTAAGACAAAAAAGGTTTATCAAGAATGTAAGCAGGCCGACGTATTCGAATTGCCTGTAAACCGGATAAACCCGCAGGGAGTTTGCACAGGTGACAGATTAAATCCGCCGTCCGGTGCAACAGCTATTGTTGATTGCCAGGTAGAACCATTATTTATGAGTTTTGAGGACTGTGATAATGATTGCTCACCAAACGTTGATACGCAAGAAAGTTGCTGTGAAGTTCGAGACGGTCGAGTAAGGTTTAGTTTAGGTCAGCCCGTTGTCGTACGCGTTACTTTAACTTTCGATAATGGTCAAACCAGAACAGGCTGTGTAGAGATCCCGGAATTCACTAAAACCGTTGGTTTATCCAGAGCAGGAACTCACCCCATGTTCCGATGCGAAGTTGATATGTGGGTTAACCAATGCCTATTATGCTTTATTGAGGAACAACAAGGACCGGATGAGATTCGTTGCTGTATTAACGTAATTTTAGCGTTTAAATTATTTGCGGAAGTCCAATTGTTAGTACCTGCTTATGGCTTCTGTCAGCCGCCTGAGTGTGAAGAAGTACTTGGTCAGTGCCCACCTGCAGTAAATGGAGGGTTACCATATCCACCGCAATTTGATGATGACTTTTAGTATGTAACAATAAGTAACAAAACGAAGAGGAGCTGTTGCACAACGAACTGACTAGTTCGCAGTGCAGCAGCTCTTTTTTTCATTCTTAGAATAGAAAATGCGAGCCCGCAGAGTCAGGAAGGGACTTTTAAAAAAATTTTCTCATTGACGCTGGTATGTACGCATATAGTTTTGTGGCGTCGTGGTCGTGAAGGGGATGATAAAGGTATATCAGGATAAATTATCCGGAAGGATTTATGATATAGGTATGCTTGATTCTAAGAAGTTTTTAAGATAGAATTATGGGAAAAGATGGATTAACTTTTTTCAAGTGTAACGGTCAAGTATAAAGTCTCGAGGAGGAATATATTATGCAATCCTCTGGCGATATTCAAAATTTGATAAAAGGGTTATCGTCAAAATTTATGATTGATAAAATCATATTATTTGGGTCTCAAGCTACAAATGATGCAACTGATAACAGTGATATAGACATTTGTATAATTGCAGATGTATCTGAAAGGAGAAAATTTTTAAAGCAACTGAGATTATATATTTATGATAAATATAGTGGGTTAAATTTTGATAAACCTGTGGACATAATTTTTTATACGCCCGATGACTGGGCAAAGAATTTTAATAAAAGCGGTACGTTTGCAAACCTGATTGCTAAAGAAGGTGTTGTTTTATATGGTCGACAGTAAGAGAGTTAAAGATTGGATTGAACGCGCTAAAAGGGATTTAAAAGATGCTGAGATATTATTAAATAATGGTGGTAGCTATGGCGCAGTGGTTTTTTTAGTACAATAATGCATAGAGAAAGTTTTCAAGGCATTTTTATTAAGTACAAGAGAAGAATTATTGAAGACGCATTCCCTTACTTATTTAAACAAATTATGCAGCGATTATGACAGTGATTTCGAACAATATCGAGATGATTGTAGCGAAATTGAGGATTACTATATTGAAAGCAGGTATCCTGGTGACTTACCTATGGGCTTAGATGTACACGACGTAAAGAAAGCTCTTGAGAGAGCTGAAAATATATTAGATTTTACAACTCAAAAGACTATCCAGAAGAAATAGCATAAAAGGTGCAAGGATTACACTTTGAAGTTAAAAAAACCTGTAAGAGCAGTTTTCTCTGCTAAACCACACCAGGGGTTTAGTTTTTAAAACCATAATTCCTCAGAAAACTTAAGTTTTCTGCTTTGCGGGTTTAGGTCGTTGGGTGAAGTGTAATATAAGTGTCGAATGGTAGCGAAAAATATCGAAGCGCAATTTGCAGGCTTTCAATGGTGCTCTTCCAGTATTTTTCCTCCCCGGAAGGGACTGAATAAAAGGACTATATAGGTGGTATGTATATGTTTTTTTTAATAATTGTTTCTCTGGTTCTTATTGCACTTTTAACTTTTATTGCTATTACTGCCAAAAACACAAAAGAACTTTTTGAGGGAATTTCTAAAGCGGTTTTATTAATTTTGCTACTCTCTATTGTGGCAAATATAAGCCTGGCTCAAAACTATACCCAGAGTTTAATCCCTGGGGCTAATGACGGTATAGGAATATCTAATGTCTTGGCCAAAGTCATAATCACTGATGACGGGTGGGGGGAATCTGGTCTCAAAAACTATTTTTGAAGTTTTACGAAACCTCTACAAAAGTATTATTTAGTAACTAAATAGAATTTAACACTAGATCTTGCGCGTAAGATATTAACCTTAAGTGAGGATAGCTGTGGGTATACAGTTCTTAATCCAACGAAGGCTAATATGCCGGCATTGATTGTTGAAGGTGGGTTTATTTCTAATCCTGACTTCGAAACGTTAATGAAAACTGATAGTTACAAACTTAACCAAGCAAAAGGTATCCGAAACGGGATTATGGTTTATATTGTAGATTTTATGTAATTCTTAATTTCAGGATCGTAAGGTTTAAAGCTGTCCTTGTAATAAGGGCAGCTTTAAATTATTATAAAAAGGGGTGGTAATATTAAAAAACTAACTTTTATTTTATTGGTCTTATTATTGCTATTTGCTTCGGGGTGTGGTAAGTCTAACGAACTTCAAAACAAAGTATCCTCGTTACAGACACAAAATTCTAACCTTCAATCTAAAGTACAAGAACTTGAATCAGAGCTGAAACAAAATAAAGCCGAAAGAGAAGAAGTTCAAGCTGAACGCGATGTGCTTAAAGAACAAGTAGATAGATTTAAGAAGGAATATGAACTTCGCAATCATATCAGTAATATTTCATACAATATAATTGAGGCATTAAAAGCAAAGGATACCGAAAAGTTAAAGAAATATGTTGCCAACACAATGAAGATTACAGATGACGGGCTGATTTATTATCGCGACGAGGATAAATATGAATTTTCCTATCCTAATTTCCCAATTTCTCGACTGCGGGAACGGGGTTACAATTTTATCGAAAAGGCAAACTTACCGAAAGGTAAGGACGCAAAGCCAAGGGTCTAATGCGAGTTACCAGTATCGCAATGATAGCCGGGTTGCCGAAAGAAGTTAATTAGGCTCCCCGTGCTGTATTCGTTAAGCATCGGCGGGTCTTTTTTAATGAGGTTTTTAAGGTGTATTTCAGCTGCAGTTTTCCGTGTTTCGGTAATTAAGGCGGCAGCGGCCCTCAACGGCAACAAACAGGTAGAGCCGGGAGATCTTAAAGTGTTTAGCAACATCCTTTGGGTGGAACCGGAGCAGATTAAAGAAGTCTCAAGTATTGTTGAAAAACATACTGTTGATACCTTTACTCAAACCGTAAACAGGGTTATGAAGGAAGCTGAGGAAATAGCTAATAATGCGCTTTCTAACGGCACCACCGAAGCAGGCACTGAGGCCAATAAGAAGTTAAAGGAATTAGTTAAAGAGATCAAACAGATGGAAGACAGGCACCCGTCTAAGACCGGCATTATTAAGGACAAATTAAGAGCCATCAAGAAGAAAAACGATGAAGTCCTTGATAAATGCCTGGGGATATAGGGGGTGCCGGTATGGAAAAGGAATTCAAGCTAAAATCCGTTTTAAACACCGATCGATTTGACTGCCGCAAATATGGGGAGCTCCGTTCCATCAGCACTAAGATGCAGGAGGTGGAGGAGGAAGGCACAAAAACCCTTCCTTCTTTCCCTCACCTTCTCGGTGACACATGGGCAGGGTTATTTAAACTCGAACCTAGTTTAACCGCCGAGGAGGTCAAAAACGAAGTAAGGCCACACCGGGCAGTTTTGGAGCAAGTTCTAAATAACTCGGAGTTTCAGGGGTTAAGGGCATATACTAAACTTGATGAACTTGCCTCGGCCCTAGGAGCAGTACAAATGGGTGCCCAGTTAACAAAACTTATAAACGAGCAGGAGGACGTGTTGAAAAAAATGCTGGAGGCGTCTGAAAAACAGGATGAAGCAGAACATTTCCAGGCCCAGGCAGATGCCCAAAAGGACGCGGCGGCTATGGCCCAAGACGAAGAGAAAAAACAGGAACTGCAAAATACTGCAAAGTCAAACCAGCAGAAAGCCGCCAGAAGGAAAAAGCAGGCTAAAAAAATCAATCAACAGGCGGCACAACTATTGGAGTATTATTTGGACAGTGAAGCCGGGAAGGAACAGCTAGAGAAAGTAGTTATGAGGGCCAGTGCAGAAACCCAGGGGCAAACAAAGGCTGCCAATAACCTTATCTCGGGATTAGGTTGGGGAAGCGAACCAGGTGATCCACAAAAGATGTCGGTTAGAGAACGAATTGAACTTGCAGAAACAATCCAGGGAAATCTTAACCTGAGGAAGGTTGCTGACCTAGCAGGGAGGATGAAAAGGATAGCCCATAAAAAGCAGAAGTCGAAAACAAATCAGTCAGTGGTCAATACTTCTATTGCTCATGGTAAAGATCCCTCTAAATTACTCCCGGCTGAAGTGGCGAATCTGAGAAGACCGCAAACACGCCAAGATTTTCTGATGCGTTTTTCGGAAGGGAAAGCACTTCAATATGCACCGAGCGGAAAAGAAAAATTGGGCAAAGGGCCAATAGTAGTCTGTCTGGACACCTCCAGCTCAATGAGGAGTCTGGACCCAGAGGCAAAAGCGGTGGCAATCGCTCTTGCAGCTGCAGCCAGAAAACAAAATCGTGCTTTTGCCCTAATAAACTTTGCGAGCAGCCACGAGATTAGGACTTGGAAATTTGAGAAACCTAAAAACATTCAGCCAAAGGATATTATAGAGATGGCTCAATTTTTCTTTGACGGAGGGACAGACTTTAACAGTCCCTTGAAAAAAGCGATTAAGGTAATGGAGGAAAGCAGGTTTAAAAAAGGAGATATCATATTTATCACAGATGGTAGATGCACAGTCACTGAGGCAACATTGAAAACAATATCCAAGGAAAAGAAAAAGGAAGATTTCTCAATAATTTCTATACAGCTTAATTCAAACGCCGGGGTTAGATCCTTGGAAACGTTCTCGGATCAAATAATCCAGGCACAGACATTGTTTGAAAGCCAAGCTATGGATGCCATCTTTTCAGTTTAAAAACACCCCAAATCCCAGAAGAATATAACATCAGGAATTACTCAAATTAGATGTTTCAAATTATTCCTGTGCAACAACAAAGAAAACCACCGCTAAATTTTCACCTAGTAGCCGTGGTTTCAATTTTGAGCCGGAAGTATAACACCGGCACCGGGTTTGCAGGATAATAGATAGGACTGTTCAGCGCGGAGGGGGTAGGGAGCAGATGGAGGAAGGTCAACTACAAACAACTCTTAATAGATGCATGGCACACATTTCGAGTTAATGCAGCGGGTCCGGAGCTGGGAACATTCAACTCTACCTTATGAACCGTTTACAAAAGAGGCATTAATACCGTTCTAAACTACACTGCTACCAGTTAACCCTGAACTACCGGGATTAGTCGCAACGGGCGAAGTTTCTCTTATCACTTCTTTAGTGATATAGATTTCTGCGTGTCCGTAGCCGATATTACCGGCGGCATCTCTACTACTAATATAAACTACCCTTCTGCCTTCACCGGACGAAACTAAACGAAAATCTGTAAATTCATTTTGATAGTTTTGCCAGTAACTACGTACCCATATTCCTGAATTGTCCTGTCCATACCAATTTTCCCCGTCCATGGAAAACTGAATCTGTATCTCATTAACCGGTGATGCGATACCCTATGTGAGCAGGGGCGGGCTAAACCTGGCCGGTGCCCTGGAGGTTTATTCCTTGGATTTGCAGAAAAAAGTGGTACTGGATATTGGTGCCTCCACCGGTGGTTTTACCGACTGCGCCCTGCAAAACGGCGCCAAAAAAGTTTATGTCGTGGATGTAGGTTATGGGCAGCTGGCCTGGAAACTGCGCTAGGACCCGAGGGTTGTATCCATGGAGCGAACCAATGCCCGTTACTTATCGCCGGAACAGTTTGAGGATAAGGCAGACGTGGCTTTAATCTCCCTGGAGAAAATCCTTCCCGTACTGCCGCCTCTGGTTAAACCCCAGGGCCGGGTAGTGGCATTAATAAAACCTCAGTTTGAGGCAGGGAAAGAAACAGGGGGGAAAGAAAGGAGTAGTACGTAACCCCAAGGTGCACCGGGAAGTGATAGAAAAGATTATCAACTGCGCCAAAACTTTTGGCTTTTTCATCTCAGGGCTGGACACTCACCCATCCGTGGCCTGGAGGGAACTATTGAATACCTGCTTCTATTATCCAAAGAAGCTGAAGAGAATATAAAACCGGATATAGATCAAGCGGTTAACGCTGCTCACCAGGAACTTTAGGTCGGGGCAGTTTTTTCTTGATTGCCCTGGGCATATACAGTCACTGGGGATTGCTTTTGAAAAAATTTCTCTATAGGATTAATCATAGGTTTTATATAATCAGTTAGTGGAGGGTGTTTTTAATCAATACTCACTATTTTCCAACTATTATCAAACTTTTGGAATACAAAGGTAACAATCATATTACCTTCTGTCCCATAGGAAAAATTAATAATATAACGTGGGCGGCCTACATCATCCTGCTCAAAATCTATTACTTTTATTAAACCACTTTTCTTTAAATTTCTCTTTCCCCAAGCTATTAAACCATCCTTATTCCAGCTGTCCAGTTTTATTGTTGAACGGATTTTTTCATCATCGTTTTCCTTGGCTCCTTCGAAATATATTAGCATTACTTTTAAAACTTCTAGATCTAATTTTTTAGGAATAATCACTTTGTTTTCATCTAACTCTAATTCTTCTATTTGTTGGCTTAATTTATTTACTTGTTGTTCATAACTGGCGTTACTTTCTGTTAAATTTCCAACTTCCTCTAAAAGTTTACTATTTTCCTGTTTAAGTTCTTCAACTTGGTTCTGACTATTAGTACTAGTGCAGCCGACAAGAAAAACTAAAAATAATATCATTATCAAAAACCTTACCCTTATTTTCATAAAAACCTCCATTCCACACGCTGCCGCTGGCGGCACAAATAGTAATGAAAAATGGTGTGCGGCTCTCACTACTTAGCTATAATTTAGTTTAAGGAGAAGACATACTACAAAGCACGGTGAGGTGAGTCGTAGATTACTTCTCAGTTCAAAACAGTATAAAAACGAAAAAAGCAGATACCGTGGTTGAATCTGTCGAAGGATATCAAATGACGCAGGTACAAAAAGAGCGTATGATAATGGTTCGTTTTCACCTTGATTACGTAACTAAATCAATTGTTGAATTAGACCAAAAACTTGATAAGTTGGTCAAACCTTACGAAAGTGCCATCAAGTACCATTCTCGGAGTTAAAAGAGCATCTGCAATCACTATTATCTCCGAGATTGGCACAGATATGTCTCAATTTGCCAGCTTCAAACGTTTGTGCTGCTGGGCGGGACTAACGCCTGGCAATAATGAATCTGCTGGCAAGAAGAAATCTGTCTGTATTACACGTGCCGGTGTCTACCTCCAACCTGCATTGGTAAAAGTTGCCCATGCAGCCGTGAAATCGGATAAATCTTACTACGAAATCAAATACGAACACATCTATAAAAGGAGAAGCAAAAAAAGAGACATAATCGCTATTGCAAGGATGATGCTCATCGCCATATACCATATGTCTGTCACTTGTGAAGTATTTAATCCAAGCGACCTGTATAAAATTGATATGACACAAGAAATGATAGATTAACAGAAAGATAAAGCTATTAAACAAGCTGCAAAGCTGCTAAGTTCCCATGGTCTTATAAAAGCTTCTGACATTTCCGTTGCTTAAACTAAACTCCCATTTTTTCAGGACCTTCAAGGCCTTACTTTAGTGCGCACTTTTTTAACTCAAGTTAAGTTATTTTTCAAGCTACCACCTCTACTAATCAAATTTTCTATAATTATCATAAACCATTGGCCCCTCACATGACAAGAGGGGCCAATAATTAATTAAGGATTAATCACATTTACTATTGTCGGCACATCAGTTCTAGATATACCCCCAAAACCATAGTACTCATAACCGTCAGTCCACTTTAATTGACTTGAAGAACCTCCATCTAAAAAAATCGCTTCATAACACCCTATGGAATCAGCAATATCTCTGAATTCATATAAGGTAACACTTTGCCATCCAGTTTCATTTGAAACTCCAAAAATAAGAATAAGAATATCTCCAGAAGTATTATACCCAATACCAACACGACCTCTATCTGAGCTATCGAAAACAGAAGAATGGTTCAACTTATGTTTACGAAGTTAAATCTTATTGGGATAAGGTTAACAAGAAACCTAATAATAAACAGCAATATCTCGGCAAGTTAGATGAGAAAACTGGGGAGATTATTCCTTCTAAACGTTTGGAGCCAAGTAGAGTAGCTGTAAGCACGCCTGCTG